>JBQTIY010000009.1:0-362328 GCA_052387675.1 Planctomycetota bacterium | reverse complement strand
GGCTCGCCTCGGCCCTCGGAACGCTCGCCGCGGCCGCCGGACTGGGCCTGGCCGTCGTGGCCGATCTCCATCTGGAGTCTTCAATCGTCGTCGCGGCCTTCCTGCTGCTGCCGCTGGCTTGGCTGTGGACGCTGCGCCCGGTCCTGGCCATCGCCGCCGGCTTGGGTCTCGGCGCGCTGGCGCCGCTGCTCGCACCCGAGGAGGTGGCCCCGCCCGGCGAGCGGCACTCACACGACGCTCTGGCCCTGCGGCCTTTCACGCTGGACGTCCACCTCGACGCGCGGCGGGACGCAGGCGCGCTCACCATTGAATGGACGCTGGACTTGCACCGCGACGATCCGAGCGCGGCGCTCCCGCCGGCGATCTGGCTGCATCTGGACGGCGCAGGCGCCGCCGGCGAGCGCGCGCTCATCGCCGACACGAGCACGCTTTCGCCTGGCGATCACTTCCTGCAAGGGCGCTTCACCACGCCCGACTTGCCCGGCGCTGCGACTCTGCACGGCTCGCTCTGGTCGGGGCCCACCACCAGCCCTGAAGCGCTGCCGATTGATGGCGCGGAGGTTGCGGACACGGCTATCGAGTGAGCACGGCGCCGGCACGCCGCGCAGCGTGCCGGCGCCATTAGGTTCGCGTATGTACTAGGGCTGGTACTCGTCCGCGCCCATGTCGACGATCTCGCGGAAGACCGGATCGATGCGGTCCTCTCCGTCGATGTCGAACTCCGAGAGCGTGCCGAACGTGGGAGTGTTGTCGCCAACATCTTCGCAGGGCGAACTGTCATCCAGGTGGAAGTTACCAATCGAGGCATTCACAAACTCCGGGTCGTCGTCGATGTTGCCCGTGCCGCTCGAGTGGTTCTGGAAGTTGCAGTACTCGACCGTCGCGCCGCCCGGTGTCCAGCCACTCGTGCCTGCAGAATATTGCGCGCCGCTCCCGTTGCGGTTGAAGTACACGATGCAGTTGATGAGACTCCGGATGTCCGCCATGTCGCCCTCGAAAAAGAGCCCATAGTCCTCGTTGTCCGCGATCGTGTCGTTCAAGAAATCGTGCTCGCCGTGGCTCGCGTCGCCTCGGTTCACGACGTGAATGCCCCGGTAGTTGGCTGAGAAGATGTTGCTGCGCGTATCGATGTTGAGATAGCCGGCCACAGGCACCTCATCCTCCTCTCCGAGGTCATACTCGTCTCCCGAGTAGAGCAGCAGGGCCGCCCCGCCGCACCACCGGACGATGTTCCGCTCGAAGTCGAAAGTGGAGATGTGCGAGAAGGACTCTAGGGTCTGCGGCAGACTCTCCAGCGTGATCCCATTGCCGAGGCAGCCGTCGATGCGATTGCGCACGAGTTCGAACGTGTCGTGAATCAGGGACATGCTGCCCTCGCCATCCGGCTTGAGCGACACGATGATCCCGTCCACGATGCCGTGCTCGCTGTCAGACTCGGTCGAATCGATCTCGTTGCCGCGGATGATGAGACCGGCATCGAGAAAGGCCTCACCTTCGCCGGCGTACCGGATCCCGAAGAGCGCGTCGTCCCCGCCCTCCAACTCCATGACGCAGCCCAATACCTCCACGAGGTTCTCGGCACTCTCGAGGAGGCTGGTGTCATCACCCACGACGGCTTCTATCGCCCCGCGCTTGGATGGTGTGAGCGGCACGCAGTTCAAGACTGTGACGTCCATCGTGCCGTGGCCGCCGTCCAGCAGGATCGTCGCCCGGTCAGGATTACCGCCGTCGTTCATCTGCGGCCGTTCGCAGACGTTGTCCTCGAAGTTCACGACGGCCGTGTTCCCGTCACGCACGAGCACTTTCAGAGCGCTCGGGGCGTCCTTGCCACTCGAGTCCTCGCCCAGGAAGTAGAGGTTCGAGATGTTGGTCTCAGCGTGGGTGCCCCCCGTAGCGTCCACGAAGAAGAGCGAGTGCGCCGTCGTGGAACTGCTGACGTTTGCGTCGCCGCCGATCCGCGGCCAGTCAATCTCAGCGACCTCCTGGCCCAGGATGTCCACTCCGCTCTTGACCGTGATCGGAAACGACTCCCCGGCGTTCACGTCGTAATCGCCGGTCTTCACCTTGATCACGTCACCGGGACTGGCGTTGGACATGGCCCAGGAGATCGTCCGATATGGCGCCCCGAACGAGCCATCGCCCGAGATGCCGTCCGTTCCAGTACCGGCCACCCAGATATCGGCGGCCCACGCGGCGGGCGCCCACATCAGTGTCAACATCAAGAGCCGTGCGAACTTTCCAATGTACTTCATGATCTCATCTCCAATGTTCCCACTAGACAGTCAGTCACGCACGCGCGTGACTATCAATGAGTTACTTCAGCACGGTGAGCCTTCCCGCGTTGAGAATGGATCCAGCGTCGGCCGTTGGGCTTCCGGCAATGATTTCCGGGTGTCCGTCACCGTCGATGTCCGCGCAATACAAACCCCAGGAGAATCCATCTGCACACCCTGGTTGCGGCTCGAATAGAGGAAGAAACGTTGCGTAGTACGGGCCCAGTGCCACGTAGCCAGTGCCTTCGGCGCCAGGAAAGCAACCGGTTAGCGCGCCGCTGAACGGATCCGCGATCGCAATGTCCGGCACACCGTCGCCATTGGCATCGAGATCGTCGATGAAGTAGCCGAAGGAGTTCTCGCCGAATGGGTTCTGATACTGCGCAGGCGGCTTGGTTCGGAGCAGATGTGTGGTCCAAGTCGGTCCTGGCAACACGAACAGCCGATTCTTCACGTCGGCCGCGATGATCTCTGGAAAGCCATCCCCGTCGAGATCCGCAGCGTGCAGGCCCTCTGCAAATCGAGCGTTGCTGAGCGCGAGTGGATTGGGAATCGTTGCCAGGACTTGCAGATCGGGGCCGATGAGCACGTGCACCTTTCCGCTCTGAGTGGCACCGGGTAGGTTTGCGCGCCCGCTTCCCTCGACGAGATCGACGAGACCGTCCGCATTGACGTCGATGGCGACGATCGCACTGCCGAAAAAGTCGTTCTGAGCCGGAGCCGGACCGGTGATCTCTGTCCGCGTGGAGAAGTCCGGTCCCCAGAAGACGTCGATGCGGCCTGCATTCACGAGCGCACCGATCGGCGCATTGGCGAGCCCGACGGCGAAGTCGATGTAGGTGTCCCCGTCGAAGTCGCCGATGGCCAAGCATCGTCCGAAGAGCGCATTTGCCACACCACCGCCCCAGCTGGCCACGCTCAAGGCCGGAACCGTCACAAACGTGCTGCTGCCAGCGTAGACGTGCAGCCATGCCGTGCCGTTCGCCGGCGGAGGATCCTCCAGAGTCTCCGCGACAATGAGGTCGTCGACTCCGTCGCCATCGAGATCTGTGACAGCGACGTTTGCGCCAAACGTTGCGAAGACGGCGGGGATTGAGGGCTCAAGCGTCGTATACGCCGTCCAGTCGGGCCCCCAGAGCACATAGACGCGCCCCGCCTTATCGACTCCGAGATAGTCCTCAAACCAAGCGCCTACCACGAGATCGATCTCACCATCGGCATTCAGGTCGCCGAAGGCTGATCGATCCCCGAAGTTTGCTTGCTGCGTCGGATTCGGATTCGGGATGACGACTGCGTCCTGGTGCTCGAAGTACGGCTGATCGAGCGGCAGCGTCGCCGGGTTCGTGACTGAGCCCGGCACCATGCCCTGCATCACCATCGGGATGCCGGCGAGGATCGGATCGATCGGCGGCAGCGCGAAGGCAATGTCGAGCCGGCCCTCGGGCGGGATCGTCCCCAAGAAGACGATGTTGAAGACCGTGCCGACGAAGAAGGGGCCCTTCGCGGTCTGAAAGGGCGGGTCGAGCGGGTTGAGGCCGTAGAAGATCAGCGAGGGCGCGCCAGCGTCCGCGGTGAAGTGCAGCGTCATGCTGCCTTGCGAGTAGGGCTGGCCCTGGAGCTGCAAGACAGGTGGCGTCTGTCCTTTGCCCGTAGCCGGCATGAGGATTACTGCGAACAAAGCGGCAGCCACAGGACGCAAGAGACGCATAGGATTTCCCCCGGGAGCGCGGCCCGGGCAGAGGACTCCCCGTCCTCCCCCCTGGGATCGCTGCATGGCTGCGAGCTTAGCGCAGCCGTTGCTTTGCCGATACGGGTTGAAGCTGGGGGCGGCTGAAAGCGGCATTGGGGGGCTCCGTACTTCCCCCGGTCTAAGGCCGCTTTGGCGACCCCGTCAAGGATTTCAGCTCCTGCAAATTCTGGCTTCGTCGGGGCTGTTACTTCCCTGTTCTGCGGCGTCTTGATTTCGTTCCTGAAACCGGGCCGCCACTTCGCCAAGAGGGGAGAGGCCCCGCGGAGTTCACACCATGACGAAGCAATTCCCGCCGCTTACCCCGAGCCTGATTCTGCGCACTTTCTTCCTCGTGAAAGGACAGACGGAGCTGGCCGATCTCACCGGCTTGTCCTGTCCCACTGTGTGCCGCCTGCTCAGCGGCAAGACGCATGTCACTTGGTCAACGGCGGTGAAGCTGGCTCGAGGCCTTCACACGCGACCTGAGACTTGGATCGAGCTCCAGGCGGAAGCGGATGCCGCGGAGCGCGAAAGTCACGGGGAGGCCTGAGCGAGCCTAAATGCGATCGCTCGCTAACTTCAGCACCGCGGCGAACTCTGCCGCCGAGACGGGCTGCACCGAGAGACGGCTGCCACGCTGGAGCAGCACCATGTTGCGCAGCGCGGGCGCAGCCGCGAGGCGCTCGCGTGTGAGCGGCGCGGTGAATGTGCGCACGTGGCGCAGATCCACCGCATACCAAGTGGGCGCGGAGGGCTTGGACTTGGGATCGAAGTGCTCGTCGCTGCGATCGAAGGCGGTGGGATCGGGGCGCGAAAGGCCGGCCACTTCGGCCAGCCCCATGATGGCCATCGGCTCGGCACTGGAGTGATAGACCAGCACCGGATCGCCGGGCGCCATCTCGTCGCGCAGCGTGTTGCGCGCCTGGTAGTTGCGCACGCCGGTCCACAGCGTGTGGCCGTCGCGCTCCAAGTCGGCGATGGAGTAGCTCGCCGGCTCGGTCTTCACCAGCCAGCAGCGGCGCGCCGGGCTCACGCGCCCGCCGTGCCCGACTCGGCCGGCTTGGGACGCGGGGCCAGCCAGCGCTCGCGGTAGTGCCGCAGCTCGGCCAGCGACTCCTTGATGTCCTCCAGCGCGCGATGCTTGTCGCGCTTGCGCGGCGCGCCCGAGACACTGGCCACACTCCAGCGCGTGGCCACCTCCTTGAAGGAACTCACGTCAATCGTGCGGTAGTGCAGCAAGTCATCGATGCCCGGCATCTGGTGCTTGATGAACATGCGGTCGCACCAGATGGAGTTGCCGCAGAGCGGCACGGCGCGCGGCTTGCACCAGGGCTTGAGAAAGGCCAGCGTCTCCAGCTCGGCGTCGCGCAGGTTCACCGTGGAGCGGCGCACCTTCTCGGTGAGCCCCGACTTGAGGTGCATCTCGCGCACAATCTCGATCATGCGTCCGAGGTACAGCTCCTCGGCGTGAATCACGATCTCGGGCCCCTCGGCGACGATCTCGAGCTGGTTGTCGGTGAGCAGCGAGGCAATCTCGACGATGACGTGCTCGCGCGGATCGAGACCGGTCATCTCCAGGTCGATCCAGCAGAGCAGATCGTCGCGCGGCGCCGGCGGCGGACCCGAGGGGCGCGGGGCCGATTGTCCGAAGCCCGAGAGCCCCGAGGTGGGTTGAGTGGACATCAGGCAGCCTGCTCCTGCGCGAGAAACCAGCGTTCGAGAATCATGAGAGTGAAGAGCGGCTCTTCGGCCGCAGCCGTCCCAGCGACGTGGGCCGAAAGCATGGCCTCGACGGCCTCCGGACGGAAGAGGCCGCGACGGCGCGCCTCGGGTGAGAGCAAAAGATCGCGCGCGGGCGCGGCGAGCGGGCCGGCCAGCCAGGCGCCCAGCGGCAGACCGAAACCGCGCTTGGGCGCGCTGCGCAGATCGGCCGGCAGCAGGCGCTCGAGCGCGCGCCGCAGCACGAGCTTGGACTGCGCCGGCAAGAGCCCCGCGGGCGCGGGCCCGTTGCGCGCAGGACGGCCGAGCTTGTAGCGCGAGGGCAGGGCCGCGGCGCACTCCATGAGCTGCCGATCGAGAAAGGGCGCGCGCGCTTCGAGGCCGTGCGCCATGGTGGCCACGTCCACCTTCCAGAGCACGTCGTCGGGCAGATAGCGCTCCACATCGAGCTGCAGCGCTTCGTTGAGCCGCAAGGGGCCAGGCAGATCGGCGCCGTAGAAGGCCGGCTCGCCGAAACACTCGCGGCCCTGTGGCGTGAGCAGCGTGTGGCGCAAGCCGTCGGCGAGACCCAGGCGCCACTGGTGGTTGCGCCGGCGCGGTGCATGCTCCAGCGCCTCGGCGAAGCGCAGCAGGCGCTCGCCGCGCCCGCGGCCGCCACCGCCCAGCACGCCCTCCACCGGCGCGGCGCCGAAGGCCACCGCCGCGGTGGCCGCCGCCGAGATGGCCAGGCGCGCCGGCGCGGCCCAGGGGCGATCGAGCCGCGCGGCCAGGGCCAGCGCGCGATAGCGTTCGTAACCGGCAAAACTTTCGTCACCGCCGTCGCCCGTGAGCACGACCTTGACCGAGCGCCGCGCTAACTTGGACACGAGCAACGTAGGAATCGCGCTGCTGTCCGCAAAGGGCTCGCCGAAGCGGGCCACGAGTTCATCCACCAGGCTGAGAGCATCGGGCTCCACCTGCGCTTCGGTGTGCTCGGTGCCGAAGTGGCGCGCGACCTTGCGTGCTTGCGCCGTTTCGTCGAAGGCCGCGTCGCGAAAGCCGATCGTGAAGGTACGCACCGGACCCGCGCCAAGTTCCGCCATGCAGGCCACGACGGCGGCCGAGTCGAGCCCGCCTGAGAGGAAGGCGCCGAGCGGCACGTCGGCCATGAGGCGCTTGCTCACCGCGGCGCGCAGGCGCACCAGAATCTCGTCGGCCGCGGCGTCGAAGTCGGGCGGCAGCGTCTCGTCGCTGCCCGGCGAGAGCCGCCAAGTGCGATGCAGCCGGATGCGGAAGCTGCTGCGTCCGAACGTCCCCGCGTCAACGCCTGTTCCCGAGCCGACGCCAGCCCCCCTCTCGGCACCAGCCTCCGCCCTGGGCTCGGCCACCAGCACGCTGCCCGGCGGCAGCTTGCGCGCGCCGACATAGGCCGTGGCCGGATGCGGCACCACGCGGAAGGAGAGATAGTCGGAGAGCGCGGCCCAGTCGATGCGGCGATCCACGAGCGGGTCGCGCACCAGCGCGGCGAGTTCGCTGGCGAAGACCAGCCCCGCCTCGGGCCCCTGCTCGCGCAGCGCGTAGAGCAAGGGCTTCTTGCCCACGCGATCCCGGGCCAGCAGCAGGCGCTGCGCGCGGGCGTCCCACAGCGCGAAGGCAAACATGCCCTCCAGGCGCGAGACGAAGTCGGGCCCTTCGCGCGCGTACCACTCTTGGTAGAGCGGCAGGATGACTTCGTTGTCGCTGTCGCTGCGGAAGCGATGGCCCGCGGCCGAGAGCTGTGCGCGCAGTTCACGGTGGTTGTAGATCTCGCCGTTGCAGACCAAGAGGCACTGGCCATCGGTGCTGGTCAGCGGCTGCCGCCCACGCGGCGAGAGATCCACGATCGAGAGCCGGCGGTGCCCGAGGGCCACTGGCCCTTGCACCACGAGGCCCTCGTCGTCGGGACCGCGATGCACGAGCGCGCGCATCAGCCGCGCGACGCCCTCGCCATCACCTGGCCGCGCCGCATCGAACCAGAGCTTGCCGGTGAGACCACACATCGCAGCTCAGGCTCTGCCGGCGCGCGTCACGCGCCCAGGTATTCCGCCACCGCGTCCACGACGGCGCGCTTCTGCTCGTCGCTGAGTTCGGGGTAGATCGGCAGCGCCAGCGTCTGCTGCGCGGCGCGCTCGGACTGCGGGAAATCGCCCACCTTCCAGCCCTCGCCGCGGAAGCACTCCTGCAAGTGGCACGAGACCGGGTAGTAGATCTCGCAGCCGATGCCGCTGCTGTGCAGGTGCTTCACCAGGCCGTCGCGCTGCTCGGGCGCCACGCGCACCACGAACTGGTTGTAGATGTGATAGACGCCGGGACGCTCGGCCGGCAGCGTGAGCCGCGTGCCCAGGCCCGCCGCCGCGAAGAGACGCCGGTAGTCGGCGGCGTTCTTGCGCCGGCCCTCGTGCCAAGCGTCAAGGTGCTTGAGCTTCACGCGCAGCACCGCGGCCTGCAGCGCATCGAGGCGGAAGTTGCCGCCGAGCAGCTTGTGGTAGTACTTCGGCTCCATGCCGTGATTGCGCATGACCTTGAGTTTGTGCGCGAGCGCGTCATCATTGGTGCTGATCAGGCCGCCGTCGCCGGCGCCGCCCAGATTCTTGCTGGGGAAGAAGGAGAAGCAGCCCATCAGGCCCATCGAGCCGGCCTTGCCGCCGCCCGCATCGCGCGCGCCGATGGCCTGCGCCGCGTCCTCGATGACCGGCACATTGGCCTCGCAGGCCAGCGCATTGAGCGCGGTCATGTCCACGCACTGTCCGTAGAGGTGTACGGGCAGGATGGCCTTGGTCTTGCGCGTGAGCGCGGCCTTCACGCGGCCGACGTCGAGGTTGTAGGTCGTAGGGTCGATGTCGACGAACTTGCACTTGGCGCCCAGGCGCGCCACCGAACCGACCGTGGCGAAGAAGGTGTAGGGCGAGGTGATGACCTCGTCGCCGGGCCCCACGCCCAGCGCCCAGAGCGAGAGCAGCAGCGCATCGGTGCCCGACGTGCAACCGATGGCGTGCTTGGCGCCGACGTAGGCGGCCACTTCCTGCTCCAGGCCCTCCACCTGCGGCCCGCCGATGAAGTACTGGCTCTCGAAGACCTCGTCGACGACGGCGCGCAGCTCTTTGCGCAGCGGCGCGTACTGGGCCTTGAGGTCGAGCAGGGGAACCGCGACACGCGTGGCTGGCATGACTGTCCTTTCGTGGTGCGCGACAACGACCCGCGCGGGCGGCCAAGATAACGGATTCGCCGGCAGGCCGCGACGCTGAAGAGGCCCCCGAAAACCGCGCGGCGAACCGTGCGGCGAGCCGCGCCACCGCGGGAGGCGCCGCGTTGCACCGGGGCGCGCGCCCGCGCATCATGAACGCCATGAAGTCGGCCCACCGCCTGTTCTTCAGGACCGCCGCAGCCCTCCTGCTCGCCCTGGGGGCCGCGGCCTGCAGCAAGCCCGCCGATCCCGACTTCCTGCGCGCCCGCGCCGAGATCCACCTCGCCGAGTCGAACTTTCAGAAAGCCATCGACGAGCTGAAACCGCTCACCGACAACGAACACGCGGAGGTCCGCGACCTCGTCTTGGTCGGCCTGGCGGCCTCGCAAATCGGCGACGTGCCGAGCAGCAAGTTGGCCCGGGAGTGCGCCGACCGCGCGCTCGCCGCCGCGCCGCGCGACCCGGCGGCCAACTACCTCTCCGGCAACCTGCACTCCGCGCGCCAGGAGTACGAGCAGGCCGAAGTGAACTTCCGCACCGTGCTGGAGCGCGACCCGGAGGACCTGGCGGCCACTTTCCAGTACGCCTGCACGCTCGATGCACTGGGCCGCACGGATGAGTCAATGGTTTTGCTTGAGCGCATCCGCGCGGCCGGCGTCGCGGCCGATGGCCCGCTCTACGCGGCAGCCACCTATCGCCTGGGTTCCATGCTCATCAGCGACGGAAAAGTTCAAGAGGGGCTCGCGCTGAAGCAGGAGCACCTGCTCCTCGATCAACGCGACATCAAGGCGCTCAAGGAGAACCAGCTCGCGCTGCGCGGCTATGGCCGTGTGCAGCCGCCGGCGCGCGAGCCGGTGGCGCCGGGGCCACCCTCCTCAGCGCCGAGTTGGCCGCGTTTCTCGGCCGGGCCGCTGGTGGATCTGCATGGCGCGCGCGGCGCGCGCTTGGCCGATGTCGATGGCGACGGCCTGCTGGATCTCATCGGCTTCGGTCCGCGTGGCCTCGTCGTGGCGCGGCAAGTCAAAGGCGGCAGCTTCCGGCTGCAGGTGGTCCACGACCGGTCGGTGCTCGACCTCCACGCAGCCGACCTGCATCCGGGCGATCCGCCCGATCCCCATAAATCGCCCGCAGAAGATCCGCGGCATCGCAGCTTCCATCCGCCGCTTGAACTGCTCTGTCTCGAAGCGGCCACGCCGGCCGAGCACACCGGCATCTTGCAGGTCTACGCGCTCGACGCGGCGAGCGACACCTGGAGCGGGCTCGGGCCCTCCGGCTTGCAGGCCGGCAACGTGCGCGCGTTGCTGCCCGTGGACTTCGATCACGACGGTCTGCTCGACGTGGCGGCTGTCGGCGACAATGGCTTGGGCTTCTTTCGCAATCTCGGCCTGCCGTTGGACGAGATGCTGCAAATGCCCTTCGAGGCGCCCGAGGCCGGAGCGGCGCTGGGCCGCTGTGTGGCCGTGCTCAGCGAGGACCTCGACAGCGACAACGACGTGGACTTCGCCGTCGTCACCGAGAGCGAGGGCCGACGCAACCTGGTCCTCCTCGACAATCTGCGCGGCGGCAGCTTCAGCGACGTGACCTCCACGCGCTTGCCCGCGCACGCGCTAACCGGCGGCGACGGCCCCTGGCTGCTGGATCTGGATGAGGACGGGCACGCCGACCTCGTGCGCCTCACCGTCAGCGAGCGCACCGAGTTCGGTCTCAGTTGGGCGCGCGGCTCGGAGGGCGGCTTCCGCCCAGATGCGCCGCTCGCGCTGCCGCCGTGGGAGAAGTTCCGGATACCGACCCTGCTCGCCGACCTCGACCTCGACGGCCACCTCGATGTACTTCTAGGCGGCCTGCTCGGCGGCGTGTCGGCGACAGCCGGCCCGCTCACCGGGCGCCTCGCCTCGGCCGAGCCGCGCGAAGTCGCGGGCGCCGCGCTCACCGACCTGGGCGCCGAGTCCGGCGCACACGAACTCCTGGCCGGCGATCTCGATGCGGATCTCGACCTGGATCTCGTGCTGCTCGGCAGCGACGGCCGCGCGCGCGTGCTGCGCAACGAAGCGGCGCCCGCGAAGAAGGCGCTGCTGCTCAAGCTTTCCGGGCGCAAGGCCAACGCCGGCTGCGTCGGCGCCGTCGTGCAGGTTCTGGCGGGCAGCACGTACCGGCGCATCTACTGGCGTGGCGAGCCGGTGCTCATCGGACTGGGCGCCGCGAGCAAAGTGGACATCCTGCGCGTGGTCTTCACCAATGGCGTCGTGCAGGGCAAGCTCGACGTGCCTTCGGAAGCGCACCTCTACATCGAAGACAAACGCCAGGGCGGCAGTTGCCCCTTCCTCTACACATGGAACGGCGAGCGTTTCGTCTTCGTGACCGATGTGCTCGGCACCACGCCGCTGGGCCTGCCCATGGCCCCGGGGCAGCACGTGCCCTTCGACCACGACGAATGGGTGGTGGTGCGCGGCGATCAGCTCCAGCCGCGCGATGGCCAGCTCGAACTCGTGCTCACCGAAGAGATGCAGGAAGTCACCTATCTGGATGGCGCGCGCCTGCAGGCGGTGGATCATCCGGCCGACGTGGAGATCCAGCCCAACGAAGGCTTCGTCTTCCCGCCCTTCCCGCCGCATGAGCTGCACAGCCTGGGCGAAATCGTGGCCGCGCCGCGCGTGACCGGCGTGCGCAGCAGCAGCCCGCAGGACGCGGCCGGCGCTGTGGGCAGCGCCGACGGCGAGGACTTCACCGCGCTCGTCGCGCGCGTGGATGACGAGTACGCGCGCCCCTTCCAAGAACTGGCCTGGAGCTTCAAGGGCCTGGCCGATCCCTGGACGATCGAGATCGCGCTGGCCGAGACGCCGGCCCAGCGCGCCGCGCTGCAAGCCGCTCCGCGTCTGCGCCTGCTGCTCACCGGCTGGTTCCAGTGGAGCGACGCCTCGGTGAATCTTGCCGCAGCGCGCCATCCCGAAATCGCCTTTGAGCCGCCGCGGCTCTGGGTGCCCGATGGCGCCGGCGGCTGGATCACCACCGGCCCGCCCATCGGCTTCCCGGCCGGCAAGACCAAGAGCATGGTCGTGGATGTCACGGACCTCGTGCGGCGCGATGATCCGCGGCTGCGCCTCACCTCGACGCTGGCGATTTCCTGGGATGCGATCCGGCTCGCACTCGATGCCGGCGAAACGCCGGTGCGGCGCACCGAACTGCCGCTGACCTCGGCCGGGCTCTGGTGGCGCGGCTTCTCCGCGCCGCTCGCCGACGATTCCTGCTCACTGCCCGAGCGCTTCGACTGGGAGCGGCTCGAAGAGCCGCGCTGGAATCAGCATCCGGGCCGCTACACGCGCTACGGCGAGGTGGCCGAGCTCCTGCCGGACGTCGACAATCGCTACGTGATCTTCGGCGCGGGCGATGCCGTCTCGCTCAAGTTCTCAGCCGCGTCGCTGCCGCCCTTGCCCGAGGGCTGGACGCGCGACTGGCTGCTCTACGTGGATGGCTGGGCCAAGGATCGCGACCCCAACTCCACTGCGGCCGAGCGCGTGGAGCCCTTGCCCTTCCACGGCATGAGCGACTATCCGCCGCCGCCCGGCGAGGAGTTCCCCTGGACCGACGCGCTACGCGCCTGGAACCAAGAGTGGAACACGCGCGAAGGCGCGGTGCTGCTGCCGCCGCTCGCGCCCCTGCGCTGAAGACCCGCGGGCGCTCAGCGCGCCCCAGTCCTAAGTCTCAGTGCCCGGCGTAGGCGACCTCGTCGCCGTTCGCGTAGGGGTTCTCGGGGAAGTGGTGGTCGCCGTAGTGGTCGTCACCGTCATCGCCGAAACCCAGCACGGCCACGAGGTCGATCAGCCCGGTGACCGGGAGAAAAACGGTGTCCGCAATGAAAGTCGGAAACATGACCATCCACTGATAACCGAGCCCCATCTCACTGCGACCGTTGGTGCGGCTCGCGGCGTAGGAGAAGTAGAGGTGATCGGGGTGGTACTGGCGATCGTTCTCGGCGTGGTCGACGAGCATCGTGACCGGGCCGACGAAGGCGTCACCGATACTCAGCAAGACCGTGCCCAGGATCTTCGGCACATAGTTCACGTCCGAAGCCACCCACTTCTCGGTAGCGCCGAGGTTGCGGTGCTGGTTGTACTGGCAGCCGGTCAGGCCGAGCAGCAGGACGCAGATCAGGGCGGTCGGCAGCGAAAGCTTCAGTGCGCGCATCGAGGCGGGTCCTGGGGTAGCGGGGCTTTGGGAAGGCAGGGCGGTTGGCCGCCTAGCCGGTTCGGGGGGCCAGCAAGTTGGCGAGTCTAGCGAGGCCCGGCTTTGCGGCACAAGGCCTGAACCCGCCGGCGGCGCTGGATAGGGCGCGCCGGTCCGGCGGCAACCCGGTTGCGCGCCGCGCCCGGCGCGGCCGCACCCATCGCGGCGCCGCCGGGCCTCAGGGCGCGCGGCGGCGCGCGGGCCGGGCGGCGAAGAGCGGATACGAGGCGAGCAGCCGATGCTGCGCCCCGCCCGAGGAGAGCACGCTGCTGTAGAGCAGCACTTCCGAAACCAGGAAGGGCTCCCCTTGCAGCGGCATGTGCTCGGTCATCCACTCCAGAAGCCGAGGCAAGGGCGCATGGTTCAGGCGCGCCAGCGTCACGTGCGGCGCGAAGTTGCGCTCTTCGTGGCCCTGGCCGGCCCGCTTGAGCACCGAATGCACGCGGCGGTGCAAGTCGGTCAGCTCGGGGCTGGGCTCGAGGCCGGCCCACAGCACGCGCGGCTCACCGCGCGGCGGAAAATGGCCCACCCCGCGCAGGGTCAGCTCAAAGGGCTCGCCGCGCACGCCGTGCAGCGCCTCGCTCACGGCGCGCGCCGCCGGCCCATCCACTTCGCCGAGAAAACTCAGCGTGACGTGGAACTGCCGGTCGCGCACCCAGCTCGCGCCCGGCAGCCCCACGCTGACGGCTTGCAGCCGATCCTTTTCCTCGTCCGGCAGGTCGACGGCAACAAAGAGCCGCGGCATGCCGCGATGGTATCAGCCGGCCGGCTTGACCTCGATCTTCCGCGGGCGATGCACGGCCGCCTTGGGCAGGCGGATGGTGAGGACGCCGTCCTTCAGCTCGGCGCTCACGCCTTCGCTGTCCACGGCGACGGGCAGGCTGAGCACCCGGCGGAAGCGGCCCACGCCGCGCTCGCGGTGGAAAAAGCTCGTGCCTTCGGCGGCCGCGATCTCGCGCCGGCCTTCCAGCGTGAGTTCATCGCCCAGGACCGAGACCTCGAGGTCTTGCATGGCGAAACCGGGCACTTCGGCGGTGACGACGAGGGCCTCGTCCGTGCCGGCGATGTCGAGGGCGGGCATCAGGCCGCTGCACTCGTGGGCTGCGGGCGCGGCGGCGCGCGGGAAACCGGCCTCATCGAAGAGGGAGTCGAAGTTGCGAACCAGGGGCAGCAAGGTGGCAAAGCGCGTGCTCATGTTCAGCTCCTTAGAAAGGAAGGGAAGAGGAACGCCGGAGCACTTTGCAAAGTGCATGCCGATCCGCGCCAAGCCGGCCCGCGGGCTCCGACAGGCGGCCGGAGGCGCTCGGGACTCGCGGGGCGGCTCGAGCGAGGGGTAAAAGTGGGGCGAGCGCCGCGTTTCAGGCCAGAATGACCGGCAGATTCTGCCGAGCTGGCAGAGGCTGAGGCCTCCGAGCCAGGCTGGCCAGAAAGCGGCCCGGTCCGGGTGTCGCGCTGCCCTGGGCTGCAAGGTGGGCCTCCAAGTCGGTATGGTCTGCCGCTTGTCGGCGGTGCCGACGCCCCCGCGCCCCCGGATCCATGAGCACCGCCTCCCTCGACTCGTCGCTCGGCCGCAAGATCCTTGTCGCGCTCACCGGCCTGGGGCTCCTGGGCTTCGTGCTCGCTCACATGCTGGGCAATCTGCAGGTCTTCCTCGGGCCTGAGGCGCTCAATGCCTACGCCGAGAACCTCAAGGGGCTGGGGCCGCTGCTCTGGGTGGCGCGCATCGGGCTGCTCGCTCTGGCACTCACTCACGTGGTGCTCGCGCTGCGCACGGCGGCGCAGAATCGCGCCGCGCGCCCGGTGCCCTACGTGGCCAGCGGCCGCGTGCAGTCCACGCCCGGCGCGCGCAGCATGACGCTCACCGGCCTGATGATCCTGGCCTTCGTGCTCTACCACTTGGCGCACTTCACTTGGGGGGCCACCCACCCCGAGCACTTCGCGCTGCGCGATGGTGAGGGGCGTCCGGACGTCTACTCCATGGTCGTGCTCGGCTTCCAGCAGCCAGGCATCACCGGTCTGTACTGCGTGGCCATGCTGCTGCTGGGCCTGCACCTCAGCCACGGCGTGGCGAGCACCTGCCAGACGCTGGGTCTGAACAGTCCGGTCTGGGCGCCGCGTATTCGCAGCGCCGGCTACGGAATCACCGCACTCATCGTGCTTGGCAACCTGTCGATTCCGCTGGCGGTGCTGCTCGGTCTCGTGCGGACCCCGGGAGCCGCACCATGAAGCTCGACGCCAAGATTCCCGGCGGTCCGATCGAGGCCAAGTGGGACCGCCACCGCTTCGAGATGAAGCTGGTGAACCCCGCCAACAAGCGCAAGTTCCGGGTCATCGTGGTGGGCACGGGGCTGGCGGGCGGCTCGGCCGCGGCGAGCCTGGCCGAACTGGGCTACGACGTGGACGCCTTCTGCTTCCAGGACAGCGCGCGGCGCGCGCACAGCATTGCGGCGCAGGGCGGCATCAATGCCGCCAAGAACTACCAGAACGACGGCGACTCCGTGCGGCGGCTCTTTTACGACACGGTCAAGGGCGGCGACTTCCGTGCGCGCGAGGCCAATGTCTGGCGGCTCGCGCAGGTGAGCGCGGCGATCATCGACCAGTGCGTGGCGCAGGGCGTGCCCTTCGCGCGCGAGTACGGCGGCCAGCTCGCCAATCGCAGCTTCGGCGGCGCGCAGGTGAGCCGCACCTTCTACGCGCGCGGGCAAACGGGCCAGCAACTTCTGCTGGGCTGCTACTCGGCGCTGAATCGCCAGATCGGCCTCGGCAAGGTGCGCATGCACCCGCGTTGCGAAATGCTCGATGTGGTCGTCGTCGACGGCGCCGCGCGCGGCATCATCACGCGCGATCTCGTCACCGGGCGTCTCGAGCGCCACGCGGCCGACGCCGTCGTGCTCGCCACCGGCGGCTACAGCACGGTCTTCTACCTCTCGACGAACGCCAAGGGCTGCAATGTGACCGCCGCCTGGCGCGCGCACCGGCGCGGCGCGGGCTTCGCCAACCCTTGCTACACGCAGATCCACCCCACCTGCATTCCGCAGCACGGCGAGGCGCAGAGCAAACTCACGCTCATGTCGGAGTCGCTGCGCAACGATGGGCGCGTGTGGGTGCCGCGCGCGGCCGGTGATAAGCGCGCGCCCGACCAGATTCCCGACGCCGAGCGCGACTACTACCTGGAGCGCAAGTACCCGAGCTTCGGCAACCTCGCCCCGCGCGACATCGCCAGCCGCTCGGCCAAGGAGGCCTGCGACGCCGGCCTGGGCATCGGGCCCGGCGGGCGCGGCGTCTATCTGGACTTCCGCGACGCGATCGGTCGCCTGGGCGAGAGCGTGGTGCGCGAGCGCTACGGCAATCTCTTCGAGATGTATGAGCGCATCACCGGCGAGAACCCCTACGCGGTGCCGATGCGCATCTACCCCGCGCCGCACTACTCCATGGGCGGCTTGTGGGTGGACTACAACCTGATGAGCACGATCCCGGGCCTGCACGTGATCGGCGAGGCAAACTTCTCCGACCATGGCAGCAATCGCCTGGGCGCCTCGGCGCTCATGCAGGGCTTGGCCGACGGCTACTTCGTGCTGCCCTACACCATCGGGCACTACTTTGCTTCGGGCAAGCTGGCGCCGGTGAGCACCGAGCACGCCGAGTTCCGGCGCGTGGAGGCCGAGGCCGGTGAGCGCGTCAAGCGCCTGCTCGCGGTGAACGGCCAACGCAGCCCCGACAGCTTCCACCGCGAGTTGGGGCGGCTCATGTGGGACAAGGTCGGCATGGCGCGCGATGCGCAGGGCCTGCGCGCGACGCTGCAGCGCATTCCCGCGCTGCGCGAGGAGTTTTGGCGCAACGTCAAGGTCGTCGGGACGGGCGAGAGCCTCAACACCGAGCTGGAGCGTGCGGGTCGCGTGGCCGACTTCCTAGAGTTTGCCGAGCTGCTCACGCTCGATGCTCTCACGCGCGAAGAATCCTGCGGCGGGCACTTCCGCACCGAGCACCAGACGCCCGACGGCGAGGCCAAGCGCGACGACACCAACTTCTGCCACGCCGCGGTGTGGGAGTTTGGCGGAGACGGCGCGCCTGCCGGGGCGGGCGCGGCGGCGCTGCCGGCGCCGAAGCTGCACAAAGAAGCGCTGGCCTTCGAAAACGTCCACCTCGCCACGCGGAGCTACAAGTGAGCGGCACGGCACACGGCGGCACGAGCTCCGGCGCGCGCGCGTCCGGGCTCAATCTCACCCTCCGCATCTGGCGGCAGAAGGACTCGGCCGATCCAGGGCACATGCAGAGCTACCCGGTGCGCGGCGTCAGCCCCGACGCGAGCTTTCTCGAGATGCTTGATCAGCTCAACGAGCAACTCGTCGAGCAGGGTCAGGAGCCGGTGGCCTTCGACCACGACTGCCGCGAGGGCATCTGCGGCATGTGCTCGCTCACCATCGACGGCCTGCCGCACGGCCCGCAGCGCGCCACGACCACCTGCCAGCTCCACATGCGCCACTACCGCGACGGCGCCACGATCACCATCGAGCCTTTCCGCGCGCGGGCCTTCCCGGTGCTGCGCGACCTGACCGTGGACCGCGGCAGCTTCGACCGCATCCAGCAGGCCGGCGGCTATGTGTCGGTGAACACCGGCGGCGCGCCGGACGGCAATGCGATCCCCGTGCCCAAGACCGAGGCCGACATCGCCATGGATGCCGCGGCTTGCATCGGCTGCGGAGCCTGCGTGGCGGCCTGCCCGAATGCCTCGGCCATGCTCTTCGTGGCGGCCAAGGTCGGGCAGTTTGCGCACCTGCCGCAGGGCCAGCCCGAGCGCGACCGGCGCGTGCTCGGCATGGTGTCGCAGATGGACCGCGAGGGCTTCGGCAACTGCCGCAACATCTCGGAGTGCGAGGCGGTGTGCCCCAAGAGCATCAGCGTGAACTTCATCGCCGAGATGAACCGCGACTGGCGCCGCGCCACTCTGCGCGCCGCCCCCGAACGCGGCGAATCCGGCGCGGGCTGAAGGCCGCGCAGTCAGGCTGGTTGGCTGCAGCCCCAAGAGTGGCCGAGAACGGGTACGATCGCGGCGGATCCCAGGACCCGCCCATGCGCACTCAGATTTCCGTCGCGATTCCTCTGATCTTGTGCTCGGTCTTGGCGAGCACGACGGGCGCGCAAACTTGGTCGGTGCCCGGGGACTTTCCCGACCTGCAGGCGGCCATCGACGGCGTGCCTGACAACGCGGTCATTCAGGTGGGAACGGGCACAGCAGGCGCCTGGGAGTCGATCCTCATCGACAAGCCGCTCACGCTCATCGGGATGACCCAGCCCTTCGGCGGGCAAGTGCTCATCACGCCGGGCGGCAGTGATCCGCAAATGGCCACCCCCGCCATCACACTGGCCGGCCCCGGCCATGGCGTCGTGCGCCTGGTCAACTTGCAGTTGGGCGGCGGGGTCTGGGCCGGCTTCTTTCAGGCCAGCGATGCGAGCATTGCCGGCGGCGGTTTCGAGGCGCTGCACATCTACGACTCCGTCATCGACGGGGCGCCCTGGCAGGATGTCTACAACACCGTGATCCCAGGCGCAGATGCAGTGCGCGTCGACCTACCCCTGCTCTGGATCGAGCGTTGCACAGTGCGCGGCGGCGACACCGGTTTTGATCCGCAGGACAACTTCACCAGCTCGCACGACGCCGGGACGGCCATCATCAATACGGGAACGGTGGTCCTGCTCGATTCGACAGTCCGCGGCGGCCGAGGCCCAGGCGGAGAAGGCTTCGGCGGAATCTCGTGGGATGACGGCGGCAATGGCGGCTGCCCTCCCGCCTGCCCAGGCGGCGCCGGCGGAGACGGCGTGATCTGCGACCGACTCGTGCGCGCCGCGAGCAGCATCGCGGCCGGCGCTGGGACCGTTTGGAAGGATGACAACGGTGTGAACACCTGCTGTCAGGGTCCGTCGGGAACCGCCCTGATCGCTGCCGTCGGGGTGACGGACTTGGCCAATGACTTGGTGTCCAGCGGCCCGGCTCGCCTCGGCCAGCCGTACTCACTGGCGTGGACAACGCCGGGTCCCTTGGTGCTGCTCTTCGTGGCCTCCAGCGTCGCACCGGCGCCGCAGTTGGGCGCGCCCGGCCTGTACCTCCAGCCGCCGCTCTTTCTGGGGACGGCGCTGGTCTCGCCCGGAGGCTTGCAGGCCACGATCCCCAACACGCCGGCCTTCGCTGGGCTCGAGCTCGCGCTTCAGTGCTACTCGCTCCAGGGCTGGAGCCGGCCCGTGGCCACGGTCATCGCGCCCTAAGGCGAGCGCCCCTCCTGTGCAGCGCGGGCTGGGGGCGGGCGAAGTCGCTATCTACGGCTTCGGCGCGACAAGATCCACGACACGGATCTCGCCGGCGGTGAGCTTCACAGCCGTGGGCTCGACGCCCGCCTGACGGAAGCCCGAGCCGACGTCGTCGCGCTCCACGGCGACGAGCTCGTAGCGCCCGTCTCGCAATCCGGTCAGCACGTACAAGCCTCCGGTGACGTCGGCGCTCATCGTTTCAAAGTCCCCGTCGATGCGCCTGAGAAGCACTGAGAAGCGAGTCTTCGCAGACACGCCGTCGGGAAGGCTCACCTTCCCCACGATCGCAGCGAAGGGCGAGAGTCGGATGAGCAGCTCGCCGGACCGAAGCCTTGAAGAGTTTGAGGCGTGTTCGTCTGCATAGCGAGCATGGCTGACCTGCAGGTAATGAACATCGCCGCCAATGTCGCGCGCCTCGAAGACGCCGTCGGCATCGCTGAAGCACCTCGCTGAGCCCGCGCCGTACATCTTGACCAGTGCGCCGGAGACCCCGCGTCCCGTGACGCGGTCCACCACTCGGCCGCGCACACGGCCCGAGCCCAGGCTGAGCTCGATTGTCGTCGTTTCGCCGCTGACCACTCGCACCGGCGGGAAACTGGTTCGGCCGCCACGCGGAGAGAGTGCGGTCAGCGAGTGCTCGCCGGGCGGGAGCGTGAACAAGCATTCACCGTTGTCGTCCGTCGTGGCCCAGATCGACTCACCATTCTCATTGGCCTCAACGCGAACTCCGGGCCGTGGATGCCCCGCCGCGGACAGCTTCAGCACGAGCAGCCCCGGCGCCCTCAGCGCAGGCATCCGGAACTCAACCTGCGTCTCCGCAAAGGCGGCGATCGACACCTCAGGCCGGGCCTCGCCGAGGACTCTGACGACATAGGCCCCGGGCGCGAGCTGCAGCTCGCAGCGTCCTGCCTCGTCGCTTAGTTTCCAGCCCCTTGAGTCGCTGACCGGCGGCCCTTCGCGCTCGACCCACACCGGCTCTCCGACTCCGGGCGTCCCGTCGTCGCGACGAATCTGAACGTACAACCGCCCCATCGGCTTCATCTGGAAGCCGACATCCTCGCGCCGCCCTCCCGGAGCGACTTTGAGCGCGAGGCTTTGGTCGACGTACCAGCGGGAGGTCGCGCTCAGGGTCCACTGTCCCGCTTGCAGCCCAGTGAAACGAAAGGAGCCATTCGCGTCGGACGTGGCCGTGGGCTCGAAGTCCAGCAGGCGCACGCGTTCGGGGGACTCCCCCCAGCGCAACGTGAGGAGCACGCCCTCGACGGGCTCGAAGGGCCCCGTGATGCGGCCGGCGATCGTGGCGCCCGGCGGTACGAGCAGCTCGCGCTCGATGAAGGGGTCATTGGTGTGGCCGGTGCCGTCGACGGTCACGATGTTCCGCCAAGCACTGCCGCCCGGAAGGAAGTCCTCCAGCGCGACGCCGTCGAGCTCGAGAACGCGCCGGCCCTGCGAGGCCGAGTCGACGCGAGCAAGCAGCGCGCCGCCGCAGACTTGGTGGACGAAGTAGGCGCCGGGGCCGATGCCGCCGCGGAGCGGCGTCACAGGAAGATCTTCGAACGCCGTGTCCTGCACGCTGCGCACGACGCGCAGCGCCGCGTCGTCCACGCGCATCCCGGTCCGCTCGTCGACCAGGTAGAGCAGCAGGCGGCCGGGCGGCAGCGGCGAGAGGAGCAGATCTTCCGCGTCCGCCGCGACACCGCGCGCCACGGCGGTCTCTAGGCCGGGAACGACTGCGTAGACCGAGTGCAGCGCGCCCAGGCGCAACCCGCCGATCAGGAAGCGGCCCTCGGCATCTGTCTGCGCGTGACGCAGTTCGGAGGCGCGCGTGACGGGAGGCCCAAGCTGCAGATCCTCCCAGAGCGCCATCTCAACCTCGACGAGATGCACGCCGTCGTGCCCAAAGCTGCCGTCCTCTTCCACGACTCGCACCTCGGCATCGGCCAGAGGCCGGCCGGCCGCGTCGAGCACAAAGCCGCCGATCGCGGGCCCGATCGGCATGAAGATGTCTCCCAAGGCGTTGGCCGCATTGGGAAGTACCGCCAGGTTCTCCAGCAGGACACGCGCACGGGCCGGATGCTGCAGCGCAATCGACAGCTCGCCGTCGCGGGGCGCTTCGACGTGGAAGCGGCCACTGGCGTCGGTGAAGCCGAACTCCGGCGGATCCGCCGACACTTCGCGGGGCTCGACCACGATCTCAGCGCCCGCAATGGGGCGCAGCTCCTCGTCGAGGATGCGGCCGGTGACGCCGGGCGCGCCGTTCACGGCGGCATCCGTAGCGGGGGCAGCGACGACGAGCGGCACCGCGACGCGCGTCGGCTCACTGTCGAGGTCCGGAGGCAGGCCCGGCTGACCATTGGCAGGCCGCTCGGCGGCGGCGTCCTCGACATCGAAGTGCGCAGCGCTCGTGGCCGAGGCGCCGCTCGAAGCGCTGCTCGGATCGCTCGTCGACCCTTCCCGATCGGAGAGCAGCCACCAGCCCCCCGCCGCGAGTAGGCCGCCGAGCATGAGGAGCGCGATGAGCCCGCCCCGCACGCCCGCCCCAGCGGAGCCATTCAGATTCTTGGGCTCAGGCGTCGCGCGCCGGCGTCGTGCTTTCAACGACACGTCCTCCGCGAGCCAGTCATAGCCAGCAGCTCATGAAGCCGCTCGCGCCCCGAGCGTAACAGGAGACCTGCGGCGCCGAGGGCTCGTCACGCCGTCGCGGTCTTGGGAAGATCGAAGCGGCCGCGTGCCGAGGATCACGAGCGTCTCGGCCCAAGAACCGAGCGCCAGGTAGAGCAGCACGATCACGGCGCGGGCTGAGACAATTGGCTCTCACAAATGGGTCTCACGAAGCGGACCGCCTGACGCGCCGTTCGACGACTGCGCTGTAGAGGCAAGGCGCGACGAAGATGGCCAGGAGCTGCAGCGCCATTCCGCCGACCAGCGGGATGGCCATCGGCCGCATGACGTCGCTGCCCCGGCCGTCCACCAGGAAGATCGGCAGCAGGCCGATAACCGTCGTGGCCGTGGTCATGAGGCAGGGCCGGATGCGCCGCAGCCCGGCCTGAACGACGAGATCGCGCACAGCCTGCCGCGTGCCGGGGGCGCGGCCCGCACCGCCAGCCTCGGCGAAAGCCTGCTCCTGATACGAGAGCATCACTACGGCGTCGTCGTCGGCGATGCCCAAGAGCGCGATCATGCCCACCCACACCGCCACCGAGAGATTCACTCCCCAGAGCCAGAGCATTAGGAATCCACCGGAGCAGGACACGGCCAGGGCGACAAAGACGATGCCCGCGATCCACAACTTGCCGAAGCCGAGGTAGAGCATCAGCAGCATGAGCGCGATCACGGTCGGCACGAGAATGGCCAGGCGTGCCGTCGCTCGCACCTGCGCTTCGAACTGACCGCCCCACTCGTAGAAGTAACCGGACGGCAGCACGATGCGCCCGTCGGCGAGCGCGGCGCGCAGGGCTCGCTCGGCGTCCTCCACCACCGAGATCTCGTCGCGGTCGCGCGTGTTGAGCGTCACATAGCCGACTTTGAGCGCGTTCTCCGACTTGATCTCCTGCGGGCCGATCTCGAAGCGCAGGCTGGCCACGGCGGTGAGCGGCACTTGCGCGCCGGCCGCAGTGGGCACGAGCACGCGCTGCAGCGCCTCGAGCGTGTCGCGCAACTCGCGGGCGTAGCGCACCCGCACCGGGTAACGCGCCGTACCCTCCACGGTCGTCGTCGAGCGCTCGCCCCCGATGGCGACCTCGACGACATCGTTCACGTCCTCGATGGCCACCCCGTAGCGCGCTGCGCTCTGGCGGTCGATGACAAACTCCAGGTAGGGCTTGCCCACAATGCGGTCGGCCACGACATCGACCGCGCCGGGCACCTCGCGCAGCACGCGCTCCATTTCCACGCCGATGCGCTCGATCTCGCGCAACTCGGGCCCGAAGACTTTGACGCCCATCATGGCGCGAAAGCCTGAGGAGAGCATGACGAGCCGGGTTTGAATCGGCTGGAGCCAGGTGGGCAGCACGCCCGGCATCGCGCTGGCAGCCTGCAGTTCCTGAAGCAGTTCGGGCTTGGTGATGCGGCGTTGATCGGGGAAGAGCGCTCGGAAGGGAGCTTGCGTCCATCCCGGCCAGCTCGACCAGAAGCGCTCACTGCGTACCTGCCGCCACTCGGCCTCCGGTCGCAGAGTCACGATCGTCTCGATCATGCCGATCGGCGCGGGATCCAGGGCCGACTCGGCGCGCCCGGCCTTGCCCACCACGTCCAGCACTTCCGGCACTTCGCGCATGCGTGCGTTCTGCGCCGCGAGCACCTCCATGACCTGAGTCAGCGAGGCCGCCGGCAGCAGCGACGGCATGTTGAGGAAACTGCCCTCATCGAGCGGCGGCATGAACTCGCGCCCCAGGCCGGGAAAGGCGTGGACTGCCGCGACCCAAGGCCGGCTGAGCCCGGGGTCGAGGCCGATCGCAGCCAAGCCGGTGCGCAGCGGTGCGAAGATCGTGGCGAAACCGAGCCACGCGACGAGACCCAGGCCGAGCAAGCTGGCCGGCACGATGAGGAAGGCTCGTTTGTGTGCCAAGACCCAGCGCAGAGTCGGTTCGTAGGCGCGCGCGATCGTGCGGCTGGCGAGATTCTCCTCAAAAGGCCGCACGCGTTCGCCGGTGATACGCCACACGGCCAGCGCGACGATGGCTCCAGCGGCGAGCGCCGTCGGCCAGCCCGAGAGCCAGTCCGGCGCGTCGGCCCTTAGCCCCAGCCAATCCGCGAGCAGCCATGTGGCGACGACAGCCAGTACGCCCGCGATGGCGCAGGCCTTGAGGCGCGTGGCCCGCACGATCCGGTTGTCGCGCAGCAGGAGCAGGGCCAGCGCCGGCACGACTGTGAGCGCCAATACGACCGAGGCCGCGATGGCAAAGGTCTTGGTGTAGGCCAGCGGCTGAAAGAGCTTCCCCTCCTGGCCCTCCAAGAAGAACACGGGCAGAAAGGAAAGCACCGTGTTCGTAACCGCCGTGAGAATCGCGGGTCCGACTTCGTGCGCAGCCCGCTCGCAGACGGCCAGCCGGCCCTCGCGTGTCGAGGCTTCCTGGCGTCGCTCGGCGAGATGCCTGTAGATGTTCTCGGTCATGATGATGGCCATGTCGGCCACATCGCCGATGGCGATCGCCAAGCCCGCCATGGACATGATGTTGGCGCCGATGCCCAGGCGCTCCATGGCGATGTAGGCCACGGCCAGCGAAAGCGGCAGCGTCGCCAAGATCGCGAGCGAGGCGCGCAGATGGAGCAGGAAGATCAGCACGATGGCGCCGGCGAACAGCAACTCATCGAGCAGGGCCTCGCGCAGCGTGGCCTCAGTCTCGTCGATGATCACTGAGCGGTCGTAGTAAGGCACGAGGCGCATGCGGCTCTCACGGCCGTCGGGCAGCACGCGCATCGGCAGTCCGGGCTCAATGCGCTCAATGCGCGTGCGCACTGCGTCGATGACGTCTCTGGGATTGGCCCCGAAGCGGCATAGCACGATGCCGCCCACCGCCTCGACGCCTTCCTTGTTCAGCACGCCACGCCGGAACTCCGGACCCAGCGTGACGCGCGCCACATTGCGCACGTAGAGCGGCGTGCCGCCTTCCTGGCGAATGACCACTTCTTCAAGGTCTGCCACGGATTTCACAAAGCCCACGCCGCGCACCAGGAATTCCGCACCGCCCTTCTCGACGACTTTGGCGCCCACGTCGAGGTTGCTGCGGCGCACGGCTTCGAAGACCTCCGGCAGCGTCACGCGGTGCGCGCGCAGCCGGTCGGGATCGACATCGATTTGGTACTCGCGCACATGGCCGCCGATCGAGGCCACTTCCGAGACGCCCGGCACGGCCTGCAACTGCAGGCGCACGTACCAGTCCTGCGCCGAGCGCAACTCCTCCAGCGAAAAGCCCTCGCCCTCGAGCGTGTACCAGAACACCTGCCCCAGTGCTGTCGCGTCGGGGCCCAGCACCGGAGTGACGCCCTCGGGCAAACGCGCTTGCGCCGAGGACAGCCGCTCGAGCACACGCGACCGGGCCCAGTAATAGTCGGCCTCGTCCTCGAAGATCACGAAGACCATTGAGAAACCGAAGCCCGACATGCCGCGAATCGTCTTGACCGAGGGCGTGCCCTGTAGCGAGGAGGTCAGCGAGTAAGTGACCTGATCCTCGACGTCGCGCGGCGAGCGGCCCGGCCAGTCCGCGAAGACGATGACCTGTTTCTCGCCGATGTCGGGAATCGCGTCCACCGGCACGTTTTGCACTGACCAGCCGCCCCAGAGCAGTGCGCCCAGCGCGAGCAGCAGGACGAGCAGCGGCTTACGCAGACTGAAGGAGATGAGCCAGCGCGCGATCACTGCTCAGTGCCCCTCATGGCCCGTCCGCGCGCCGACCGCACCGGCGCCGAAGTCGAGGCCCTCGGGGAAGAGCAGGCAGGGCTTGCCCTCGATCTGCGCCTGGCTGTCGAGCAAGAAGGCGCCGCGCACAACAACACGATCGCCTTCAGTGAGCCCCTCCAGCACGGGGTAGTCATCACCCGCACGCGGGCCGAGGCGCACGGAGGCCGCCTCGTAACGGCCGGGCTCCCGTTCCACCCAGACAATCTGCCGCGTCCCGGTGTCGAGCAGCGCGCTGCTGGGGATCGTCAGGAGTTCGGCAGGCGGAAGCTCCGTCACAACGGGGCTGTCGGTTGGCGCAACGGCCCCCGGCACTTGGCGGAGGTCCATGCCGCAGAGCGGGCAAGCCCCTGCTTCGGCGGCGACCACCTCGGGGTGCATCGGGCAGACCCAGCGTCCGGCCAACAGCGACGTCGCGGCCAAGCCGTCGGCGCCGAGCGTCGCGTGGATCGTCGCCGTCGCAAACATCCCCGGCTTCAGCCGCCCGGAGGGGTTGGGCAAGTTCACGCGCACACGGATCGTGCGCGTCGATTCCCGCACGACTGGCTCAACGAAGGCCACCGTGCCCTGAAAACGCTCGCCCGGCGCGCCCTCGATGGCCACGTTCACCCGCGCACCGACCGAGACCCAGGGCAGCTCGAATTCGTAAATGTCCGCAAACATCCACACGGTGGAGAGATCGGCGATGGTATAGAGCGGATCACCGACCTCCAGATACATCTGCTCGCGCACCGCCTTCTCGATGACCGTGCCACCGATCGGAGCGTAGAGAGTGAGGACCGTGCGCGGCCGCCCTTCCCGCACGATCTCGTCGAGCTGTGCATCGGTCACGCCCAGCAGACGTAGCTTCTCGCGAGCGGCAGCGGCGTTCGGGCCAGCGACCAGCAGTTCCTGCTGCGCCACGGCCAACTCGGGTGAGTACAAGTCGACGAGGTGATCGCCCTTGACCACGCTGGTGCCGGTGAAGTCCGCGTAGACGCGCTCCACGCGCGCGGCGACGCGCGCCGTCAGGTAGGCCACGAGCGGCTCCGCGAACTCGATGCGCCCGACGGCGTGCAGCGCATGCTCTAACGGGCGCCGAGCGACGGCTCGCACCTCGATGGAAGCGATGCGCTGCGCACCCTCGGCGAGCCGCACAGATCCGTCGCCGACCGTTCCCGTCTGCGTTGGGGTGAGGTCCATGCCGCACAGTGGGCAACTTCCTGGACCCGGCTGGCGGATCTGCGGGTGCATGCTGCACGTCCACACTGTGCCCTCGGCCTGGGCGGCAACCGCCCCCCCCGTGCCGTCGTCACCGCTGGCGAGCCCCGCGGGCAGCGCGTAACGGCCAACGAGCAGCCCGCCGCCGGCCACGACCAGCAGCAACAGCCAGATTCGAATTTCCGATGGCACTCTCATGGTTGCAGCTCCCGGCCGGCGAGGCGTTCGACTTGGGCCAAGCGCACTTCCCGCGCCACGCGCGCCTCGGCCAACGCGAGCCGCGCATCAAGCGCCAAGGACTGCGCCTCGACCAGCTCCTTGAGCGCGGCACCGCCGGTCGTGTAGGCGAGGCGGCTCGAATCCACCAACGCGGCCGCGGCCGGCTGAATGGCGTCCACGAGTGTGGTCACGCGGCGCTCGTCGTTGCGCAACGCCGCCAGCATCTCGACCAGTTCCGCGCCCCGGTCGAAGCGCGCCTGATCGAGGCGCGCCTCGGCCTCGGCCCATTCGGCACGCGCGCGTCGAATCGCCGCCTGCACTGCGGGCGCAGCCACCGGCAACGTGACCATCAGGCTGAGCGAGTCGTCCATGCCGTCGGCGGCCTCGACGGTCGGCGAGACGTCGGGGATCCAGGCCTGTCGAGCGCGCGCGAGTTCGCCCTTCCGCGCCGCAACCTCGTGCGCCAGCGCCGCCAGTTCGGGGTTCGCGACGGCGCCGGCCGCCAGGATGGCCGCGTCTTCGTAGGCCAGGAGGCGTGACGTGGGCAGTGCCACGGGCAGCGGCAGGGGCGCGTCGGGCGCGCGGTGCATCAGCGCGTTGAGCCGCGCGCGACGCGTCCCGACCTCGGCGCGCAGGGCCGCCAGTTCCAGACGGGCATTCTCCAGATCCACCTGCCGCTCGAGCAGATCGGCTTGGCCGCCCCCCACAGAGAGCGCCGTTCCGGACTGGCGCTCGAGCGACGCGAGCAACTCGACCCGTAACTCTTGCACGGCGAGGCGTTCACCGAGCAGCGACCACTCCGCGCCCTGAGTGATCGCGTCAGCGCGCAGCGCGAGGCGCTGCGCCGCAAAGCGCTGGGCAGCGGCCAGCGCCTGTTCCAGGGCGATGTGCCCGGCCGTGCGCGGCTTGACCGGGAGCTGCAGCATGGCCATCGGGTTGAAGCCCACGGCAACCGCCGTCGTATCCCAGCCACCGCTCAGCAAGGTCGTCACTTCCACGGCCAACTCCGAGTTGGGCCAGCCCGACACGGCCAGCACGTTCTCGAGCGCCGCGCGCCAAGCGTGCCACTCGGCCTCGAGCTCTCGGTTCGCGAGCAGCGCCCGGGTCACGAAGTCGTCGAGCGAAGGCTGCGCGGGCAGTTCCGGCAGCTCGCGCTGGTCAATCGTCTTTCGCCACGCGGAGCCGGCTTCACGGTGCGCATCGAAGGCTGACTCGGTGCCCTCCGGCGCGAGCGAGCAGGCACCGAGGACCGAAATGATGAGGGACGCCACGAGCGGGAACGAGGCCAAAGCGGAACGGGGGAGCATGGCTCACTTCCGGGTAAGGATGAGGGGCCGACCGCAAGGAGTCGGACCGATGCACTGCGACACGCGAACGCAGGGAGCGCAACGGCGCTCCGGCTCGGCGTATCAGGTCAAGCTAGTGCAGTGGAGCCGGAAGAGCGGCGTCGCGGAAGGCGCCGGTGTACGCGACGCGGCAGCGCATGTAAGAGACGAGGCGGGCGCAGACCAGACGAGATCCGCGGATGCAGACTTCAAGGCCGCGCTCTCTGCGAGCGGCGCGGGTGCGGGCACTTGGGGCAACGCCGGAGCCGGGTCGCCCGAGCAGCAGCAAGACTCCAGACTCGCAGCGGGCTGCCCACTGCACGCGGAGCCGTCCGGGCCGCAGGCACACGACGACACGTCGGAAAAGCAGTTTCCACTCGCACGCATTGCGGGGCATAGCAGGATGAGCAGCACGAGCCCCGTGCAGCACCATCGCAAGAGCCTCGTCCCGTGTGCGAGACTCTGGACGTCGTGGCTCTGCCGCTGCCAATTCATGATGAGCAGGATAAGCACACTTCGCTGGCCGCCGCAAGCCGGCGGCCCTGTCGCCAGCCCCGGTTTTTCCGCGAGCGGCTCCTGCCATCGCCCGCTAAAGCGAAGCCCTAGCCCTCTTCCCGCCACCGATCCGATTCAACAGGAGTTCCCAGAAATGTTCCGCAGCTACCTGCCTCACGGCGTCTCTCGCCCCCTTTCCGCAGCACTCGTCGTCCTCGCCCTGCTCGTGCCGCAGGCCTCGGCGCTCCAGGACCCGCACGGCGAACACGCCCACCCGGCACCCCCGGCGGCGGCCAAGACGCCGGCACCGGAGTTCAAGGGCGACCCGTATCTGCTGGCCACCGACCCTGTCTCCGGCAAGCCGCTCGGGCCCATCGAGAGCCAGGTCATCATCGAACACGAGGGGCGCGAGTTGCGCTTCGCCAGCCCAGGGAACGCCGACGCTTTCAAAACCGAACCCGGCAAGTTTCTGCCGGGCGTTGATGCCCAGATGATCGCCCAACAGAAGCTCTTCTATCCGCTGAGCACTTGCGTCGTGACCGGTGAGGCCTTGGGTAGCGGCGGGATGGAGCCGGTCGATCTCCTCTACAAGAACCGGCTCATTCGCCTGTGCTGCAAGTCCTGCAAGTCAGACTTCCTCAAGGATCCCAACAAGCTCATCGCCAAGTTGGAGCAAGCCGTCCTTGAGAAGCAACGACCCGCCTACATCTTGGGGACCTGCGTTGTCTCGGACGAGCCGCTCGGCGGTGACATGGGAACACCCCTGGACATCGTGGTGGCCCACCGGCTCGTGCGGCTCTGCTGCAAGGGCTGCCTGAAGGACTTCCGGAAGGACCCGCTGAAGTCCCTCGGCAAGCTCGGGAGCACGCCCGTGCAGGACGCGAAAGCGCACGAGCATGGACCGGACGGCCACGGGCACGGACACTGAGGGCGATGTCGCTCGGGGAACTGGCTGCTGTTGCCGTCCGTGCTGCGGGGCGCGCTGGGGGCTGCGCGCCGCCTCGAGTAACGATCAAGTTGCTGCGCTCGCCGTGATGCCCTCCCCAGCAGAAACCGCGCCGCCGCAGCGCGTGCGCGATCCAGTCTGCGGGATGACGGTCGATCCGGATCGCACGCCGCACGTGCTGGCGCTGGAGGGCGTGCGCCACGCCTTCTGCAGCGCCGGGTGCCTGCGCAAGTATCGCGAGCATCCCGAGGCCTACGGAGCGAAGCCGCCGGCGGCCCATCTCGCCCCCGCGGACGTCAGGCCGTCCGCACGGGAGGCACCGACTGCTGGCGGAGCGGCCGCGACCTTTACCTGCCCGATGCACCCCGAAGTGCGCCAGATCGGGCCTGGGTCGTGCCCGCTCTGCGGCATGAGCCTCGAGCCGCTGATGCCAGCGGCAGCCTCAGCCGGCGCAGACGATGCGCAGGATCCCGAGCTGCGAGATCTCACGCGGCGTCTAATCGGCGCGGCCCTGCTGACAGCGCCGCTCTTCGTGATGGCCATGGGCAGCATGCTGCCCGCTCTTGAGGAACGGCGGCACGCCGCGCCGCGGGTCTGGAGCGCCGTGGAGGCCGTACTGGCCACGCCTGTCGTCTTCTGGGCCGGCTGGCCCTTCCTCGTTCGCGGCGCGAAGTCGCTCCTGCCGCTCGCCGCGCCGCGCCTCAACATGTTCACGCTCATCTCCATCGGCGTCCTCGCCGCTTGGGCGCTGAGTGTCGCGGCCGTGGTCGCTCCGGGCCTCTTCCCGGCGGCGTTCTCCGGTCATGCCGGAGCCGTGCCTGTGTACTTCGAGGCCGCGGCCGTGATCGTAACGCTGGTCCTAGCGGGCCAGGTGCTGGAGGTCCGAGCACGGCGCGCCACAGGCGGCGCAATCCGCGCGCTCCTCGACCTGGCTCCGCGCACGGCGCGGCGCCTCCGCCCCGACGGAAGTGAGGAGGATGTTGCGCTCGCAGCGGTGGCCATCGGCGATCCCCTGCGGGTGCGCCCCGGCGAGAGCATCCCCGTGGACGGCGTGGTGACGGCAGGGCAGGGCGTCGTGGACATGTCAATGGTCACGGGCGAGTCCGTGCCCATCGAGGTCCAGACAGGCTCGGCAGTCGTTGGCGGCACGGCCAATCGCGACGGCTCCTTCCTCATGCGAGCCGAGAAGGTCGGCGCGGAAACGCTGCTCTCGCGGATCATCGCCCAAGTGGCTCAGGCGCAGCGGAGCCGCGCGCCCATCCAGCGGCTGGCCGACCGCGTCTCGGCCATCTTTGTGCCGCTGGTCCTCCTCAGCGCGGCCATCACGTTCGGTGCCTGGCTCTGGGCCGGGCCGGAGCCGAGGCTTGCGCATGCCGTCGTCAACGCCGTCGCAGTACTGATCATCGCCTGCCCTTGCGCCCTGGGACTGGCGACGCCAGTGTCCATCATGGTGGCCATGGGCCGCGGCGCCCGGCTAGGGATCCTGTTCCGCGACGCGGAGGCAATCGAGCGGCTCCGCGAGGTGGACACGCTCGTGGTCGACAAGACGGGCACCCTGACGGAAGGCCGGCCAGCCCTGGTCGCAGTGGAAGTCCTGGAGGGCGCGGAAGGCGCGCGGATCGGTGAGGACGAACTGCTGTCGCTGGTCGCGGGACTGGAGCGCGGCAGCGAGCACCCGATCGCCTCGGCCATCGTGCGCGGCGCGCAGGAACGTGGGCTGCGGATCCCGTCCGCTGACGACTTCCAAGCGGTGGCCGGGCACGGGGCCGTGGGATCCGTCTCCGGCCGGCAGGTCGCAGCCGGCAACGCCGCGCTCCTCGCCCGACTGCACGTGGAGTCCGCTCCCCTGCTGCAACACGCCGAAGAACTCCGGCGCGAAGGGCGCACTGCCATCCTCGTCGCAATCGACGGCCGCGCGGCCGGATGGCTCGCCGTCGCTGATCCCGTCAAGACCACGGCAGCGGAAGCACTGCGGCGGCTCCGCGCAGAGGGCCTGCATCTCGTCATGCTCACTGGGGATGCGCCCACGACGGCGCAAGCCGTCGCGCGTCAGCTCGGCATCGAGGACGTGCAGGCCGGCGTGCTCCCCGAGGACAAGCTGGCGCGCATCCGCGCGCTGCAGGCGGCCGGGCGGAAGGTCGCCATGGCCGGCGACGGCGTCAACGATGCACCGGCCCTCGCCCAGGCCGATGTCGGCATCGCCATGGGAACCGGCACGGATGCAGCGATCGAGAGCTCTGCCGTGACGCTGCTCAGGGGCGACCTGCTGGGCATCGGCCGCGCGCTGCGCCTGAGCCACGCCACGGTGCGCAACATCCGCCAGAACTTGGTCTTCGCCTTCCTCTACAATGCGCTCGGTGTGCCTCTTGCGGCGGGCGTGCTGTATCCGGCGACGGGGCTACTGCTCAGCCCCATGATCGCCGCCGCAGCGATGAGCCTGAGCTCGGTGTCGGTGCTGGCGAATGCGCTGCGCCTGCGCCGCGCGACGGAATGAGCCGGTTGAGGGCGTGACGCCGAGCCGGTCGCACGTGCAGACGACGGTCAGGGCAGCAGCTCGATCTGCACGGCGTTTGAGAGCGCCCAGCCCACCGAAACCGAGGTTGGCTTGGCAGACGTCGGGCGCCAGCTCGAGGGAGATCGTGGACCCTAGGAACTGGCCATCGATTCCGCCCGTCGTCGCCGAGAGGAATAGCTCCGGCGTCGTAAACCCAAACAGCCCGCCGCTCAACACGCCGTTGTAGGCGTCGGAGCTGATCCGCCCGGTGTACGTGCCTGTCGCTGCGGGCCAGCCGAAGTCCGTCCCGGTCACCACCCACGACTCGATGCCGGCTTCCAGCGGCACGTGCAGCTCCATGATGATGTTCGCCGCGAGAGTTCCGCCTGGCGGCGAGGTGAAGGTCACGTCCCAAGTGGCGTGCTGCAGGACCACGCCCGACTCGGGGCCGACGAGGAGCACGGAGAGAATCGACCCACCCAACGGGAAGTCTGGCACGAGCAGATTGAAGTCGGAGGAGCCCACGCCGTCGTGGCCCTGGGAGGACTGGGAAACGAGGGCCAGAGCGGCGGGGCTGTCAAGAGCCCCTTCAGACTCGCCGGCCGCGTAACAGAAATGCCGCCTCGCCGACTCAGGGGCGTGAACGTCCACGCCAATCAACAAGTTGCCCACAAGCGGGCCGCCGCCGGAAGCAGGGCGCGAGCGAATCTCGATCCGCCAATCTCTAAGCTTGGCGGCATGCCGTTTCTCCAGTTCAAAGGCAAGACCGCTGTCGAGAGCTACCACCGGGTAGTTCCTCATCATGCGCTCGATATCGACGCCAAGCTGTCGCTCGGCAAGGATCCGAGCCTCGATAGCAACCTGATCATCGAGGGTGACAACCTCATCGCCCTCAAGAGCCTCCTCCCCACGCACGCCGGCCGGATCAAGTGCGTCTATATCGATCCGCCCTACAACACCGGCAACGAGGGCTGGATTTACAACGACAACCTGACGCAGCCCCTGTTCAAGGAGTGGCTCGGCAAGGTCGTCGGCAAGGAAGGCGAGGACGCCACGCGCCACGACAAGTGGTGTTGCATGATGTGGCCGCGGCTGCAACTGCTCAAGGAATTGCTGCGCGACGACGGTGCGATCTTCATCAGCATCGACGACAACGAGGTCCATCACCTCCGAGCGTTGATGGATGAGATCTTCGGCGAGCAGAACTTCGTCGCCACGATTATCTGGGAGAAAGTTTATTCGCCGAAGAGCTCGGCACAGCATTTCTCAGAGAACCACGACTATGTGGTCGTCTACGCCCGGAAAAAGGACCTGTGGAAACGCAGGCTGTTGCCACGCACCGCCGAACAGAACGACAGGTATTCGAACCCGGACAAGGATCCGCGTGGCGACTGGAAGCCAGACAATCTGACTGCTCGCAATTTCTACAGCAAGGGCACGTACGAGATTGAGTGCCCGAGTGGCCGGTTGATCAAGGGCCCGCCTGAAGGGCGCTACTGGGCCTTCTCGGAGGACACGTTCTGGGAACTGGATGCGGACGGTCGCATCTGGTGGGGCGAGGACGGCGATAACGACCCGGCGATCAAGCGATTCCTTTCCGAAGTGAAGGATCTAGTTCCAGAGACGATCTGGACCTACCGAGAGGCCGGACACACACAGGAAGCGAAGAAAGAAGTGCTCCAGATCCTAGGATCGACGGAGGCTCCCATCACTCCGAAGCCCGTCGCCCTGCTTGAGCGCATTCTTCAAGTTGCGACTGAACCCGGAGACATCGTGCTCGACTCCTTCGCCGGGACAGGCACTACCGCGCACGCTGTCCTGAAGGCGAACACGGGGAGTGACGCCGTGCGCCGGTTCGTACTGATTCAGCAGCCGCACGACACGAAGGCCGACGGAGACGAAAAGCGGAACCTGTGCGCGACGCTGACCGCCGAGCGAGTTCGTCGCGTTGTGAACGGATACGCATTCGTAAAACGTGGATCAAAGGGCAAGACCAAGAAAATGAAGGAGCCCGGCCTGGGCGGCGAGTTCGCTTATGTCCGTGTCGGCCGGAACATGTTCGACGAGTATCGCGACCTCGGCGACACGCCGCCGAGCTACGAGCAGATGGCCCGCTATATCTGGTTTACAGAAACGAGCCGGAACTTCGATCCCAAGACGGTCGACCAGAAGTCCTGGCGCATCGGAACTTGGCAAGACACCAGCTACTACCTGCTCTACCGACGCGGACGCGAGACGCCGCCCGCCCTTGATGCGGACTTCTTGCGCAGCCTGAAGGACAAGTCAGCGCGCAAGGTCATCTACTGCGAAAAGCTCTGGGTCCACCGTGACGAGCTTCGCGCTTTCGGGGATATCCGGCCCATGCTGATCCCCTTCCAGTTGAAGTGACCGATGGAGCTCAAGCGATTCCAGCGCGAGGTTCTCGGCAAGGTCGGGCAATTCCTGGACTGCCTGGACGCTGAGCGCCAGAAGGGAAACCTCCAGCACGCGACGCTCGATGCCTGGAAGTTAGCCACGGGCCTTGCGTTCCCGGGCCGTGAACGACGCACGGGCGCGGGCCGCGACCTCCCGACCTTCTGCATCAAGATCCCGACTGGCGGCGGCAAGACCCTGCTCGCGGCGCACATCCTTGGACGCATTCAGGCCGGTCTCCTCAAGAGCCGCAACGGTTCGGGCTTGGCACTGTGGGTCGTACCGAGCGACCAGATCTACAAGGACACGCTGCGCGCGCTGCGCGACCGGCGGCACCCGTATCGCGAGGCGCTCGAGTTTGCGAACGGCCGTCCGGTGGAGGTGTGGGAGAAGCACGAGGTCTTCCGCCTCACGCCCGGCCAACTCGCCGACCGGCTCAATGTGCTGGTCATCAAGCTGGCGTCGGCGAACCGAGAGACTCGCGACCAGCTCAAGCTGTTCCAGGACTCTGGCGGGAACATCATTCAGCACTTTCCACCCGAGGACGACGCGGCAGCGCACGGCAAGCTCCGGGAGCGAGTTCCGAATCTCGACACGCTGGACGGGGAGATCGCACTCACCTCACTGGCAAACCTGATCCGTCTGTGCGAACCGGCTGTGATCCTCGACGAAGGGCACAAGGCCTACAGCGAACTCGCACAGAAGACCATTGAAGGTTTCAACGCTTCGATCGTGGTCGAGCTTTCGGCCACGCCGCCGCGCGAAGCGAACGTGCTCGTGAAGGTCACCGGGCAGGACCTGCTGAAGGAGGAGATGATCAAGCTCCCCATCAACATCGCCGTCTCCGGCGTGACCGACTGGAAGATATGCCTGGCCCAAGCCAAGGATCGGAGGGACGCGCTCGCGAAGCAGGCGCTGGAGATCGCCGGCCCCCTGCCGTTGATCCGCCCCATCGTCCTGGTACAGGCGGAGCGCACGGGCAAGGACCAACGCGAGGCCGACTTGGTGCACGCGGAGGATGTGAAGGCGCACCTCATCGAGCGCCTCGGCGTCTCCGAGCACGAGATCGCCATCAAAAGCTCGGACAAGGACGACATCGAGGGCATCGACCTGCTCGACGAGGGCTGCCGGATCCAGTGGATCATTACGCGGAGCGCGCTTCAGGAGGGTTGGGACTGCCCCTTCGCCTACATCCTCGTCTCGCTCATGAACACGAAGTCTGAGCAGGCCATGACCCAACTCGTGGGTCGCGTGCTACGCCAGCCCTTCGCTCAGCGCAGCACTGCCCCCGAGTTGAACGAGAGCTACGTCTACTGCCTCCAGCGCAGCGCGGCGGACATCACGCGCGAGGTCAAGAAGGCGCTTGAACGCGAAGGTTACGACGGCGACGCGGCGAGCATTGTCGATCGCAGCGCGGAGACAGGCCCTCAGAAGCGGCCGGTGGCGCGGATGCGGCCCGCCTTCCGGCGCCACTACCGCGAGTTCAAGGGGCGCGTCTACCTCCCGCGCTTCTGCGTGAAGTCGGGCAAGGACTACGAGTCGCTCGACTACTTCCGCCATCTCGTTGCGACCGTCGACGTGGGCCGCTTCGATTACGCCGCGATCGACTGGAATCTGGCGAGTGACCTTGAGCAGGCGAAGGACCTGCGTTATCGGCTGACGCTCGGCCAACGGGACGCGGAACACGTCGGCAGCCTCGAGGTGACGCATGTCGAACCCGACGAGAAGGTCAAGGCTTGGCTCGTCGCAAACCTCGCGATTGACCACTTCAACTACTCGGACCTGCGGCTGGTCGCGTCCAAGGCCATAGACCGGCTGCTGAAGGGATATCCGGATCTCACCGGCAAGCTGGCGCTGGTGAAGTTCGCGCTGCGCGAGCGGCTGGCCGGCTTCATACAGAGCCAGACCGACGCGCAGACGGAGGCCGCTTTCCGCGAACTCATGCGCAAAGGACGGCTCTGCTTCTACCTCGAGTGTCGTGAGTGCCGCTTTGAGCTGCCGCCAGAGGTGCAACTGCGTTCGACCCGCCAACTCGTACACCCGGACAACTCGCCTGTCGAGCGGTCTCTCTTCGACGTGGTCCCGGAGGAATCGCTTAACGAATACGAGACCACCATCGCCCTGTTCCTGGACAAGCATCCCGAGGTGCTCTGGTGGTACCGCAACGAGGTCGGGGCGGAGCACTTCTCGATCCAGGGCTACCGACGCCACCGCGTCTACCCGGACTTCGTCGTCCAGCAGGGCTCCGGAAAGAAGCCAGCGCCCAGCGTCTTGGTTGTCGAGAGCAAGGGCGAGCACCTTGAAGGGAATCTCGACACGCTCTACAAGCGCAGCTTGGCCGAAGTCTTCACTTCGCTCGGAAAGTCAATCGCCTGGCAGGACCTCGGCGCCGGTTTCGAGAACTCGAAGTTCCGCTTCCAAGTGATCCAGGGCGAGAAGCACGGCGCCTGGAAGGACGAACTGCAGCGCCTGCTGTCAGCTTGAGGCGCCCCGCCACTCGCGGCACAGGCCTCGCGCAGCGCGGCCTCGCAGGGCAGCCCCTCCGCGAGCAGTCCCTTGGTTTGCGTGATGAGCACCAGACCGTTCTGCACCGCGATGCCGAAGAGGCCGATGAGCCCGATGAGCGAGCTGACGTTCCACGAGCCGCCGGTGAGCCAGGTCAGGCAGGTGCCGAGGGGAGTGCGTGTGCGGATCGTGCGTCTGGCGCACCGACGGATCGGACCCGGCATGCTCGTGTACATGCTGGTGACGATCGAGCAACAGCAAGAGGGTCACCATCGGTTCGGGGCAACGCTGGCAGCGGCGGCATCTCCTCATCCTCACGGATCCAGCGGAGCGCCGAGCGCGAGTTCGAGCTCGAGGAGCGCCAGGGCGACATCGAGGCGCGACTCGTTACTCGCCCGCCTCGCATCGAGTGAGGCGCGCTGCCCTTCGAGCAGAGTCAGGAGTGTCGTCGCTCCGGCGCCATAGGCCTCCTGCGCCAGAGCACTGCTGCGCTCGGCCTGGGGCAGCAACTGCTCGCTCGCGATCTCAGCGGCGTCGGCCAGAATCTGCACGCGGTCGTAGGCGGCGCGCACCGCCTGCCCGACCTCCGCCAGCAAAGCCTCGTGATTTAGGCGCGCCACTTCCCGTTCGAACTCGGCCCGACTGATGCCAGCCTCGTTCCGATCGAAGAAGGGCAGCTCCACGGACAGTGCCGGACCCGCGAGCAGGTCGCTCGAACTGCCGCCCTCGGGGCGCTCGGCGCCGAGACCTGTCACCAAGTCTGGAGCGGCGCGCTTTCGCTCGAGGGTCAGGCGCGCCTCAGCCGCCACGACGGCCGCCGCCGCCGCACGCAGGTCCAAGCGTGACGTGCGTGCGCGCTCGACGAGCGCCTCGCGCTGCACAGCACGTTCGCGCTCGCCAAGCGGCGCTGACACGACGGCCGGCAGCGCGTCGGTGAACGACGTGCCGAGCAGATCGTCCTGCAGCGAAAGCAGCGCGGCCAAGCGCCGCGTGGTCTCGACCTCGCCGCGTTCCGCGCGCTGAGCCTGCAAGTTGGCCTCAATGGCCAGCGTCCGCGCCAAGTTCGTCTCCAAGTCGGTCGCGACTCCGGCCTCGCTCCGGGCCTGCGCCGCCCCCTGCACGCGACCGGCGATCAGCGCACCGTCGATCGCGAGTGCATGTGCCTCCCGCGCTGCCACGCACTCGGCATAGGCTCGCCGCACCGCGGCCACGAGTTCGCCAGCCTGACGCGAGAGCGCGAAGAGCTGCAAATCACTCTCCGCACCGGCCGCCAGCCGGGCGGCCGGAATCCGCCACAGATCGCTCAGATTCTGCGCCAGATCTCCCGCCAAGCGCGTGCGCCCGCCGCCCGATGGCAGAAAGAGGGACAGTCCGAGCACGGGATTCTGCAACAAGCCCGCCTGCACGAACTGGGCCCGCGCGACGCCCAGCTCCATGAAGCCGGCCTGCAAGGCACGGTTATTGAGCAGTGCGAGCCGCAGCGCCTCATCCATCGACAAGCCGTCGTGCAGCACGGCGCGCAGTTCCTCTGCACTGAGCGGCGGTACTTGCGGATCAAAGACTTCGTCCTGGCCAGTCGTCGTGCGGATCAGCTCGCGCGCCGGCTCGTAGTTGGGGGCCAGGGTCTCGACCGCGCAGCCGGTCAGTCCGAGGCAGGCCAGAATGGCCAGCAGCGGTGCGGCCGAGCGGCCGAAACGCAGGAAGAGTGCGGGCACGACGAGCAGGCTCAGAAAGGTCGAGGAGAGCAGACCGAAGAGAATGACGACGGCCATGGGCGTGAGGATTTCGTTGCCGGGCTCCTCCCCGCGCAGAGCGAGCGGCACCAGCGCCAAACCTGCCGCGAGCGCCGTCATGAGGATGGGCGCTAGCCGCTCCAGGGCTCCGCGCCGCACCGCCTCACGCAGAGAAGCCACCCCTTCGCTGCGCTGCAAGTGCCGCACATGCGAGACGAGCATGACGCCATTGCGCACGGCGATGCCGAACACCGTGATGAAGCCGATGATCGAGGCCACGGAGAGCACACCGCCCGTGGCCCAGACGCCCGCCACGCCGCCGATGAGCGCCAGAGGCAGGTTGAGCATGATCAGCAGCGTGTCGCGCACTGAACGGAAGAGCAGGAAGAGCAGCCCGACAATGCCGACCACAATGAGGCCGCCCAGCATCGCGAGCCGCTGGGCCGTGGCCGCGGCACTCTCGAACTGTCCGCCGAACTCCACGAAATACCCGGCCGGCAGGGCGACATCGGTGGCGAGGCCTGCCTGGATGTCCGCCACGACGCTGGCGACATCGCGCCCCGCCACGTTGCACATGGCCACGATCTTGCGCTGCGCGTTTTCGCGGCTGACGAAGTTCGGCGAGCGGTCCTCTGTGACGGAGGCCAGCGCACCCAGCGGAATGCGCGCGCCACTAGGCGTGTCCACGAGCGTCGCCGCCAGCGCCGCGGGCGTCGCCACGCCGGGCTGGCCGACGCGGACGAGTAGGTCATAGGCGTTCACGCCCTCGAGCACCTGCCCCGCCACGTACCCGCTGGAGGCCAGCTCCAGCGCGCGAGCCGCGTCAGCCACGAGCAATCCGTGGCGCGCGAGGGCCGGCCGGTCGAAGACCACGCGCAGCGTGGGCACGAGCGCCTGCTGCTCCAGCGAGAGGTCCACGACACCGGGCACGGCGCGCATGCGCTCCTCCACGCGCCGGCCGATGTCTCGCAGAGTGGCGAGGTCGTCGCCAAAGATCTTGACCGCCACACTGGCCCGCGTGCCGGAGAGCATGTGATCGATGCGATGGCTGATCGGCTGGCCAAAAGTGGCCTGAATCCCTGGGATGCCGGCCAGGTCGGCGCGCAGCGCCTCGAGAAGTTCGGCCTTGCTGCGCCGGGGCAGCCCGAGCCGTTGCGGGGCCTCCATGTCCAAGGTCAGGTCGATCTCGCTGGCCTCGACGCCTTGCACGTGCTCGTCCTCCTCGGCACGTCCGGTGCGGCGGCCGATGGCGGCGATCTCGGGATGCCGCATGAGCGCCTGCTCCACCAGGCCGGCCAGGCGGTCACTCTCGGCCAGCGAGGTGCCGGGCAGCGTGACCACGCCCACCACGAGGGCGCCTTCGTTGAACTCCGGCAAAAAGCCGCGCCCCATCGAGAACACCAGCACGAGCGACGCCACGAGCAGTGCGACGCTGGGCAGCGCGACGAGCCAGGGACGAGACAACGCGCCATCCAGCGGGCGCGCATAGCGCCGCTTGAGCCAGGCCACGAAGCGTGGCTCGTGGGCGGTCAGCACCGTGCCGCTCTTGGGCAGCAGCGCCAGGCAGAGTGCCGGCGTCAGCGTGAGCGCCGTCAGCAGCGAAGCCGCCAGTGAGACGCAAAAGGCCGTGCCGAGCGGCTGGAGCAGCCGGCCCTCGATGCCCGTGAGCGCAAAGAGCGGCAGGAAGACAAGCAGGATGACAAGGGTCGCGGTCACGATCGACGGCCGCACTTCCACACTGGCTTCATAGACCACCGCCAGCGCCGAGCGCCGCAACGGCTCGGGCAGGTGGGCATTCTCGCGCAACCGTCGCACGACGTTTTCTACGTCGATGATGGCATCGTCCACCAGCGCCCCGATGGCGATGGCCATACCGCCGAGAGTCATAGTGTTAATGCCGTCACCCAGGGCCTTGAGCGTGAGCACGGCCACGCAGAGCGACAGCGGCAGTGCGCAGAGCGTGATCAGGCTGGCCCGGGCACTGCCCAGGAAGAGGATCACGACGAGCAGCACCATGAGCGCCCCTTCGAGCAGGGCGCCCGTGGCGTTCTCCACGGAGTTGGCGATGAAAGTCGCCTGCCGAAAGAGGTCCTTGTTGATGTGCATGCCAGCGGGCAGGCCGCGCTGGATCTCGGTCAGCGCCAAGTCGAGGCGGCTCGTCAGTTCCAGTGTGTTCGCGCCGGGCTGCTTCTGCACGGCGATGACGACGCCCGACTCGATGATTGCTTCGCCCTGCGGGCCGCGGCGGGCGGCGGAGGCGGTGCCGCGCTTGAGCGCAGCGCCGATCTGCACCACGCCCAGATCGGCGACGGTCACCGGCACGTCGTTGCGCAGCGCGACGACCGTGGCGCCGATGTCAGCCGTCGTGCGCACGCGCCCGAGCCCCTCGACAATGAGCTCCTGCGTGCCGGCGATGAGCACGCCGCCCGCGACGTTCTCGTTTGTGCCGGAGAGCGCCTGCGCCACGGCCCCGGCCGTCAGCTCGTAGGCCGCCAGGCGTTCGGGCGCGAGCACAACCTGGTACTGGCGCGTATCCCCACCGATGGAAGTCACCTGCGACACGCCGGCGATGGACAGTAGCCGGCGGCGGATCTGCGTCGTGGCGACAGTGCGCAGTTCGAGCGCGTCGTGTTGCGCCGAGGTGAGCGACAAGAAGAGAATCTCCCCCATGATCGAAGAGATCGGCGCGATCTTGGGCGGCTCGACCTGCTCAGTGAGCCCGCCGCTCAGCGCGGCGAGGCGTTCGGCCACGGTCTGGCGCGCACGAAAGATGTCCGTGCCCCAGGCGAACTCCACCCAGACGACGGTGATTCCCACGGCCGTGCCCGAGCGCACACGGCGCACATCGGCCGCTCCGTTCATCGCGGTCTCGATCGGGAAAGTGACCTGCGTCTCCATCTCCAGCGGCGAGAGGCCATGCCCTTCGGCAATGACCGTCACCGTAGGCGCCGTCAGATCCGGGAAGACGTCTACCGGCATCTGCCGGGCGACAAACAGTCCGCCGCCCGTGAGCACAGCCGCCAGCGCAAAGACCGGCCAGCGATTCGCCAGCGACCAGCGAATGATGAAGTTGATCAAGCCGCCGCCTGCTTCAGTGCGCATGACCCGCTCCGAAGGAAGCTGGCGAGAGTGAGGCCATGCGAATCGTTGCCGCGCCGCGCGTGACCACGCGCTCGCCCGGTGCCAGGCCCGCCCGCACCTCGACCAGCGCACCGTCTCGCACGCCGAGCTCGAGTTCCCGCCGCTGGAACAGCTCACCGCTGAGCATGACGTAGGCCGTCGGAATGCCGCCGTCCAGCACCACCGCCTCGGCCGGAATCGTCACGGCCGCGTCGACTGCCCCGCTGGCCAGCTCGAGTTGCGCCAGCATGCCAGCCCGCAGGCGTCCGTCGGGATTCGGCAACTCGTAGCGCACGGCCACAGTGCGCGAAACCGGGTCCACTTCGGAGGCCACCGAGATCTGGCGAGCGCCCAGTGCCGCCAAGTCGAGGCGCAGGCCGGGCAGCGCCGCAAAGCTGACCGCAACGCCGGCGGAGCCGACCGCGTCAGCGGCTGCGGTCCCAGACTGAGTCGCGGGCGCTTCGATCACCCTGGGGAGATCGAACTCGGACACGCGGCCCTCGATCCAGAGCTGCGTGGTGTCCACGATGCGGAAGAGCGTCTCGCCGGGCTCGACCGATTCACCCAGCACGTGCTCCACCTGGGCCACGACTCCCGCGATCGGCGCACGGATGGGCATCTGCCGACTCTCGCTCGCCGGGCGTCCATCGCGCAGGACCCGCTGCAGCAGCTCACGCCCACCCTGGGCCGCAGCCTCGCCACTGCGCGCGATCGCCAGGTCCTGCTCGGCCTGTTCGAGCTGCTGCTGAGTGCTGAGACCAGCGGCGCGAAGCTGAGCGAGGCGATCGCGCTCGCGTTCGGCATAGCGCAGCCGTGCGCTTGCTTCAGCCATGTCGCGCTCGACGTCCAGTGCTTGCCGATCCAGCTCCAGCTCCAGGGCGCGGATCTGCGCAAGATCAGGCGCGGAGAGGGGTGGCTCCACGAGCGCCAGAATCTGGCCGGCCTCAACCCACTGGCCGGTTCGGGGCCAGGCGCCGCTCAAAGGTGCGCTGAGGCGGCCCGCCGTCGGCGGCGAGACGATGGCCGAGGCGCCCTCCGCTACCAGCGTGCGCGCAGGCACGAGCACGCGCTGCGCCAAACGCTGTGGCCGCGCTTCCGCGAGCAAGAGCTTGAGTTTCCATTGTTGCTCGAGGAGAAAGGGCACGGCGCCCGCTGGCTCGGCGCTGTCCTCCGCGCCTGCCGCCTTGGCCGCCGCTCGCGCCGCCGCCGCATCGGCGTGGACGACGAACTCCCCCAGCGAGATGGTCTCGCTGAGCTGACTGCTCTCGACCACCACCTGCGCCGCAAAGCGGCCCGCCGTCGGGAACGGGCCCTCGGGCGTAAAGAGTCCATCGCGCTTGGGCGCCTCGGCTCTCAGCGCCGTGCCGTCCGCCTCGAGCACCAACCGGCCTGAGCGTACGGGTTCGCCGTCGGCGAGCACGGTGAGATGGACGAGAAAGCGCGCCGCTGTTCCGCGCACGAGCGGCGGATATTCAACGAAGAGCAGCACCCGCTCGGTGTGCACGGTGACCACGTGCGGCGGCAGATCCTCCAGCGACTCGCCCTCGGCGTGCTGGAGATGCTCGCCACCAGGTCCATGCGCGTGCTCACCCCTCGGCTCGTGCTCATCGTGCGCAGCGGGCTGTGGCGAGCGCTGGCAAGCGCCCAGAACGATATAGAGGGACAGACTCATGAGCAGGGCGGTGCGTAGACCGCCGCAGACATCAGACCGATGGCGCGAGAACATGTCGTGCTTCCGAAATGTGCGGAGGGGAAGGACCCGCATCGGAATCGACACGGGCGGCAACGCGGGAGCCTGGCCTCAGGCCGGGCTACGACCGCCGCTCAGATCCGCAGGGCGTGATTCGCGCAGAGCAGGCGTGCAATGCTCGATCGCCTGCCCACGGGCGGCGGCAAGCCCAGCGGCGCGCAGGTCTCGAGCGGCACGCGCGCAGCAGTCACGGGCAGCCACGAGTGTTGCTCCAGCTCGATATTAGCCAGTGTGTCGACGCCCCGGCCGGCGCGGCCTGCTGGCCAGGTCACCGGGACATCCACGACGACGATCAGGCGCTCTTGCAAGGGACTCTGCGCACTCTCGTCATCTGGGAGCCGCTGCGGATGCTGGTCAGCGTGCCACTCTGGGAACGCATGGCGATCATGACCGAGCAGGGCGACAGGTAGCCCGTGCAGGTGCTCGTCCGCGAGATCGTGCGCGTGAACCAGGAAACCGACGCTAGACGGGCCCGCTGCAGAAAGCAGCGCGACCAGCGCCAGGATCACGAGGACCAAGCGAGCCGGCCCGCGGCGCGGCCAACTCGCGCAACGACTGCGGCGCCGTGCGGGCCGCCAGTTCATGTCCGCGAACTCATGCGGCTCGGTTTGTACCACGCGTACCAGGGGGGGCATCAAGGCGCTCTCTTCGCGCCAGCCGTATTCGCGTTAGGTCGCACCCACTCCCCCGGCGCCGGCCGCGAGCTTCGATCCAAAGGACCCGCTGGCATCGAAGCGCATCATCAAGGGCGGCTCCTTTCTGTGCAGCACGACGTACTGCGAGAGCTACCGGCCGCCAGCCCGGCGCGGCACGACGCCGGACACCGGCAGCTCGCACGTTGGGTTCCGTTGCGTGCGCTCCGGCGCTCCGTAGCGGAAGTCACGTCGGCAGCGGCACCGCGCGCGACCGCGGCTTGAGCACTGCATAGAGCACCGGCAGGACGACGAGCGTCAGGAGTGTCGAAGAAACGAGGCCTCCGATGACGACGGTGGCCAGCGGCCGCTGGACCTCGGCACCCATGCCTGTGCTCAAAGCCATCGGCAGAAAGCCCAGGCTCGCCACGAGCGACGTCATGAGCACCGGCCTGAGCCGACGCAGAGCCGCTTCGCGGATGGCCTCGTTCAGGCCGAGCCCCTCCGCGAGGAGCTGGCGGATGGTCGAGACCAAGACCATGTCCCCGAGCACCGAGACGCCGGAGAGCGCGACGAAGCCGACGCCCGCTGAAATGCTGAAGGGCATGTCCCTCGCCCAGAGCGCGACGATCCCACCCACGGCGGCGAAGGGGACCCCCGTGAAGACACGCGCGGCGTCGAGTACGCGGCGATAGGTGAAGCAAAGCAAGACGAAGATCAGCAGCAGCGCCAGCGGCACGACAAGCAGCAAGCGTTTCCGCGCCCGCTCGTAGTGCTCGAACTGCCCTCCGAAACGGATGTAGTAGCCGGCGGGCAACTCGACCCGCTGCTCGATCTCGCGCATGGCGTCGGTGACGAAGGAGCCCACGTCGCGGCCGCGGACGTTCGCCTGGACCACGATGCGCCGCTGGCCCCACTCGCGGTTGACCGTCGCAGCGCCCTCGCCGCGCTCGACGCGGGCCAAATTGCCAAGGGGCACGCGGTCGCCGTTCTCGGCCACCAGGAGCACCCCCGCGAAGGCCTCGGCGTCGAGCCGGTAGCGATCCTCGAGGCGCACCGCGATGGGAAAGCGACGCTCGCCCTGCTGCAGTTCGCCGACTTCGATGCCGCCCAGCGCCTCGACCAGGGACAGTACTTCGCGCGCCGCGATACCGTGCCGCGCGATCGCGTCGCGATCGACTGTCACGCGCAGGACCGGCTGGCCAGTGACCTGCTCGGTGTAGAGGTCGGCGGCGCCGACAAGCCCCTCCAGGATGGCACGCACTTCGGCGGCCTTGGCCTGCAGCACTTCCAGGTCGTCCCCGAAGAGCTTGACGCCCACATCGGTGCGGATACCTGCCACCATCTCGTTGACGCGCATCTCGATGGGTTGGGTGAAGATCGCCCGCATGCCAGGCAGCCCCGCAATCCTGGCTTCCATGGCGCTCACCAGCTCCGCCTGCGTCTTGGCCTTGCGCCAGCCGTCGCGCGGCGTGAGCGTGATGAAGACGTCGGACAGTTCCAGTCCCATTGGGTCGGTCGCGACTTCAGCTGTGCCGGTGCGGGTCCAGATCCGATCGATCTCTTCAGGGAAGGCTGCGAGCAAGGCGCGCTCGATCTGCGTGCCATAGCGGACGGATTCGTCGACGGAGACTCCCGAGAGGCGCACGGTGTTCACGACGATCGTGCCTTCGTCGAGCCTTGGCACGAACTCGGTGCCCAGGCCGGCGGCAAGCAAGGCCGCGCCAACGACGGCAGCTATGGCGCCGCAGAGCACCGCCTTCCGCCAGCCCAGAGCCAGCTCAAGCGCTGGCCGATAAGCTCGCTTCAGGCTGCCAACGAGCAGATTGTCACGGTGTTCGCCGCGCGCGGGCAAGCAGCGGCTCGCCAGCACAGGCATGAGCGTGAGCGAAAGCAGCATCGAGCCGGCGAGAGCGAAGATCACGGTGAGCGCCATCGGCCGGAAGAGCTTGCCCTCGATGCCCTCAAGCGCCAGGATCGGCACGTAGACGATCATGATGATCAGTTCACCGAACATCGTCGGCCCACGCACCTCGAGCGTGGCCTGTCGTACCGTTTCTGCGCGCGTGGCGGCGCCCGGCCGCAGGCCCAGGCGCCGCGCGGCGTTCTCGATCAGGATCACCGAACTGTCGACGACGAGGCCGAAATCGATGGCCCCCAGGCTCATTAGACTGCCCGCGACGCCGGCCTGCGCCATGAGGCTGAAGGCGAAGAGCATCGAGAGCGGGATCGCGGCAGCCACGATCAGGCCGGCCCGGAGGTCGCCGAGGAAGATCAGCAGGACGGCGACGACGAGAAGCGCGCCCTCGAAGAGGTTCGTGCGGACGGTGCGCAGCACGCGGTCCACGAGCGTGGTCCGCTCGTAAACCGGCTCCACGTCGATGCCCTCCGGCAGCGACCTTTCGATCGCGGCCAGTCGCAACGCGAGAGCGGCGGTCACTTCGTCGCTGTTCTCGCCCATCAGCATGAAGCCTAGGCCCAGCACAACCTCGCCGCGCCCGTCCGCCGTCACGGCGCCCGTGCGGATCGCACGCCCGGCGACCACGCGGGCCACATCGCCGACGCGGATGGGCGTGCCGCGCTCGGCCGACAACACGATGGCCTCGATGTCGGCCGGACGAGTCACGATGCCGACGCCCTGCACGAGCGCGGACTCCCCGGCCTCGTCGAGGCTGCCGCCTCCGACGTTGCGATTGTCGCGCTCGATGGCCTCGACCAGGTCGGCGAGGCTGAGGCCGCGCTGACCCAACGCGAGAGGATCGACGAGCACCTGGAACTGTCGCTCGTCGCCGCCCCAGGCGTTGACTTCCGCGACGCCTGGCACCGAGCGAAGCTGCGGGCGCACGATCCAGTCGTGCGCTGTTCGCACTTCGGAAAGCGTGGCCTGTTCGCTCGTCACGAGGTAGTGAAAGACTTCCCCCAGGCCGGTCGCTACGGGCCCCATCCGGGGCCGCTCGATGCCCTCGGGGAGCTCGACGGCAGCGATTCGCTCGCCGACGACCTGACGCGCGAGCCAGATGTCGGTTCCGTCCTGAAAGGTCGCGGTGACCTGCGAGAGTCCTGCACGCGAGAGCGACCGGACCTCGGCCAGACCGGGCAGGCCGCCAATGGCCTGCTCAACGAGCGCCGTGGCCTGCCGCTCGATCTCCAGCGGCGAGAGAGCCGGCGCGACCGTGTTGACCTGCACCTGAACCGGCGTCGTGTCCGGGAAAGCGTCGAGAGGCAAACCCCGAAAGGCGAGCAGGCCAGCGACCGCGATTGCCAGCCAGGCCAGCATGACCACCAGGGGGTGGCGGAGCGACAGCTCAATGATCCTGGTGAGCATCGGCGGCTCAGTCGGTCGCGCAGCAGCCCGCGCCGATCTCGCCCTTCAGCGTTTCGGTCTTGAGCAGGAAACTCCCCGCGACGACCACACGCTCGCCGGCCTGAACTCCCTTGGCGAGTTCCACCAGCCCGCCCCGGCGCACCGGCGTGCCGACACGGCGCGTCTCGTAGCTCCCCGGTGCGAGCTCCACGAAAACCAGCTCGGCCCCCTTCGCGACCTGGAGCGCACCGCGCGGCACGAGCACGCGCGCCTGCTGCGGGCCGAGCACGATGCGCGCGGTGATGAACAGGTTCGCACGCAGGCTGCCGTCCGGATTGTCGAGACGCACGCGCGCCTTCGCGCTGCGGGTGTGAGCGTCGATCTCACTGGCGATCGAGTCGATCGTGCCGGTGAACTCCGCCTCCTGAGGGCCCTCAGCGCGCACGTCGACGCGCAGGCCCAGGCGCAGCCGCCCCAGGTCTCGCTCCGGCACATCGAGCTCGGCCCAGACCACTCGCGTGTCGACGATTTCGCAGAGGACCTCCTCGGCTCCGACCAGGCGCCCGATGGTGGCCGAAACGCGAACGCAGGTCCCGGCGAGCGGGGCAGTGAGGACCAAGCTGCTGCCGCCCGAGGCGGCAGCGCCGACCATGCCGAGCGCGGCCTGGGCCGCGGCCCGGTCTGCGACCGCGAGGTCGTGGTCCAGCCGGGCCTGGAGCAGGTCCTTCTGCGCCGCCATGCCGCGCTCGAACAGGCCCTGTACGCGTTCGAGGGCTGCGCGCGCAAATTCGATCCGCGAGCCGGCCGCAATGAGCCGCGACTGCTCGGCCCCGATCTCGGCGCTCTCAATGCGGAAAACTTGAGTCCCCTGCTCGACCCAGGCACCCTGCTCAATCAGGATCTCGCGCACGATGCCCCGTACGCGCGCGTTGACCTCCGCGCGTCGCCCCGGGTCGTAGACGATCCGCCCAAGCACGACCAGCTCGTTCGCGGTCTGCCCCGCCGTCGCCGTCACCGTCTCGATGCCCGCGAGCGCCGCGGTTTCGGGCGAGGCCAGCAGGACCTTCGTCCCGTGCGCCGGCGGCCCCGCCGCGAGGCTCACGGCAGGCCGCCCGCCGAGTTCGGGACGGCACTCGGGGCAGAACGACTCCGGGAACTCGTGTTCCGCGCACCAGTCGCCCTTCTCCTGGAAGATCGGCACGAGTTTGGGGTTGCACCGCGTGCAGACCGCTTCGGCAACGCCATGCTCGGCGCAGAAGGCGTCCGCTGCGGTCGCGCCCGCGGCCGCCGCGGACCCGCTGCCAGAGCCGGAGTCCGCAGCCGGGCCGGAACCCGCCTCCAAGCCGCAGCTGGCGAGGAACGCCGCGAGAGCACAGCCTAGAGTCCAGCGCATCACTAGGCGTCCTCGGGCGGCCGGACCGCCTTGCGGCTCGGATCGCACTTCACGCAGTGGGACTCGGGCAGCCCGTGCTCGGCGCACCAGTCGCCGGTGGCCTTGAAGGCGACGGAGAGCTTCGCGTCGCAGCGGGTGCACTTCGACTCGGCGATCTCGTGCTCGCCGCACCAGTCGGCGTGCGAGCCAGGAACCGCCTGGGCATCGGCGTGTCCATGGGCCGCCGCACCGCCCGGCCCGTGGTCGTGGCCGTCGCCTGCGGGTGCGTCCGAGCAGGCGGTGAGCGCGGCGAGCGCGCCGATGAGGATCAAGGTATGGCGTGGCAGGAGCATCGTTGAGTCCTTTCGAGGAGGGAAAGAGGGCGAAGCTGGAAACCGCGAGCTGGCATCACGGGGACGGCAACTGCACCTCCGGCTCGGCGGAAAGCAGGATCGCAGCGCGTGCGACCTGCTGTCGACCTTCGAAGATGCGATAGAGCGCGGGCAGGACCACGAGCGTGAGCAGTGTGCTTGAGATGAGGCCACCAATCACGACCGTGGCCAGCGGCCGCTGCACTTCCGAGCCGGTGCCAGTGGCCAGCGCCATGGGCACGAAGCCGAGCGAGGCGACCAGCGCCGTCATGAGGACCGGCCGCAAGCGAATGAGCGCTCCCTGCACGATCCCGTCCGCGAGCGAAGCGCCCTCGGCCCGCAACTGGTTGATGAAGGTGACCAGCACGAGTCCGTTCAGCACGGCCACTCCCGAGAGCGCGATGAAGCCCACGCCGGCCGAGATCGAGAAGGGCATGTCCCGCAGCCACAGCGCGACAATGCCGCCAGTCAGGCCCAGCGGCACGCCGGTGAAGACGAGCAGCGACTGCCGCACGGACTGAAAGGTAGAGAAGAGCAGCAGGAAGATCAACGCGAAGCAAACCGGGACGACAATGAGCAGCCGCTCGCGCGCCGCCACAAGATTCTCGAACTGGCCACCCCACTCGAGCCAGGTCCCTGTCGGGAGCGACAGGGTCGCCACGCGGGTCTGAGCTTCCTGGGCGAAGGAGCCCAGGTCGCGGCCGCGCACGTTGGCCTGCACGACGACGCGCCGCTTGCCGTTGTCGCGACTGACTTGGTTGGGCCCCTCAGCAATGCGCACAGTGGCCACCGATCCGAGCGGCACGAAGCCGGGGCCGAAGCGCACGTGGCCATCGAGCATCGGCACGAGCGTCTCGGCAGCAGCTTCCGCATGCGACAGCGGTATGGGCAGGTCCTCAAGCCGGTGCACGTCCTGCCGGACGTCGTCACTCAGGCGCACCACCAAATCGAAGCGCCGGTCACCCTCGAAGACCAGCCCGGCATCCCGGCCGCCGATGGCCGCCGCCACAACGTCCTGCACATCGGAGACTCCCAGGCCCACCCGCGAGATGGCGGCGCGGTCGATGTCCACGTCCATGACGGGCAGGCCCGTGGTCTGTTCGACGCGCACGTCGGCCGCGCCAGGAATGTCGCGCAAGAGACCCGCGATCCGCTGGGCCGCGGCCTCCATGGTCGGAAAGTCATCTCCGAAGACCTTGACTGCGACATCACCTCGCACGCCCGAGATGAGCTCGTTGAAGCGCATCTGGATCGGCTGCGTGAACTCGAAGTTGTGACCGACCGCCGACTGCACGGCCAACTCAATGCGTTCCTGTAGCTCCGCCTTGGACTGCTCCGGATCGGGCCAGTCCTCTTGTGAGTGCAGGATGATGAAGGTGTCCGACACGTTGGGCGGCATCGGGTCCGAGGCCATCTCGGCCGTGCCGGTCTTGGAGAAGATGAAGGCGACTTCCGGAAACTCGCTCACGATGCTTTCGATCTCGAGCTGCATCTCGGTCGACTGCGTGATGCCGGTGCTGGGGATGCGCATCGCGTGCATAGCGATGTCCTTCTCATCGAGAGTCGGCACGAATTCCTGCCCGAGACTGCGGAAGAGCAGGAGCGATCCGAGGAAGGCCGCCAGCGCCCCAGCCACAACTGGCCAGCGCAGCCGGATGGCGGCCGCGAGGACGGGCGCGTAGACCCGCTTGGCGAGCCGGATGAGCACGTTCTCCGTCTCGGTCACTCGCCCGCGGATCAGCAACCCGACCATGGCCGGCACGAAGGTCAGGCTCAGCACGAAGGCCGCGATGAGCGCAAAGATCACCGTCATCGCCATGGGCTGGAACATCTTTCCTTCGACGCCCGTGAGGGCCAGGATCGGGAAGTAGACGATGATGATGATCGCTTCGCCGAAGACCGTGGCCTTGCGCACTTGCAGGCTGGCATCGGAGACCGCGGTGAGGCGTTCCTCGCGGGTCAGGATCCGCCCCAGCGCGTGCTGGCGTTCGGCGATGACGCGCAGGCAGTTCTCGACGATGATCACCGCTCCATCGACGATGAGCCCGAAGTCGATGGCTCCGAGGCTCATGAGATTGCCGCTGATGCGGCCTTGGACCATGCCCGTTGCCGTCAGCAGCATGGAGAGCGGAATCGCCAGTGCCGTCAGCACGGCAGCCCGCACGTTGCCGAGCAGGAAGAACAGCACCGCGATGACCAGGATCGCGCCCTCGATCAGGTTTCGCTCCACGGTCGCGATCGTCGCGTTGACCAGCTTGGTGCGATTCAGTACCGTCCGGGCGTGGATGTCGGGCGGCAGCGTGGCCACGACCTGCTGCATGCGGGCATCGACGGCCGACGACACCGTGCGGCTGTTGGCGCCGATGAGCATGAGCGCCGTGCCAACCACAGCCTCCTCGCCGTCCTCGCTGGCGCTGCCGGTGCGCAGTTCGCCGCCCAGTCCGACTTCAGCGACCTCATGCACGTGGATTGGCACACCCCGCCGAGTCGTGATGACGATCGCCGCGATCTGCTCGAGCGTCTCGATCCGCCCCGAGGCCCGCACGATGTAGGCCTCGCCGAGATGCTCGACGAAGCCGGCACCGGTGCTGACATTGTTGCGCTCCAGCGCCTCGATCACGTCGCGAAAGGTCAGGCCGTAGCCGACGAGTTTCTGCAGGTCCGGCCGCACCTGATACTGCTTCACGTAGCCGCCGATGGAGTCCACACCCGCCACACCCGGCACGCTCTTGAGCTGCGGCCGGATGATCCAGTCTTGCACGGTGCGCAGATAGGCCGAGCGCTCGATGGAGGTGCGCAGCAGTTCGCCTTCGGGAGTCAGGTAGGCGCCGTCGGACTGCCAGCCAGCTTGCCCATCCAGGATCGTGGCACCCTGGCCGCCGGGATGTTCGAAGCCGACGGTCCACATGTAGATTTCGCCCAGGCCCGTGGCGATAGGTCCCATGGTCGGCTCGGCGCCCGGCGGCAGGCTCTCGCGCACCTGTCCGAGGCGTTCATTGACTTGATTGCGCGCGAAGTAGATGTCCACCGCGTCATCGAAGACCGCGGTGACCTGCGAGAAGCCATTGCGCGAGAGCGAGCGCGTGTACTGCAGGCCGGGAATGCCGGCCAGCGAGGTCTCGACGACGAAGGTCACCTGCTGCTCAACCTCGAAGGGTGAGAGCGAAGACGCCAGCGTATTGATCTGGACTTGATTGTTGGTGATGTCTGGCACGGCGTCGATTGGCAGACGCGTGAGCGAGACGACGCCGACGCCCGCCGCCAGCAGCGTGAGTACCAGGATCAGACCCGGATGGAAGATGGAGAAGCGCAAGATGCGTTCGAGCAAGGGTTACCTCCGTCCGGGGCCGAGCAGCCGGAGCGCGTTGAGCACGACCAGCAGGGAAACGCCCATGTCGGCGGCGATGGCGCCCCACAGGGAGGCGACGCCGGCCATGGCCAGGCCCGCGAAGACGGCCTTCACCGCCAGCGAGGCGGCCACGTTGATGTGAATGATGCGCAGCGTGCGCCGCGAATGACGCACGAGCCAGCCGAGCCGCGAGAGGTCGTCCCCCATCAGCGCGACGTCGGCAGTCTCGATCGCAGCCGCCGTGCCCATCGCCCCCATGGCGATTCCCAAGTCCGAGCGGGCCAGCACGGGCGCGTCGTTGACTCCATCTCCGACCATGGCCACCGAGCCATGGACAGCGAGCAGTTCCTCCATGGCCCGGACCTTGTCTGCGGGGAGCAGTTCAGCGCGCACTTCGTCGACACCGGCTTCGCGGCCAATCACTTCGGCCGTGGCACGGTTGTCTCCGGTGAGCATGACGATGCGGGTAACCCCTGCCGCGCGCAGTTCGTCGAGCGCCTCGCGTGCTCCGGGGCGGAGTTGGTCAGTCAGCGCGAGATAGCCGCAGACATGGTCTTCACGTCCCACGACGACCACGCTGGAGCCCGACGTGGCCAGGGCTTCGAGTTCAGCGTGGGCCCCGTCACCCTCCTGCCCGCGCTCCTCAAGGTAACGATGGGAACCGATCCAGTGGTCGACACCGTCAATGCGAGCGTGGGCACCCTTGCCGGCCAGCATCTGGAAATCCGTGGCGGGAGGCGGCCTGATGCCTTGTGCGGCCGCGTGCTCGATGATGGCGCGCGCGAGCGGATGCGTGGAGTGCGCCTCGAGCGCAGCGGCAATTGTGAGCAGTTCGGTCCCATCGTGGCCTGAGCGCGGCACGACTGCCCGGACCTGCGGACGCCCCTGGGTCAGCGTGCCCGTCTTGTCCATCGCGATGGCGGAGAGGTGCGCCGGCCGTTCCAGGTACACGCCGCCCTTGACCAGGACCCCCTGGCGCGCGGCCGCCACTAGGCCCGCCACGATCGTCACGGGTGTCGAGATGACCAGAGCACAGGGGCAGGCAATGACCAGCAGGACCAGCGCCTCATAGAACCAGGCGGACCACGACCCGCCCATGAGCGGCGGCACGAGCGCGACCAGCAGAGCGCAGACCATCACGACGGGCGTGTAGATGCGCGCGAAACGCTCGACCCACTGCTCGCTGCGCGAGCGGCGCGAGTGCGCCTCGCCCACCATCTTGGCAATCTGCGAGAGCGTGCTGTCGGCGTAGGGTTTCAGCGTCGCGACCTCGACTGCTCCCTCCTCGTTGACGGTGCCGGCGAAGACCTCGCTGCCGAGCTCCTTGGCCACCGGCATGGATTCCCCGGTGATGGGCGCCTGATTCACCGTGGTGCGGCCGCGAGTCAGGCGCCCATCCAGTGGAAACTTCTCACCCGGCTTCACGAGCACCGTCGCGCCTACGGGCACGAGCGCGGCGTCCACCAGTTCTTCGCTGGAGCCGGGTCCCAGAACTCGCGCCTTGGTCGGCGAAAGCGCCAAGAGGGCCGCGATGGCGTTGCGTGCACGCCCCAGGCTCCAGGCCTCGAGCGATAGCGACACGGCAAAGAGGAAGGCCACCGTGGCCGCCTCCAGCCACTCGCCGATGCCGATCGCCCCCGCCACGGCGACGCACATGAGCAGGTTCATGTCGGGTCGCGCTCGGCGCAGCGCGTGCCAGGCCTTGGGTGCCACGAACCAAGCGCCGGCCACGACCGCGCCGAGATAGGCCACTCGCGCGAGCAGCGGAGAGGCTGTTTCCGAGCCGGCGCCCAGGGCGCTGCTCCATCCCGTTTGCAGCCCGTGCAGTGCGAATCCCAACGCCACCAGCGAGCCGCTCAGCATGGTCGCCACGGTCCGGCGGCGCCGGGCTTGGTTGCTCGCGTCACCGTCGTCGCTGCGCTCGGACCAGGGTTCGGCGGTCAGGCCCATACGCGCGACCGCCGAGCGAATGAGTTCGGGCGTCACCCGCGGGTCAAGCAGTTCGACCGTGAGCTTGCGATTGAGCAGGTCGAAGGCGAGCGCGCCCACGCCGTCCAGCGGTCTGAGCTCAGCTTGAAGTGCTGAGATCTCCTCGGCGCAGTCCATGCCTCGGACCCGGAAGTTGAGCGTGCCCATGGCCGACATCCGATCAGTGGTCGTGCGTCGCCGAAGCGCGCCCGTGCTCGGCCTTGAGGCGGAAGGCGCCGGCAACTACGACGAGATCGCCTGCTTGCAGGCCGCCAAGCACGGGAATGAGTTCGCCCACGGGCTTGCCGACGCGCACCGCGTGCTTGCAAAACTTGCGCCCGGCGTCGTCGATTGGCATGAAGACGCTGGGACTGCCCTCGATGTCGAGCACCGCTGCGTCGGGCAGCGCGAGCATGGACTCGATGACGCGGGTGTTCGACTCGATCTCGACCGAGACGAACATGCCCGGCAGCAGGCGGCCGTCGAGGTTGGGCACATCCATGCGCACTTCGACCGTGCGCATGGAGGCCTCGAGGATCGGCGCGATGGAGGTCACGACCGACTCGGCAGTCCAGCCGCTCAGCGCGTCCACCCGGACGCGGGCTCGGGCGCCAACGGCCACTTCAGCCAGCCGCGACTCGGAGACCTCGGCGATGGCCCACAGCTTGTCGAAGTTGCCGATCACCATCAGGCTGTCCTGCTCCGCCTCGACCATCTGACCGACCGTCACGGCCACCTCGGCCACCCGGCCGGTAAGGGGCGCGAGGATGGTGAAGCGTGGCTCGACCCGCCCCGTGGACTCGAGCTCCGCGAGACTGGCCTCGCTCAGCCCGAGGAGTTGCAGCCGATTGCGCGCCGCCGACTCGGCCGCGATCGCCAGAGTGCGCTCGCGCTCGGCCTGTCGGAACTCGGCCTCGCGACGCTGGACCTCCGAGAATGCGATGCCCTGCACCGAGTCGAAGAGCTGTTGAGCCCGCTCGTAGGCGTCCTGCGCAAATTCCACGGCGGGCCCGCTGGCCAGGGCCACGGTCTGCTTGTGCAAGTAGTCGCTCTGCGCTTCGCCGAGCTGCACGCTCTCGATTACGAGCAGGGGCGCACCCTTGGTCACGGCGTCTCCTGACAGCGCGCGGACTTCGAGGACGCGCCCAGCCACAGCCGAGCCAACCCGGGTAACCGCTCCTTGAGGAAAACCGAGGTGACCGGGGGCGGTGATGGTTGGCGCCAGCCTCACGCTCTGCACCGCAGCGATCTCGATCCCGTAACGTTCCAGCGCGCCTTCGGGCAGCAGCACGTCGTCCTCGCAATCCAGACGCTGCTCGGCGACGTGGTGCGGGTCCGTGCGCCCCCCCTCGGCAGCGTGCCCTGCCTCGTCGCTAGGGCCTGCTTCGGCTTCGGAGTGCTCCGCTTCGGACTCGGCATGACCGTGTTCGTCGCGGGGAGCGTCCTCTCCGCCGCAGCCCACGGCCACGCTGAGGAACAGAACCGGGGCAATACGGGCAAGCACGCTGGGTGAAGCAGGCTTCATGGTTGGGTCTCCTGGACCGCTGACTGGACAGCCGAATAGACAAAGGCTCCGCCCACGGCGCGTTGAAGTCGGCTGAGCGCCACCGTGGTTTCCTGCTCGAGTTCGAGACGCCGCAGGTGAGCAGACTGCAGGGCCTGGTCGGCAAGGAGCAGCGCGGTGATGTCCACGTGCCCTAGGCGGTAGGCCGCGGCGATCTCGCCGCGCCGCTGCTCCATGATCGGCAGCAGCTCAGCGGTCACGCGCTGCAAGTCGGTCTGGGCACCGACGACTCCCGTGAGAGCGGCGCGCGTCTGTTCGATGACGCCACGCTGCGCCTCGGTCAAGTGATGGCGCTCCTCGGCGGTGAGCGCCTCGGCACGCACGCCTCGCAGACTCCCGGTATCGAAGATCGGCAGCGGGAGCGCGAGGGCCGGACCCAGCGACCAATCGTCATCACGCTCGCCGTCCACGCCGAGCGTGGCCCCCTCGAAGCGCTGTCCGCGTGCAAGCGCCTCCTCGGCCTGCCGGGCCTTGATCTCCCAGGCCACGGCGAGCAGTTCGGGCCGCGCCGCGAGGGCCGCGTCGAGCCAAGACCGTTCGTCCGAAGAGATCGCACTCGGTGCGCTCCACGCCTCGAGCTGCCAGTTCGCGGCGCTCGACGGTTCGCCGATGCGGCGGGCGAGGTTCAGCCGTGCCACGCGCAGCTCTCGGCGGCGTTGGGCGAATTCGACCTCCAGCCGAGTCCGCTCGGAGTCGAGCGCCGTGACTTCGTGCCGCGTGCCTTCGCCTGCCTCGAGGCGGGCCTGGGCCACATCGCGGAGCCGCGCGAAGAGATCGAGGTGCAGCGTCAGCACCGGCAGGCGGGCTTCGAGCGACTGGACTTGGATGTACTGTTCCTGGAGTTCTGCCACGACGTCGAGCGCCATCGAGAGCGCGTTGGCCGACGCTGCGCGCAGCCGGTGACCGGCCGCACTGGCCCGTCCCGGCTGCTGCAGGATCGCGAGCAGGTCGGCGCCGAGTCCAGCTTCGAGCAGCGCCTGGCCGCCGCCTTCGGGCAGGCGCACAACGAGATTCAGCACGGGGTTCGGGAGCAAGCCGGCCAGTTCGGCTTCCGCCTGTGCGACGCGCACGCGGGCGAGCGCCGCCTGAAGCCTTGGGTCACTCTCCAAAGCAGCACGCAGCGCGTCGGCCAGCTCAAGAGTGGCGAAGTCCGGTCGGCCGACATCGACGGGCCCGCCCTCAACGCGAAAGCTCACGGCGTCGGCAAAGCCGGTTACCGCGGCGATATCCGCTTCGGTGTTGACCTCAGGAGCCGCGATCTGGCAGCCCGCCAACAGGAGCAGCCCGACGAAGCGGGTACGACGGGGAATGGGCACGTGGGAAATCCCGGATTGGGGAAAGACTATGGACCGAGAACGCTGGGTCATCGGCAGCGAAAGCGAGACCCACGGGGGCCGCGACGGAGCGCGTGCGGAGCCGTGGGCGTTCGTCGCCCGCGACCAAGTTGCACGCGCAAGCGCGCTAGATCAGGCGCACGACGCCCCGCGTCGCCAACGTAGCTGGCGCCGCATCTCGCACATCAGGGTCCGGAGCGCCGAAAGCGCAACGGGTACCGAAATCGCGCTCAGCCGGCAACGGAGCGGCGAGCGGACTGGCCAGAATCCAATTCAGCCCGAGACTCGCTTCGCAGCCGCGGACCACCGACTGCACCTGCCGCGAGGCCGGGCCGAAGGGGATGTCGATGCAGGCGCAGCCAGCGCCAGCCGGCGTCGAGAGCGCCGAAGGCACCCCCGCGCGATCTGACCCTGCCACGGGACGAGCCAGCGCGGGCGGGGCTGGCTCATCGCAGCACAACTCGGCCAGCACCGCTTCGAGTCGCGTGCTGCCATCGACCTCGAGGCACAGCACGAGAGCGTTGGCCGGGGTCACGCTCACCAAGACAGCGACGGCCACCGAAAGCCAGCGCATAAGCCTCGTGGCACCCGAGAACACGGCAGCCCGCGCCGCGGGCCGAAATGTCCAGGTCTTGAGCGTGTCCGAGTTCACTTGAGGCACAGTAGGTAATTCGTCGGCAGGGGTCAACGCCGGACTGTAGGGATAAGCCTGTCGGGTGCAGTCGATTGATTAGCTACGTCGAATGTCATGATCATTGATCAAACGGTCATGCTTTCTCGTCCCGAAACCCCCAACACGCTTCGCCGCGCCGTGGCCGAAGGGCTCGGCACCGCGCTGCTGTTGGCCACAGTGGTGGGCTCGGGAATCATGGGCGAGCGCCTCGCCGGCGGCAATGTGGCCATCGCGCTCCTGGCGAACAGCCTCGCCACGGGCGCCGGCCTCGTCGCACTGATCCTCGCCTTCGGGCCAATCTCCGGCGCGCACTTCAATCCGCTCGTGACGCTCGCCGATGCGGCGTTGAGCCGAGGCCGCGGCGCGTGGCAGGAGGTGCCACTCCGCCTCGCTGTGCAGATCGTCGGCGCCTTTCTGGGCGTGGCCGTGGCGCACCTCATGTTTGAGTTGCCGCTCTTCACCGCGTCCACGCATGTGCGCGCCGGCCTGCCGCAACTGCTCGGCGAGTTCGTGGCCAGCTTCGGCCTGCTCACGGTGATCCTCGGCTGCGCGCGCAGCCGGCCCGGCGCCACGCCCTTTGCAGTGGGCGCCTTCATCACGGCCGCCTACTGGTTCACTTCCTCCACCTCCTTCGCCAACCCCGCGGTGACGCTGGCGCGCTGCGCCACCGACACCTTCACCGGCATCCGCCCCGCCGACGCGCCCGGCTTCCTCGTGGCGCAGTGCCTGGGCGCAGGCAGCGCAGTCGTGCTGTTCCGCTGGTTGATGCCCGCTGGCACGGCCGCCACGACCAGTGCTTCCGCATCTGCTGCGAGTGCCCCCGACGCCCGTAGTGGTCGCGGTTCGCGGTGAACACCGTGCTCTTCGCCTGCGTCCACAACGCGGGGCGCTCGCAAATGGCCGCGGCGCTCTTCAACGCCCTGGCTGATCCGGCCCGCGCGCGAGCCATCTCGGCCGGCACCGCTCCGGGCACGCGCGTGCATCCGGAAGTCGTGGACGTGCTGCGCGAAGAGGGTCTCGATGTTTCGCGCGCCGAGCCGCGCCTGCTCACGCCTGAGTTGGCCGCGAGCACGCAACTCCTCATCACGATGGGTTGCGGCGAGGCCTGCCCAGTCGTGCCGGGACTGCGCCGCCTGGACTGGCCGCTGGCCGACCCCAAGGGCCGGCCGCTGGCGGAGGTGCGCGCGATCCGCGACGAGATTCGCGCACGCGTCAGCGCGCTGCTGCGCGCGGAAGGCTGGGCGCCGAGCTAGCGACCGCGCTCGGCGCCGATGCGGGCCAGTGCCCAGCGCACCAGGGCCGCGCCCAGGAACGCCACGGCGGCGGCGACTGCGGCCTGCGCGCCGCGCTCGAGCAGCCAGAGTCCCAGCGCCAGCATCGCGCCCCAGACCAGAGCCAAGCCGCCGAGGACGCCGGCGATGGCTGCGCCCAGCTCGCCGCGCGGGCGCACGACCTCGGGTGCCAGCGCTGCGACCGGTCCCCAGAAACCCATGGGCCGAATCCGCCGGTAGAAAGGCAGCAGCGCGCGCGGGTCGGCCGCGGGAATGAAGAGTGAGGCCACGAGCACTGCCGTGATGGACACCGCCGCCACAAGGCAGGTGCGGCCGGCATCGCTCAGCACACCGTCTGGTGCGAGCGGCCCCGCCGGCCAGCCCTGCCCCCACCAAAAGGTCAGCGCCGTGGCCGTGGCCGCCGAAGCGAACATGGCCACGATCTCGTGCGCCGCGCGAACGCGCCACCAGAACCAGCGCATCACATAGACCGGCCCCACGCCCGCCAGGAAGGCCAAGAAGAAAACGAACAGCGTGCTGATGGAGTCGCTTTGCCAAGCGAGCAGCGCGCCGAGCGCCATCGCGCCGGCGCTGGCCCAGCGCGCGACGGCCACGTAATGCCGGTCGCTGCGGCCGGGCTTCACGAAGCGCCGCCAGACATCGTTCACGAAGAAGGACGCGGCCAGGTTCACGTGCGTGTCCACCGTGGACATGAAGGCCGCCAGTAGGCCGGCGATGACGAGGCCCAGCAGTCCGGCCGGCAAATAACGGCGCATCATCGCGACGTAGGCCTTCTCCGGATCGGTGCGCGCCACGACCTGACCCTCTTGCACTGTTGCGTCGGCTCGCACGACGGCCTCGGGCTGCCACTCCGGAGGCGAACCCTCTACCGCGAACTCTACGCGCGCAATGGCGGTCACGCTCGCGCCGGGTGCGTGGACAGCGCCAGCGTGATCGGCTGCGCCGTCCAGCGCGATGACGAGGCCGTCGGCATCCACTGAGCGCACGGTGCCGGCGGCCGGCGCGCGCAGCTCGAGCGGCGGCAGCACGACGAGCGAGGCCAGCGCCACGAGAATCCAAGGCCAGGGCCGCAGCGCATAGTGCGCGAAGTTGAACCACAGCACGGCCAGCACGCCCTGCCGCTCGTCGCGCGAGGCGGCGATGCGCTGCACAGTGGCCCCGCTGCCGTCCACGTTTTCTACGGCCCACCAAGAAATGCCGAGATACACGGCGAGTGTGGCCAGCGGCACGGTCCAGAAGCTCGCGTCGAAGACGCTGCCCGCGCCTGTCGGCGGCAAGAGGTCTAGAGCGTGCGTCGGAAAGCCGCCAACCGCGCCGCCAACCGCGCCGACTGAAGCCGAGCCGGCTGTAGCCGCCGCAAGCGCGGCCTGCACGCCCGCCACGCCGCCCACGGCGTCCCAGCTCAGCGCGGCCAGCACGACGGCGCCGGTCATGGCGATCACGAGCTGCGGCAGATCGGTGAGCACCACGCCCCAAAAGCCGGACGTCATCGAATAGAGCAGCGCGCCGGAGCAGCAGACCAAGAGCGCCCACTCCTTGGGCACACCCAGCAGCACTTCCATGACTTTTGCCGCCGCGAGCAGCACCCAGCTCAGGATGAGCGTGTTCACGATCGTGGCGTGCAGCACGCCCAGCACGCCGCGCAGCAGCTTGCCGTCGCGGCCGCCATAGCGCAGCTCGGCCAGCTCGGCCTTGGTCATCACGCCGCCGCGCCGCCACCAGCGCGCAAACAGGAACACGGCGAGCATGCCGCCCACGAGGTAGCACCACCACAGCCAGTTCTTCCAGATGCCGTCCTGGCGCACGATGCCGGTCACGAAGAGCGGCGTGTCGATGGAGAAGCTGGTGGCTACCATCGATGTCCCGGTGAGCCACCAGGGCAGCGTGCGACCCGAGAGAAAGAAGTTGTCGACGCTCTGGCCGGCGCTCTTGGACTTAACGAGGCCAATGCCGACGACCGCCACGATCGCTACGAGGATCACGGCCCAGTCGAGCGGGTGCAGCGCCATCGGAGTCCGAGCCTAGCCGACGCGGCCCGTCCATCCGAAGGGAGTTCGCGCGACGCGGGAAACAGCGCGCTGCGTGGGAGGGAACTCGCGGCGCTGTGGTAGCGTGCGCGCTTCTCGCGGAGGCCTGCCATGAGGACTGAAAGCATCGCACTGCTGGCCTGCCTGTTGAGCTGCGCCTGCGCCGGCCCATCCGCCGACAAGGGCGGCAGTCCGCCAAGTCCGGCGCCAGCCCAGTCGCCGGCCGACTCGCCCATCTCCTCGCGGACCCTCACCGCCTTGCTGGACTCGACGGCGCCAGAGACCAAGCCCGACGTTCACGATCCGCACCGGCTGCTTGGCATGGCGAGTTTCGAGGCTTGGCACGCGCACATCGCGCCGCAGCCCGCGGAGTTGGCCTGGGCCTCCCTGCCCTGGCGCACGAGCTACGCCGAAGGCCTCGCCGCCGCACAGGAACAGCGCCGTCCGCTCTTGCTCTGGGTGATGAACGGCCACCCGCTGGGCTGTACCTGAAACAATGGAGTGGCGGGCCGTGCGTCCGTCTGGAGTGATGAGCGCGTGCTGAGCGCGGCGCAGGACTTTTTGCCGGCGGCCGACGAGACCTGGCGCCTGCAGCGCGGCGATGACGCCGAGTGCCGGCATTTCCAGGCCATGGCAAACCAAGGCCACTACGGCAGCGGCGAGCCGGAGCCGGGCAGCGACGGCGGCACGCGCCAGGGCATTTACGCCTGCGCGCCGAGCGGCGTGCTGCTTGGTTCGGTCAATGCGCTCGATCCGGCCTCAGTGCTGACGATGCTGGAGAGTGCGCAGTCCGCGTGGGCCGCTCTGCCCGAGGCCGAGCGCTGGCTGCCCGCTGGCGCCGGCATCGCGCCCGCGCATCGCTGGGAATGGAGCTACCCCGAGGGCGGCCTAGTGCTGCAGCGCACGGTGCGCGACCTGCCCGCGAGCCTCGACCCGCAGGCCGAGCCGGCTCGCCCGAGCAACCGCGACTTTGTCTGGTTCAGTGCCGAGGAGGCCCGCGCGCTCGTGCCGGCCGACGCGCGCCCCGGCAGAAGCTATTCCGTGCCGCGCGCACTCCTGGAGCGCCTCGTACGTTTTCACTTGGTGGACAATGTGCGCGGACAGACGCTGCCTTTCTCGCCGCGACAGGTTGCGGCCGAGAGCGAGATGCATGTCCAGGTCCTGGTGCGCGAAGGCACGCGCCTCACGCTGCAGTTTCGCGGCGCAACGCGCGCCGAGGATGACGGACGGCCCGATCCGGACGCCGCGCCCGGCGACTGGGCCGCGCCCGACAGCTTCCCGCGCACGGTGAGCGCCACGCTGCTGGGCCTCGCCACCTACGACCTCGACGAGGGGCGCTTCCTGGACTTTGAGCTTGTCGCCCTCGGCGAGCGGCGCGGCAGCGGCTGGCTCAACAACCGCCGCGCAGAAGAGGCCGGCCCAATCGGCTGGGTCTTCTCGCTCGCGCCCGACGATGGCGTCACGCGTATCCCGCCCGCCTTCATCGATCTCTATGAAGCCTCGTGGATCCAGCGTCCGGGTGAGGCGACGCCCCCGGAGCAGCAGCGATGAGTCCGGCTTCGAGCGTGATCCTTGAGATCTGCGTCGAGTCTCTGGCCGGCGCGCGTGCGGCCGTGGCCGGCGGCGCCGACCGTTTGGAACTTTGCTCGCAGCTCGCACTCGATGGACTCATGCCCGAAGCCGAGCTGCTCGCCGGCCTGCCCTCGCTCGGCAAGCCCTGCACCGTGCTCATCCGGCCACGCGCCGGGCGCTTCTTCTATCTGCCGGAAGAAATCGCCGTCATGCGGCAGCAGATCGACGTCGCCAAGGCGGCCGGTGCGCAGGCCGTGGCCTTCGGCGTGCTGCTCGTGGACAAGCGCCTCGACATCAAGGGCACCGCCGCCCTCGCGCGCCACGCGCGCGACCAGGGCCTGGAGATCTGCTTCCACCGGGCCTTCGATCTCATTGCCGATCCGCTGCCGGCGCTCAACGAACTCATCGAGCTCGGCTTTCGCCGCGTGCTCACCTCCGGAGGCGGCAAGAAGGCGGAGAAGGGCCTGCCGCTGCTCGCCGAGCTGGTCGACCGGGCCGGCGATCGCCTGAGCGTGGTGCCAGCCGGCGTCGTGCGGCCCGAGAACGCGGCCACGATCCTGGCCGGCAGCGGCGCGCGCGAGCTGCACAGCTCGGCCGGCATGCCGCCCGCCGGCAACAAGGCCCGCGTGCGCGCGCTGCGCACCGCGATCGATACAATCCCGCGACCATGAGCCACGCGCACAGCCACACCCACAGCGAAACGGGCGCCTGCGCGCCAGCCGCGCCGGCCCGGCAGGCGCCGCCGCGCGCACCGGCGAGTCGGGCCACCGTGGCCGAGGTCGCGGCCTTGCTCGACCGCCCGCTGCTGGACTTGGTCTTCGAGGCGGCGGCTCTGCATCGCGAGCATCACGACCCGGCCCGCGTGCAGTGCAGCCAACTCTTGTCGGTGAAGACCGGCGGCTGCCCAGAGGACTGCGGCTACTGCAGCCAGAGCGCGCATGCCAAGACCGGCTTGGTGCGCGAGCCGCTGCTGCCGCTGGAAACCGTGGTCGACGAGGCGCGCCGCGCGCGCACCGAGGGCGCCGACCGCTTCTGCATGGGCGCAGCGTGGCGCGAAGTCCGCGACGGCGACGACTTCGAGCGCGTGCTCGCCATGGTGCGCGAGGTCAAGGCGCTGGGCATGGAGACCTGCGTCACGCTCGGCATGCTGCAGCCGCATCAGGCGCAGCGCCTCGCCGAGGCCGGCCTGGACTACTACAACCACAATCTCGACACCGGCGCGAGCCACTACGAGCAGGTCATCACCTCGCACACGCTGGGCGATCGGCTGGCCACACTTGCGGCCGTGCGTGGCGCCGGCATCCACGTGTGCAGCGGCGGCATCCTGGGGCTGGGCGAGGGCCGGCCCGCGCGCGCCGAGCTGCTGCACCAGCTCGCGACGCTCGATCCGCAGCCTGAAAGCGTGCCGATCAACACGCTGGTGGCCGTGCCGGGCACGCCGCTGGAGGGCGCCGAGCCACCCGACTGGACCGAGATTGTGCGCGTCGTCGCGGTGGCGCGACTGCTCATGCCCAAGACCACGCTACGCCTCAGCGCCGGACGCCGCGAACTCAGCGAGGCCGGGCAAGCGCTTTGCTTCTTGGCCGGCGCCAACTCGATTTTCTTCGGCGACAAGCTGCTCACCACCGCGAATCCCACGCCCGAGACCGACGCCGCGCTGCTGGCCAAGCTGGGCCTCACCGCCCTGAACGCCTGCCCCTGAGCGGCCGCGCATGGCCACTCACCTCGACGAAGAACTCGCGCAAGAGATGGCCGCCTGGGAGCGTGCGGGCCTGCGCCGCTTGCTCGGACTGAGCGCCGAGGTTGACCTTGGCCGCGACTTCACCAGCAATGACACGCTCTCGCTCGCCGGACACACGGCCGTCATCGAGGCCGCGCGCGCGGCCCTCGCCGAGTTCGGCGCCGGCGGACGCGCCGCGCGCCTGCTCGGCGGCGGCTGCCCGCTCGACCGGCAGGCCGAACAGCTCGCAGCAGCCTGGCTCTCCGCCGAGGACGCGCTGCTCTTTCCCTCCGGCTATCAGGCCAATCTCGGCCTGGTCTCGGCACTCGCCGGCCGCGGCGACCTGCTCTGCTCCGATGAGCTGAACCACGCCTCGCTCATCGACGCGGCGCGGCTCTCGCGCGCTGAGGTTGCGGTCTTTCCGCATGGCGATGTCGCGGCGCTCGAAACGCTTCTGCGACGCGGCGCGGGCGCGCGCAGGCGCTTGGTGCTTGTGGAGAGCGTCTTCAGCATGGATGGCGACGCCGCGCCGCTCGCCGCGCTGGCCGAAGTCTGCGCCCGGCACGACGCCGGCCTCATCGTGGATGAGGCTCACGCCGTGGGCCTGCTGGGACCAGGCGGCGCCGGCCTCTGGGCGCAGCTCGAGGCCGAGGGCGCGCTTTCGGCCGCCGCGCGCAGCCGTCTCGCGGCGCGGCTCGTCACTGGCGGCAAGGCGCTGGGCGTGGCCGGCGGGCTGGTGGTCGGCAGCCGGGCCTTGCGCGAACACCTCGTGAATCATGCGCGTTCCTTTGTCTTTACTAGCGGCGTCTCGCCGGCCGTTTCCGGCGGACTTTGCGCCGCGATTCCGCTGGCCGCCGCGGCCGACACCGCACGAGCCGAGGTGCGCGAGCGCGCCGCGCTCCTCGCGGCGACGATCGGCGCGCCGGCACCGGCGGCCGCCATCGTGGCGCATGTGCTGGGCGAGGAGTCCACGGCACTGGCTCTTGAAGCCGCGCTGCGCCAGCAGGGCTTCGTGGCTCGCGCGGTGCGCCCGCCCACGGTGCCCGCCGGCACGGCGCGCCTGCGGCTGGTCTGTCACGCGCACAACTCCGAGGCCGAGGTCACTGCGCTCGCCGCGGCCATCGTGCGGCACGCGCCTCGCACCGGCCGCGCCCTCAGTACGACCGTCGCTGCGGCCAGCACGCCCGCGAACCCCACGAACGCCACCGTCCGCCCCCTCGTCGTGGTCGGCACAGACACGAATGTGGGCAAGACGGTCGTGTCCGCGCTGCTGCTGCGGGCCGCCGCGCGACGTGGCCGCGCGACGTACTGGAAACCCGTGCAGACCGGACTGGACAGCGACACCGAGACGGTGCGCGGCCTCGTCGCCGATCTCGGGCCGACGGCGACCGCAACGGTGAGCGCGGCCGATTCTCCGGCCTGTACTCCGCGCCTCATTCCACCGCTGCACAGCTTTCCGCTGCCGGCCTCACCGCACGAAGCCGCCGCAGCAGCCGGAAGCCACATCGATATCGCAGCACTTGAAGCAGCCTGGATCACGCACACTCGTGAGACGGATCCCGCGAACGCGGCTGCGCACACCGGGACTGCACGGGCAGCCGTGCCGCCGATTCTGCTCATCGAGCTGGCCGGCGGCCTGCTCGTGCCCTACGACGCCCGACAAACACAGGCTGATCTGCTGCAGCGCCTGCGGCCACAGATCGTGCTCGTGGCGCGCTCCGGCCTCGGCACACTCAACCACACGCTGCTCACCGTAGAGGCGCTCGCCGCGCGCGAGCTTGTGCCGGCCGCGCTCTTCCTCGTCGGGCCGCCGCATGAGAGCAACCGCACCACGCTCGCCGCGCGCACCGGCGTGCCGCTGATCTACGAGCTGCCGCCGCTCACTGAGTCGGCCGACAACGATCAGCCCGCTCCGGCCGTCGGAACTTCCGTGCTCACGCCCGCGGCGCTGGATGCCTGGCTTGCGCGCCACGACCTTTCACCACTCTGGGGTTCTCTCGACGCTGCAGCGGCCAGAACGGAAAGCACCGCGCCTCCTCAGGCGCCTGCGAACCGGCCGAGCGCGGACGCCGCCGCCGGCCAGAGCCTCGTGGCGCGCGACGCTGCGCGACTTTGGCACCCCTACACGCAGCACGCCGCAGGCGTTGAGCCGGCGCCGCTGCCCGTCGTCGCGGCGCGCGATGCGCTGCTCACGCTCGCCGACGGCCGGCAGCTCATCGATGCCATTTCCTCTTGGTGGACGAGCCTGCACGGACACGGCCGGCCCGAACTCATCGAGGCCATGACGCGCCAGGCGCGCACTCTGGACCACGTACTCTTCGCGGGCGCCACGCACGAGCCGGCGGTAGCGCTGGCCGAGGCGCTGCTCGCTGTCGCGCCGCCCGGCCTCGCGCGGGTCTTCTACTCCGACGATGGCAGCACGGCCGTGGAAGTGGCACTCAAGATGGCCCGGCAGGCGCACGTGCAGCGCGGCCAGCCCGAGCGCGACACCTTCGTGGCCCTGGAGGGCGGTTATCACGGCGACACCTTCGGCGCGATGGCCGTGGGCGACCCCGAGCCCTTCTTCCGGGCCTTTGCACCGCTGCTCTTCGCGGTTCGCCGCGCGCCGGTGGACGGCGCCGCGCACGCCGTCGGTGCCGCACTCGCCGAATTGGGGCCGCGCGCCGCGGGCGTCATTGTCGAACCGCTGGTGCAGGGCGCCGGCGGCATGCGCCTGCATGCGCCGGACTTCCTGCGCGCCGTGCGCGCGCACTGCGACCGACACGGCGTGCCGCTCATCGCCGACGAAGTCATGACCGGCTTTGGGCGCACGGGCACGCTCTTCGCCTGCGAGCAGGCCGGCGTCACGCCCGACTTGCTGTGCCTAGCCAAGGGACTCACCGGCGGCCTTTTGCCGCTCGCCGCCACGCTGGCTACGGAGCCGCTCTTCGCCTCCTTCGTGGCCAGCGAACGCGGCCGGGCTTTCTTTCACGGCCACTCCTTCACCGCGCACCCCATCGCCTGCGCCGTGGCCCTGGCCTCACTGGAGATCTGCCGGCGCGAGAACACACCGGCGCGCCTCGACGCTCTGGGCCGCAAGATCGAGCTGGCCCTGCGCGCGCGCCTGCGCACGGAGGGCGTCGAGAGTTCCGCGCTCGGCCTGCGACGCTTGGGCGGCATCGTGGCGCTGGAATTGCCGGAGCCGCAACACCTGGCAAGTACCGCCGCACAGCGGGCAGTCAACTCCGGCGCGAAGTCGAACTCGCTGCCGGCCGGCTATCTCGCCGCACGCGCGCCGCGGCTGCGCGAGTTCGCCGCCGAACGCGGCGTTTTGCTCCGCCCGCTCGGCAGCACCCTCTACGCCATGCCGCCCTCTTGCACGAGCGAGGCCCAAGCCGCGCGCATCGCGGCGGTCATGGCGGAGATGGTGCTGGCGGAGGCGCTCGCCGCCCAGGCCTGAATGCGCCTGACTGCGCGGGCCTCGCTCTGCGGGTCAGGGTCTCAGACCGCAGCCGTCGCGGCCGGCCAGAGCCAGCCGAAGGCTCCGCCTGTGACGAGCGCGTAGAGCATGCCGTCGACCATGAACTTGAAGGTCGTGCCCCAACTCACGCCCTTCCAGATTGAGTCGATGATGCAACTGGCGCCGTAGCCCACGAAGGCCACTGTGCCGGTGACGCGGAAAACGGTCAGGTAAGGCGCGCCCTGGCCCAGTGTGTGCCAAGCCAGGTAGCCGGCGAAGGCGCCCATGAGCAAAGAGAAGATGAACCACAGCAGCAGTGCCTTGCCGATGCTCGGCATCCCATCGGGCAGCACGATGATCGAGCCCACCGGACCCTGCTTGAACTTCGCCTGCATCTCCGGGCTGGAGCACTCCTTCATGGAGTTTGCGCGTGGAAACATGTACTGCCCTGGCCGCACGCCGCTGGCGCGCAGCGCGGCCATGACCTTGTCCTCGTTGGGCAGTTGCAGAAAGTCGTTCTTGTGGATCGGGATCACCATGTGCAGGACCGAACTCACCAGGAAGACAAAGACCCCCGCCGCAAGAATTGGCAGCCACAGAGCGCTTAGAAATTCCATCTCACAGCCTCCCAAAAGAACGGAACCGGACCGGCACTCTGGCCGATCTCCCGAGGCAGGAGGATAACCTCGTGGCATGTCGAGCCCCGCCCACTTCGTGCCCTATTCCGAGCGCTACGAGCCGTCGCTGTCCGCCGACGACGCGGCCCAGGCTTTCTACGAAGTCATGCGCCGCCGTCGATCCGTGCGTGAATTCTCCGACCGGCCTGTCTCGCGGCAGACCATCGAGTGGCTGGTGCGCTGTGCGGGAACGGCACCCTCCGGCGCAAACAAGCAGCCTTGGCGCTTTGTCTGCGTGGAGGAGCCGGCCCTGAAACGCCGCATCCGGCTCGCCGCCGAAGCCGAGGAACGCGCCTTCTACTCCAGTCGCGCCGGCGCGCGCTGGCTCGCCGATCTGGCGCCGCTCGGCACCGACGAGCACAAGGAGTTCTTGGAAGTGGCGCCGTGGCTCGTCGTGCTCTTCAAGCTCACGCAGGGGGACGACGGCGGCGCGGTCTACTACCCGAGCGAGTCGGTGGGCATCGCCGCCGGACTGTTCCTCGCGGCCGCGCAGCACGCCGGCCTCGCCACGCTCACCCACACGCCCTCGCCCATGGGATTTCTCGCCGAAGTGCTGGGGCGCCCGGCGCACGAGCGCGCTTTTCTGCTCATCCCGGTGGGCTATCCGGCGCAGGGCTGCCGTGTGCCGGCGGCCGCCCTGCTGCGCAAGCCGCTGAACGAAGTTCTGATCTGGGGCGACGGAAAGGCCCACGGGCAGGCCGAGGGCTGTTAGGATGCGCCGGCCGCGCCCCGAACTCGCGGCTCTCTCTCCTCGGCAGGGCTGCCCGAATCAGTCCTGAACGGATACCTCCCGCCATGATTTATGCCCCCCTCGGTCGCACTCTGTCCAAACTCTCAACGGCCGGCCTGCCGGTGCTGCTCGCGGCTCTGTACGCCGGGCTGCTCGGCGCGACGCTCTCGCCGCGCGCAGTGGCGCAAGCTGTGCCCAGCCTGCCTGCACTTGAGACGACCGCCCAGCCCGCTCCGGCCGCTGCGACTTTGGCCCTCTCGGTGAGCGAGGCCGACGTGCAGTCCTTGAGCCTGCCCTATGCCGCCGGCGAGCCCTTTGCCGTGACGCTGCGCCTTGCGGGCAGTGAGCGCGTGCTGCTGCTCGAACCCATCTCGCTGCGTGCGCCGGGCTTCCAACTCATGGCCCAGCTCGCCGACGGTTCCTACGTCGCTGAGACCGTGCCGCCGCCCGCCACTTACCGCGGCGTCGTGGCCCGCACGGAGGGCGGCGTCATCGCCGGCAGCATCGTGGCCGGCTCGCTCATCGATGGACAGCTCAGCGCGCTGGTGCGCCTCGCCCCCGACCAGCCCGTGCACGGTGTGCAGCCGCTCTCGGCGCTGCAGCCGGGCGTCGAGCGCGCGCTGCACGTGGTCTACGACGCCGGCAACTCGCTGCCAGCCGCCTGGCGCTGCGGCGTGGCCGAGTCGCTCGTCCGTGACCTGCCCGGTCCGCCGAGCTCCGGCCCCGGCGACGGCGGCCCGGCCGACATGGTCTGCCAGATCGCCTGCGACGCGGACTTCGAGTATTACCAGTCCAACAGCAGCTCGACGGTCAACACGCAGAACGACATTGAGAATGTGCTCAACGGCGTCGAGGCGATCTACCAGAGCAACGTGGGCATTCAGTACGAGATCACCACGACGCTCGTGCGCACGGCCGAGCCCGATCCCTACACCACCAGCGACGCGGGCGGCCTGCTCAACCAGTTCTCCAGCCACTGGAACAGCAGCCAGCAGGCCATCGTGCGCGACGTGGCGCACCTCTTCACCGGCAAGAACATCGATGGCTCGATCATCGGCATCGCGCAGCTCTCGGTGATCTGCAACAAGAACTCCGCCTACGGCCTCTCGCAGAGCAAGTTCAGCGGCAGCTACACCAGCCGCGTGGGCCTCACCGCGCACGAGCTGGGCCACAACTGGTCGGCGCAGCACTGCGACGGCGCCTCCGACTGCAAGATCATGTGCTCGGGCCTGGGCGGCTGCACTGGCAGCCTGACGTCCTTCGGCGTCGGCGAGCAGGCCCAGATCCTGGCCAAGAAGGCCTCGGTGAGCTGCCTCAGCAGCGCGGTGCCGCCGCCGGCGGCCACGCTCACGCTGCTCAACCCATCGTCAGTACAGGCCTTTGATCCGGTGAGCGTGACCGTCAAGGGCACCGGCTTCCAAGAGGTCTCGGGCGTGCTCGTGGGCGCAACGCTGGTGCCCGTCGGCGCCGGCGTCACGGTCGTGAACTCCACCACGGTCACGCTGCTGCCCCCGCCGGCCGCCGCGCTCGGCGGCGTGTCGGTGCGCGTGGTCAATCCCGGCGGCAACAGCAACCCCATCACCTTGACCTACACAGAAACGAATCCGCCCGTGCTCGTGGCCGGCACGCTCGGCTTCACCTCGCAGGCCTTCAACTGGAGCTACGGCGGCGGCGCCAACGACCCCGCCCTGCTCATTCTCGGCCTCACCCACGTCACCTTCACCTACCAGGGCCAGAGCGTGCTCGCCACGAACTTGATCCTCAGCAGTGCGCCGCTCAACGCGGCCGGAATCGGCGGCTTGAGCCTCACTCTGCCGGCCTCCGCCGCGGGCCTACTCTTCTGGAGTCAGGTCGTTACGCTCGACGGCCCCACGGCGCACGCGAGCAACATCGTGAACTCGTGGGTGATCTACTGACCGCTCACCTCAGCGTGAGCGGTGCTCTGCCCCACGTTTCAATCGACCGGACGTCAGTCCAAGCAGTCGCAGATATACATGGTGCCGCCGCTCGTCGGATACGAGATCCCAGTGACACACTCGTCGCAGCCTCGGGAGACGCACCCGAGAAGCACGCTCGGTGGACCTGGCGGATTGGGAATGGTCGTGATTGCTCCGGCGCAGTAGTTGGCCTGTCCTGACTCGCAACGGCAGAACTCAATCGTGATACCGGTGTGCTGACCTGTCAGCACTTCTACGACGCACTCGACCTCTGCCGGGCACGTTCCATAACAGATCACATCCGCGAACCCGCCTTCAGAAACGAGCACGTAAGAACTGCATTCGTCAACCGGGGGCGACGCGATCAGCAGACAGAGAAGAGATGGTGATTCGCACTGCAACCGAACATTCCCGCTATCGCCGCGGCAATCGCAATGCACTGCACAGCAGTTCCCTTGCTCACCATGATGACCCTACCGGCTGTAGCTGAATCACAACTGGACCGGTCCTGATCTTATCAATCCCTCCTGCGCTCGGATAATAGCCATCGCGTGTTGCAAGATACTGAGTAGAGGTCGGGAGAGTGTTGTCGAGAAGCCAGAGCCCGTCAGCATTCGTAGATCCGCTCAGCATCGCTTGATGAGCATCGCTTGGCGATTGTCCGCTCGTGTAGGCCATGTCCTTAAGCGGAACTTCGCCGACTAATTCAGACGCCGGCCATGTCAATCGTACATGGACGTCGGACACTGCAACTCCATCGATCGTGCTAGAAACGAGATAGGTGTCCTCTGACCGGTGTAGCGATACCTCCATGGGCTGTACATGATCTCCGCCCGGCACTGCAACACTGACGGATTCGTACCCGGCAGACGCAATCAGAACTTGGGCGACGCTATCGGTTGCGGCCATTCCCGACACTGTCACGCGTCCTGCCGCGTCGACGCGCTTGACTGAGGACCCAGAAATTGTGGACCCGCTCTTGATGGATCCTCGCACGATCCCTGTGATTGGCAGGCCCGTTGTGGAGTCTTTAAGGACGAGCGGTACGCGTAGGACGCTTCGGCCAGGTACAGCGAGTTGACACTCCGCTTCGACTTCGACACGAGTGCTCACGTTGAAGAGGACTGCAGTAACGTCGACTGGCTCTTCTGGCATGGGACCGACTCGAAACTGCCCTCGTTCGTCTGTATCTGTAGTTCGGCGAGAGAAGTGAGCGCCGTTTGACCCATACTTACCCGCCTCCACGAGGACAGGCGTTCCGACCACGGGTTCCCCTGCTGGGCCGATGACAGAACCCGTCACATCCCACCCGCGTTGTAATCGGAGAACGTAGGCAGGATTTCCTTCCTCAATAACGATGGACTGGGAAATGTTTGCCTCGTGGGCTGACCGCGTGGTCAGCCGGGCAGGGCCGACTTCAGCCGCTTCGAACTCAAAACGACCCAGTGCATTGGCGACGACGTCGAGGATGCAACCTGCCACTTCGAGGCGAACTGGGCACGCGGCTGCAGGCCCCCCCTGCGCACTTACGACTTGGCCAGCAACCCGTACCGCTGGATTCAGGCTGAGGATGATTCGCACATGTCGCTCTGTCGGCGAGAAGATGATCTCTTGAGAAAGCCTGGCTGCGTAGCCCGGCGCCTTCGCTTCGCAACGATAGGCACACTGAGGTGGCAATGGCGCAAAGCGGGCCAAACCATCGATGTCAGTTAGCTCGGTCAACTGCTCGCGCCGACTGCCCAACGTGAGTCCTAGCAAGACGGTGGCTCCTTCAATGGGTGCGCCGTGCTCAGTCCTCACTGCAACTTCCAGAGTTGGCCAGTCCGACGCCTTGAAGGAGACCTCGAAGTCGTCGCCGGGAAGTGGAAACTCGTCCGCCCCAAGTTGTATTGATCCCAGGTTGAGCTGCCACTCGGCATGACCTGTCTCTGGCACCCGGTCAACCCACATCAAAGCGCCCGCGATCCCTGACGGGCCCTGATTGAGCTGCTCATCCTTGGCTAGCCAGTTTTCGCCGCTCTCATCCCGCTCGCCCAAGTCCACAGACTCTCGAATCTTGACATGGAGTCCTAGCTTGGCGCGAATGGACGACTCCGGCGCTTCCGCCCACCGAAACGAGAGCCACTGCGGGCCTGAGATCTCAGGCTGCAGGGCCGAAGGCAAGCCGACGCTCGGCGGCACACCGCTGACCGTGCCATCAAGAAACACAGGAGGGTTGGCCAGCTCAGGGTTAAGCAGCCCCGGTTGCCGGAACTCATGTGCTGAGTCCTCGTCCTCAGCCATCCCCGTCCATGTCATCAAGAGTGCTAGCAATGCCGCCAGAAGCATGACGAACATCAAGCTACTTTGGGCGCGTCTGCCAGCCACGGAAGTTCCCACGTTCTCCTAGCAGACGGACTTGAAGATGACATGCCATCCTAACTATTGGCCGATTCGCTCGCCATCGCTCGTTGCGAGTAGATAGCCAGGTGCGGGCAGCCTGCGATTGCCTCGGTCCGTCGCGCTTTTAGCGCACGTAGCCGAGCTGCTTCATACGCTCGAGGAGCGCCGGCGGCAGTTCGTCGTCACTGATAGGTTCGCCGGCGGCAGTGCGCTGCCGCTCCTTGACGGCCTCGAGCAAATCGGCCACGGCGGCCGCGGACTGCGGAGTGCCCAAAAGATTCACGCGCTCGCCCGGATCGACGGAGAGATCGTAGAAGCCGATCGGCAGAACAATCTCGTGCAGGTCCACGGAAGCGATGAACTTGAAGGGCCAAGCCACGACGGCCGCGTAGCCGACGAGGCCGGCCTCGTTAGGAAGGTCCCAGCGCGATTCGATGAAGAGGCGCTCGGGCGTTACGCGCGGCGCGTCCGCACGGGCGAGCGCTGAGAGATCGCGGCCGGCCCAGCCGCTTGGCGCCTGCACGCCGAGCAAGCCCGCGAGTGTCGGCGCCACATCGATCAGGCTCACCGGATCGTCGCGGACGAGGCCCGGCCCGATCCGGCCCGGCCAGCGCATGACCCAGGGCACACGCACCTCTTCTTCGTGCAGCGTCTGACGATGGTCAAGCTGCCCGTGCTCGAGAAAAGCCTCGCCGTGGTCCGAGACGAAGGCAACCAGCGTCTCGTCGCGCAGGTTGAGTCCGCCCAGCACGGTATCCAGGCGCGAGAGCGAGTCATCGTTGTGCAGGATCTCGGCGTCGTAGAGGCGCAGCGCCGCGCCGGTGCCCGGCACGACGTCGTCGGAGAGGAAGCGCCCACCCGGCGCCAGGGCGTCGAGGCGCGACAAGGTGTCGTCGCCGGGTTCGTAAGGCGCGTGCGGGTCGAGCGAGTGCGCAAAGACGAAGACTTGCTCGTCGTGATGCTCGCTCACGAACTCTGACAGCGGGTCGTGGATCAGCGCAGAGGTCAGCGTCGAGCTGAGCACGTCCGCGCCCAGCGCCTCGGGATCCAAGTGCAGATCAAAGCCCTGATCGAGGCCGGGCCACGAGCCGCCGTGATGGTTCGACACGAAGGAGGCCGTGATCCAGCCGGCTTCGCCGAGGGCCTCCGCGAGCGTCACGAAAGATTCCGGCACGCGCGTGCTCACCCAGCGATTGCCGTGCACCACCGGCTCGACGCCGGTCATGAGTGAGCTGAGCGCCGGACGCGTCCAGTTGGTGGTGCTCCAAGCGCGCTCGAAGCGCAAACCCGCCGCAGCGAGCGTTTGCAGGTGCGAGTCCGTCGCGCGATCGTGCCCGTAGACGCTGAGTCGATCCGGTCGCAGCGTGTCCTCGAGGTAGAGCACGAGATTGCCGGCAGGCTCGGGCGCACGGCGCATGAGCAGCACCGTGCCCACCAGCACAACGGCTCCGGGGTCGCCCGCGTCGACAACTTCCAAGATGAGCCGCAGGCCTTGCGCCGCGGGCGCGGCCGGCAGTTCGAGCACCCAAGGCGTCCAGTGCCCGCCGAGCGGCACGGCGAAGCGCTGCTCGGCGAGGCGTCCGTCGGCGTCGCGCACGCGCAACTGCGCCGGCTGCCGGCCCCCGGCCAGGCTCAGCGCGAAGCGCAGTCGATCGCCAGCCTGCGCGGGAATGAGTGCCTGGACCTCATCCGGCTGCGCCAAGACCATGCCATGGCGCCTCACGCCACGCAGGTCGATCGGCCGCGTGGGCACTTCCGTTCCTGGATCGATGGTGTAGTCCGAAACGAATCTCAGACTCTCGAGCTGCACGCTCATGCCCGCGGCGTCGTCGACGCCCGTGAAATTCAGGGTGAGATCCGGGGCGCCTGCGACGTACCTCACGCTGAAGAGATCAGCGAGTTCGACGCGGTGCTCTTGGACCGCGCCCGCCGAGGCGGGCAGCTCGAGCTCCAGGGGCAGTCCGCCACTCCACTGCAGACTCAGGCGCGCGGCCGAGCGCGCCTCCACGCGCACAATGACCGCATGCAGGGCGTCCCGGTCAATGACTCCCACGCCCGGGCCGACCAGCGTGGCGCTCGGCGCGCCGAAGATGTGCAGTCGCCCCTCCACGACGCTCGCTTCACCGCGGGTCAGGGTCCAGTCGGGCTGCGGCTCGGCAAACTGCCAAGCGCGGTCGGACGGCCCCGGCCCTCTGGCTGCGCTGGCCGGGCGCGTCCACGTGAAGTCTCGCTGCACGACGGCGAAGCGGCCGCGCGGCGCCTCGGGCCCACAGCCCGCGGCGGCCAGTAAGGTGAGGCTCCCGGCAAGCGCCAGAGTTCCCGCCGACGCCAGAGTTCCGGTAAGCGCCAGCCTCCCTACGAGTGACCGACTTGCAGTGTGCCGGAGCCAGCGATGCGCGCTCATCGGCCCACTCTAACAGTCGCCCCGGCTCGCGGTCGCGCTCAGAATCTCACGTGCAGGAAACGTCCGCAACGGGACGTGCGTCGACGAAGAGCAGGCGCGCCGTGACTGCCTCGGCCGGCAGCGCGTAACGTTTCGCCACGGCCGCGCAGTAAGCGCGCATTTGCTCGACGTGCTCGCGCGCACGCTCCTCGGGAGCGCGCCCGCTGCCCGCGCCGGTCTTGAAATCCAGGATCTCGGCGGCGACGACGATGCCGTCGCGGCGCCAGAGCACGAGGCGATCGATCCGGCCAATCACGAGCGCGGCCTCAGCGGAGTTTCCTTCGAGATAGGCAAAGGGCGCTTCGCTCCGCAGATCAGGCAGCGTGCCCGCCGGCCCCTGCTGCGTGGCGCGCGACAGCGCCCGCTGCAGCACCGGCTCTTGCAGCAGCTCTCGCCACTCGCGGAGCCAGCGCGGCACGAGCGCGAGGTCGCAGCCCTCGCGCACGGCGCACTGCCGGCCGGCGGCGAGGAGCTGGGCTTCGGAAGGCTGGCCTTCGTCCAGCCAGGCGAGGCGCTCAAACCAGGCATGCAGCATGACTCCGCGGGCACGCGCGACACCGGTGTCAGCGTGCGCAGCATTGGGGTCCGCACCCAAGGCGGCGGCCCCGGGCGAATTGCTTTCGGTAGACGAACTGCTCTCGGCAGGTGCAGCGCCTTCTGCAGGCGTCTGAGTCGACGGCGAGCGGCGCGTCCGCACGCGCACAGCACCCCCGCGCCGCAGGGCGATGTGCGGGACGGCGGCGCCTGCGGCCGGAAGGCTGGGCAGCGGCGATTCAGAAGGCGCGGCCGACGCGGCCGCCACGCTCGAGCCGTCGTTCTCAAAGAGCGTCGCCTCGCTGAGCTGAGGCGGCGGGCTCAAGGCTGCACAGAGCAAGGCCGCGACACTCTTGTCGCTAGGCTCTTCAGGAACGATCAGGTCGAGGCGCCGCTTGGCGCGAGTCATAGCCACATAGAGCCCACAGAGTTGAGCCTCTAGGCCCTTGGCTCGCTCCGCCTCGCGCGCCTCACGCAAGGACGGCAGCCGCGCAATGATGTCCTTCACCGGCGCAGGCACGATGAAGGTCGGCGCGCCGCCGGGCCCACGGCCCACAAGCAGGGGATCGAAGCGGCCAATGAGCGCGGCGTCCAGCTCGGGCAGCAGGACGGCGTCGTACTCCAGCCCCTTGGCTTGGTGATAGGTCGTAACCACGACTTCCATCCCGGCCGGCACTTCGACGCGCTGCGTGCGGACATGGGCGACGAAGTCGGCCGGACGCCTGCTCGGCCGCGCATCAAAGGCGTGCCCTAGCTCGACGAGCTGCGGCAGGCGCAGTCGATCCCAGTCGCCGCACTCGGCGCCCGCGCGAAGTGTGGCCGCGTACAGCTCGAGCGTCGGCCCATAGCCTCGCGCGAGCAGATCGGCGCGCACGCGCCGCGCCAGGCGTGAGGCTCCCTCGAGGTTCACAGCGAGGCCCAGCGCGGGGCCCAAGGGTGACTTGGCCACGTGGTAGGCCGCCTGAGTGTCGCCGGGATGATCCGCCAGATGCAGCAGTGAAACGATCTGGGTCACGGCCGGCGAGTCGGTGAGCACCTGGCCGCCGGCGCCCGTAGCCGGTACGCCCGCGCGCTGAAGCTCGCGCAGCAGACCCGGAATGCGCTTGTTGCGGCGCACCAGCACGCCGACTCGCCAGCCAGGCTCTTCCTCGCGCAGCCGCACCACGCGCTCGGCCAAGCAGCGCGCCAGCGCTTGCTCGGCTGCAGCGCCGCGCCCTTTGACCGGCACGCACACCAGGCGAACGGAGCCGGAGGGTCGCGGCTCGAGCGCCGAGGTGTGCGCCTGAAACTCGCGCACCCACTCCGGCAGCGAGTCCTTCAGTGCAAGGTCCTCGATCACCGTGTTGGTCGGCAAACTCGTGAAGACCCGATTCACTGCAGCGAGCACGGCCGGCGCTGATCGGTAACTCTGGTCCAGCCGGCGCGCCTTGACGCCATAGCGCGCGGGCATGCTCGCCAGCAGCTCCGCGTCGCCGCCCCGCCAGCCGTAGATCGCCTGCTTGACGTCGCCGACGCAAAAGAAGGCGCCGCGGCGGCCGGCAGCGATGCGGTCGGCCAGTGGCGCGAGCACGCTCCATTGGTCGCGCGACGTGTCCTGGAACTCGTCGAGCAGAAGATGCTCGGTCGGGGTGCCGCGCAGAAAGCTGGCTTGCTCGCCGCCCAAGTCGGCGCTTGCGTCGGCGAGCAGCCGCGGAAAGTCGGAGAACTCGTGACAGCGGCGGCGACGCTGAACTTCGGACCAGCGCTGTTCGTGCAGGGCGAGCAGGCGATGCAGCGCGCGTCCTCGGCCGACGAGATCTTCAACGATGCGCCGAGATGCGGACTGCGCCAAGAGGGTCACGGGCTCGGCCAAGTCGGCCTCGATGGGATGAGTGCAGTAGGTCACCTCTTCGAGGAGGACTTTTCCAACGAGACCGTTCAGGAGAAAGGCCTTCGCGCCTTCGAGGCTGTCGAGATCTCCAGCCAGTTCGAGTACCCGCTCGACGCCTGCGGCAAAGTTCTTGTCGGGCTGGCCTTTCTTTGTGACCGGCAGATTCACCTTGCCCAAGGCCTGGATGGCCTGCGCCTGCTGGGCGGGACTCAATCCTTCCGGGAGCGGCAAGCCCCCCCACACGGCGCTCGGCGTGCTGCGGAAGAGTTCGCGCGCGCGGCCGGAGAAAGCCTGCACGAGGGACTCGTGCACGCTGCGGCTCGACGAGCCGCTGCGCCAATTCTCGAGCAGCGGGAGCAGCTCGTGCGGCTCGGTCTCGGCCAGCACCGCATCGACGGCCGCGCCCTGCAGTCGCTTGAGTTCGGAATCGTTCACCAGCGTCCAGCCCGGTGCCAAGCCCACGGCGGAACCGAGCTGGCCAGCCAAGGAGACGAAGACGCTGTCGAGCGTGCGCACTTCGAAGCGCTGCAGCTCGCGCATGAGCGCGGCGAGCAGCGCGCGCTGGGCGGCGTCCTGGTCGGCGGCCTTGGCCAAGCGCTCCAACACGCGCTGGAGGATTTCGCCGGCCGCCTTGCGCGTGAAGCTCGTGGCCAGAATGCGCTCAGGCGGCACGCCGGCAGCGAGCAGCGCGACGAAACACTCGCTGAGCTGATAGGTCTTACCCGAGCCCGCCGAGGCCAGCACGATGTCAGGTGCCATCTGCGCTGCCACCGGAGGCGAACTCATGCCTCCTCGCTCTCCTCGTCATCAGCTTCGTCGTCCGCTGCAAGCTCCTCCGCGGTCGCGCCGCCCTCGTCGGGCTCCTGACCGAAGACGCCCAGGCCGGCCAAGGCCGCCAAGATCAGTTCGCGCACCGGGAAACGCCCCAGCTCGGCAAAGGCGCCGGGCCGGCGCATCGCGCGCACCGCCTCGCGAGCCACTTCGTCGGCGGCCTGTAGTTGATCAGGGCTCCACTCGGCTATCGCGAAACCCACGGCGTCTGCGTCGCGCCCGAGGTTGGCGTAACCAAGCTGCGGCGCTGAGGCCAGGCCGCGCTCCGCAGCCCAGCCCGCAAGCAAGTGTCGATAGAGCGGAAGCTGCAAGTCGCGCCACCGGCCCTGCTTGTTCGGGCCGTGCGCCTCCCGGGGCGACTTCGCCTCTTCCCCGCTCTTGTAGTCGAGAATCGCCCACTCTGAGCCGCGCACATCGACGCGGTCGATCACGCCTACGAGCGTGATGTCGGCCTCGCCGGGAATCCGCAGCGGGCATTCCGCGCGCTGCTCACTGAGCACCTGCTGCCAGCCCTCGGCGCGTCGCCGCGCCTCCTCAAAGGCAAACTGCCGCAGCCGCCCGCGCGCTAGGTCAAGTTGCAGCGCGACGACCGGCAGTGCGTCCTGGCCGAAGCGCGCTCGCGTCTGGGCTTCGAGGCGTTCAACGAGGAAGTCACCCAAGTCAGCGGCCTCGCTCAAGCCCAAGCCTGCGGGCGTACTGAGCTCAGCGAGCACGGAGTGCAGCAGGACGCCGAAGAGCGGCGCCTCGCACTCGCGGGCCTCGTCGTCGACCGAGCGCAGGCCGAGTACAGCGTTGAGGTAGAACAGGTACGGCGACGCCAGCCAGTCACGGAACTTCGTCACGGCCACGCGCTGCGGAGCTTCTGCCTCGGCTGGCACCAGAAGCGGGCGCGCCGACGGCGCTCGTTCGACAGCCGGACGAGTTGCCGCCGCGGGCGGATCAACCCAGGCCCGCACGCGCGCGGCCACGGCCTCTTCGGGCACGTGAAAGAGCAGCCTGGATGGCCGCAGGGGATCGCCGGCTTGGCTGCGCCGGCCGGTGACCAGCACCACATCCTCTTTCGAGTTGAGCAGCACGGTGAGAGCGTGCGCATCGCGCGCCAGACGCAGCGCATCGTCCGGAAGGCCCAGGCGCCGACGCAGGCCATCCGACAGCCCGCTCACCGGCTCGGGCACCTGTCCCTCGGCCAAGTTGACCACGACGAGCGCGCGCGCATCATCGAGCGGCAGTTCCAACCAACCCAGGAGTTCCAGCGCATCGCGGCGCGCCGGCGGCGCCAGCTCAAGCGCGGCGGCCTCTTCGAGCAGAGTCTCCAGCGCCTCGGCGGCAGAGAGACTCAGTGTCTCGGCCAGCGCCGCGGGCACGCGGGCGAACTCGGCGAGGCACTCGCGCAGCTTGATCAGGGCGAAGGCCTGTCCGGAGTCCAGTCGCGCGAGCAGCGCCTCGAGAGCCTCGGCCCAGCGCGCGAGCGTGCGCCGCTCGGCGCCCTGCAAGGGGCCGAGCAGTTCACGGAGCGCGGCCTCGACCGCGCGCAGCCGCGCTGCCTGCTCAGCCGAGCGCTCATCCACTTCGAGCCAGCGCCGCGGCCGGCGGCCGGGCAAGTGCCGCGCGTGATAGTCGTCGAGCAGTGCCGGCAGGTCGAGATGCTCGAGGCCGGGCCGCTTGGCCAGCCAGGCTTCCAGTTCTGGATGGCGGGCGAGAGCGGCGAGTTCGTCGAAGCTGTCCTCACGCAGCAGCCGGGCCAGGCCGGCGAGCAGCCGGAAGGGGCCAGTCTGGCGGAGCGGCGGGCCCACGGCCGGACGCAACTCGACGTCGAGGGCGCCCAGCAGTTGCCGCAAGTGCGGCACGATCTCGTCGCCGCTGCCGCCCAAGCCCGGCACGCCGAGAGTCACGTCCTCGATCGCGAAACGCTCGCCCCACTCGGCCAGCACCGAGACCACGCGCGTGGCTTGATCGGCCGGGCGCTCCTCCACGAACCAGCGCGCGCGCTCGAGCGGCAGCACCCCGCCGGCCCAGGCCTCCGGCTGCACCGCGCCGAAGTCGTCGAAGCGCGCGGCCTCTTGCGGGGGCGCGAAGATCAGTGCAATGCAGGCGCGCCGCTGGAGCGCGCCGCGCAGCAAGCCGCTCAGTTCGGTGACGCCCACTAGCACAAGCGTGCCGGTGAACTCGTCTGCCGCCAAAGCTGTGGGCGGCGAGTCAGTCGGCGGCGAAGCGATCAGTGAACTCGGCGAAGAGTGCAGCGCTTCGCGCCGCGCGTCGTGCGGATCATCCAGCCCCAGCGCGAGCAGCCGGCGCCGGTAGTCCTCGTGCACCGCAACGAGCGCCTGCCAGCGCGCTCGCTCGGCGCCCTCGGGCACCAGCGGCACGGCCTCCGCGAAACTCCTGCCCTCGCGCCCCAGCTCGGCGTGACGCGCGCGCACGTCGTCGGCCAGTGCGCGCCAAGTGGCCCAGTCCGTCGTCGCGGGGCGAGGCCGCACGAGGGCCGCGAGCCGCGCGTCGTCCAGTGCGGCGAGCGCGGCCTGCCAGGCCAGGCTGCGTACGAGGCCGCTGGCCAGCGGGCGGGCTGCGGTCAAAAAGCGGTCGGTGAGCTGGCCGGCCGTCGTGATCTGCGGCGGCGCAATCGCTGTGCCCGCGCGCTCGACGAGCACTTCCAGCAGTCGCCGCCCGGCGCGCGCGCCGGGCACGGCCACCACGAAGGAGGAGAGGTCACGCTCGGCGCCGGCGCGCTGCAGCAGCCAGTCGGCCGCCGCATCAAGACACGAACTTCGCCCCGCGCCCCAGCCCTGTGCATCCCAGCCGAGGAAGACGCGCTCGGGCACGCCTCCTCAGGCCTTGCCCTGGTTCGCGACGGCAGCCGCCGCCTTGGCGATGGCCGCGGCGTCGCCGAGATAGCGATGCCGCAGCGGGCGCAGGTTTGCATCGAGCTCGTAGACCAGCGGCACGCCCGTGGGGATGTTCAGCTCGACGATGTCGGCGTCGCTGATCCCGTCGAGATGCTTGACCAGTGCGCGCAGGCTGTTGCCGTGCGCGGCGATGAGCACGCGCTGTCCGCTGCGCACCGCCGGCGCGATGACGTCATTCCAGTAAGGCAAGAAACGCGCCACCGTGTCCTTGAGGCACTCGGTGGTGGGCAGCTCCGACGGGGCCAGCGCGGCGTAGCGCCGGTCGTGGCCGGGAAAGAGCGGGTCGCTGCGCTCGAGCGCCGGCGGCCGGATGTCGTAGCTGCGCCGCCAGATCTTCACCTGCGCTTCGCCGTGACGCGCGGCCGTCTCGGCCTTGTTGAGTCCCTGCAAGGCGCCGTAGTGGCGCTCGTTCAGGCGCCAGCTCCGATGCACCGGGATCCACATCAGGTCTTGCTCTTCGAGAGCGATCCACAGGGTCTTGATGGCGCGCTTGAGCACGGAGGTGTGAGCGACATCGAAGCTCAGGCCCTCGGCCTTCAGCAGCCGGCCGGCCTCCTTGGCTTCGCCCGTGCCCTTCTCGGAGAGCGGCACATCCACCCAGCCGGTGAAGCGGTTCTCACGATTCCACTGGCTCTCGCCGTGGCGCAGCAGGACCAGGGTGTGCATCGGCGGCGGCTCCAGGTGCGGGGGGCGCTCCATCAAAACGCCCGCGGCGCTCCCGGACAAGAGGTCGTGCGCGCTTGGATCAGATCGCCCGGCGCTGGTTCGGTCAGTGCCCCCCGCCGTCGGCACGGCGGCCGAAGGCGTAGTTACGCCAGATGAGACCGAGCACGAGCACCAGCAGCAGGCCGCCAATCCAATGCGGCAGGGGCGAAGCCGGCTCGAAGACCGCGAGCGAGACACCCGCCGTGAGCAGCACGCCGAGCAGCAGCGAGAAGAGTGCGTCGCCGGTGATGAGTCCCGCCGCGACGAGCACGCCTTCGTGCGTGCTCGCGCTCATCTTGCGCGTGGCCACGAAGCGCGCGAGCGCGCCGAGCATCATGCCCACGCCGGCCTCGGGCCGCAGATAGATGCCCACCGCGAAGGCCAGCGCCGAGAGAATGATGCCGCGCCGCTTGCCCCAGGCATCGAGGCCCACGGCGAAGAGCCCCAGCACGGCGCCCACGCCCACCGGGCCCCAGGGAATCTGCGCATCGAGAAAGAGCGACTCCAGCACCGTGGCGAAGAAGCCGGCCTGCGGACAGGGCAGCTCGTCGCTGCCGAGCGAGAAGGCGTTGTGCGCCATGGCCAGCGTGAGCGGCACAGCAATGGCGCCCGCCAAGAGGCCCACCAGGTGCCCAAAGAAACTGTCGCTCACCTTGAAGCCGTTGAGCTGGATGGTTTTGTAGTCCTGGCTGCTGTCGTTGGCCGCGCAAATGGCCACGCAGGCGGCCACCACGAGCGGCACGAGGAAGGCCACACCCGCCACGCCCTCCAGCCCCAGCGCCAGGCCGGTGATCGAGAGCACGAGCAAGCCCATGAAGACGGTGCCGCTCACCGGCGAAGCCGAACTGCCCACTTGCAGCGAGAGCAGCCCGCCCAGCCCGGAGAGCAAGAAGGTGAGCACGAAGGCGACGAGGCCCATGATGACGAGCGTGCTGAGCGAGGCGCCGGTCATGTTCATCATGACGAGCAAGAGCGCGGTGCCGGCTGCGATGCAGCCCCAGAGCATGCGGCGGATGCCCACCGACTGCTCGAGCTGCCACTCTTCGAGCTCGGCCGCATCGGCGCCCGCCGCAGCACCGTCGCCGCGCGTCGCCTGGCGCGCCGCGGCCAGTTTGGCGCCAGCCGCCGCCGCCTTGCGCCGGCCCTCGACCATGTACATGACGAGGCTGTAGACCACGGCGACGGTCATGGCCGCGCCGCCCACCCAGCGATAGGTGTTCTTGTCCATCGCGTGGCTGGCTGAGTAGCCCTGCGCCAGCGAATTCACCAAGCCGCCGGCAAAGATCAGCGCCGCCGTGGGCAGCGTGAGCAGCGCGCCGATGCCGAGATAGATCGGCGAGACTGGGATCGGAATGTTCACGTCGGGCGCACTCGCCACGGCGCTGCCGGTCACGCCGGCGCCGGCAGCACTCTCGCTCTGCGGCGCGCCGCCAAAAACGCGCAGCCCGAAGGTGTGCACTTCCTCGACGAGCCACTTGAAGCTCACCGCCGCGCTGATGAACGCGCCGGAGAGCAAGCCCGCCACGAGCGAGGGTCCCAGCTTGGGCCGCTCGGCGGGCTTCTCCACCGCCGTGCGAATCATGCGATCGCAAGCCACCGCCTCGGGCGCGGGCAGGCGCGGGTCGGTGAGAAAGCGCCGCGTCGCGAAGCCCACGAAGCCGAAGCCCAGCAGCGCGCCGGAAAGCGAGCCGACCATGAGCAGCCACACGTCCACCGGCGGCACGTCGAGGCCCAGGTTCTTGGCCAGCATCTGCAGGACGGGCGCAGTGAAGACCACGCCGGCCGTGACCGCGGCGCCACCCGAGCCGGTAACTTGCGCAATCGCAAGGAAGCGCTTGAGCCGCGGACCGAGCGCAGCGCCGAAAACCACCCAGCCGAAGAGCACGACCACCGGCGAGACGCCGGGCGTGATGCCGGCTTTGGCAGCCGGAATGACCAGCGCTGCGCCGAGCACCACCGAGATGATCGTGCCGACCAGGAGTCCCAGGCGCTTGGTCGGCGCGACAGAGGCCTGCGTCTCGCCCGGCTGCAGCTCGTTGATCATCGCTTGGACTCCGAGAGGAGGTGCACGGTGCGTGTCGGGAAGGCGAAGTCGCTGCCGGAGCGCTCGACGATGCCCATGATCGCCAGCAGCACGTCCTGCCGGCAGGTGCGGAACTCAGGCAAGCTCTCCACCTGAAACCAGCAAATCACGTCCACGTCGAGCGAGCTTTCGCCGAAGCCCTTGAAGGCCACGATGACCGTGTCGGGCCAGATCTTGGGGTGTGCGCGCAGGAGCTGCTCGATCTCGGCCACGACCTGACGCATCTGCGCTTCGGTCGTGCCATAGACCAGGCCGAGCGTCGTGTTGAGCCGGAAGCGGTCGCGCGCCGTGAGCGACTCGACCTGGGCCTCCACGAGCTTGCCGTTGGGAATGGTGATGAGGGTGCGGTCGAGCGTGCGGATGCGCGTGCTGCGCAGGCCAATGGATTCCACCGTGCCGGTCGCACCGTCGATGGTCACGTCGTCGCCGACGCGCAGAGTCTCGTCCATGCCGATCGAGAAGGCGCCGAAGAGATTTTTGACCGTCTCCTGCGCGGCGAGAGCCAGCGCCAAGCCGCCCACGCCGAGTCCGGTGATGAGGCCGGTGACCGGGAAGCCCAGGTCATCGAGGATGGCGATGGCCGCCATGATGAGGATCAGGCCCTTGACCAGCCTCCCACCCAACGGCAGGAGCGCGCGCGAAGCCGGCGAGCGCAGCGCCCACTGCGAGCGCAGCATGACTTGCACGGCCACATCCACCGAGCGCAGCACCGACCAGAAGAACACGGCAAAGAGCGCGCCGCGCAGCAGAGCCTGAATGAACTCCTGCGCTGGTGCGTAGAGTTCAAGCCAGGGCATGCCCAGGCGGAAGACGGCCGCCGTCCACAGCAGCGTGATCGGGCCCGCGAGCCGCAGCACGATCTCGTCGTCCCAGGTGGCGGCGGTATGCGCGGTGAGCCGCGAAAAGAGGCCGATGGTGAGGCGCCGCAGCATGAGCCCGGCCAGCCAAGCGAGTACGAGCAGGCAGGGCAGCGCGAGCCATTGCCAGTAGAGCAAGTCGGCCGGGCCCGGACGCAGCAAGGGCTCGGGCAGATACTCCAGAGCCCAGGTGTGGCCCAGGCGCGCGAACCACTCGTCCGTGCGGGACACCGTCGCCAGCGAGAAGACCCAGTCGCTGCCGCGCTCGCTGGCGTGCAGCGTCATGCGCACCGGCTCCGCGGTGTTGGACTCGCCGGGGATGCTGCCGACTTCCTCGGTGTCCGCGGGCAGGTCGTCGTCGAGTTGCCCTTCGGGCTCATTGGAGATGACTTCGAGGTCGAACCACACATGGCGGTCGAGCACCGCCTTGAGGCGACGCGCGAGCGCCGGCGCGTCGGCCTGGCGGTCCTCGGGCACGTCGAGGTAGCGCGCAGCGGTGGCGAAGTCGCCAGCGCGGCACAACTCGAGGAAGTTCGTCAGCGATTCGCGCGGTGACTCGCGGCTCGTGCCATCGGACTGGGCGGGCAAGCTTTCCGCTGTGTCTTGCAGCACCGGCGCTGCACCAGCCGGCTGGGCGAAAGCGTGCACGAGAGACGAGATCAGCAGCGTGAAGACGAGGCGCCGCAGTGTGCGAGCAGGGGCTGAAGGGCGACGAGAGGGCATCCCCGCATTCTAGGGATGCAGGGTAGAATCCGCGACTTTCCGGTCGCTGCGGCGGCCGGGCGTCCAGGACGTGCAGGCATCGACGCGGAGGCCGTGATGAACTGGAAGCACTGCAGAGTCTTGGCCCGTCTCGGCGCTGCTCGTCTCGGCGCCGCCTCGCTCGTGCTCGCCGCGAGTGCCGCCGCGCAAGGCGTCAGTTCCGCCGCCACAGCGCCCTTCCCCAACTTTGAGTCGGGCGCCGTGCGCCCGCTGCTGCTCTCGCCGGATGGCGAACGCCTCTATGTGCTGAACACGCCTGACCACCGGCTCGAAGTCTTCGCGACGCAGGTCAGCCCGGCCGGCGTGCCCCAGCTCAGTTTCTTGGGCGCCGTTTTCACCGGCCTGGAGCCGGTCTCCATGGCGCTGCACCCCGACGACGCCGGCACACTCTTCGTGGCCAACCTGCTTTCGGACAGCGTCTCGGTTGTGGACCTCGCCACGCTTTCGGTGCGTGCCACGATCGCGGTCGGCGATGAACCTCAGGATGTGCTCGTGACCGGCGGCCGCCTCTGCGTGGCGACGGCACGCTCGGCCGAGGCGCCCAGCCTCACCGAACCAGGCGAGTTCGTGGAGAACGCGCTGGTCATTGCCGACGCGACGGCGCCCTACACGATCCGGCACCGCCTCGCGCTGCCGGCGCACAAGCCGCGCGCACTGGCCGAGGCCGGCGGCGTGGTCTACGTGCTGCCGCAAAACTCCGGCAATCACACGACCGTGCTTGACGCCTTCCAAGCCTTCAGCTTGGGCCTCGAGCAGCACGTCAGCGATGCCTTTGATCCGCCCTTCACGCTGAATCCGGCGCTGCAGATCCCGGCCTTTCTGACCGCGGCCTGGTTCAACGCCACGTTCTTACTGCCCGGCTGGAGCATCCCCACCACCGGCCGTATCGTCATGGACTTCGAGCACCCCACGCTCGTGCCGCAACTCGCCGACTTCGATCTCTTGGCCGTGGATGCGGCCAACGGCACGCTCTTGCCACAAGCTACGACCGGCGTCGGCACCACGCTCCTCGCGCTGGCGCGCAACCCGGCCACCGGCGCGCTCTGGGTGGCCAATACGCAGGCGCACAACCGCACGCGCTTCGAGCCGGTGCTCTCCGGCGTCGGCTTGGAGAATCGCATCACTGTGGTGAGCCCGGCGGGCGCGGTGCAGCAGGTGCTGGCCTACGGCCCAGGCACGAGCAGCGCCGATCATGCGCAGCCGGCCGCGCTGGCCTTCTACGCGCCGCCCGGTGCGGGCAGCACGCTGCGCGGACCCTTCGCCTATGTCGGCGCGCTCGGCGACGGCGTGGTCGTGGTGCACAACGCTCTCACCGGCGCGGTCGTGGATGAGTTCTTCGTGGGCGAGTTGCCCACCGGCCTGGCTGTGGACGAGGCGCGGGCACTGCTTTACGTCTTCACGCGCGGCGATCTCGCGCTGCGCGCCTACTCCATCGCCAATGGCCACGCCGCGGTCGGGCCGGCCGCGCGCGGCGAGCGGCTCTCGTACAACCCCGAGCCCAAGGCCCTGCGCCTCGGCCGGCGGCATCTCTACGACGCGCGCGTGGAGAGCGGCGCCGGCAGCGGCACCATGTCCTGCGCCTCGTGCCACATCTTCGGCCACGCTGACCAGCTCGCCTGGGATCTCGGCGACCCGGGCGGCGGCCTGGGCTACTTCTATCCCGACCTCGTGACGGGGCCGCTCTCCTTTGACGGCGCCTTCGTCGCCACCAAGAAGTCCTTCATGACGCACCCCATGAAGGGCCCGATGGTCACGCAGAGCCTGCGCGGGCTGGATGTCGGCCAGGCCGCGCCGCTGCATTGGCGCGGTGACCGGCGCTTCTTCCAGATGTTCCGCGGGGCCTTCCGCGGGCTGCTCGGCGGCAGCGGCATCTCGCCGCGCGCCATGCAGGAGTACGCAGCGTTTGTGCGCTCGCTGAGCTATCCGCCCAATCCGCACCAGCCCAAGGACCGCGAGTACACCGACCAGGCCGCCGCGGGCCGCGATCTCTTCGGGCTCACGCCGGGCGTGCCCGGCAAGATCTACAACCCCGGCGTGCCGGGCAGTCTGCGCTGCGTGAGCTGCCATGTCGGCGACTTCGCCGGCAAGACCGACTTCACCGGCGGCCAGCCCACGGTGAACTTCGACGGCGAGACGCAGCTCTTCAACTCGCCCACGCTGCGCGGCGCCTACGAGAAGGAGTTCTCGGAGCTCACCGGCTTCGGCGTGCTGCACGACGGCTCGCTGGATGACTTGGCCGAGTTCCTGAACTTCGAGCCGCCCATCGGCGGCGAGGCCTTCCCGGCGCTGAACGCTGCCGAGCGTGAACAGGTCGTGGCCCTCGTGCGCGCCTGGGACACCGGCACCGCGCCGCTCGTCGGCGCGCAGTTCACAGCGAGCGAAGACACCTGGGCCAATGGTCTCTACGACTGGCTCGACCTGACCGAACTGCAGGCCGCGCCCCCCGCCGAGAACCTGGACCTCATCGGCAAGGGGGCGCTGCTGCTCGACGGCGGCGGCGAGTTCCCCTTCGCGCTGCGTTTCGCCTTTGATGCGCAGCAGGACTCGTGGCGTTATCAACTCGACGTCGGCGGCTGGGTGAGCCGCGGCACGCTCGTCTCGGCCATCGCGGCCGGGCAGGTGCGCATCACCTTCACCTGCGTGCCGCCCGGAATGGGGCTGCGCCTCGGCATCGATCGCGACGAGGACGGCCTCTTTGACGGTGCCGAGCGCGTACACGACAGCCGGCCTTGGTCGCCGGACAGCGACGGCGACGGCTATGCCGACGGCCTCGAAGTCGCGCTCGGCGGCAACCCGGCCGTGGCCGAGGCCTTCCTGCCCGATGCCACGCCTCCCGCCGTGCTGCACGCCGCAGCGCACGACGTGTTCACCGACACGGCCACGCTCCAGCTCCTGCTGAGCGAGCCGGCGCGCGTGCAGCTCGACGTCGGCACGGCGCCCGGCGACTTCAGCTTGGCGAGCTTCAGCGAGGCCGAGCTGCTCGCGCGGCACGATCTGATCCTTGACGCCCTGCCGGGCGGCACGCTGCTGTTCTGGCGCGCGACGCTGAGCGACAAGAATGGCAACGCGCACGAAGCCACGGGCTCCGTCACGACGGCGCCGCCGCTCTTCCATGTGGACGACATCACGCTCACCGCCAGCGGCCGCGGCAGCGTCACGCTCACCGCCACGGTGCGCGCGGTCGACCACACGGGCGCGCCGGTCGTGGATCTTCCGGTGCGCGGCCTGTGGGCCGGACCCATCGGCGGCGCGGACTTCTTCCCCGTCGAGCGCACCGACGCCGGCGGCGTCGCCACCTTCATCGTAGGCCCCTACTCACCGACCGCCGGCAGCGAGATCACCTTCAGCGTGGCGCTCTTTGGCGTGAACGAAGACAGCGACCCCTTCGCCATCGGCCGCGGCGGCGACACGCCCACGTTCTTCTACAACGCCTCCGCCAACCTGGTGAACTACCGCACCCTCGTCATTCGCTGAGACCATCCGCTTCCCCTTCCCTTTTCCCCTCCCCTGAGAACCCGCACCGTGCTCAGTTCTTTCTCGACCGTCCGCTCGCTGTCACGCAAGCCTCTGCTTCGGGCTGCACTTCTCGCCGTCGCTCTGGTTCCGGCACTCCTCGCGCCGACAGCCGGTGCGCAGGATCCGACCTGGGTGCCGCTCGTCGCTGGAGCCGCGCCGGGCACGCCCGCCGAGATCGTGCTCGACCAGGCCGCCAGCAACGCCTCCGATTCCTTCTTCGATGTGTGGGTGTCCGGTTTCTGGAGCGAGACGATCACGCCCGGGGACGGCAACACTTACACGCGCATCGAGGTGCCGGGCCTCAGCCGGCACGGCCAGATCGGGGCGCCGGACCTGCCGCAGGCCGTGCTGCGCTTGGCCGTGGTCACGAGTGCGCCGCGTCTCAGCGTGGTCGCCGTGAATGATCTCGACCCGCGCTCCTTCGCGGGCTTGCTGCTCGCGCCTTTCGAGGAGCCCGAACTCGACGGCGCCGAAGACATCGATGGCACGCCGGCCAGCTATCTGCCCGACCCGCTGATCTACTCCGGCACCGCGGCCTGGCCGGCCGCCCTGGCGCCCTCCTCGGCTCCCATCACCCCGCGCCTCGGCACAATTCCTTCGGCCGAAGTCGCGGTCTCGCTGGGCCGCTGGAATCCCGTCACCGGGGAACTCGCGCTGAGCGCCCACACGCGCGTGCACTTGCAAGCCCCGGCCGCGCCCATCGTCTTCCCGGCCATCACCAAGGAGCGCGCAGCACTGGCGGCGCAGACCTTTCACAACTGGACGGAGCAGCTCGCCAGCTTTCCCTCGAACCCCACGCAGTTCCAGGGCCGCTACCTCATCGTGCTCAAAGAAAACGCGCTGCCCTATGTGGAGAGCTTCGTCGAGCACAAGTCTCTGCAAGGCTTCGCGGTGGAGCTGCTGTTCCTCGAGAGCCTGCCCTTTGTGGGCTGCGGCGAGCTGAGAGCGGCCATCGGCGACTGGTACGCGGCCGGCAATCCGGCGGCCGACCACTACGCGCTGCTGCTCGGCGACGATCTGACGCTGCCGCTGTGCTCCTCGCTCACGCTCAACTCCAAACTGGGCGACGACCTCTACGGCTCGCCGCTCGATGGCGACCTCGATGAGGAGATCTTCGTGGGCCGCCTGACCTACGACAGCGTGCACTTCGACCTGGAGCATCAGCTCGATCGCATTCGCGCCTATGAACTCGACACGCAGGGAACTCACTACGGCTCGGCCCTGCTCGCCGCCAACCTCGAGGATGCGCCGGGCAAGTACGTGGGCAACTGCGCGGCCGTGGTCAGCGCGAGCTATGCCTTCCCGCCGGACTTCACCGTGCTCAACGGCAACGAACTCGGCAGCACGGACGCCGTCGTGGTCTCGGCCATCGACGCCGGCCTGGGCCTGGTGACCTACCGCGGACACGGCAGCTCGTCGGCCTGGAGCAAGTGGAATCTCAGCGACGACAATTTCAACCAAGACGACTTGGACCTGCTCACCTCGAGCGGCCCGCGCTCCGTCGCCTGGTCCTTCTCGTGCTGGAACAACCGCATCGACACGGAGGACTGCCTCGGCGAGAACTGGATGGAAGACTTCGGCGTGGGCCCCGTGGCCCATTACGGCTCCACCGACATCTCGGGCACCAAGCAGAACCACCGCCTGAACCTGGCCATGCACGCGGCCATCTTCGACCTGGGCCTGCTGCGGCACGGCCACGCCATCGCCTGGTCCGAGCAGCGCATGGCCTCCGAAGAACCGGGCGTGAACAGTTGGATGTATCTGCTGCTCGGCGACCCCTCCATGCGAGTGCGGCGCACCCAGGCCACGCTGCTGAAGTTCGCGCTGCCCGATGCAGTGCCCAGCGACGGCAGCGGCACGGGCGCGCCCTGGGTCGTCACCATCACCAACGAGAGCGGCACGCCTCAGGCCGATGTCCTCGTCGCGATCTACAAGCCGGGCACGAGCACCGGCGGGCCCGCCCTGTCGGCGAATGCCTACACCAATGCGCTGGGCCAGGCGGCTTTCACCGTCTTCCCGACTGACATCGCGAGCGCCATCGAAGTCGGCGCCTCGGATGCCAGCGGCCAGATGGCCGTGGCGACGATCGGCACCTCCAGCGGCGCCTGGACGAATTTCGGCGGCGGCCTGGCCGGCAGCGCCGGCAAGCCGGTGCTCATCGGCACAGGCCCATTGACCGCCGACAGCGCCGTGTCGCTGGAGTTGTCGCAGGCGCCGGCGAACGCACTGGGCCTGCTCTTCGGCTCAGTGGGCAGTCAGCCGGTGCCCTTCAAGGGCGGCCTGCTCGTGGCCGCTCCCTGGGCGCTGCTCGCGCCGATCGCCAGCGATGCGCTGGGCGAAGTGCTGCTCGGGGGACGCTGGCCGGCGGGTCTGCCGGCCGACCTGGAGCTGTGGTTCCAGGTCGCGTTGCAAGATCCCGCCGCGCGCGCGGGCGTCTCGCTGAGCAACGGCCTGCGCGCCATCTCGCCCTAAGGGCTAGTTCGGCACACTCTGCGGAATGATCTTCGGCTCCACCTCTTGGCCGAAATGCTTGCCAACGGCCACGAGCACACGATGAATGGAGTCGTGGTGCCCGAAGACGAGGTGCCCCAGCGCGCGCAGGAAGGGGTTGAAGACTTCGCCCTCCTCCATGATCGTGAGCGCGGTGCCCTGATGAGCTTCGCTTAACTGGAAGCTCCACGTGCCGCTGAAGGACAAGCCGGCATCGGGCGAGATGCGCAGCGTGAAGCGCTTGGGCTCAGTCGACTCCATGACCTCGAGCGGGAGCGGCTGGTCTTCGTCGGCTATCGAGACCAGCCAGAGCACGCGTCCGCCCGCCTCTCGGCGCTGTTCGACGGCCACGATGTCCTCGCGCCACGTCGGCCAGTTGGCCACGTCCGTGATGAGCGCCCACACTTCGGCCGGCGAGCGGTCGTAGCGCGCCATGCTGGCCACGCGGTGCTGGCTGGGCAGCGTCGCGCCGTAGATCGAGAGCACGCCCGCGACCAAGAGCGGCACGAGCAGAATCTTCAGCAGCAGCTTCACGCCTCGTTCTCCAGCAGACGCGGAACGCGCGCCTCGCCTTCGACGGCGGGCAGTTCCGGCAGCGGGTTATGGCCCTGGCCGGGAGCCTCGAGCTCTTCGAGCTTCTGACCTTGCGGCAGCACGCTGCGATCCCAGCTCCCCACCGCCTTGTTGTAGTTATTGATGGCCGTGGTGAGGCCCTTGCCCACGCCGGCCAGATGCTCGGCGAAAACACTCACGCGCTTGTGGAACTCCCGCGCCGTCTCCCAGGCGCGCTGCGCGTTCTCGGCCACCGAAGACTGCTGCCAGTAGAGCGCCACCGTACTGAGCAAGGCCAGCATGGTCACCGGCGTGGCGATGAGCACGCGTTTGCGCATGGCGTCAGTCTGCAACTCGGGGTCGGACTCAAAAGCCGCGGCGAGGAGCGGGTCGGCCGCGACGAAGAGCACCGTGTAGCCCATCGGGCTCCCGCCCTGGCCGGCGTAGTTGCGCTTGGCGAGATCATCCACCGCTGTCCGCAGGTCGCGCGCGTGCTTGGCGAGTTCGACAGCCCGCTGCGCCGGCTCCTCGCACTCCAAGGAGCGCATGTAGGCGTCCATGGGCACCTTGCTGTCCACCGGAATGAAACTCTTGCCATCCGGCAGCCGCACGACCATGTCCGGGCGATTGCCTGACTCAAGACCCTGCTGCTCGGAGAAGTCGCAGTGGCGCGTCATGCCGGCGAACTCGGCCAAGTTGCGCAGCGCGACCTCGCCCCAGCGGCCGCGCGAGCGGATGTCACCGCGCAGGGCCGTGAGCAGCTTGCTGCTCTGATCGCCGAAGGACTTGGTGGCGGCCTGCAAGCCATCGAGCTGCTGCTTGAGCGCGCCGTAAGCGCCCTCGCGTTTGACTTCCAGCTCCTGCGCGCCTTTCTGCAACTTCTCGAGCTGCTCCTGGAAGGGCTTGAGCATCTCGCGCAAGGCCTTGTCGTGGGCCGCTTCGCGCTCCTGCGCGCGCGTGGCCAGGTGCTCGGTGCTGTGCTGCAGCGCTTCCTTCAGCGGCGGAGCCAGCAGACCCTGGATCTCGCGCAGGCGCTCTTCCTCGCTGCGGCGCGCCTCGGCCGCCGACTGGCGATGAGCTTCCAACGTCGCTGCGGCCGTCCGCTCTTCGAGCTGAGCAGCGGAGAGATGCGCCTCCAAATCCGCCCGTTCCTCCTCCCATTCGGCCCGGGCCGCGCGCTCGCGACGTTGGGCCCAGGCCAGGCCGACAAGCACTCCGAGGGCCAGTCCCGCCAGCACGCCCAGGGCGATTTCCATCGGCGCATTCTAGCGCTGTCACCCCCCGCCCTTGCGCACTTTGCGGTCGAGAAGGCATCGTGACGCGCTCTTGGCTGTGACCCGCCCTCTCCTCCTCTCCGCACATGTCTCGCAAAGGACTTCCATGCGCCGCCTCGCCCTCCGCTTCGCACTTTTGACCACAACCCTCCTCCTCGGCGGCACGCTCACCGCCCAGGACACCTTTCAGGTCGGCACGACCGTGACGCTTGAGCTGCAGAACGGCGACCGCCTGACCGGCATCCTCGAGTCGGCTGACGGCCCGCAGCTCGTGCTCTCCCACGAGATGTTCGGACGCCTCTCGATCCCGCGCGCCTGGCTCAAGATCCAGGCGCCGCCGCCGGTCATCGAGCCGGTCTCGCCCTGGACGCGCAAGTTCGACGTCGCGCTCAGTGGCTCCGGCGGCAACACCGAAACCGAAAACTTCCGCATCGGCCTGGATGCCAAGCACGACACCAAGGAACTCGCAGACATGTACACGATCTGGTGGCGGCGCGCCGAGTCGAACCAGATCGTGAGTGAGGAGAAGGGCTTCGCCCAAATGCGGCGCGAGTGGAAGCGTGAGGGCAGCAAGTGGCGGCCCTTCGCACAGGCCTCCTTCGAGACCGACAAGTTTGCTGACTTCGACGCGCGCGTGGCCGTGGCCGGCGGCGGCGCCTACCAGTTCAAGGAGGGCCCCGAACACGCCGTGAGCGGCCGCGTGGGCGCCGGCGTCTCTAAGAAGATGGACCCCAACACGCCGACCACCCGCGAAACCAACTACGAGGCCCTGCTGGGCATCGACTGGAACTGGACCATCGACGAGATGTCGCAGTTCCTCTTGGTGAGCGACCTCTATCCCAGCCTGAGCGACAGCGGCGAGGCGCGCTCGGTCACGCGCCTAGCCTGGGAGCGCAAGGTCTCCGACGCGAGTCCCTGGTACGTGAAGGCCGGGCTCGACTTCTTCTGGGACAGCGTGCCGGGCGCCGGGAAGAGCTCCAGCGACACCAACTTCTACGTGGGCCTCGGCCGCAGCTTCTGACCCCTCGGAGCTGGCGGGAGCCGGCGCCCTCTCAGGCGCCGTGCCCCTTCACACCGCGCGCCGCGGCAATCTTGTGCGCGCGGAGGTTGAGCATCTCCACGAGCAGTGAGAAGGCCATCGCAAAGTAGACGTAGCCCTTCGGGATGTGCTGGCCCAGGCCGTCGGCCACCAGCATCACGCCGATGAGCAGCAAGAAGGACAGCGCCAGCATCTTCACCGTGGGGTGACGCTCGACGAAGGCGGAGACACGCCCCGCGAAAATGAGCATGACGGCCACCGAGATGACCACGGCGGTCACCATGACGACGATCGATTGCGCCATGCCCACGGCCGTGATGACCGAGTCCAGCGAGAAGACCAAGTCCAGCACCATGATCTGGGCGATGATGCTGGCGAAGCTCACCGCCTTTCCCTTGCCTTCGCCCGGCTTGGCGTGCCCCTCGATGCGCTCGTGAACCTCAAAGGTGGCCTTCGCGATGAGGAAGAGGCCGCCGACGAGCAGCACGAGGTCGCGCCCGCTCACGGGGTGATCGGAGACGCTGAAGAGCGCTGCCGTGAGCCCCATGACCCAGGTCAGCGACAGCAGCAGCAGAATGCGCATGAGCATCGCCGCGCCCAAGCCCAGCCGTCGCGCCTTGGCGCGCTCCCCCTCCGGCAGCTTTCCGGTCAGGATCGAGATGAAGACGATGTTGTCGATGCCGAGCACGATCTCCATCGCCGTCAGCGTGAGCAGGGCGATGAGGTTCTCGGTGGTGAACAGGGCTTCCATGATCGCGAGCGCTCCGGTGGGAAGCGCAGCAGTCTGCCCGGAGCGGCTAGCGAAGGTCTAGCGCTCAGTGCGCCCGCGACGGGGGCTCGGCGGTGCCGCTCAGACACCTCGCCGACTCGGCCGATGCGGCCGAGAGGTCGGCTCGGAACTCGCGGCACACCGACCCCCGCCGCGTCGCACCACCGCCGCAATTGTGGGAAGGCAGTTGGCGGACGAGGAGTGCTCTGCCAAAGACTAGCTAGGAAGTGCGGTCGGCATGGGAAGCGGCCGCGGCCTCACGCTTGCTGTCCCGATGACCTTGGCCAACGCCGAAACAAGCTCGCCAGGAGACCAGTCCAGCACGAGAGCCAGCAGCCTACCGGCAAGCTGCTCCGGACTAATCGCCGCCGCCTCGGGCGGGTGGTACTCATCCGCACCGATGTCGGGCCGCCCATGCGAACGAGCTTCGCCGTCGATGTCCATAGAGAGGAGGATCGTATCGCCCAGCGGCTGGTAGTAGCCCTTGTTGCGCACGCAGGCGGTCGACGTGATGTGGTAGTCACCTCCGCTCGGGTTCACAAAGCCTGGCTCAGAGTCGAGGTTGCCGTCCTCGTCCGCAGTGCAGCTCTCGTCGGGGTTTGCCAGGAATCCGCGGACATTGTTGTAAGTGTAGTGCGCCCAATCGCTCGCATCCCAATCGTAGGCGCTCCCCAGCGCGTTGTCCCAGATCACGGTGTTCGCCAGCGAGTAGAGCGGCGCCTCATAGACCTCGATTCCGTAGCCGGCGTTGCCCGCGATCGTGTCGTTCAGGGAGGAGAGGGCGCCGTTGAGGCTCGGGCCGCCCACCAGCAGCACGCCCGAATCCCCATTGTCCACAATCATGTTGCCGCGGGTGTGAATGCGCAGATACTCGAAGTCGTCGGCCCCGCCCCAGTCCAGAACAATGCCGAATCCGCGATTCTGTGAGATGACGTTTCGGTCAGTGCTCCAGGCCTGAATGTTTACCGAGGAGGCTTCATCGTCGTCCTGGGAGGCGAGGAAGTAGAGCGCCGCCTCCTCGGTACCGTGAATGGCGTTGTTCTCGATGACCTGAAGGTCCTTGACCATCTGCACTAGCCCACCGTTGCGCACCTGGCCGCCCAGCAGGATGCCTTTGGCGATGCCGTAGTCCGTGTCGGCCTCGCGCGAATCGATCGTGTTGCCGACGATCAGCGACTCCCCTTCGGCCTCGATGGCCGTTTCGCCGTCCTCCGCTCTGAGGATGAAGTCGATGGCGAACTCGGCTGAGTTCTCGCCAGCGAGGGTGAACGTGTTCCCCAGGGCGGTGAGCTTCACGCGCGCTCGCGCCGGGGACTCTGCGTTGGAACTGATCAGTACCTGGATGCCGCCGCACTGCGTCGGCTCAAACGTGCAGCCTCCTACGATGAGTTCCAGGCCCTGATCTCCGGTCTCGCGCCCCGAGGCATCGCCTGCCACCGCCAAAATGTTGGGCCGCCCGTCGGCGCCCGAGGCATTCATGGCCGAGCGGGCCAGCTTGCAGTTGGCAAGAACGACCTTGGCTTTGGCGCTGTCAACGTTTTCGACGTAAACGGCGCACGGAGCGTCCTTGGCGGCACTGTCTTCGCCCGGAAAGTCCAGATTCTCCAGACGCACGTTGACGAGGTCGCCCGTGCCCGTCGTGGCCACGACCTCGAAGAGTGCGCGCAGACTTGAGTTGTCCACGTCTCCGCCCAGCCGCGGGAAGTCCTCGGGGTTCGCGCTCGAGCCCTCGATGCGCACGCTGGAGTTCGTGATCGTGATCGGGTAGCCGGGTGCGGTTGCGCCGCCACCTGCTTCGTGCGCCTGGGTGTAGTCACCCTCCACGACTTTGATGATGAAGACCGTGCCCTCATCATTAGCCAACTCAACCGCCTTACTGATGGTGGCGTAGGGGAAGTCCGGGTCCGTGGGGTCGAAGGAGCCGTCGCTACCGGAGACTTGGCTCACCCAGATTGTAGTTTGCAGCGCACTTGCACTGCTCGCGATCACAAGCAGGACGCTCGCCATTTGCACGGCTTGTTGGACAATTCGGCTGAACATGATCGCACCTCTCATGTAGCGGCGACAGGCGCCGCCGCTGGTTCATTGATCAAAGTCAAGAATCGTCAGACGTCCGGATCCAGGCACACCGGATTGATCCGCAAAGTCGCTTCCAACGAGCAGTTCGATGCGGCCATCACCATCCACATCTCGGGCGCATACACCCCAGCCAAACTCAGCGCCTTGCTCTGGAACCTTGTCCACTACGACATGGAAGTCCGCAAAGAACGGGGCCAAGGCTGCGTATGCTCGCCCCTTCGATGCGGCGAAGGGGTCTGCAACAATGATGTCGATGAGGCCATCGCCGTTGACATCGCCCGTCGTGGCAAAGTAACCGAAAGAGACGCTGTTCGCCGTGCCCGAGGCGGGATCCGGGGGCCTCGTGATGAGCAAGTGGTCTTCAAAGTTGGGCGACCAGAAGATGAAAGCGTGGTTACGTTGGTCCGTCGCGATGACTTCGGCAATGGCGTCGCCGTTCAGATCCTTACCCACTACAGCGTTGCCGAAGCGCGAGTTGAGTCCGCTCGGGAGCGGGTGCGACAGTGTCTTGACGTGAGTCAGTGACGCTCCTGTGAACAGGTGGACCTCGCCCATCGATGGCACGCCTCCTACTGGCTTCCTCGGGTTTCCAACGATCAAGTCGAATACGCCGTCGCCGTCCACATCCCCGGTGTCAAGTCGCTCTCCGAAAAAGCCGTTCGTTTCTACGTTCGGGGCGGTAAGTACTAGTCGCTCTTGGAACTCTGGCCCCCAATGAATCTCGACCTGCCCGGCCTTCACTGCACTCTGCACCGTGGCATTCGATACCTCGGCGGCAAAGTCGCAGAACCCGTCGTCGTTGAAATCGGCGGCAACCAAGACGTGACCAAACTGCGTGTAGGCTCCACCAGATCCCACACTGTCGACGCTTAACACGGGGCTCGCCGAGAAGTTGCGTGTCCCCTTGAAGCAGTGCGCCTGGCCGAAGGGGGACACTGCCGGAGTGCCAGTGCCTTCGGTGACAAGAAGGTCATCGACTCCGTCACCATCGAAATCCCCTACGACCAGTCCCAGGCCAAAGAAGCCTTTAACTTTCGGTGAAGGTGACTCGAGGGTGCTGATTGACTCCAGATCGGGGCCCCAGAACACATAGACCCTCCCGGACTCGGCGACGCCGCCGGGGCTTTCCTTCCCCGCTGCCACGATGATGTCCATGGCACCGTCGTCATTCAGGTCACCGGTGGCCACCCGGTCGCTGAATACACCCAGCACCGTCGGGTTCGGCGACTCCAAGATCGTCGCCTCCGCTGGCACGTAGTACGGCTGATCGAGCGGCAGCGTCGCTGGGTTCGTCAGCGCTCCCGGAACGTAGCCCTGCATGACGAGCGGGATGCCGGCGAGCACTGGATCGAACTGTGGCAACACGAACGGCACGTCGATCCGACCGAGCGCGGGGATCGCGCCGAGCGCCACGACGTTGAACACCGAGCCCACGTAGAACGGTCCCTTGGGCGTGAACACCGGCGGGTCCAGCGGGTTGAGGCCGTAGAAGACCAGCGTCTGCATCCCCACGTCGCCGAGGAAGTGCAGCGTCATGCTGCCTTCGGAATACGGCTGCCCTTGGAGCTGGAGCAGCGGTGGGTTTTGGGCCTGAACTGCGCTCGATGCGAACAGCACCGCGCCAAGCGCAAAGGCGAGTCGTCCCGCTCGCCACGGCCTCATCGCCAACCCCGGCAGCTTCTTCATGGCCCCCGACCCTAAGCGCTCTTCCAGGGCCTGTCTAGCGGGCCGGTAGAAAAAGCTCCAGGATCTCCGTAAGCGCCTCAGAGATGGCACCCGGTAGCTCTTACGCCCAGCATGGCTTGCCTGCAGCGGCTCTCGACACAGCAGTACCACTCGGTGGAGCGCTACTGGACTTGCAGCTCCATCCAGTTGCTGAACTGCACGAGCGACAGCGGACTGACGGTGACGTCGCCGCCGACCATGAGTAGGTCGAGGCCGGCGGCAATGGCCGGCACCGAGACCGGGATCGAGGCCGTGCCGGAGACGTAAGGCACCGGCCCGATGAGCAGCGGCGAGGAGAGCGGGATGCCCGAGACTTCCATCAAGACGATGAGCGCCATGTTGGAGCCACCCTTGACCTGCAGCGAGAAGGGCTGCGAGACGGCGGGCGCCATGACCGTGGAGGAGAGTTCGACGCAGCCGGGGGCCAGCGTGGAGACGCCGAGCAGGTCGCCGCCGGGGCCGGGATCGTGCAGCGTGAGCACGGCGTTGCGTGTGCCGGGCGCCACATCGCTGGTGAAGCCGAAGTTGTAGAGCGTGGCCCAAGCCAAGGGGCCGGCCACCTTCACGCCCGTCGGGAAGACGTCCGGGAAGGTCCAGCTCACATTGCCGCCGGACTGAGTGACGGCCCAGTCGTTGGAGGCAAAGTTGTCCGTGTCGTGGAAGTAGAAGTCCGAGGCGCTGCCGCAGGAGGGCACGCTGAAGGAGCGGACCTTGCGGTCGAGCGTCCAGTTGAAGAGCGCGTATTCGTAACGCCACAGGCCCCCGCCGAGGTCCACGGTGTTCACCCCGAGAACCACGCGGCCGTCGTGCGGGTTGAGGTTGGCCACGGTGCGCAGATCACCCCAGCGATTGATGGCCGGGCCTTCGATGAGCGGATTGCCGCTGCCGGCCGAGGGCGTGGTGAAGATCCAAGTGCTGCCGTTCCAGCTCATCGTGGCGCGGCGCGAGCCGATGTTGTCTTGCAGGTCGACGTCTTCGCGCACGATGTAGATCGCTTCGTAGAAGTAGAGCGCGCCGGCGTTGTTGAGGTCGGAGTCGTTGGCCTCCAGGCGGTGGTCCACCGAGTCCACGCCGGTGCCGAAGTAGTTGCGCACGCAGTCCACGGGTGTGGCGTCGAAGAAGGAGCCCAGGCAGTCCCACTCGCCGGTGTGCGGATTCCACTCATCGCGCGGGCCGAGGTAGAAGCGGTCGCCGTTGTTGGTGGTGCCGTAGGTGTCGGAGCAGCCGATGCCCAGCTCGCTGCCGCCGCCGCCCTGGCAGGGCGTGCACTGGCTGTTGCTCAGCGCGAAGAAGCCGTGCTTGATCCAGGCCTGGGCCACTTGCTCGAAGCGATTGCCCATCTGCCGGTAGAGCTGCTGCGAGATGCCGGGATGGTTCTCGGCCATGGGCGCCTGCCACGGCACTTCGAGCGTGCCGTCGTTGCACGAGGTCGTGGACATGGCCAGGCCGGCGCGCCCATTCGGGAAGGTGCCGGTGTGGCCGAGCTGCGTCAGGCCGGAGAGCAGGCCGAGCTTCACATCGATGATGCCGCCGTCGCCGGGGCCGCTGCTCGCGGGCGGGGCGTCGTCATCGCCGCCCTTGAGCGGCGTGCCGGGGTTCTGGCCGGGCAGGTAGCTCCAGGCGCCGTCGAAGCTGAGGACTTCGCCATCGATGAGGCCGGTGCCGAGCGTGCGATCGGCGAGATCCGGGCGACGCAGCTTGGCGGCGAGCGTCGGGGTCACGATGAGGTCCCAAGCCTTGATGCGCATGAGCGGCATGGCGTGGTCGCCGGGACCCGGCTCATAGGGATTGCCGTCCGCGTCGTAGGCGATCTTCACGTAGCAGAGCTTGAAGTCGGCGCCGAGGCCGCTGGCGGGCAGCGCCTCGGGGCCGCCCTGGCGCAGGAAGAAGTAGTCGGGGTCGGGCTCGCCGCCGGGGCCATCGTTGCGCACGTCCACGGCCTCGATCTGGAAATTCTGAAAGTCCACCGAGGTCTGATTGGCCGTCGACACGAGGCGGAAGCCGCCGAGGGCCTGCACCTTGCCGCCGAGCACGCCGTAGGGAACAAAGGTGCCGTCATGGCCGAGGGCGAGCAGCAGACTCGAGCTTGAGTCGATGCCGAAGGCCACCAGCGGCGGCTCGGTGAGTTCGAGGCCCAGGGCGCCCACCGGCGCGGTCTCGACGAGGTCGGCGATCTCCAGGCCGGCGGCTTGCAGCGCCGAGGCCTCGAAGTGGATGGCGACGCGGCCACCAGCAACCCGCACGATGCCGAACTGCGCTGCGCTGTCCGCTGCGAGCAGGCCGAGGAGGGTGAGGGACAAGGCAGCGGCAACGAAGCCAGGCTTTCGCATGGGAGCAGATCCATGGGTGGAAGAGAGAGGAGTTGCGCAGAAGGGGCGGCGGGGCACCCTCTCGGCGATTCGGGTCGGCCAAGTCTAAGCGGATTCCCCAAATCCGAGAACCCGGCTTCTGGGGCCCGATCCGGATCGTCCGCCCCGGGCGGGGTGCACGGTCCGATTCGGCTCGCCCGCCCCGGTCGCGGGCCCGCCCCCGTCGGGCGGCGCGAGAATCTCAGGGCAGGCGCTGGGGCTGGTCCCCTTGAAAGGTGATGCCGCCGCGGCGGAAGAGCCCGGCCACGGACGGAGAGTCCCGGGCGGCCCGGGCCCAGGCCGAGAGAGCGTCCGGGCTCTGCTCCAGGGCCTGACCGAGGAGTTTGGCCGAGAGTTCGGACTCGCCGCGCAGGCCGGCGAGGAGACCCAGGCCCACCACAACATCTTGGCGCTCCGGTGCCAGGCTCTGGGCGCGCAGCAGAGCTTGCTGGGCGACGGCCGCCGTGCCCTCGGCGCGGCCCTTCTCGAGCGCCAGCAAGAGGTTGTTCAGACCCACGCGCGCGGCCTGTTCGGCCTCACTGAGCAGCTCGCCTCCGGGGTCCGGTCCCTGCTCCCCCGCCGGGGTGCTGGCCGCGGAGCCGGCCGCGGTACCGGCGGCTGCAACGGCCGCCGCGCCGGTGGGCACCGTGATTCCCAGGCTCGGCGCGAGCGTGCGCACGATCTCGTCCGCGATGAGCGCCTGACCCGCGACGGTCGGGTGCACGTTGTCCACGATCCACTCGCGGCCAACAATTCCATGCGGTGAGCGGACCGCGAAGGCGGCCTCGACGTCCGCGACGAGCACGCCCGGCTGGGCCGCGAAGGCCAGCACGGCCTCGTTGAGATCCGTTGCCGCGCGGTGCAGGCGGCCGTCGCTGTCGCGAGCCTGGCGAAAACTCTGCAGGGCCTCGTCGGGCCGGCCGGCGAGCAGCAGGGCGTGGCCACGCTGAAAGGCCAGGCCGGCGGGGAGCGCATCGATTGCAGCGGCCTCCTCGAGACGGGCCAGCGCCAGGGCCGCGTCGCCGCTCGTGCGCGCGGCCTCGGCCTGTGCCACGAGTTGACGCCAGCGTTCGCGCTCCGCTTCGGGCGTGCTCTCGGCGAAGACATCCGCCATGGGCGGGAAGTCGCGCAGATTGCTCACTGCGGTGCAGAGCACGACCGGCAGTTCTCGCGCGCGGCACAGGTCCACGAACTCCTGCAGATTGCTGCGAAAACGCTCCACGATGAGCGGATATTCCGGGTTGTCGATCGGCCGGCGGCGCGGAGTCTGGTCGGCCAGGCTGGGCGCGGCGCGGCGGCCGCCGTCGGCGGCGCCCAAGAGCGCGCGGCCAACCGCGGTGCGCAGCAATTGGCGGCGCAGGCTGCTGCGCAGGGGCGCCTGGGCTTCGGTGAGGACGGTGGCGATGTTGAGCGGCTGAAACTCGTTGTGCGCCGAGTAGAGCACGACGATGTCCGGCTCGAAGTCCAGGACTTCGCGCAGCACGCGCAGTTCGCCGTCGCTGTATTGGCCGCCGACGCCGCAGCCCATGACTTCCACCGGGCGCGGCGCGAGCAGCGTGGCGAGGCGTCGCTCGAGCACGCGCGGAAAGGCCTGCTCGAAGAAGGGATTGCCCTCGACGGTGGAGCCGCCCACGCAGGCCACGCGCAGCGTGCCGGCCGGCTTGCTCCGGCTGTAGGGCGGATACCAAGCATGATTCTTGGAGGGCGCGCGCTGCCAGAGTTCGCGGCCCTCGCGGACGATGGGCTTAAACATGGCGTCGGCGGGCAGGTCCGGCTCGCGCCAGCGCAGGGCGGCCTCGGCCACGCCCAGGAGAGCGACGGGCAGCAGCAGGGCCAGCACAAGCTTGCGGGCTCGGTCATTCACGCGTGGCGCATTCTGGCACACGGCCTCCGCCGCGCGGCGGCGGGCGCCCCGCATCCGGCACGATGCGCATCCGGCGCGCGGCGGCGGGCTACAATCCGCGACCATGGCCGCACCGTCCCACAATCCCGCGCCGGCTCACTCGCCCGCGCCGGCCCGCTCGGCCGCGCCGGCTCACTCACCCGCACCGGCCAGCTCGGCCGCACCCCCACCGGCTTCCTTTCCCCCGGCGCGAAACACGCTGTGGTGGCTGCTCCCCACAGTCGTGGTGATCCTGGCGCTCGCTGCGCTGGCCTACTTCCTGCGCAGCGACGAAGTCTCGCCTTTCTTCTACGGGGACCAGTGATCAGCGCGCTTGCGATCGGCCCGAAGGCGTCTGGTCCCACGAGCCAGGCCCGGACGAAACCGCCCCGCGTTATGCTGCGCCCATGAAGATCTCGATCGTCAACCCGCGCATCCCGGTCTTCCAGCGCAACTACGCCTTCCGCAAGACGCGCCGCTGGCAGCCGCTCTCCACCGCCATCGTGGCGGCGTGGCTGGAGCAGCAGGGCGGCTGGGAGATTCAGTTCCTCGACGCCCACGTCATGGACTGGAGCGATGCCGAGACGGTCCGGCGCATCCACGAGTTCGCTCCCGACGTCCTCTACTACAGCTCCGAGCGCACCGATGCCTGGGAGCTCCCGATCCCCGACCTGAAGTACGTCGATGATTTCTTCGTCGCGCTCTTCGGCGGCAACGCCGACCCGGGCTCGCGCGCGACGGCCGCCGGAAACACGCCGGCGAGTGCCGCGGCCAAATTCCGCCCCGCGCACGTTCTCTTCGAGGGGCCACACGGTTCGATCTACCCGGCCGACATTCTGCGGCGCGTGCCGCAGGTGGATGCCGTGCTGCGCGGCGAAACGGAGCCGGTGTCCTTTGCGGCGCTGGGCGCCATCGCGCGCGGCGGGGTGCGGCCGGCCGCGACCGCACCTCGCGGCGACTGGTCGGCCGTCAAGTCGGTGAGCTGGCGGCGCGCCGACGGCTCCTTCGTGCACAACCCCGACGAAGAAAACCCCGTCACCTACGCCGACTTCCCCTCGCCGGCCTGGCACCTGCTCGACATGTCGCGCTACGGCGACGCGGCCGCGCCGGGCGTGCCCTTCGCCATGCTCGAGACGAGCCGCGGCTGCCCGATGCCCTGCGGCTACTGCTACAAGCAAATGTTCGGCGACCGCCAGAGCAAGCGCAAACCGGAGCAGGTGCTCGACGAAGTCCAGGAGGTCGTCGAGAAGTACGGCGTGCGGCGCATCATGTTCCAGGACCAGATCTTCACGCTGGACCGCCGGCACACCGCGGCCATCTGCGAGGGGCTCATCCAGCGCGGCCTCGCCGCCAAGATTGAGTGGCGTTGCCAGACGCGCCTCAACGGCATGAAGAACGAGCTGCTCAAGCTCATGCACGACGCTGGCTGCGTCGAGCTCTACACCGGACTGGAAACGGGCAGCGACACGATTCAGGGCGAGATCAGCAAGCTCACGCTCAAAGAGTTCCTCGGCTATCGCGACTATGGCGAAAGCATCGGGCTCAAGATCTCACCGAACATGATCCTCGGACTGCCGGGCGAGACTTACGAAACGGCCATGGAGAGCATTCTCTTCTTCCACCGGCTCGGCATCGCCATGTCGCCCAATGTGAACATCACTTACCCCATGACGCGCTACCACACCGAAGCGGTGGAGCGTGGCGAACTCAAGGGTGACAGTTGGGACGAAGTCGTCATGGCGGCCGGGCTCATCGGCACGCACATGGACAAGGCCACCATCGACAAGGTGCGCGCCGAGGCGCAGCGCCTCAACCGGGTGCTGCGCTGGAAGAAGCGCGTCTACGGGCTCTTCGGGCGTGAGTACGGCCGCGGCGCCGCGCAGCGGCTGCTCAAGCGCCGCTCCGGCAGCGGCTTCATTCGGGGCAACGTCGCCGCGAGGTGATCGAGGTCGCCTCGAGGTGATCGAGCCGGCTCGGTCTCGCAGGTCCGTCACTAGCTCTTTGATCTCGCAACCCGTCCACTGTGACAGCGTTGTTGTCGAAGCCCGTTTTCGCTACTGAAGCGCCGCTTCCTCTGCCGGTCCGCCCCTCACTGCAGCGCCGCTCTGTGGCGCCGATCCCCCGGAAAACGCGCGCGAAGGCTCTGGGCCCGCGGCAAACCGAAGTTGCGCGCCGAATCGCCCGCAGCTTGGACAACAACGCTGTCACAGTGGACGAGTGGAGCCGACTGGCTTCATGACGTGGAGATGCGCCCAACCGAGGTTCTCAATCCAGAGCGAGAGGTCGATCCCATCGACCCCGATGCCTTGGCCCAGCGGCTGCCTTCCCTGCCGGGCTCGCTGGAGATCCTTGTCTTGCTGGCCGCCGCGCGGCTCGGCGACCGCGCCTATTCAAGTCTTGTGCAACGTACGGTGGAGTTTCGGGGCGGCCGCAAAATCTCCAAGAACGCCGCTGCCGTGGCCTTAGAGCGCATGGAACGCAAGGGCTGGCTGAAGTCTCAGCTCAGCCCCGCGACGGCTCTTCCGCGCGGCCGGCTGCTTCGCCGCTACCGGCTTCAGAAACGCGGTTGGCTGGCGCTGCGCGAGGGGCTCGCGGTCCTCGATCGGATGCGAGCGGAACTGCCCGGCCTAGATCCGCAAGGGCCGCGGCTTCGGAAGACTCCGCGGCGACTGGCACCGGCTTGGCCGCTCCTGTCGCAGTCGCCGCCCTCGGATTCCCTGCCGCTCGACCCGCCATTTCCGCCGCCGGGCTTCCTGCCGGACGGGCCGCTTTGAGTTGACGGCGCAGGCGCGCCACGGTCCAGAGTCCGCGTAGGGCAGGGCCGAGCCGGTTCAGCACTCCGTACTTGCTGCGCCCAGCGCGTCGCGGTTGGTGACTGACTGGATGCTCGAGCACCTTGAAACCGTGCAGTCGCAGCAGCGCGGGCAGGAAGCGGTGCATGCCGGCGGTGAGCGGGAGCGCGCGCAGGGCTTCTGTCCGGAAGAGCTTGAGCGAGCAACCGGTGTCTTGGACCGACTCTCCCAGCACGAGGTTGTGCGTGCGCTGCGCGACGCGCGAGGAGAGGCGCCGCAGGAAGTTGTCGTGGCGGCGTCGCCGCCAGCCGACCACCGCGTCGTGGCCCGGCAGCGCTGCGAGCATGCCCGGCAAGTCGGCCGGGTCGTTCTGCAGATCGGCATCAAGCGTGGCCAGGAGTCTGGCCCGAGCGCGCTGGATCCCGGCCACCAGCGCCGCTGTCTGTCCGCCGCGTTGGGAGAGAAAGACACCGATCACGCGGTGGTCGGTTGCGGCGAGGCCGGCGATCCGCTGAGTGGAGCCGTCGGTGCTGGCGTCGTCGACGAGCAGAAGCTCCCAGGGCAGGCTCGAAGGCAAGCTCTCCGCGATCCGTGCATGGAGCGCCGCGAGATTGGCCTCCTCGTTGTGTACCGGCACGACGAGGCTGAGTGCCGGCAACTCTTCCCGTGCCTCTGCCCGTGCTGCACTCACGCCGCCAGCATAGCGGGGCGCTGCGCCAACGCGCTTTAGGCTCGCGGCGGCGCCGCTCCTGCGCGCTTCATGAGCAGCGCCGCCACGACGTAGCAGGCCGCGCCGAGGAGCATGGTGCCGCGGAAGCCTTGGGACATAGCGAAGAGCACGGCGCAGGGTGCCGCGAGGACGGAGGCCAGCCCGTTGGCCGCGAAGGCGAGCGCCACGGCGGAGCGCGGTGCCGCCGCCCCGGCACCGGCTCCACGGAGGGCGCGCAAGGCCATCGGGAAGGGCATCCCGAGCAGCAGCCCCGCCGGCGCGAGACAGAGCACGACCAGCGCGGCGCGCACCGGCACCGGCCAGGCAAAGAGGCGCGGCAGCAGGTCCAGACCGCTGGCCGCGGGCAACAGCAAGGAGGCCGCGCCGGCACAGCCGAGCACGAGCGGCAGGCGCTGCGTCGGCAGACGCGCCGAGAGCAGCGAGCCCAGCCCACACCACACGAGCAGCGCCACGAGCACGACCGCCACGGCGAGCACCGGATGACCCAGCGGCAGCGAGAGCATCTGCAGGAGCGGCAACTCGATGAAGAGGAAGCCCGCGCCCAGCAGCCAGAACAGGCTGATCGGCACTGTCCGGCCGGCGGCGGAGTGGACAGCAAGCGAGCCGATGGAGTGGCCGGCGGGCGCCCCGGTGAAGTGAGCACTGGCGGGGCCGGCAACGGGCCGCGCTCGTCGCCCCCCCCACCAGAGCATGAGGCCCAGCGGCAGCGCGAGAATGATCAGCGCGCCGAGCGTGGCCACCAGCGCCTCTTGGCCGCCGATGCGCCCGCGAATCCAGTCGCCCTCCGTGCGAAAGAGCGAACCGAGCCGCGCGGTTTCGAAGAAGAAGGGGCGGTCGTCGGTGGTGGGCTCGATGCGATAGGGAAAGTCCGCGATGAAGGCGCGCGGGTCGGGCACGGAGAAGGCCTGCACGAGCAGCGGATGCGATAGCGTTTGCTGCGCGAAGGCCGGCCGCGCCCCGCGCTGCTCGCACCCCACGCGAAGCTGCTCCAACTCCCCTGCGCTGAACTCGCCGTTCTTCAGGAGAAAGAGCAGGTTGACGCCCGCCTGCGCCATGAAGAATTGCGCCTCCGGCCAGGCTACGCCGCGCTCGCGCAGCACTTCGCGCGCCGTGAGGCCGAGGCGCAGCGCCTGCCAGGGCGGCTCGAACCACCAGCGCGTGAGCCCCAGCACGCCGCCCGGCTTCAGCCGGTCCAGGCAACTCGCGAGGCCTTCCTTGGTGTAGAGAAAGTTCTCCGAGAGCGCGAAGGCGCCGGCCTCCGTGGCGGCGAAGGTGTCGACGCCGGAGAGGATGATGCGGTCGTAGAGCACCGGCGTGCTAGGTGCGGGAGCGGCACCGTCAGCGGGAGCGGCTCCGTCAGCGGGAGCGGCACCGTCGTCGCGCGGCGCGCCCTCTTCGAGAAAGGCGCGACCTTCGGCTACGACTGCCGTCACGCGCGGGTCGTCGTAGAGGCCGCCGCTGAACTCCGCAAAGCGCCCGCGCACCGCGTCCACGATGAGCGGATTGATCTCGACCGCAGTCACGTGCCCGGCCCCCGCGGCCAGCGCCGCTTGGACATCGATGCCGCCGCCCGCGCCGATGACCAGCGCCGTGAAGCCCGGCGCCGCACCCTCGTAGAAAAGCGTCGGCGGATAGTGCGGCAGCACGGGGTGCTGATCCTCGCCGGGCGCGCGCCGCACGATGCTCGTGATGGCCCAGGCATCGATCGCCAAGCCGATCATCTCCGGCAAGGGACCGCTGTACGAGGCAGGCACCTCCCACAGGCCATGCCGCTCGGGGTTCTCGTAGATCGTGACCTGCGAGAAGGCGTTCCAGCGTTCCTCGAGCACACGCTCGGGCGGCACGCGCGGAAAATGTTTGCGACTGCGCAGCGGCAGCAGCGAATCGGGCACGATGAGGAACGAGAGGCCCAGAAGCAGCGCGAGAGCCGCGATCAAGAGAGACGGAGGCTTGCTCGCACCGCGCGCCAGAAAGCCGGCGGCGGCCGCGAGCAGGACCATCAGCCCCGCGGCGCGCGGCAGCCCCCACCACTCCATCGCGCCGAGAGCCAAGAGCGCGCCCGCCGCCCCGCCCATGAAACTCGCGGCATACACGCCCGAGACGCGCTCGGCGTGCCGGTCGAGCTGCGCGCAGACGAGCGCGCCGAGCCAGGCCATCGGCACGGCGAGCAGCAGTCCGGTGAGCGTCAGCAGCAGCGGCGCGCGCGGGCTGTCGAGCAATGCGGTGGGATCAATGGGCAAACGCGCGATGCAGATCAGCGCCAGCGCGAGAGCCAGCGCCGCGCCGCCGCCCGGCCAGCCGGCACGTGCCGGGCGAAAGGCCACCAGCGCGCCGCCCGCCGCGAGCCCGAAGAGCGCCAGACTCACCGCGAAGAAGCCGAGGTGGTACCAGAGCAGCACCGAGAAGAGGCGCGGCAGCACAACCTGCAAACCCACGACGCAGGCCATGGCCAGCGCGACGCTGAGCGCGGCGCGCCGCACGCCGGTTCCCGCCGTCGCCGGGCCCTGTGTCGGTAACGCCATGCCGGCCAAACTAACCGGGCGCTCGCCGGCGGCCCCAGCTTTCTTCCCGACTCGTCCCTGCAGGCCACGGACCAGTGATGCAGCTCCCTCCTGTCAGCGCTGACTCTTTCTCTGTGCTTGTCTCGCGCGGGGCCCTGAGCTGACACTGGCCAGCCGCATGGCCAAGCAGGCATTCAACGCGGCACCGCGCTCCGAGGCGAGCGGACCATCCAACCCCTCGCCACGCGCACCGCGCAGTGTCCCCAGGTGGGTGCTGCCGGCGCTGCTCGTCTTGGCAGTGGCCGTGCGCCTCTTCGCCTGGCACAACGCCACGCAGTTCGGCAACGACGCCGTGGACTATTTGTGGCAGGCGGAGCGCTGGCTCGACGGCGATGCCCGCTCGGCGCTGCGTCATCCTTACCACCCACTGACCGGCGCAGCGATCGCGGCCGTCACGCTGGTGATCGGCGATCTGGTGTGGTCGGGCTTGGCGGTCTCGATCGGCGCGGCGCTGCTCGCGGTGCTCGCCGCGCACTCGCTCGCGCGCCGGGCCTTCCCGCAGCAGCCCTGGGCGGCGCCCGGCGCCGCGCTGCTCGCGGGCGTGCATTGGCGCACGCTCATGACCACCTCCGACATCGCCAGCGATGGTCCCTACCTGGGCCTGTGGCTCGCGTCGATCGCCTGCACTTTCGCCGCAGCAGAGCGCGGCGGTTGCCGGCGCCGGCTCTTGCTCGGCGGCCTGCTCGCGGGGCTGGCCTATCTCGCGCGGCCGGAGGGCCTCTCGGCCGCCGCCGCGCCGCTGGTGTGGGTGGCGGCCGGTCTGCTCGGCGAGCGGGCCGGCCGCGAGCGAGTGCTCGAAGTGCTGCGGCGCGGCCTGCACGCGGCGGTCTTCGGCGCGGCGCTCCTGCTCTGCGTTGCACCGTACGTGCTGCTGATCCACGAGCTCACTGGCAACTGGGCGCTCTCGATGAAGCCCTCGGTCGGAGCCATGGATGGCAGCGCGGCCCATCGCCTCGGCGCGCCGGCCGATGCGCCCATCGCTAGCCCGATCGTGCGACGCCGCGCCGACAGCGCAAGTGGGCTGACGGCGGTCACGCAGCCGCCCGACGCGACCGGTGATCTGGCCGCGCCGGCGAAGCCCGTCGGCGAAGTCGCTGGCGAGGTCCTCGGGCCGGAGCCGGCTAAGGAGTCGGGGGCGAGCACTGAGGGCAGCACGGCTGAGTCGCTGGCCACGGGAGCGAGCGAAGAATCGCCCGACACCGAAGTGAGTGGCGCCGCATCGAACGGAGTCGAAGCGAGTGTTGTCGAACCGAGTGATCTCGAAGCGGGCGATGTCGAAGCGAGCGGCGACGCGGTCGCGGAGGGCAATAGCTGGTGGTTCTCGCTGGAGCAGAGCTTGCGGCGCCTGCATCGCACGGTGCGTCTCGACACGTGGATCTTTGTGGTGCCCGGCTTGTGGCTGCTGTGGCGTGCGCGGCCGCGCCTGCTGCTGGCGCTTGCTGCGCTGATCTTGATGTGGGTGGCAATCGGCACGCTGCAGTTTCATCACAGCGGCTACCTGAGTTCGCGGCACATGCTCGCGCCGGCGCTGCTGCTCGTGCCGGCTGGCGGCGCCGGCCTCGCCTTCCTTTGGGGCTCGGCCGCGAACCGCCAGGGCTCACTTCGGCGAGGGCTGCAGCGCTGGCTCTTGCGCAGCCTCGTGGTCTTCACGCTGCTCGTGCAGGTCGGCACGGGCGCACGCGCGCGGCACAGCGATCACGCGCCGCGGCTCTTGGCGCTCGAATATGCGCGCCAACACACAGCCGCCGACGAACGCCTCGCCGTCTACCGCCGCAAAGACGGCTTCTACGCGCAGCGCCCGGTGCTCGTGCTCGAAGATCCGCTCGACGAGCCCGCCGCGCTCCACGCTATGCGGCACTACGGCGTGCGCTGGCTGATTCTCGATGAGCGGCAAGTCCAGCGCGACACGCCGCACTGGCTTCTAGACCCGCACTTTCGAGAAGAAGCCCGGTTTGGCGATGCGGGCGACTCAGTCCTCGTGCTGCAGTTCCGGCCTTGACCATTTCGAAGGGTCGTGTGACGCTAATTCACGGATCGGGTGCAGGTCGCCTTCCCTTGTCGTTTGCGAGGTAGAGCCATGATCTTGAATCTGCTTACGTTCGTGATTGCAACTCCGCAGATACAGAGAGAGAGAGAGAGAGAGAGAGAGAGAAGGCTCCACACTCCGCCCCAGTCGGGTGGCGACTCCTCGCTACGGGCTTGGTGATAACCCTCTGCGTACGAGAGTCTTTCGCGCAGGCTGAATCCAAGCCGTCCGTCGACCCGGCCGTGCAGCACCTTCAAGCCCCGGACGACTTCATCGAGCAGAACGCCAACTTCGGCTTTTCGATGGGCGCCGGGCGCCTGCGTGGCCCAGGGGACCCGCTCGATGACATCGTCATCTGCGCGCTGGCGGAGAGCGTCGGCGGACGGGCGCAGGTTGGCGCAGCCTACGTCTTTGAGGATGAAGAGCTTGACGCCCCAGACGACAAGCCGCACCGCCTGACCCCCAATGGCACGGCCAACATGGGCGCCCACCTCGGAGAGTTGGCTGTGGCGATTGGGAATCCTCGCGGCGAGTTCTTTAACGAATCGACGCAGACCGAAGAGGCCTTTGCGAACTTGATCCTTATCGGCTGCTACGGACGTGACGCCGAATACCCCGGCTCCTCGCCTTCGGGAGTCGCTGACGGCGGCTCGGTTGAGGTGTACAACTTCATGGCCTCATCCGACGTGTCCACGGTTCAGCGTTCGCTTTTCGCCCCAAAGAACCAGGGCCCGAATGCGCTCGTCGTTCCGATCGAAGTCGAGGGCTTCGGACACGGCCTCGCCCTCGGTGACATCACCCGTGATGGCACCGTGGATCTCGTTGTCGGCGCCCCGCGCACAAATCTGCCTGGCAGTTCGCCGACGCCTCCAGCCGACGAGGGCCGCTTCTACATCTTCGCCGGGCACGAGGACTTCTATTCCGACCCACACGCGAGTTGGGTGGCCGTCAACGCCGTCGACCCGGACGACACGTGCGAGAACTGGGGCGCCCACTTCGGCTGCCAAGTCTCTTTGGGAAAGTTCAGCGGCGCCTCGGAGAATCTCGATGTCGTCGTCGGCCGTCAGGATCGGCCAGCGAATGCCACGATCGACACGCCACAGGATGCGCCGCTCGGCGGCTCTGCTTATGTCTTCCGCAACAGCTACCTCTACGGCCTGTTCCAGGGCTACGCCTACCACCCCACGACGAACCCCACCGGCACGCTGAAGCGGGCCAATCGGCCGCCGCCCCCGGACCTTGACTACCAGTCGGGCGGCCCAAATCCCTCCGAGCCGGAGTACCAGGTCCTGCGCAACCCCTTTGGTGATCTTCAGGACACTGCACAGAACCCCGAGGACTCGGATTGGCATGACAGCTTCGGATGGTTCGTACACACGGTGGGCGACGTGGGCTCGCCGGGCGGCGGCGCGCTAGACGGTGTCGACGATATGGCGGTCTACGCGGAAGTGACTGATTTCATTGGCACGGGCTCACTCAGTTCTCCGCAAGTCGTAGACGTCGGCGGCCTCTTCATCTACTTCGGGATCGGCGACACAGACGTCGACATGGTCGACCCTGACTATCTGCTCCTGCAGCGTCCGTCGAACGTCGGAACACCACAGCAGGGCGCACGCTTTGGGCGCTCGGTGGCTTACGTGGAATCCCTCTGGAACCCGGTCGCCGAGGAAGTCCAGCCCGCCTTGCTGATTGGCGAGCCGGACGCCGACTGGAACAGCATCGATCGAGCCGGCCTAGTGCACCTCATCCGCTTGCCCTTGCCGGCCGCCGAGTCGCCGCCGTACTACGCGGCCGACATTGCGAACGCCTGGGGCTCGACGCCACTCCTCGAGCCTGAGCCCGCCGATGAAGACGAAGAAGGTGACCTCCACATGTTCGGGTCATGGATCGTGGCGCTCAGCTACCATCCCAGCGGCCTGGGACAGCAGCTCATCATCTCGGCTCGCCAAGCGGATGTCGAAGTTGACGACGTCGTCCTCACGGGCGCAGGACGCGCTTTTCCCTTCCTTTGGCCGGAGGAAGAGTGATGTCCTCAAGATCTTCTAGGCCAACACTGCGCGGAACAGGCCTCTGCACCCTCGCCATGCTGGGCGCGCTTAGCTCTCAGCCGTTCGCGCAAGTTGGGAACCAACTTGTGGTATTTGGCCTTGGGGACTCTCCAACCGTTCTTCGATTCGATAGGTCACTCTCGGTTCTGGGAGCATCGACACCGCCGACGGCAGGAAACGTTCTCGATCAGACTGAGTCCCTCGTCATCGATCGGGACGGCGTCGCCTGGGTTGAGTGCGCAGCCCTTGGTCCCAAGACGCTCGTGCGCATCGCATCCGATGGCGGCGTGCTTCCAAACATCGTTCTTGGCCACAATCCAAGCGACGTCGCTGTCATGCGAGATGGCCGCGTCTTCGCGGTGACGCGTATTCCGCTGCTCTCGCCGGGCCCGATGTACGGCGTCGCGCCTGACGGCTCGGTGCTGTGGTCGAATTGGGACGGCCCTGAGGAGTACACGGCGGTGTATCCGCGCCACGTGACTGCCACTGCCGGCGGCCAGCTCTGGATCGCCGATGTCACTCCGCAGAACGGCGACTTCTGGTATCGCACTCTGCTCCAGCAGATCGACCCCGACACGGGCGATGTGCTTCGCGCTTACACACCGCCGGATCTCACGGCGGGAACCGGTGATGAAGTCCTGCCGCAACTCGTCGGCGCTCCGGACGGCACGCTCTGGATGATGCGCGGTGGACCGGCCTCTTCGGGTCCGTACCCGCTCGAGAACACCGACGGGTTAAGCATTCTCCAGACCATTTCGCTGGGCATCGGCGGCAGCAACGGCCAGACCTGGGCCTTGCGCGTCGACGGGAGCGGCAGGCTCTATGTCGTGAGCCTCCACGAAGACGGCGTCGCTTCGGGAATGAATCTCTTCCGCATCAACCCGGCTAGCCCTGGCGCTCCGGAAGCGACATATCAGTTCAGCAACAAGATTCTGAGCTACGCCCTGGGCGCGTCGGGCGAAGAGGTCTTTGCGGTCATCTCCGGCACTCCTCTGCCGACACGCCGCCTCGCCCGCCTGAACCTCCACACCGGTGTTTCGTCCTCCATCCCGCTCGATCCAACCTGGACGCTTGGCGCCATCTCACTCGGCGACGCAACCGGCTACGTCTACGCCAACATCATCGACCGCGACGCCGACAGCGATGGCGATGGACTGTCCAACGGCTTCGAGACTAAGCGCGGCTGCAACCCCTACGACGCCCTCAGCCGGCCCAGCGGCCCGCGAGTACAGATCCGCTTCCTCCAGGTGCCCGGAGCCTTCCATCTACAACTCACCTTCATCGACCCGGACGGCCTGCTCCATCCCACCAAGGGCCTCGACATCCCGGCGCTGTCACTCATCGCCGGCGACTACGGCGAAATCTTGCCTTACTTGCTCAACGCGTTGACGTCCGTCGAGGTCACACCCGACGGGCAGCAAGCGACCGCCACCTTTGGCGGACTGCCCTTCCAGCTCCTGATGAAAATCCCACTGCACGCCTCGGTTCGCGACCTCACCGGACTCACCGGCATGGACTGGCAGGTCACTCCACCGGGACTGCTCTGAGCCGCACGAGTTCGTCGTAGTAGGCGGCGCCGCCGCCGAGGTCGGTTTCCACCGCCGGTACAAGGAGATTGGCGCAGCGCCCGTCGCGCAGCATGCCGCCCTTGTCCATGCTGGCCACGTCACGCCGCAGCGTGGCATCGCAGCGCACACGCACAGTCAGCGCCGCGAGCCGGCTCTCGAGCAGCGCCTCGGCGCCATCGGCGACGCCCGCCGCAGCAGCCATGTCGGGATGCACGCGCAGCTCGGCGGGTCCGGGCGGCAGCGCGGTGGACCACTGCGAGGACTGCGCCTTGGGCGTGGAGCAGGCCAAGAGCGTGAGCGGATAGTTCGCGCTGGGCTGCGGCGGCGGTGCGGCCGCCTCGCGCAGAAGCTGCACGCGGCCGTTGGGCGTGGGCACGCGGCGACCGGCAAAGAGCACCTGGGTCGCGAAGGGATTGCGCGCCGCGCCCTGGCGCAGCCGCGGCAAGTCCACGCCCTCGGTCGCCGTGCGCGCGAGCAGGCGCGACTTCCACTCGTCCACGCTGCCCGCCAGCGCCGCCTCCACCTCGGGGCCAAGCCGGCGCGCCAGCCCTTGCAGAATGTGCAGTTCGTGGCGCGGGCCTTCGCTCTCGGGATCTAGCGCCTCGCGCGCCAGCGGCGCCGTCACGGCCGCCTGCGAAAGCCGCAAAAAGTGATTGCCGAAGGCCCCGAGCAGGTCACTGTCTTCGAGCAGCGTGAGCGTGGGCAGCACGAGGTCGGCCACATCCGTGGTGTCGGTGGGATGCGTGTCCACCACCACGTTGAACTCGCTGTGCAGGAAGGCGCGCCGCACGGCGCCGCTGTCGGGCAGCATCGAGACGGGATTGCCGGCCGTGACCCAGATCGCGCGCACCGGCGGCTCACGGGCCGCGAGAATGTCGGCGCCCAAGGAGGTCTCGGCGAAGCTGCGCGGCGCGGCCGGCAGCCCGCGCAGAAAGCTCGTCTCGAAGGCCGAGCGCCGCCGGAAGTAGTAAGAGACGCCGCCGCCCGGCACGCCGAGATTGCCGGTGAGTGCGGCGAGCGCGTCGAGGGCGCGCACGGTGGCGGCGCCGTTGCGCCGGCGCGCCAGCCCCCAACCCACCAAGATCGCAGCCGGGCGCTGCTGGCCGTAGGCCTCCGCCAAGACGGCCACGTCGTCGGTGCTCACATCGGCCTGCTGAGCCCAGTCGTCCACGCTGCGCGACTGCGCGAGCGCCATGAACTCCGGCAGTCCGTCGCACCACTCGCCGGCACGCGGATCCGTCGCGCCGCGCTCAAGGAGCCAGCGCGCCACGCCCATGGCCAGCGCAAAGTCCGCGCCGGGCCGCGGCTGCACGAAATGCTCGCAGACTTCTGCGGCGCGCGTGCGCACGGGATCGATACCCAGGATGCGCGCGCCGGCCCGGCGCGCCTCGGCCAGCACCGGCAAAAGGTGCACGCTCGAGGTGTGCACGTTCTTGCCCCACAGCACGATGGTGCGGCTGTGCAGCAGGTCAAAGAGATCGTGGCTCTCGCAGATGCCGAAGTCGCGCTCCTGCGCCGATTCGCCGCCGCCCGAGCAGATGTCGCCGCGCTTGACGCTCACCGGACCGAAGCGCTCGAAGAGCAGATCGGAAAGCACCTTGAGCAAGCCGAGCGAGCCGCCGGAGCGGTAGTGCAGTATGGCCGCCGGTCCGCTTTGCTTGCTGATCGCGCGCAGCTTCTCGGCCGCGAGATCCAGCGCCTCGTTCCAAGAGATGGGGACGAGTTCCTCGTCACGGGCCAAAGGCGCGCCCACGCCGGCCGCGCGCCGCCACGCTCCGCGCCGCAGCATGGGCCGCAGAAAACGGGCCGGGTCGTTTTGGCGCGTGAGAAAGCGGCTCGTGCGCTCGCACAGAAAGCCGCGCGTCACGGGATCGTCGGCCGCGCCGCGCAGACGCACCGGGCGGCCGTCCTCGAGGTCCACCAGAATTGCGCAGGCATCCGGGCAGTCGCGGTTGCAGGTCGTAGCGCGAGTTTCGGCCGTCGTGCGGGTTTCGGCGGTGGCGCGGGTCTCGGTCACGGGGCCGGATGATAATGCACGTGTACGTCGCGCAGCATCTCGATGCGCTCGCGCAGGACGCGTTCGACTTCGTCGGCGATGACGTCACCCTGCATCACGCTGAGGCCGCCATCCACTCCCACGGTGATGTTCAGCACGAGAAAGGGCCCGAAACTGTGCGCCCGCAGGCTTTCCACGCGGCGCACGCCCGGCACGGCGGCCGCCCAGCCCGCAATGCGGGCGTTCAGCTCGGGATCGAGCTTGCGGCCCATGAGGTCGGAGGAACTTTCGCGCAGCACTTCAATGCCGCTGCGCAGGATGACCAGCGCCACGATGCCGGCCGCGAGCGGGTCGGCCCAGGGCAGGCCGGCGCGGCTGGCCACGATGCCCAGCGCCGCACCCAGCGAGGCGAGAATGTCGTTGCGATGATCTTCGGTGAGCGCGGCCAGTGCGGGATTGCTCGTGCGCCGCGCGAGCCGCGAGGTTCCCAGCCACAGGAAAACCTTCAGCGCGGCCGAGCCCAGCGCCACCCACAGCGCGAGCAGCGCCGGCGCTTCTCCGAAGCCCTCCACGCCGGGGCCCAGCCAAAGGCTGCGCACCGCGCCGAAAAGCACGCCGATGCCCGTCGCCAGGATGAAGGTGGCCACGACCAGCGCGCCGATGCTCTCCAGGCGCTCGTGCCCGTAGGGATGGTCCTCGTCGGCCGGCTTGTAGGCCTGCGAGAGGATCACGCGGACCACGATGTAGTAGGCCACGTCACTCAGCGCGTTGATGCCGTCGGCGAGCAGCGCTTGGCTGCGCCCGAGCAGCCCCACCGTGATCTTGCCCGCCGCCAGGACGACATTGGCCAGCAGGCCGAGATTCACGGCCAGACGACTGCCCCGCGCTCGCTGGACTGCGGCGGAGCCTTCCGTGCTCATTGCGGCCCAGTGTAGCGATCGCCGGCCGCGCGATTTGCAGCCGCGCCGCTGGCCCAGCGAAGATCTCACAATGCGACACGCCCGAGTGCGCCCGGTCGCCCCGTACGGCCCCTCATCAGGAGAGACCATGATTCGCGAGACCGCCCGGCACCTGATGAACTGGCGCTCCACCGCGCAGGCCGTTCGCGGTGGGATGACTGCGCTGCTGCTGCTGGCCTGCGCCGACACGCTCTTCGCGCACGACCTCTGGATCCTGCCGCGCTCCTCGCACCCTACTTCCGGCCAGCCGGTGGATGTGGCCGTGGCCGTCTCAATGCAGTTTCCGCACCCGGGCGACGCGGCCGCCGGCGACAAGCCCGTGCCCGAGGCGCGCGTGGCCCAGTGGACCGCCTTCAGCCGCGGCTGGGAGCAGCATCGCCAGCTCGTGCGCCTCTCCGATCTGCGCGCTGAGGGCACCGAACTCGTGGGCAGCTTTGTGCCCACCGCCGGCGACTGGGTCGTGCTGCTTGAAACGCACCCCAAGGACATCCTCATCGCGGCCGAGGAGTTCAACGACTACTTGCTGCACGACGGCCTGCCGCAGGTGCTGGAGTGGCGCCGCGACGCCGGCGAGCTACACCGGCCCGGCCGCGAGCGCTACACGCGCTACGCCAAGACACTGCTCCGCGCGACGGGCGCGACCGAGCCAGTACCAGCGAGCATCGCCGCCATCGAGACCGTCTCGCCCTTTCTGCGCCCGGTCGGCGCGCGCCTGGAGTTTGTGCCGCTCGCCGATCCGCTCAGCCGTCGCGCGGGCGATGAACTCCCGGTGCTGCTCCTGCTCGACGGCCAGCCGCTCGCACACCGGCTGGTCTCCAGCGTCGTGCAGGGCCTGCCGCCCGAGACTTTCCAGCAAACCCTGCGCACCGATGCCGATGGGCGCGCCAGCTTTCGCCTCGACCGCCCCGGCCTCTGGATGCTGCGCACCATTCACATGACGCGCGCGCCCGCCGCCGACGCCGCCACCACTGCCGCTCCCGCCGAAAGCCGCGCTGACTCGGCCGCCGCGACGGAACCTGCGGATTGGCAGAGCCTCTGGGCCAGCCTGACCTTCGAAGTGCTGCCAGCAGAGCAGCGCTAGCCGCTCGCACCGGCTGCGCTGGGCCTCTACTCGGCGACGAGACTCAGGCCACCCGAAGCGCGCAGTGTGAGCAGGTAGCTGCGTCCGGCGCGCAGTTCCATGTAGGGCGCTTCGCCATGCAGGGCGCGCACGCCGGCGCGTTCGGCGAGCTCCGGGTCGTTGGCGTAATCCCAGAAGCGCTGCCAGAGGCGGCTCTCGAAGCCGGGGTCGCCCGTCTCGCCTCCATAGGGCACCGGCCGCTGACCATCGCCGTCGAGCGGCACGCCGTCGCTGGGCCACTGAAACTCGCCGAAGAGCCGTCGGAAGAGGCACACCGAACTGCCGCGCAGCGCATCGCCCTGTTCCACGTACTCGTCACCGAACTTGATCACGAGTGCATCGACATAGGCCACCTTGCCGTCGAGCGTCGCGCGCTGCTCGGGCCCCAGTGGCTGTCCGGCGGAGTCCAGTTCCTGAAAGGCCACGTCGGTTTGCATGCCACCTGGGCGTTCGGGCGCCGGGCGCTGCTCCAAAACAGAGAGCCGCGCCACGCGGTGATCGACCTTCAAAAGCCGCAGGGCCGACTCAAGCTCCTGGATGCGCTGGCGTGCGGCGTCGAGCTCGCGGCCCAGTTCGGCGATGCGCTCATCGCGCTGCGCCAAGTCGCGCTCGAGCGCCACCACCTGGGCAGCGCGCGCCGCCAGTTCTTGCTCGCCGCGCTGGATGACATTTCGGATGGAGAGCGCACCCCAACCCAAAAGTCCCACCAGTCCGAGCAGCGCCACCGCGCGCAGCAAGGACGTCCACTTCTGCAGGCCGGTTTGCATGTGCGGAAGACTAGCACTGGGAAAGCCGAGAACCGCCTCGTTCCCCCTGGCTCGGCGAGGGATGATGCCGGCATGGCTCGCATCGCCATCGTCGGCGCGGGGATTTTCGGGGTTACGGCGGCAGGCGAACTCACGCGCCGCGGCCATAGCGTGGCCCTGCACGATCCTGGGCCGCTGCCGCACCCGCTGGCCGCCTCCACCGATCTGAGCAAGATCGTGCGCCTGGACTACGGCGCCGACGAAGTGACCATGGCGCTCATGGAGCATGGGCTCAGCGGCTGGCGCGCCTGGAATGCGCGCCGCGCCGGCCAGCGCCTGCCGCCGCTCTTTCACGAGACCGGCCTGCTGCTGCTCTCCCGGCGCGCGCTCGCGCCGGGCGGCTTCGAACACGACAGCCTTGAGTTGCTGAAGCGCCGCGGGCATCCGGCGCGGCGCCTCAGCGCGGCGGACCTAGCGCGCGAGCACCCGCTCTTCGCGCGCGCAACGGCCGGCGGCTTCTGCGACGGCTACTTCAATCCGCAAGGCGGCTGGGCCGAGAGCGGCGCGACGGTGGCCTGGCTGATCGATGAGCTGCGTGCGGCGGGTGCGGCGGTGCGCGAGGGCGCGGCCGTGCATGGAGACGTGGCGGTGCACGAAGGCGCGGCCGGCGCGATTGAGTCGGTGGACGCGCTGCAGGCGAGCGGCGCGGACCTGGTTCTTGTGGCGGCCGGAGTCTGGACGCCGCGCCTGCTCCCCGAGTCGGCGCCCTGGCTGCGCATCAACGCTCAGCCGGTGCTCTTGCTCGCACCAGCTAATCCTGAACGCCTGCGGCCGCCGGCTCTGCCGCCCTTCACCGCGGACATCGCCCAGACGGGCCTCTACGGCTTCCCCGCGCTCCCCGACGGCACGCTCAAAGTCGCCGTGCACGGCGCCGGACGGGATTGCGCAGCCGACGCGCCCCGCGACTTGCCCGCCGAAGACGAGGCGCAGATCCGCGCGCTCTTGGCCGAGCTGCTGCCCTCGCTCGCCGAGGCGCCACGCTGTGGCGGCCGCCTGTGCCTCTACGACGACACGCCCGACGGCCAGTTCCTGATCGACCGCGTTCCGGGCCGGCCGCGGGTGGTCGTGGCGGCCGGCGGCAGCGGGCATGCCTTCAAGTTTGCGCCGGTCCTCGGCCCGCTCATCGCGGCGGCGGCGGAGGAGGCGCTGGCTGCGCTGGGCCACGAGCGAGCAGCGCCGGCTGGGCGCGGCACCGAGGCCTCCCAGCCCTGGCTCGCGGAGCAGCGCCGGCGCTGTCGCTGGGACCTCGCGCGGCTTCGGCCTCGCCCGGGCGGGGATGCCGCGCGCTCTGCCGTGGCACCGCGCCGCAAGTGATACTCGGCGGCTCTCATGATCTCTGAGCGACAACTCGCCGCCGTGCTCTGGGGAACGCTGGCGCTGCTGTGCGTCCTCGTCGTCACCGTGCTCGTCGACGAGAACTTCGGCGAGTTCGTGGACAGCGCGATCTACCTGCTCACGGCGCAAAGCCTCTCCGCAGGTGAGGGCTACAACTATCTCGGCCGGCCCTTCTTCGTGCGGCCGCCCGGCCTTTCGTGGCTGCTCGCGCCGCTCACGCCGCAGGGCGACGGCACCTGGGACCACCGCACGATCAATCTCGTCATCCAGGCCTTCGCGGCGGGCGCCTTCCTCGCGCTGGCGCTCTGCCTGCGCCGGCTGCACGGGCCCGTCGTGGCGCCGCTCCTAGCCCTGCTCTTCGCGCTGAATCGCGTCTCGCTCGAGCTGCTCAACAAAGTCTTCGGCGAGTTTCCCTTCCTCTGTCTCTTCTTCGCAGGCCTCGCCCTGCTGCTGCCCGCGCGCGACGGACGGCAGGCCCCGCTGGGCCGCGCGCTCGTCGGCGCCGTGCTCGTGGGCCTCTCGCTCTACTTCCGCAGCGTGGGACTGCTCGTGCTGCCGGCCCTCGTGCTGGCCGACCTTTGGCGTCCGCGCAGCGCGCCGCCGGGCCGCCGCTGGCAAGGCGCGCTCCTCGCCGCGGTCGCGCTCGCCGTGCATCTGCCCTGGATGATCTGGTCGGGCGAGGCCGCCGCGCGCGCCGAGCGCCCCTCCACGCAGTTGCTCATGTTCGACTACAGCTCGGCGCTTTTGCGCACCGACCCGGGCGACCCGGACTCGCCCTACGTGGACCTGGCCGGCTGGCAAGAACGGCTCGCCAGCAACGCACAAGAAATCGTGAACACCGTCGGCAAGATCACCATCGGCCGGCAAGGCGGCTGGGCGCCGCGTGTGCTGACGGGACTGTTGGCCGCCGCGGTGCTCTTCGCTTGGTGGCGCCGGCGCAGCGCGCTGGACTGGTACGCGCTCGCTTCCGTCGCACTCCTGCTCAGCTACTTCACGTACGCAGGTCGCCTGTTCTTGCCGCTCATCCCGCTTTTGCTCTCGGCCGTGGCCTTCGCGCTGGAAAGCGCCGCGGCCGCCGTGGCGCACCGGCACGAGCGGCGCCGGCTCGTCGTGACGGCCGGGGCCGTGCTCGCGCTCTTGCTCGGCGGCTCCTCGCTGGCGCTGGCCGGCGAAAGCTTGGCGCCGACACAGCTCAAAGCCAGCAATGCCGTGCTGGACGGCCTCGTGGCCGACTGGCTGCGCGAAAACACGCCGCCTGACACGCTCGTGCTGCACGAGCGCGGCGCGATCCTTGCGGTGCTCTCTGGGCGCACCACCTACACCGACCGCAATCTGCGCGGCGCCTTCCCCGAGGCCTACCCCGACGTGGATTGGATCGTGCTCGGACCCCTCGAAGACCCTGCAGAACCCGCCATCGCCGCCGCCGCCCGGGAGCGCAAGCGCATCAGGGTGCCGGGCACGCAGCCGCCGGTGACGCTGCGCCTTTACCGGATGCGCGACCGCTGATGCTCAGGACCCTTGTGCCCAGCCGCGCAGCGAGAGGCGTAGAATCCCCGCCATGCTGACGCGCCGCGGTTTCCTCACTCTGCCGGCCGTCGCCATGGCGGGCGCCGCACTGGAGCCCCGCCCCGCCGCCGCTGTGCTGGCCCGCTTCGCCGCGCTGCCTCCGCAGGTCGCGCCCGGTGCGGTCGCCGAGGACGAGAATCTCTGGCGGCAAGTCGCGCAGTCCTACACCGTGGACCGCAGCGTCATCAACCTGAATAACGGCGGCGTGAGTCCGTCGCCGGAGCCCGTGCAGGAGGCCGTCAAGCGGCATCTCGACTGGTGCAACGCCTGGCCCTCGGCGCTGGCGCTGCTCGGCAGCCAGCAGCCGCAAGTGGAGGCCGTGCGCCAGAGCCTGGCGCGCGTCTTCGGCGCCGAGACCGAAGAGATCGCCATCAATCGCAATGCCTCGGAGGGCTTGCAGGCCTGCCAGTTCGGTTTCGACTTGCAGCGCGGCGACGAGATCCTCACCAGCGATCAGGATTACCCGCGCATGCTCAATGCCTTCCGGCAGCGCGAGCGCCGCGAGGGCTTGGTGCTCAAGACGATCTCGCTGCCGGTGCCCGCCGAAAACCCCGAAGAGATCGTGCAGCGCTTCGAGGAGGCCATCGGCCCGCGCACACGCCTGCTGCTCATCTGCCACATGATCAACCTCACCGGGCAGGTGCTGCCCGTGGCGCGCATCGTGCAGATGGCGCGCGGCAAGGGCCTGCCGGTCATCGTGGACGGCGCACACGCCCTGGCACATCTGGATTTCCGGCTGGGCGCGCTCAAGTGCGACTACTACGCCAGCAGCCTGCACAAGTGGCTCGGCGCGCCGCACGGCACGGGCCTGCTCTACGTGCGCAAGGACAAGATCGCCGGGCTCTGGCCGCTCATGGCTGCCGCCGAGACCCAGGCCAACGACATCCGCAAGTTCGAAGAACTGGGCACGCGGCCGCTCGCGCCCGCCCTCGGCATCGCGCAGGCGCTCGACTTCCACCGCGCCATGGGCGCCGAACGCAAACTGGCGCGCCTAGTGTTCTTGCGGGACCGCTGGGCGCGCTCGCTCATCCGCGACGAACGCGTGAAGCTCAGCACCAGCCTCAAGCCCGGCCTGGCCGGCGGCCTCGCCACGGTGCGCATCGAAGGCGTGCCCACCGACAAGCTGCACGCCTTCCTGTGGGACAAGCACCGCATTCTCACCACGCCCATCGCGCACAAGGATGTGGACGGGCTGCGCATCTCGCCAAACGTCTACACCACGCTGGATGAGATCGATCGCTTCACGGAAGCGATGGAGAGCGTGCTGCGCTCGGGGCTGCCGGCCTGACCGCGCGGCCGCGGGCCCGAAGGCGGCGGAGCTAGAGAATCGCGAGGGCCAGCAGTGCCGCGGCGACGATGGCCGCGAGAGCGACGAGCGCCGTGAGTCGCGGATGCCCAGCCTGAGTCGGTGCTTCCAAGAAGCAGGGCTGCTCGAGGAAGCGACGTTCACCGAGATGCTGGGTCTTCAGGCTCATGTGGCTCACAGAGACGGATCGACGGCGCGCTTCTGTCGCGCGTGCATTCTTCTTCGGCTCGATGAACCGCGGATGTGAAGCCGGAGTGCGCCCGATGAATTCCCAGATCCGCTGCGTCGGCCCGGCCGCTCCGGACCGGTTGCGTCAGCCGGGGCGGCGCTCGTAGACCCCGTACTCCAGCACCCCGCCCTCGCCGTGCCACGAGGCGACCGCCCGAAAGCCTTCCTTGACCCAGGCTTGCGCCGGCTGAAAGGGAAAGAAGGTATCGCCCGGCTCAGCCGGGACCTCTGGGACCCAGGTGATGATGAGCCGCTGCGGGGCCGGGCGCAGCTCGGTCAGGGCGAGCCGGAAAATTTCGGCGCCGCCCAGGACGAAGACTTCGCCGGGCACGGCCGGCACGGTCATCCCGAGAGGCTGCTCCCCCGCCCCGGCTCCGGGCACGGGCCGGTTCGTGGCCGCGGCTGGCGCAGCGGAGGCCTTGGGTGCGGGCGGAGGCGGAGGTGTCCGAGCCGCGAAGCTCAGGGCCTCGGACAGCGTGGCGAACCAGCGCGCACCGTCGCGCTCCAGGCCGTCGGGCCCAGCTCCGCCCTGCGCCTTCGAAACCACGACATTCGTCCGGCCCTTGAGCGGCCCGCCGAACTGCCCATGCAGGCTGTCGAAAGTCTTGCGCCCCATGACCACGGCATGGCCGCGCGTCGTGCGCTGGAAGTGCCGCAAATCCTCGGGCCAGCTCCAGGGCAAGCTGTTGCCGCGGCCCAGTAGGCCCTGGCGGGTCATCGCCACGATGATCGCCGTGCGCGGTGGCGGCGCCCGGTCCGCGCTCACACTGCGACCTTGAACTTGATCGGGTCGTGGCAGACGTAGTCGCGCAGCTCGAAGTCGTCCCAGCCGAGCTGCTCGAAAGGCTTCTTGGCGATGATCAGCCGCGGCAGGGGCAGCGGCTTGCGCTCGAGCTGCTCGCGCAGCCCGGCGATGTGGTCGTACTCCGCCATGCTGCCGTCGGCGCGCGAGGTGTAGATGTGCGCATCCACGATGGTGTGGCTAAAGACGCCCACGGCCAGGCCGACATCCTGGGCCAGCATCTGCGTCAGCGTGGCGTAGGCCGCCAAGTTGAAGGGGATGCCCAGGGCCACGTCGCCGCTGCGCTGATTCAGGTGGCAGTTGAGGCGGCCCGCGAGCACCTGAAAGGCAAAGGTGTAGTGGCAGGGCGGCAGGCGGCTGCTCCAGGCATTGCCGGGCTCCCAGGCCGAGACGACCATGCGCCGGCTGCTCGGGTCGGTGCGCAGCGCGTTGAGCACGTTGGCGATTTGGTCGATCTCGCGCACCTGCCAGGTGCCGCCGGGATCCTTGGTTGCGCTGGGGAAGTGCCGCCAGTAGGCGCCATAGGCCGTATCCAGGCGCCCGTTCTCGTCGGCCCAGGCATCCCAAATCTTGGTGTACTGGCGCAGGTTGCGGATGTGGTCCTCGCCCGAGAGGTACCAGAGGAGTTCGCGCAGCACCGAGCCCCAGTGCATCTTCTTGGTGGTGAGCAGCGGAAAGCCCTCGGCGAGATCCACCTGATAGTGCGCCGCGAAGCAGGAGATGGTGTCCACGCCGGTACGGCTGGGCTTGCGCACTCCGTGATCGAGGACGTGGCGCACGAGATCGAGGTAGGCCTTCACGGGGGCCGATTCTAGAGGCATGATCGGCTCGGGCGCCATCGCTTCGCGGCGCCGACTCGCTTTGGAGCCAGCCCCCATGAGAGCCCTGCGTCGCGCCGCCGGGCTCGCGCTCCCGCTGCTGCTGGCCTGCGCCGCTGCCGCCAAACAGAGCGCCCCCGTGGCGCCGCCACCCGGCACCTTGCTCGTGGACGGCCTGCTGAATGGCGGCTTCGAGCAGATCGCCGACTCGACGAGCCAGCCGCCCAAGTACGGCGCCTACTGGAAGGGCGCCTTCGCACCCACCGCCGAGGAAAGCTGGAGTCACGTCGTCACCGAGGCGCCCTTTCGCGGCGAGCGCTGCTTGCGCCTCACGCCCGCTGCCGGCGAAGTCCTGCAAAAGCTGGTGGGCGACGCGCGCTTCACGGAGAGCCTGGTCGTCGGCTTCGCGGTGCGGCCGCGCGCCGGCGCTCGGCTTCAGGTCGTGCTCGAGGACGGTCCCGGCCGGCGCGTGCTCGTGAGCCTGAGCGAGGTCGATGGGCAACTTCTGGTCCACGACGCGGCGGGCGCCGAGGTCGCGCCGGTCCAGGTGCGCGCGCCGGAGCAGGGCTGGCATCGCATCGCGCTGGACATGGGCGCGCTCTTCGTTGCGCAGCACGGCCAAGCCGCTGAGCCGCGACTCAATCTGCGTCTCTCAGTGGCAGCCACGGGCTCATCGCCGAGCGACGCCGAGGGCGCTCTCCTCGTGGACATCGACGAAGTCAGTGCGGGCGTGCGCTGGCCGGCCATCGACGCAGCCGCACTCTCGGGCTGGATCGCCGAGACCGTGCGCTGGACGCTGGACACTTGGCTCTTGCCGCGCGCGGAAGGCGGACTGCAGCTCGTGGATCCGCAGAGTGGCTACGCCACGTTCACGCGCTTCCACGTGCAGAGCGGCGAAACGCAAGACAGCGAGCGCTTCGCCGGCTTCCACACCATCCACAACCTGCTGGTGGCCTGGCTCAAGGAATGCCGGCGCCGCGGCTGGACGGACGAGATCGCCGCGCGCCAGCCGGCCTTGCAGGCCATCGTGCGCTCGGTGCTCGAGCGGCACTTCGACGAGACCACCGGCCTGCCGCGCATGATCGACACGCAGACGGGGCGCCCCACGGCGGAAGCGGCCACGGTCGCGGCCTGGGTGGATTTTCTGCTCGACGCGCGCGAGCAACTCGGTGATGAGGAGCTGCGCGCTCGCTGCCTGGCCCAGGCGCGGCGCATCGCCGACACGCTCATTGCGCTGCAGCGCGAGCACGACATCCCCGCGGACCGCGCCCCGCCGCTACCGCAATGGGATCCCAAGCAGGGGCGCATCGTCGGCGACCTCTCCAACTGGTGGGGCCACATTCCCGACCGGCTCACGCCGCAAGGCGAGATCGAGACGCACCGGCGTTTCTACACGAGCTGGGCCATCCTCACCGGGCGCAGCTTCTGGTACGAGCTCATGCGTTCGCCGCGCGCGATCCTGCGCGTGCATGCGCTCGCGCCGCGCCCGGCCGATCTGCCCGCGGTGCAGCGCGCCCTCTCGCGCTTCGAGCGACCTTGGGATGCGGCGCGCTACGACTTAGAGAACGACACCGACGACCACTACGGCTACCTCTGCGAAGACTTGCTCGGCGCGCTGCACGAAGTCCTGGCCGTAGGCGGCGCTCCGGCACCCGAGACCGAACTGGCCCGCACGGTGCAGCAGGCCCTGGCGCTGGTGCAGCTCGCCACCGACCACCGCCTGGAGCGGCGGACGTCCCGCGCCGACGACACGCTATGGATCCAGGCCGTGCGACTCGGCACGGCCTGCGCCGGCGACAGCCCACGCGCCTTCTTCGGCCCGCTGGAGCTGTACGAGTTGCCCGCCGCGCTGAATCCCGCGAGCGCCGGCTCGCCGCTCTATCGCGAGGCGCTCATGGAACTGGCGCGCAACGACCTCAAGGGCCGGCAGCTCACCAATGGCCAGTTCACCGAAAGCTTCTTCAAGCACTGGGAGATGGTCTGCATCTGCTTCCGCGGCACCTACCAGGGCGATTGCCGCGAGCAGCCCGAGAGCTACTGGAATGGCGACGTGGGCGACACCTTTGGCGGCCCCCCCACGGCAGCGATCGACGCGCAGGGCATCGCCTACCGCGTGGCGCGCGCCGACGAGCGGCCGGTCTACCTCGCCGCGCTCGCGCTCTTGCGTGATGTCACCGAGGCCAGTTTGCGGCGACAACATGGCTATGTCTTCGGACTCGATGAGGCCATCGCGCGCCAGTACGAGCTGCCTGACAAGTACGTGATCGGGCTCGACGAGACGAGCGCGGCGGGGCTGGGTTACGTCATGGCTTGGCTGCGCCTGCTGCCCCACTTGCCGCAGGATCGCGGCGCGCCCGTGGTGCAGATCGATCTCGTCGAGAGTCCGGTGCTCGGCAGCACGCTGCGCGTACGCGGCCCGGTCGGCGTGCGCGTGGCGCTGCCCGTCAGCGCGCGGCCCTTTCCGGCTCCAATCTCAGCCCAGGACGCGCGCCTGCTCGCGCTCGACCTCTCTGAGCTGCCGGGCGGCGTGGCGGCGGCCCCCATCGTGGTCCTCGGGCCAAACGGCGAGGCCCACCTGCCCCTCTCGCGGCTTCCGGTCTCCCGGGGCGTGGTCCAGCCACTGGTGCTGGATGCCAGCAATGTCGTACTGAGCGTCGGCGAGCCCTTCGCCATGAACAGTCGTTAAGCAAGTTCAGTTAACGACTTAACTGGCCGGCTGGCGGACGGCATCTTCTAGGCCTCGCGCCCCAGGCCGCCCCCTCTCCGCCCGCCGGCGCCACGGCCAAGCCATAACTTCAGGCCGTTGACCGGCGATACCGATATGATATCACTCCAATACCACCTCAACGGAGTCCCTTCTGTCATGACCAATCGCCAGCCTTCTCACGAAGTCCTGTTCAAGGCCAAACCCGCCTGGACCATGCTCCTCGGCCTGCCGGCCTACGTGGCCGGAGTTGTCGCCTTGGGCGCCTTCCTGTCGACCTTGTCGAGGGACGGCGGCGCGCCGAACGCGCTCTTCGCCCTCTTCGTGGTCTTCGCAATTCTCAGCGGGATCACGGTGTTCCTGATGCTCTTCGGCTTCTTCGTCGTGCCGCCGAACATCGCCCGCGTGCTGGTGCTCTTCGGCCGCTACCGCGGCACGGTACGCGAGCCCGGCTTCTACTGGACCAACCCCTTCACGCTGCGCCACAAGGTCAGTCAGCGCGCCCACAACGTGGCCAGCCAGAAGATCAAGGTCAACGACCTGCTCGGCAACCCGATCGAGATCGGCGCCGTGGTCGTGTGGCAGGTGCGCGACACCGCCCAGGCCGTCTTCGACGTCGAGAACTTCGTGAACTTCGTCGACGTGCAGATCGAGACCGCCGTGCGCTCGCTGGCCAGCACGCATCCCTACGACGAGGGCCAGGCCGAGGGCCACTCGGTCACGCTGCGCGGCGACGCCGAGCAGATCGCGGTGGAGCTGCGCACCGAGTTGCAGCACCGCCTCGACCGCGCCGGCATTGAGATCATTGAGGCCCGCATCAGCCACCTGGCTTACGCGCAGGAAATCGCCTCCGCGATGCTGCAGCGCCAGCAGGCCACGGCCGTAATCGCCGCGCGCGCCAAGATCGTCGAGGGCGCCGTGGGCATGGTCGAACACGCGCTGGAGGAGCTGGGCCGCAAGAAGATCCTGACGCTGGATGACGAGCGGCGCGCCACTCTGGTGGGCAATCTGCTCGTGGTGCTGTGCAGCCATTCGGCGCCGCAGCCCGTGCTGAATACCGGCAGCCTCTACACCTGAGCGCCGAGCCGTGACCCCCTCGCCACCCGCCGGTCCCGACGATGCGGGCGATGCTGCGCCCCTCGACGAGGTCGGCGGTGGCGAGGGCCGCGCCGGCGCGCGCAAACCCTTCCTCTTACGGCTGCCGCCGGAACTCATGGCCGAGTTGCGCGGCTGGTCGGCACAGGAACTGCGCAGCCTCAACGCGCACATCGAGTACTTGCTGCGCGAGGCCGTGAAGAAGCGCAAGGGGCGCTGAGCGTCCGGATCGCGACGCGCGAGCAGCCCGCGACGGCACTCGCTACGATGCCGACATGACCGCGTCACCGGCGACATTGGCTGAGTCTGTCGAAGACTGGCGATACCAGCACAAGCACGCCGCCACGTCGCTCGAGGACGTCGAGCGGCTCTTCCCCGGCCGCTTCGAGCTGAGCGACCTCGACCGCGCCAGCATCGCCGCCGCCATCGCGCTCTACGGGATGCGCGCCACGCCCTACTACATCGGGCTCGCGCGCCGGGCCTCCGAACAAGACCCCATCTGGGCCCTGGCCGTGCCCTCGCCGCGCGAGCTGCGGCGCACCGCCGAGGAACGCGACGACCCGATCGGCGACGAGGCTCCCGGCCTGCATCCGCTCCCGGGCCTCACGCGACGCTATCCCGACCGCGCCCTGCTCTACCCCACGCCGGTCTGCTCAGTGCACTGCCGGCACTGCTTCCGCAAGCGCATGATCGGGCGGGCCGAGTACGCGCTCGATGAGCAGGCCGTGCAGGCCGCGCTGGACTGGATCGCCGGGCAGACCGAGCTGCGCGAAGTCATCCTGACCGGCGGCGACCCGCTCACCCTCTCCGATGACCGGCTGCTCGCGATCCTGCGCCGGCTCGACGCGCTGCCCCAACTCCGTACGCTGCGCATCCACACGCGCATGCTCGTCGTGAACCCCTTCCGCCTCACCGAGGCGCTCGCCGAGGCGCTGGGCAGCCTCAGCAAGCCGCTTTTCCTGGTCAGCCATTTCAATCATCCGGTGGAAGTCACGCCCGCGGCGCGCGCGGCGGCCGGGCGATTGCACGCACGGGGCGTCACACTGCTGAATCAGTCGGTGCTGCTCGCCGGGATCAACGACGAGCCCGAAGTGCACCGCGCGCTGCTCTTCGCCTTGCTCGAAAGCCGTATCCGGCCCTACGCGCTGCACCACGCCGACCTCGTTCCGGGCACCGGGCATCTGCGCACCAGCGTGCAGGTGGGCTACCGCCTCATGCGGGCGCTGCGCGGCACCGTCCCGGGGCATGCCCTGCCGCAGTACCTGCTCGACGTGCCCGGCGGACACGGCAAGATCCCGCTCGACTACCCCTGGGCCACGCCCGGCGTGCTGGGCGGGCTGCGTGTCGAGGCCCCGGACGGCTCGCGCCACGACTACGGCGGCCGCGCGAGTCACGACTCGCTCTGAGTCGAGCGCGCCCCAGCACTCCGCGAGAGCCCGGGAAAAATCCAACCGACAGGCCCTTCCGCCGATCTTGTACCCGCCGTGTCGGGTTTTCTAGACTCGCCGCCGAGGTGTATCCGGCCCGCGCCACGGAGCAGGTCGGCCAACCACCTCGCGGCCGAATCCTCGGCTGTGGTCACCGCTCGGGAAGCCCCTCATGACCCCATTGCTCGCCCGTCTCGGCCTGCTGACTCTGGCCACCGCCGCGCTCTATGGCGCAGCCGTGCTGCCGGCTCCCCCCGCGCCGCCAGTGGCGGCCGCCGCGACCCAAGACGGCGGCGCTGAGGGCCAGGCCGACGGTCATGCCGACGGTGCCGCGCCGACGGCCAAGCTCCCACCGCACGCGCGCGCCCCGCGCAACGTGCCGCTCGAGATTCACGAGCGCGCGCAGTTCGTGGCTCCCAGCGCCGAGGCCTTGGAGGCCATGGCCGCCGCCGAGCCCGGCCGCTTCACCGAGCAGGACGGCTACCTGGTGGACTCCCAAGGCGTCTACTTCTGGGACGAGGAGAACGAGATCTACTGGCAGTGGGTTGAGGCCGATGTGCTCACCCGCGGCCGCCAGGACTTCGTGCAGTTCTGCTCGAGCTGCCACGGCCTGGAAGGCGACGGCTACGGCCGCTCGGCGCAGCACTTGCGCCCGCCGCCCCGCAGCTTCCAGCAGAGCACCTTCAAGTTCACCAAGGTGAACAGCCAGTTCCTGCCGAGTGACGCCGCGCTCGTGCAGCTCGTGCGCAAGGGCCTGGACGGCACGCCCATGCTGGCCTGGGATGTCTCCGAGCAACGCCTGCACGACATCGTGCAATACATCAAGTTCCTCTCGCCGGAAGACAGCGGCTGGCGCGACCCGACGAACGAGATTGCGGACATCATCGAAACCGGCGACGACCCTTGGGCCGGACGAGAGAGCGAAGCCATCGCGGCCGGCCGTGACGCCTATCACAAGCGCGGCTGTCAGGGCTGCCATCCCTCGTACTTGTCCGCAGGCGACCTCAACGCGCTGCTCGGCAACGCCGCCAGCACGGCGCAGCCGGAGAACCTGACCTACAGCAAGCTCAAGTCCGACTCGAGCTACGACGTGCAGGGCTACAAGGTCGCGATTCCCTCGCCCGACTTCACCTGGCACACGCTGCGCGCCAGCCGCGACGTGCGCGAGACGTACCAAACCATCGCGGCCGGCATCGGCGGCGCGGCCATGCCGACCTGGAAGGGCGGCATGCCCGACGAAGAGATCTGGGCCATTTCGCACTACGTGCGCAGTCTGGTGGACACCTACAAAGATCAGCCGGCGCGCGCGGCCTATATGGCCGGGCTGCGCGGAAAGTGAGCGCCCTCATGAGCCCCTCCTTCACCCGTCGGATGCGCGGCGCCCTCGCGACGCTCTCGGCGCTGCTCTGCCTGCCCGCCCTGGCCTTTGCGCAGGGGGCCGCCGTTGAGAAGCGCTGGGCGCCGACGCCCTCGATGAGCCTCGACGGCTGGCGCGTTGACGATCTCTTCTGGATGATCACCTGGCTCATCAGCGCGAGCTTCTTCATCGTGCTGGTGCTGCTCATCGTGCCGGTGCTGCGCGACCGCGCGCGCCCAGGCCACAAGGCGCACTACGACAGCGGCACGAGCCTGCACGACAAGCGTTTCACCGTGGTGGTCTCGGTCACGGTCTTCCTCGTGCTCGACGCCTCGGTGCTCTACATCTCCATGCGCGACCTGCGCGAGGCCAACTGGAACATCCCCAAGGGGCCGGAGTGCTACCGCGTAGAAGTGCTGGGCCAGCAGTGGGCCTGGAACTTCCGCGCCACCGGCGAGGACGGCGAGTTCGGCACGGCCGACGACATCGTCACCATCAATCACCTGCACGTGCCCGACGGGCGGCCGGTGGTCTTCAACCTGACTAGCAAGGATGTGATCCACTCGCTGTTCTTGCCGGACATGCGCGTGAAGCGCGACGCGAACCCGGGCGCCATCAACCAGCTCTGGTTCCAGCCGCAGGTCTTCGAGACCTCGGACGGGAAGCCCAAGGCCAACCCGCCGGCCAGCGGCGAGTTCGACATCCTCTGCGCGGAGCTGTGCGGCTTCGCGCACTACCAGATGCACGGCGTCCTCACGGTGGTCCCGGACGCCGAGGGTGACGACACCTGGGAGGCCTGGGAACGCGAGGCCAGCCGCATCGCCCGCGAAACATATGACGCCAAGGACGCCGAGGCCCAGTGGGCCTGGGCGTGGAAGGAGTAGCCCGATGAGCGGCGACCACATTCACCCCGCGCCGACGAGCTTCCTGCGGAAGCACGTCTTCTCTGTCGACCACAAGGTCATCGCCAAGCAGTTCATGTGGATGGGCCTCATCTGGCTGCTCATCGGCGGCATCATGGCCATGATCATCCGCTGGCAGCTCGCCTACCCGGGCCAGCCGGTGCCGCTGCTCGGTCAGCTCTTGTGGCCCAACTCCGACGGCGTCCTGCCGCCCGACAGCTACAACACGCTGTTCACGATGCACGGCACGATCATGATCTTCCTGGGGCTCACGCCCCTGTTGATCGGCGCCTTCGGCAACTTCTGCATCCCGCTCATGATCGGCGCGCGGGACATGATCTTCCCCACGCTCAACATGCTGTCCTTCTGGACGCTCGTGCTGGGCGCGGGCGTGGCCTTCGCTTCGCTGTTCGTGCCGCTGGGCGCGGCCGAGGGCGGCTGGACGGCCTATCCGACGCTCTCCTCCACGATCGGCACACCGGGCGACGGCGAGACGCTCTGGGCCATCGCCGTGTTCTTCATCGGCGCCAGCTCGATCATGGGCGGCATCAACTACGTGACCACGATCATCCGGCTGCGCGCGCCGGGCATGACCTGGTCGCGGCTGCCGCTCACGGTGTGGGGCCTCTTCTTCACGTCGGTGCTCAACGTGCTCTTCCTGCCCGTCATCGGCAGCGCCATGATCCTCATGGTGCTGGACCGCGCCTTCGGCACGAGCTTCTTCGTGCCGGCCTCCATCACGACGAGCGGCGCCGGCGACCCGATCCTCTACCAGCACCTCTTCTGGCTCTTCGGGCACCCTGAGGTCTACATCCTCATCTTGCCGGCCTGGGGCATCGTCTCGGACCTGCTCTCCTTCTTCGCGCGCAAGCCGGCCTTCGCCTACAAGGTCACGGTCGGCGCCATGGCGGCGGTCACGATCCTGTCCGCGGTGGTCTACGGCCACCACATGTTCACCACCGGCCTCACCGCGATGCTCGGCGAGAGCTTCATGCTGCTCACCATGATCATCTCGGTGCCGGGCGAGATCCTCTTCTTCAACTGGCTGCACACGCTGTGGCGCGGCAGCTTGCGCCTCACCACGGCCATGCTCTTCTCCATGGGCGTGATCTTCGTCTTCGGACTGGGCGGCCTGACCGGCATCTATCTCGCCACCATCTCCACCGACGTCTTCCTGCACGACACCTACTTCGTGGTGGGCCACTTCCACCTCACCATGGCGGCGTCGGCCCTCTTCGGGGCCTTCGCGGGCACCTACTTCTGGTTCCCCAAGATGTTCGGCCGCAACCTGAGCGAGAAGCTGGGCAAGCTGCACTTCTGGACCACGATCATTCCGCTGACGACCGTGTTCTGCACGATGTTCGTGAGCGGCTGGGCCGGCATGCCGCGCCGCTACTACGACCACACCGACAACGCCTACACGCAGCCGCTGCAGCACCTCAACGTGCTCACCTCGGCGGCCGCCTTCGTGCTGGGCGTGAGCCAGCTCTTCTTCGCCTGGAACTTCCTCTCCAGCGTGAAGAGCGGCACCAAGGCCGCGATGAACCCCTGGCAGGTCGGCACGCTGGAGTGGGGCATCCCCAGCCCGCCGCCGCACCACAACTTCGACCACATCCCGGTGGTGCTCTCCGGTCCGCACGAGTACAGCCACCCCAAGCTCAAGGACCGCGACTGGCTGCCGCAAACGGAGAAGCTCCCCTCCTGAGGCCCTAGGCCACAGCGAAACGCTAAGCCCCATGTCCACCGCCACGCTCACGCTGCCTAAGGAAAGCACCCGCTCCCAGGTCGACAAGACCTTGGGAATGGTTCTGTTCCTGGGGAGCTGGACCATGGCCTTCCTCACGCTCTTCCTTTCCTTTTTGGTCGTGCGCGGTCGCCAGCCTGCGTGGCCGCCGGCCGGCGTGGTGCTGCCCTCGACGCAGCTTGCGCTCTTCGGCACCCTGCTGCTGCTGGCCAGCAGTCTCGTCTTGCACGCCGCGGTGGTGCGCGGTCGGCAAGGCCGCACAGGTTTCTTGTCGCTCTGGTCGCTGGCCGGCGCGCTGGGCTTGGCCTTCGCCGTGCTCCAGACCCGCCTGTGGCTCGATCTGTGGAGCGCCGGTTCGCGCCCCGAGACCGGCATCTATGAATCCCTCTTCTTCGCGCTGACCTGGTTCCACGCCGCCCACGTCGTCTGCGGCCTGCTGGGACTGGGTCTGGTGCTGGTCGGCGGCGCCACCGGCCGCTACAGCTCCGCGCGCATCTCCACGCCGGTCAACATCGCCCTCTTCTGGCACTTCGTCGGTGCCGTGTGGCTCGTGCTCTTCCTGGCCCTCTTTGTCTTCTAGGATCCGTCCCGCATGAACGCATCCCACGCCGTGTCTCACGACGCTGCTCACCCGCACAGTTCGGATGCGCCGGACGAGCGGCACGAGGACCCCCTCTTCGGCAAGGCCACCGGCGGCAAGGTCGCCATGTGGATCTTCATCGCGCAGGACGGCATGGCCTTCGGCGGCCTGCTGCTGGCCTATGCGCTCATGCGCATCTTCGCGCCCTACTGGCCGGCGGACGGCATCACGCCCACCGAGGTCCTAGGCATCAATCTCACGGCCTTCGCGACCTTCGTGCTCATCTGCTCGTCGGTCTCCATGGTCATGGCTGTGCAGGCCAGCCAACAGATGCGCAAGAGCGCCACGGTGGGCTGGCTCTTCGCCACCATCCTCGGCGGCGCGATGTTCCTCGGCATTCAAGCCTACGAGTACACGCACCTGTCGCACTTGGGCATCGGACTCACCGAGTCCACCTTCAATGGACAGGCGCTGCACCCGCTCTTCGGCTCTACGTTCTACGTAGTCACCGGCTTCCACGGACTGCACGTGCTCTCCGGTGTGATCTACCTCACCTGCATCCTCTTTGGCGCCATGAAGGGCCGCTACACGCAGGGCGGCAACTCAGCCAGCCCCGTGGAACTGGTGGGCCTGTTCTGGCACTTCGTGGACCTGGTCTGGATCCTGGTCTTCACCTTCGTGTACCTGCTCTGAGGAGGGACGCCATGTCCGCTAAACACGACAAGTCCCACGCCACGACGCACGGCACGCACGCATCTGCGGGCGGTCACGGCGCCGCAGCACACGGCCCCACCACCTCCACCTTCGTCACGATCTGGCTGGTTCTGGCCTTCCTGACCGTGGTCGAGGTCTTCGTGCCGCAGGTCTACTCGGCCCCGTGGAACCACCACACCAAGTGGATGCTGCTCACGATGCTCGCGGTGGGCAAGGCCGTGCTGGTGGCCGCCTACTTCATGCACCTCAAGTGGGAGAAGGCCTGGCTGAAGTACATCGCCATGATGCCGGTGTACATGGGGCTCGCAGCCGTGATCTTGATGGTCGAGCAGGCCTTCCGGGATTCCCTCTCGTGAAGCGCGGCGCGGCCGTCGCCGGAGCCGTTGTCGCGCTCTCGGCGGCAGCCTCGGCCTGCCCCTACTGCTCGCTCAGCCAGGACACGGACACGCTGCTCTACATCCTGGGCTTCCTGATCCTGCCCTACGCCGTCGTCTCGCTCACGCTGCTGTGGATCCGTCGTCTGCTGGCCCGGGAGCGGAAGGAAGCCGTCTGAGCCGCCGGCCTGGCGCCAGATCTGGGGGCGCCAAGTGGTGGGGCGCCTTTTGGGCGCTGCTCATCCTGACCGGCTTCTCCGTGCCGCTGGTGAAGTCGCTGCGGCGGGAATTCCCCCCGATGCTGCCGGGCCTGGAGACGGCGCCGCTCGACACCCAGTTGCCCGACGCCCAGGGCACGCTGGTCAGCCTGGCCGCGCTGCGCGGGCAGATCACGCTCGTCGGCGCGCTGCCACTAGGCGATGCCCTGCGGCAAGGCACGGCGCTAGAAAGTCTCATCGCGCTGCGGCGCCGGCTGCGCGGCCTCGGCAACACCGTGAACTTCGTGCTGCTCTGCTCGGGCGGCGACCCCAAGCAACTCGAGGACTTCCTCGTCGCGCAGCGCGTGCACCGCCCCAACCAGATCTTCCTCGCGGACGAAGGCAGCCGGCAGATGCTGAGCCTCGCCACTGCGGCGGGCAGCCCCAGCGCCGACTGGCTCTTGCTCGACCGCCACGGCCGAGCGCGCGGCGTCTACGACGACAGCGAGGCCGGACGCGACAGTCTTGTCGCTGAGACCGGGCAGCTCGCCAACTGGGCGGCGCAGGATCCTCCGCCTACGCCCTGAGCCGAGCCGCGGCAGGGGCGCGTGCTCGCAGCGACCTCAGCTTCCGGCGAGCTGTTTGTCGAGCAGCTCGACGAGCTCCGCCTTGGGCGGGGCGCCCGTCTTCTGAAAGACGTTGCGGCCGTCGCGATCCAGGATGACGACCGTGGGAATGGCCTGCACCCCGAACTGCTTGGCGACGGCATCGCCCTCGACGAAGAGCTTGTAGTCGAAGCCCTGCTTCTTCATGTACTCAGCCGATTTCTCGCCCGGCTCGCCGATGGCGACGCCCACGATCTCCACTCCCTTGCCGGCGTACTCGTGCGCCAGTTCGGCGATCTCCGGCATGGCCTTGCGGCACGGCCCGCACCACGAGGCCCAGAAGTCGAGCAGCACAACGCGCCCGCGGAAGTCGGACAGCGAGTGCTCCTGCCCGGCGGCATCCTTCAGCGTGAAGTCGGCCACCGGTTCGCCGACGCTCGCTGCGACGGCGGCAGGTGGCGCGTTGCTTGCCGCACCCACCTCCGCCTGGACTGCAGTGCGAGCCGTGCAGGCCGGAAGGGCCGCACCCAGCGATGCGAGGAGCAGCAGGGCGGAACCGGCGCGAGTGAAAGTGCAGTCGAACATACTCGACCTCCGAGGAGTGGGCCGAGAATCCTAGCACTCCCGGACGACACCGCTCGGCTCGCCCCTATTTGGGCGGCAACAGCGCTCGCCAGGGCAGGGGCCGGCCATCAGGGCCGCGCGGGCGCAGGGCCGGCTGCCCACCGACCCGCCCAGGCAGGCGAGGCTCGAGGCGTGGTTGCAAGCGCGCGTCGCGCCGGCCGTCGACGCGCGCGTCCAGGCGCCCTTCGCGCAAAGCCTCGAGTCGCGTCGGCAAGCGCTGCTCGCTGGTCGGCGGAGCGGCGCCCGGCTCTGCCTCGGTGCGGAAGAAGCCGCCGCGCCGCATCGCCACGAGAGTCAGCAGCACGAGCGCTGCCGCGATGAGCATGGTCCGGCGCCGCGCCGGCCTCGCGCCGCGTGCGCGTGGCAGGAACGGGCGCAAGCGCGCGAGCAAGGCGGCCCCGTCAGCGGGGCGCAGAGCCGCATCATCCGCCGTCATCGCGACCAGCAGGGCGGGCAGATCACCGGGCAGATCGCCGCGGCCGTCGAGCGCCTCGCGCAAGAGCACGCCCAGCGCGTAGATGTCCGCGGCCGGTCCCACGGGCCGCCCGTCGCGCTGCTCCGGCGCCATGTAGCGCTGCGTGCCCAGGCCCGGCACTTCGGGCGGATCAAAGGCGCGCCCGGCCACGCCGAAGTCGAGCAGGCGCGGACGGCTGCGGCCGCCCTCCTCCGCGAGGATCACATTGGCCGGCTTCAGGTCGCGATGCACGACGCCGCGCGCGTGCGCCGCCGCGAGCGCCTCGCTCAGGGCCTCGGCCAACTCCAGCAGAGCCGGCGTGGAGAGCGAGGCCAAGCCGATCTCTTCCAGAGTGCGGCCCTGCACGCGCTCCATGACGAGATAGCGCCGCCCGGCCACCAGCCCCACGCCGTGCACGCGCACGATGCCCGGATGATCGAGCGCGGCCAGCAACCGGCCCTCGCGCGCGAAGAGATCGGCACTGGGAATCTCCTCGCTCGCCGGCGCCACGGCGACTTTCACGGCTACGTCGCGGTCGAGTCCGAGCTGCCGGCCGAGATAGACCTCGCCCATGCCGCCGCGGCCGAGCAGCCGCTCGAGCCGCAGCCCGTCGAACTCCACAGGCAATACGCCGCGCTCCAAGAGGCTCGGCCCGGAGGAGAGGCCATAGGCGGCAGGGTCGCTGGAGAGTGCGGCCTCCACGATGGCCAGGCCTTCGAGCGCTTCGGCATCCAAGCCACTGGCGTCTAAAGCTGCGTCCGGCTCCTCGGCTGGCCGAGGTGCGTCTGGGTCCGGTCGCTCCTTCATGGCGCTCCCGTCGGCGCCGGGCCGCGGTAGACCTCGCGCAAGGATTTCAGGGCGCGATTCTGCAGCACGGAGACGGCCCCTTCGCTGCGCGACATGAGCTTGGCCGTCTCGGCCAGCGAATGGCCCTCGATCAGACGGTGCAGAAGCACATCGCGCTGCTCGACGCCCAGGCGCTGTAGCGCGCGCGCCAACTCCGCCGCGCGTTCAGCCCGGCGCGCGGCGCGCGTCGGCGTGGTCAGCGGCGAGGCCTGCTCGTCGCTAGCGCCCGGGCCCGCGGGCGCGCCGCGCTCGGAGCGCACCGACCGGCGCGCCGCCTCCACATGGCGGCGATGCCCGTCGATGAGCAGGTGCGCCGCGGCCTCGCGCAACCAGGCCAGGAGCGCTAGGCCCGCTGGCCCCGGGTCGAGGCGCGAGCGCGAGAGCTGGAGCAGGCCTTCCTGAAGCAGATCCTCGGGGTCGAGGCGGGCTGAGAGTTCAGCGTCCATGCGGCAGCGCAGCAGGACCAGCAGGCGCGGCGCCACCTCGGCGCAAACTCGGCCCCAAGCCGCTGGCGCGCCGCGGCGCAGGGCCTCGCGTTCCTGGTCCTCGAAGGGGCGCATTGGGAAACAGCGTAAGGTCCGGACGGCGATTGCGCCTTCACTCTCAAGGAGACACTCGCCATGACCAGCCCCAACACTTCGCTCAGTTCCCGGGCCCTGGCCTTTCTGGCCGGGCTCGCCCTGCTCGGCCTGCTCTCGGCCGAGGCCAGCGCGCAGCGCGCCCCACGCCGCGCGCCACCGGACCCCGACAGCGTCCGGGAGAGCCCCCGCCCAGACGCGGACGAGGCCGATCGCGGCCAGCAGGGCCAGCGCGGCGAGCGGCGCCAGGAACTCCGCGCCAAGCTCATGCGGCATGTGAAGCGCCAGGTCCAGCGCGAAGTGCGACGTGAAGTCGGGCGGGAAGTCGAGCGCGCGCTGCAAGCCGAGCGCGAGCGACGCATGGACACGCTTCGCGAGCGCGTCCGCGAGCGGATCGGCGACCGCGTCGGCGAGCGCGGCGGCGAGCGCCTCCGCGCCGGCCCGCGTGGACCCCAGCCCTTCGGCCCACAGGACCGCGAGCAGCGGAGGGATGTCTGATGAAGCGCCACGAGCAGATTCGCAGCGGCCGCGCCGGTGCGAGCAAGCCGAGCGTCCGTCTCGCAGCGCTGCTGCTGCTGGCAGCCTCTGCCTCGGCCCAGATCGGGCCGCCACCCGGCGTGCCGCCCGTGCCTGTGCCGCCGGGCAATCCCATCACTGTGGCCAAGGCCAACCTCGGTAAGGCGCTCTTTTGGGACGAGCAGCTCTCGAGCCCGCGCACCATCTCTTGCGGCACTTGTCACATTCCTGCGGTGGGCGGCAGCGACCCGCGCAGCGCGCTGGTTGGTCCGATCTCGCTACATCCCGGCCCTGATGGAGTGGCCGGCACCGCCGACGATGTGCGCGGTTCGCCCGGCGTGGTGGGCACCGATGCCGCCAATCAGCTCGTGCCCACGCAGGACTTCCCCTTCGTGCTGCAGGTCACGGGGCGCAAGGCCCCCTCCATGATCAATGCCGCCTTCGCGCCGTCCCTCTTCTGGGATGGCCGCGCCGGCGGCGTCTTCAGCGACCCGGTCAGCGGAGCGCTCGTGCTGCCCTTCGGCGGCGCGCTGGAGAGCCAGGCTGTTGGCCCGCCGGTGAGCAGTGTGGAAATGGCGCACGCCGGCCGCGACTGGAATGAAGTCGCAACGCGCATTGCATCCTCCTCTCCGCTAGTGCTTGCACAAGACATCCCCGTCGCGCTCGCCGACTGGATCGCCGGGCGCAACTATCCGCAACTCTTTGCGGAAGCTTTCGGCACTCCCGCGGTCACGCCCACGCGCATCGCGCTGGCCATCGCCACCTACGAGCGCACCCTCATCTCCGACGAGGCGCCTTGGGATGCCTTCATCGCCGGCAACGCCGCCGCGCTGACGCCGCTACAGCAGCAGGGCCAGGCGATCTTCAACGGGCCGGGCCGCTGCAACATCTGCCATGTTGGCCCGCTCTTCACCGACCAGCAGTTCCACGCGCTGGGTGTGCGTCCGCCTGGCGAAGACCCGGGCTTGGGTGCACTCACTGGACTGCCGCAGGACCAAGGCAAGTTCAAGACGCCCAGCCTGCGCAACGTGGCGCTGCGCGGCCCTTACTTCCACACCGGCTCGCTGCCGTCGCTGGCCGCCGTCGTCGCCTTCTACGACCGCGGCGGCGATTTCCTGCAGAACCAGGACCCGGCCATCATTCCGCTGGGGCTGAACCCGCAGCAGCAGAACGCCCTGGTGGCTTTCCTCGGTGCGCTCACCGATCCGCGCGTGGCCGCCGAGAGCGCGCCCTTTGACCGCCCCACGCTCTACGGCGGCAGTGAGCGCGTGCCGGCGCCCTTCGGTGTCGGCGGAGCCGGCACCGGCGGATTCATTCCGCTGCCCGTGGCGCAGCAGCCGCCGCTGCTCGGAAATCCCTCACTCATGCTCGGGCTGGGCCGCGGCCTCGGCGGCGCACCGGTGCTGCTCGGCTTCGACGTGCAGAGTTCGCCGCCGGGCACCACCGTGCTGGGCACGCCGCTGCACCTCGCGCTGAGCCCGTCCTTTCAGCTCCTCTCGCTGGGTCTGCTGGAGGGCAACGGCGCCGGCGCGGGTTTCACGTCCTTTGCCGTGGCCGTGCCCAATGAACCGGCCGCCGTCGGAGTGGAACTCGTCCTGCAGTGGTTCGTGCTCGATCCGGGCGCGCCGGCCGGGCTCGCCTCCAGCCGCGGCCTGCGCCTCGAATTCTTCGCGCCGACGGAGGTCTGAGGTCAGCGACGTGCTTCGAGCTGCTCCCAGCGTGCCATGAGCTGCGCGAGCGCGGCCGCGGATTGGGCGCGGCGCGCCACGAGCTTGTCGAGCGCAGCGCGCGGCCCCGCATAGAGCGCCGTGTCGGCGAGCTTCTCATCGGCGGCCGCCACGGCCGCCTCGGCCTTGGCAATCTGCTGTTCAAGGCCAGCCAGCTCCTTGATCTCCTTCGACGAAAGTCGCGGCCCCGTCGACGACGCGCGCGCTACGCCTCCCGCTGACGCGCCGCCCTGGCCGGCCGCACTGGCCTTCTGCGCCGACCGCGCCCCCGCACCGCCTGTGCGCCGCGCCTGTGCCTCCTGCTTGAGGCGCTCGATGAGGCTCGACAGATCGCCGGTGTGCAGGCGCGCGCCGCCCTCGCCATCCAAGTGCAGGATCTGCGTGGCGACGCGATCGATGAACCAGCGGTCGTGGCTCACGATGAGCACGGAGCCGGGGAAGATGAGCAGCGCCTCTTCGAGGGCGCGCAGTGTGGCGAGGTCGAGATCGTTGGTGGGCTCGTCGAGCACAAGCACATTGCCGCCGGCGCAAAGCAACTTGGCCAGCAGCACTTTGTTGCGCTCGCCGCCGGAGAGGTTGCCGATGAGTGTGTGCTGGATGCGCACCGGGAAACCGAAGCGCTCGAGGAAGCCCTCCACGCGCACGGGCCGTCCATCCACGCTCACCAGATCACTGCGCCCGGCGACTTCTTCAGCGAGGGTCTTGCCAGGATCGAGATCACTGCGCTGCTGATCGATGCCCATGAAGCGCACGGTCTCGCCCACCGTTACCGTGCCTGTGTCCGGCGCCAGCTCGCCGAGCAGGATGCGCAGCAGCGTGGACTTGCCGGCGCCGTTGGGGCCCACGATGGCCAGGCGCGAGCCCTGGCCCACTTCAAGATCGAGCAGCGGGAGCACCTGGCGTGCGCCGAAGCGCTTGCTGATGCCCTTGGCCTCGAGCACCTTCGTGCCCAGGCGCGGCCCCGGCGGAATGACCAGCTCCAGATCGGCGGCCGTGGGCGTGGGCACATCGGCCACGAGTGTTTCGTAGCGGTGGATGCGCGCCTTGGGCTTGGTCGTGCGCGCCGGCGGACCACGCCGCATCCAGGCCGTCTCGCGGCGCAGCAGATTGAGCCGCGCGTCTTCGGCATGCGTCTCGTTGGCCAGCCGCACGGCGCGCGCCTCGAGGTACTCGGCGTAACCGCCGTCGTAGGCGATCATCCGCCCGCGATCCACTTCCAAGATGCGATCCACGACGCGGTTCAGGAAGTAGCGGTCGTGCGTGACGAGCAAGAGCGGCGTGGCCGTCTCCAGGAACCAGTCCTCGAGCCAGTCGGTGACGAAGGCATCGAGGTGGTTGGTGGGCTCGTCGAGCAAGAGCAACTCGGGCCGGCCCAGAATCAAACGCGCCAGGGCGACGCGCCGCCTCTCGCCGCCTGAGAGCGAGGCGCAGCGCGCCTCGGGATCCGGCAAGGCCAGCGAACTGAGCGTGGCCTCGACGAGATGCTCGACATCGTGCCCGCCCAAGGTGTCCAGCTCGTGATCGAGGCGTTCGTTGGCGGCGAGCAGCGCGTTGAGCGCCGAGCCCTGCGCATGTTCCATCTCGGCATGCACGCGGGCCAGCTCCGCGAGCACGCGTTCGCGGCCGGCCAGGCCCGCGCGCACCGTATCGCGCACAGTTCCGCGCGGGTCGAGCACCGGGTCCTGCTCCAGGTAGCCCATGCGCAGGCCGCGCCGCACCACGATCGTGCCGGACTCGGCCGTCTCCACGCCGGCCAGGATGCGCAGCAGCGTGGACTTGCCGCAGCCGTTGCGCCCCACCAGGCCCACGCGCTCGCCATCGCCGAGCACGAAGCTGATTCCGTTGAGAAGCGTCGTGTCGCCGAAGCTCTTGTGCAGATTCTCGGCAGTGATCAGAGACATCGGAAGCGGTGGCCCGGGAGCGGCGGGGCCGCTACTGCGTTTGGACAACCCGCGCGTTGCTCGCCGCGAATCCCACGGGGCCCGCTGGATCGGCGATCCAGTACTGCGAACGGAACAGCAGGCCCGCCGGGATGCCGGCCGGCCAGTTGGCCACGATTACGATGCGGCCCACGGGGCCCACCGTGAAAGGCAGGACCATGCCGGCTGCGGCCGGGTCGGGCACCATCACGCCGCCCTTGAAAGGCGCCATGAGCGAGGAGAAGCCGAGCACGAGGTAGGCCGGCGCACCCGGCAGCGCGTCGTCGAGCTGCAGCTTCAGCAGACCGCCCGGCACCAGCGTGCCGAATCCCGCGAGCAGGGGCGCCCCGGAACTCCCGGGCAGGGCGTGGCCCAGATCGCCCCAGCCGTCCGGCACATACTCGAACTGGGTCAGGTCGACGACACCCGGCCCGTACTTGCAGTCGATCGACCAGATGCCCCAGCCGAAGGCGTCGCCGGCGGAGACCTCGAAGGAGAAGTCGCCCTCAAAGTCGAAGGAGGTCTGGCCGCCCCAGTCGTTGAATATGTCCACCGCGCCGTTGAGCACGAAGACCGGGTGCTCGAAGTGCCACTCCGAGCCGCCGAAGTCCTGGTTGTCGAAGACGATGTGCACGTTGATCGTGCCGTCGAAGGGCGCGGTTGCAGTGAAGGAGGTGAGGCCCGCGTAGGGCTGTCCCGAGCTCGAGCAGGCAGTGTCGCCGTCCGGGCCAGTCACGTGCATCGCCTCGGGCGTGACGAAACCCCACCCATCCGGGTTCCCGGTGAGCGTCCAAGGGAGCTGGTTGAATTGCGCAACGGCCGCGCAGGGGAGCGTCAGCAGCACGGCGGCAACCAGCACGGGGTTCATGAACCAAAGACTCCTTCGCAACGCCCGGCATCCTAGCAGGCGCCGGCACACTCCGGGCGCGGAGCGCGCTGCCCGACCTAGCCGGCGTCCCAGAGTTCGCGCCAGTTTTTGGCTGAGCCGGCCGGCTTGGAACCGGCAGCTTGCTGCCGCGCCTGCAATTCCTCGAGCGCCGCCCGACTCACCACGACCTCTTCAAGCGCCGTCTCGGCCAGCGCCTTGCCCACCGCCTCCACGACCGAGGCCTCGTCGATGTGCTGGTACGCGAAGACTTGGTCGGGGCGGCCCGACTTGCTGAACTTGCGCACGGCCAGCGCCTCTTGACGCACGCCGAGCACGCTGCCGATGTTGTCGAGCAGGCCGGCCTCGCCGTCGTGCACCGAGACCACCGGCACGCGGCGCCCGGCCAGCGTGACGAGGTCAGCCGTAGCTGCCACGGCCCCCACCGGCGCGAGTTGCAGATTGCCGTCCAGTCCCAGCCCGTGGCGCAGGTGCGCAAAGTCGGTTTGCGCGGCGAGATTGCCGAGCAACAACTCCGGGCTGCTCACCGCGATGACGTTGGCGTAGATCCCTTCGGTGCGCAGCCGGTCGCTGGCAGCCAGCACCTCGGTGGCCACGCTGCCCATGACGAACAGGTTCACAACGTTCACCGCCGGCTGGTAGTCGGGCTGGCCGCGGAAGTCCACGAGGTAGTAGGCGCCCGAGAGGCAGTCGCGCCGCGCCTGCTCCAGGATCGTCTCGTCATCGAGCGGCTCGCTTTCGAGGTCCTTGGGGTTGCGCCGGAAGCGCGGATGGCGCCGCAGCCGCCGCAGCAGTTCCTTCTGCTCCATGCCGCGCGTCACGGCCCGGATGAGGATGCCCTTGCGGCCCTCGTTCTCGTCGTCGAAGTGACGGCGAATGGACTCGCACAGGATCCAGTCCACCTCGAGCGCGAAGATCGGTTCCCAGGTGATGAGGTTGGGGATCTGGATGTCCGACTTCCACGAGTGCTGCGCGCCCTCCGGCGAGAGCGTCACGCCCGAGGGCGTGCCCAGGATCACGAACTCACTGCCCCAGTAGAGGTTGTAGAAGAGCTGGTCGAGCGCTCGCTTAATGAAGAAGTCGTACACGGTCATGATCGGGAAGAACGGAATGCCCGCGTGGTGGCCCATCATTCCGAAGGCGCCCACCGCCGACATGCAGTTGGCTTCGGCGATCTCGAAGCGGATGTGCCGCGTCCAGGGTTCGGTCGTCGGCAGGAGCAGCGGGCGCTTCTTGTGCACGCCGAGGCGCTCCTCCACGTCCTCCACCTGCGTCTCGTCTTCGGTGTGCGTGCCATAGACCTTGTTGTCCATGACCGCGCTGATCTGCGTGGACGTGCCGACGTCGGGCGACATGGTCAGCAGTAGATCGGCCGCAGCCTCCCAGCGCTGCTCGCTCTCCGGCAGTTCAGGCAGCGCAGGATCGGCGAGCCGGCGGCGCTCGCTGTTGGAGCCGATGCGTGCCAGCTTGGAGGCGAGCTGGCCCCACATCCACTGCGTGTGCGCGCGCGGAAAAAGCCGCGTGTCGATGTCGAGGCTCTTGGGCACGCCGCCGTGATCAGCGATCTTGGCGCGCACCCAGGCGCGATTGCGCTTGCGCCGCGCGCGAATCTCATCGATGGCCGAGCGCATCCGCGCCCCGCGCTCGGCGAGGTAGCGGCCCTCTTCGGCGTCCTCGGCGAAGGCCTCAAAGGGGCGCTCCAGAGCCAAGCCCTCGGTGCCGAGCAGCCCGCGCACTTCGTCCTCGCGCGGCAGTTCGCTGTGGTTGCCGGGGGCGGCGTACATGTCCATGCCCCAGCCCTTGACGGTATGCGCCACGATGAGCGTGGGCCGGCGCGGGTCGCGTTTGCTCTCGTGCAGCGCGGCCACCAGTTCGCTGGTGTCATGCCCGCCCAGGTCGGTGAGCAGGGTCTCCAGTTCCGCGTCGGAGTAGCCGTCGAGCAGCTTGGCCAACCGCCGGTCGTGGTCGAGCAGTGCGCGCCGCGTGTGGTCCATGTCGCGCATGAGCAGGTGCATCTGCAGTTCGTAGTCGGAGAAACCCTCTTCGAGCACGGCGCGCAACTCGGCGCCGCCCGGCCGGCGAAAGGCTTCGAGCCGGCGCCGGCCGTGCCGCACTTGCAGCACTTCCCAGCCATTGGCCGCCGCGGTGGCCTCGATGCGGTGCGCGTCGGTGCCGTGCAGGCCGCGCTTGTTGGGCATGCGCGCGCCGTCCAGATTCTGGCGGTTGTAGTCCACGATCCAGGTCACATTGCCCAGTTCGCGCTCGGCCACGTCGGGCATGGCTTCCATGAGGCTGCCCTCGCGGAACTCGCTGTCGCCGATGAGCGACCAGAAGTGCAGATCCTCGGGCACGTCCGGCACCTCGAGGCGATGGTCGCGCGCGTAGCGATAGGCCAGCGCCGTGTAGACCGAGACCACCGGCGGAATGCCCACGCTGCCGGACGGGAAGAAGTGGAAGGTGTCCGGATCGGTGCGGGCGTGATAGCTCTGGAAGACCAGTTCCCCTTCCGCCGGGAACTTGCGCAGCGTGTGCAGCGCGGCCTCGATCTCGGCGCGCGTGCACCAGCGGAAATCGGGGTGATTGAAAAGCCCCAGCATCCCGAGCAGCACGTGATCGATCGGCGAGGCGTGCGGCTTACACGCGACAAAGTCGTTGGGCTCGCGCACGGCGCAATGCAGCGCCGTGAGAATGTGCACCGAGCTGCTGCAGGCCGCGGGGTGCCCGCCCACCTTGGGGTCGGTCGGCCGTGCCTCTGGCCGGTGATTCGCGATGTGGATCATCGCGGTGGCCTGAATCATGGCCCGGCGAGCAATCCGATCGAGTACCGACATCGCTGCGCTCAGCCGAGCAGGTCCTTGATCACGACGCGCTCAGCCTTGAGCTCGTCGACCGTGGCCTTGACCTTGCCCTGCGCGAAGGCCGAGTGTTGCAGGCCCGGCACGATGGACCACTGGCCGCGCGCGTCAACGCGCACGGGGAAGGAGCTGATGAGCCCTTCCTCGACGCCGTAGCTGCCGTCGCTGCACACCGCCACCGAGACCCAGTCGCCGGCCGGCGTGGGCCGGCACAGATCGCGCACGTGATCCACGAGCGCGGAGGCCGCCGAGAAGGCCGAGGAGAGCCCGCGCGCCGCAATGATCGCCGCGCCGCGCTGCTGCACGGTCTTGAGGAAGTCGCCCTGCAGCCAGGCGGTGTCGGTGATGCGCTGCGTGGCGGGCTGGCCGCCCACCTTGGCATTCTCGAAGTCGGCGTACTGCGTGGCGCTGTGGTTGCCCCAGATCGCCACATTGGTCACTTGGCTGCTGTGCACGCCGGCCTTCGCGGCGAGCTGCGCCTTGGCGCGATTCTCGTCGAGGCGCGTCATGGCCGAGAAGCTCTGGCGCGGCCGGTCCTTGGCGTTGCGCATGGCGATGAGCGCGTTCGTGTTGCAGGGATTGCCCACCACGACGGTGCGGCAGCCTTTCGCCGCGTGATCGTTGATGGCGCGCCCCTGGCCCGTGAAGATCGGCCCGTTCTCCTTGATGAGGTCGTTGCGCTCCATGCCCGGCCCGCGCGGCTTGCTGCCCACCAAGAGCGCCCAATCCACATCCTGGAAACCTGCCTTGAGGTCGGAGGTCAGCACCATGCCGGCCAGGAGCGGGAAGGCGCAGTCGTCCAGCTCCATGGCCACGCCCTTGAGCGCCTGCATGGGCTTCTCGGCCGGGATCTCGATGAGGTGCAGGATGACCGGCTGGTCGGGGCCGAACATCTGGCCCGAGGCGATGCGCGGCAGCAAGGCGTAACCGATCTGGCCGGCGGCGCCGGTCACGGCGACGCGGATGGGCTTCTGAGTCAAGGCACTGCTCCAGGGAAGGTGAGCCCGCCATTGTGCCGCTTTGCGGGGGCGTGCGCGAGGCTGCCGCGCATGGCATACATGGTGGGGATGACTGCGACCGGCACGCGCATCCTCGTCCTGGCTCGGCCGCCCCGCCCGGGCTGTCTGCCGCGCTTGGCCGCCGATTTGGGCCAGGGCGCAGCGGCTCGCCTCGCGCGGGCCTTCCTCGCCGACACCTGGTCCACCGTGTCGGCCTGGGTCTCGAGCCTGCCCGAACTTGAACTCGTCTTTGCCGTGTCCGGACACGCCGACGAATACCCGTTGATGGCACCGCCGCCCAACCTCGTGCGCCAGGCCGAGGGCGACCGCGGCCGGCGCATGGCCACGCTCGCGGCCGGCGCCCTGGGCCAGCGATCCCGCTGCCTGCTCGTCGCCTCCGACGTCCCGGCGCTCACCGAGCCGCAGCTTGCCGCCGCCGTGTCCGCTCTGGACGGGGCCGACATCGTGCTGGGAGCCCGCAGCGATGGCGACCTCTGGTGCCTGGGTGTGCGCGCAGGCCGGCCCGCGCTCTGGGGCAACACTTGGCTCGACGAACTCGATTGGGAGTCGCCGGGCCTCGTGGCCCGTATCGAGGACCGAGCCCGGCGCATGGGCTTGGCTGTAGCCCGGGCGCCGGAGCAACTGGCGCTCGTCAGCCGCAGCGACTTGGGCCGCCTGCAGCAACTCTTGGCCGCCGACCCCGACCTCGCCCCGGCCACACTCGCCGCGCTGTGTCGGCACGAGGCTGCCGCCGGCCGTGAGCCGCTCTCGATCATCGTGGCCTGCCGCAACGACAACGTGGCGCTAGACAACTGCCTCGCGGCGCTGCGCGAGCAGGAAGGCCCACTGGAACTCGTCGTCGCCGACGGCAGCAGCCGCGATCGCAGCCCCGAACGCGTCGCCGCCCAGGGCGATGTGGCCGTGGTGGTCACCTCGCCGGGACTGGGCCGACAGTACGCGGCCGGCGCAGCCATGGCCAGCGGCGACATGCTGCTCTTCCTGCGCGTGGACTCGCGGCTGCCGCCGGGCGGCGCCGCACTGGTGCGCACGGCGCTCCAGGAGCAGGGCCACGAGGCCGGCGCCTTTCTCACGCGCACGGTCGTGGATCCGCGCTTTCCCAATCGCGCTGGGCCCCTGCTGCGGCTCGCCGATCTCCGTTCGCGCTGGGCGCGCCATCCGGAGGGCGAGCAGGCGCTCTTCGTCACCCGCGCCGCCTATCAGGCCGTGGGCGGCTTCCGCGCGCTGCCGGTGCTGGAGGACTACGACCTCGCGCTGCGGCTGGCTGCGCGGCAACGTCTCGCGCGCCTTCCGCAGCCGGTGCAAGTCTCGCGCCGCCGAATGCAGCAGCACCCGCTGCGTGCCTTTGCCTCGCGCCGTTTGCTGCGCCCGCTCTATCGCCTCGGCGTCGACCCGGCCTGGCTCGCGCGCCTGCAAGGTGCGACATGAGCACCGCGTGCGACATGAGCGACAGTCCGGCGGCCTTCCCCTACGATCCGATCGAGGGCTATGAGCTGCTCGACAGCGGCGACGGCGAGAAACTCGAGCAAGTGGGCGGCGTGCTGCTGCGTCGCCCCGATCCGCAGGCCATGTGGCGGCCCGCACTCCCGCCGGCACGCTGGCAAGCGGCTGACCTGCGCTTCGTGCGAGAGAGCGACCGAGGCGGGCGCTGGGAGGCGCGCGGCGGCCCAGCACGGATCGCGCCGCCCGAGAGTTGGGAGTTGGCGCACCGCGGCGCACGCTTCATCGTGCGACCCACGCCTTTCAAGCACATCGGCATCTTCCCGGAGCAGTCCGCCAACTGGCTCTTCACAGCGCAGCGGCTCGCCGCGCACTGTGCCGGACCTCGCGCCGACACACAGGGCACTCGGCCCACCGAAGACAGCCGCCCCGCCGTTCTGAACCTCTTCGCCTACACGGGAGTGGCCACGGTGCTCGCCGCCAAAGCCGGCGCCTTCGTCACGCACGTGGACAGCAGCCGGCCTTCGTTGCGCTGGGCCAAGGAGAATGCCGAGCGCTCGGCGCTCCCCGGCGACAGCGTGCGCTGGATCGAAGACGACGCCGTGCGTTTCGTGCAGCGCGAGGCCCGGCGCGGCCGGCGCTATCAAGGCATCCTGCTCGACCCGCCGCCCTACGGGCGCGGACCCGAAGGCGAGAAGTGGGTCTTCGAGGAGCAAGTCGCCGAACTCTTGCGCGCCTGCCACGGACTGCTCGCCGAAGGCCCCGCCTTCTTGGTGCTGTCCTGCTACGCCGTCGGCACGTCCCCCCTGGCCTTCCTGAACATGCTCGACGATCTGGAGTCGCGCTCGGCCTCGTCGGCCAAGGTGCAGGTGCAGGCCGGCGAGTTGGCCATCCCGCAAACGGCCGGCGGGCACGCTGGCCGGCCGCGCCTCCTGCCGGCCGGGCTCTGCGGCCGCTGGTGGCGAGGCCCCTAAGCGCCCGCCTCACCTCGGCCTGAGGCGGACGGCGGGGAAGCGCGGCGGGAAAATCTGGTAGCGGAGGCCGGACTTGAACCGGCGACACCCGGCTTATGAAGCCGGTGCTCTAACCAACTGAGCTACTCCGCCAGGAAAGGGGCCAGACGATACAGAATCGGCCCCGGCGCGCCGAGACTCCCCCTCTTGAGGGGCCGAAAGAAAGTTGCAGCGGTTATGCACACCCCTCAAAGATTCGCTAATCTAGACCCCGTTCGGTTGGGTCCCGCCTCTCACTGCCCGACGAGGCGAAGATCCTCGGGTTCGACCCGGCAATCGGACATGTTTCTTCTTTGCCATTCAGCCAAGGTTGTGTGCATCAGCGCGCGTAAAAACCTCCTCCCCCTTTCCCGAAAAATCCTTGGCTGAATGCTTTTAACCTCGCGGCGCCTGAGCGCGTGCGAGGAGGGCTGACCCGGAAGACGCGGCCCCCGTTCTGCGCAGTCCGGCGATGGCGGCAGCCAGTGCATCGGTGGCATCCAGGGCATGAACCGGCTTCCGGCCGACCTGGAGTTGGTTGCGAGCCTCGGGTCCGAGCAATACCCCCACCATATGCGCCACCTGGGACTTGGTCGCCGCTCCATTGCCGGTGACGGCCTTCTTGACCTCCGCCGGCGAGAGCGCCAGCACTTCGACGCCGGCCGCTCCCGCCGCGGCCATGGCCACGCCTCGCGCCTCACCCAGCGTGATGAGCGACCGGCTGTTCACACCGTGGAAGACCGACTCGATCACGACGCGCGCCGGGGCGTAGGATGCCACGATGCCCGTCAGTTGCGCGTGGAGCGTTCCCAGTCGCACCGCGAGCGGCTCGCGCGCCGGCAGCTTGATGACGCCCACTCCACGCAGGCTCAGCTTGCTGCCCTGCTCCTCCACCACACCCCAACCCGCACGCAAACTGCCGGGGTCGATGCCGAGGATGAGCATCGGCACATCCTACGGCGCGCTGCGGACGACTCCCACTCGTGAAGGGAAAGAGCGGCGGCATGGCCGCACGGGTGCGCGCCGTGCCGGCTGATCGCGCCGCGCTCATCGTCGTGGCGGCGGGCCAGGGGGCCCGGCTCGGCCGGCCGGAGCACAAGGCCCTGGCGCCCCTCGCCGGCCGGCTGCTCGTGGAGCACGCGCTCGCCACGCTCCTGGATCTGGCGTGGCTCGATCCGGTCGTGCTGGTGGGGCATGCCGACGACGTGCAAGAGCTAGAGCGGCTTGTGGCCAAGTTGCCCCGAGCCGTGCGGGTCGTCGCCGGCGGTGCGCGGCGCCAGGATTCGGTGGCGGCCGGGCTGGACGCGCTCGTCGCGCCGCCGGCCCCAACGCCGGAGTGGGTGTTGATCCACGACGCGGCGCGGCCTTTTCCGCCCTGCGAGGCGCTGGCCGAGCTGCTCACGCAAGCGCATCGACGCGGCGCGGCGCTCTTGGCCTGGCCCGTCTCCGACACGATCAAGCTGGCGCGACAGCAGCGCGATGCGAGCGGCACGGCGCTCGTCGAACGCACGGTGCCCCGCGATGTGCTTTGGTCCGCGCAGACGCCGCAGGCATTCCGCCGCGTCGAACTGCGCGCGCTGCTGCGCGACGCCGAGAGCCGCGGCGCGGCAGTCACCGACGAGGCCGCGCTGTACGAGTCCTCCGGGCGCGAGATAGCATTGGTGCCCGGCTCGCCCTTGAACTTCAAAGTCACCACGCCGCAGGATCTCGAGTTGGCCCACGCGCTGCTCATGGCATCTGGACGATGAGCCTCGACACCTTGTCCATCGGCCTGGGGATGGACTTCCACCGCTTTCAGGCGGGCAAACCCCTCAAGCTGGGCGGCCTCGACGTGCCGTCGGAGCGCGGGCTCTTGGCGCACAGCGATGGCGACGTCCTGCTGCATGCCGTGCTGGACGCGGTGCTTTCGGCGGCCGGGCTGCCCGACCTCGGCACGCTCTTTCCCGACAGCGATGAAAGCCGGCGCGGCCGCTCCAGCGTGGAGATGGCCCGCGAGGTCGCGCAGCGCGTGGCTGCGGCCGGCGCGCGCATCCTGAGCATCGACGCCGTGCTGCTGGCAGAGCAGCCGCGCATCGCGCCGCTGCGCGAGCGCCTGCGGGCCTCCCTGGCCGACGCCCTGCAGATCGAGCCGCAGCGCGTAAACGTCAAGGGCAAGACCTACGAGCGGCTCGGCCCCATCGGCGAGGGTCTCGGCATCGAGGCGCGCGCCGTGGCGCTCGTCGAGCGTCAGCGCGCCGCGAGCACCTGAGCGTAAAAGGCCGTCACGGCCGCCGCCTGCGTGTCGAGGTCGAAGCGGCGGCGCGCCGTCTCCCGCGCCCCGCGCTGCAGTCGTCCGCGCAGCGGAGCATCGGCGACTAGGCGCTCGAGCGCCCGCTCCAGCCCCTCCACCGTCTCCGCCGCAATCAAGCCGGAAACACCCTCTTCGATGATCTCCGGCAGCGGCGGACGCGGCGTCACGATCGCGGGCAGACCCATGGCCTGCTGCTCGCGCAAGGCGCGGCAGGTGCCGTCGCTGCCGGGCACCAGGAAGAGCGCCCCATCGAGGGCGGCCAACGCCGCGGGGTACTCCTCGCCGGCGAGGTAGCCGGTGGAGAGCACGGTGTTCCCCAGGCCGCGTGCAGCGATGGGCGCAAGCAACAGAGCCTCGATGTGCGTGCCGCGCCCGATCACGACCAGACGCAGTTCAGGATGGCGGCGCACGACGCGCTCGTGCGCATCGAGCAGCACCTCGTAGCGGCGGTGGGCCTGGACGCGGGCCACGATGCCGATCGCGACGTGCTCGGGATGCAGGCCCAGCTTCTGGCGTGCCGCGGCGCGGTCGAAGCGTTCCGGATCGAAGCGTTCGAGGTCGACGCCCCCCTCAATGAGCGCCATGGGCCGGGGCCGCGCGGTGATGGAGAGTGAGCGCGCCGAGCCGCCGTAGGCTGCGAGCGTCTGCGCCTGGCCGCCGGCGGTCGTGACGATGAGGCCATCGAGGCGACGCCGCACGATGCGCCGGACCCGGAAGCTGCCCGGCAGGCCTTCGGGATCGTAGGCCGTGCGCACCAGCCGCGGGCCGGCGCGGTCGCCCGGCGTGGCAGCGCTGGTCGAACCGCGGCCCGAGCGGTCCGGCTCGCCGGCCTTCAGGGCGGAAAGCGCCATCGAGGCGATCCGGTGATCGTTGTCCAAGTGGCAGTGCACGATTTCAGGCTGGAACTCGCGCAGCAGCGTGACGAGGCGCCGCGCATCCTCGCGGTTGCTGCGGAAGCGGCCGTGTTTAGAGAGCACAAAGCCGTCGCGAGTGGCGACGCCGCGCTGCTGGGCCTGCGGCGTGATGCGGCTCGACTGGCCTTCGGGAGGGGTGCCGCTTAGAAAGAGCACCTGGTGCTCGCGCGACTGCCGCCAAGCCACGTTGAGCGCGGGCTCGGCAGGGCCGGTCCACTTCCAGTTGGCGAAGAGGTGCAGGATCTTCAACAGGGCGGTCGCCGCAGGGGAGGCGCGGCAACTCTAGCAGCGGCTCGGCCCTTGCGGCCACCGGGCACCGGCCTCTATCTTCGTCTCTTTCGCGGGTGTAACTCAGTTGGCAGAGTGTCAGCTTCCCAAGCTGAATGTCGCCGGTTCGATCCCGGTCACCCGCTCCAGGCACGCGACCGCTCGGCGGTCCACCATGACCACTGACTCGGGGACTGCTGCTCCATGACCGCCAACGGCCCTTTCCGCCTCCTGATGATCTCGGCCATGTACGAGAACGGCGGCAACACCACCCAGCGCCTGCTCGACGGGCACCCTGAGCTGCAGAGCTATCCCTTTGAGTCGCAGCCCGGCACGCGCCTCGTCGTGGACTTCCTCTCCTCGCTCTATCCGGTGAAGTACCGCTGGCCGGTCTTCCCGCTCGATGGCAGCGTCGAGCAGGACTACGAGCTGATCATCGACGAGGAATGCAAGGTGCGGCTCAAGACGCCGCAGTCGAGCAAGTTCAAGGACTGGCCGATGGAGATGGACGACAAGGAGCGCAAGCGACTCTTCGTCGCCCAGATGCAGGGCAAGCCGCGCACGCGCGCCAATCTCGTCGCTGCTTTCTATCGCGCCTCGGGCGAGGCCTGGAAGGACTACCGCCGCTCCGGCAAGGAGCAGGTGCACGTGGGTTACAGCCCCATCATCGGCGTCGATGCCGGACAAATCGTGAAGGACATGCCCGAGGCGCACGTGCTCAACGTCGTGCGCAACCCCTGGTCGGCCTACGGCGACACCAAGAAGCGCGCCGTGCCGCTCTCGATCGCGCACTACATGACCGGCTGGTGCATGCATCAGCTCGCTGCGCTGAACTTCTCGGCCGCACACCCGCAGCGCGTGCATATCCTGCGCTTCGAGGACATCATCGTGGATCCGCAGCGCGTACTCGGCGAGTTTTTGGCCAAGCTGGGCGTCGGCCCGTCTCCCACGCTCGCGCGTGCTTCCTGGAATGGCAAGGTCCTGGAGCAGGTCTACCCCTGGGGCACCATCCGCACGCCGACGACGGCGGCCAATCAGGCCACGGGCGATGAACTGAGCGCGCAGGAGAAGGACGAGATCCGCGACCGCACTCGGCCGCTGCTCACTGCCTTCGGCTATGCCTGAGACCAGGCGCGTCCTGGTCACCGGAGCCTCGGGCTTCATCGGCGGAGGACTCGTGCGGCGGCTGCTTGGCCGCGGCGATTCAGTGCATGTCTTGCTGCGGCCGGAGGCTCGGCTCTGGCGCTTGGATTCGATACGCGAACGCCTCGTCGTGCACGACGGGAATCTGACCGATCGGGCGGCGGTGTCGGCTGCGCTGAGGGCCGCACGCCCTGACGTCGTCGTGCACCTCGCGGCCTATGGTGCCTACGAGTCGCAGTCCGACGCGGCGGCGATCCTCACCACGAATGTCGTGGGCACTTGGAACCTCCTGGCGGCCTGCCAGGAGCACGGCGTGAAGCTGGTTGTGAACGCCGGCAGTTCCTCCGAGTACGGCTGGCGTGACGAACCCATGCGCGAGAGTGACCGGCTTGAACCGAACAGCCTGTACGCCGTCGCCAAGGCCGCGCAGACGCATCTCTGCGCCTTGCTGTCCCGCCAGCACGCACTGCCCGTCGTGACCTTTCGGCTCTTCTCGGTCTATGGACCGTGGGAGGAGCCCACCCGGCTTTTCCCGACGATCCTGCGTCGCGCTCGCGCGGGACTGCCGCTCGAAATGGTGGCCCCGGAAACGGCCCACGACTTCATCTACCTCGACGACGTGCTCGATGCGCTCTGCGGCTTCGAGCGGCTGGCCGCCTGTCGCGGCGAGGTCTTCAATCTCGGGTCGGGGCGCGAGACGACGCTGCGCGAAGTCGTGGAAGTCGTGCTGCGCGTGACCGGCAGCCGCAGTGAGGTCCACTGGGGCGCGATGCCGGCCCGCCACTGGGATGCGCGCCGCTGGCAGGCGGACGTGAGCATGACGCAGTCCACCCTAAACTGGTCGGCCGCGCATTCGCTCGAACAGGGCGTGCGCAAGGTGGCCGCCTGGATGGAGGAGCGCAAGCATGTCCAGAGCAACTGACGGCTCACTCGGCGCTGCGGACTCCGCACCGGGCAGTTGTTCGCGACGAGGCCGAGCCTTGGGCTGGATCGTCTGCGCAGTCGCCGCAGCCTTGTTCACGCTGGTGATGGTGCAGCACTCGATGAAGCACGGGCGCCTGCTGCTGCCGCCCTCCTACGACGACGTCACCTACTTTCTCGACGGCCTGGAGCGACTCGACCGACTGCACAACGACGGACTGCGCGGCCTGATCGCAATGCACACGGCGGACCCGCCGCACTCGCCTTTCTCCACCTATCTCGCGATGGGCGCCTTCGCGGTCGCGGGGCCACGCGAATGGGCGCCCTACGCCGCCAACGGCCTGCTGATCCTGTTCTTGCTGCTCGCACTCCGCAGGCTCTGGCCGGAGGCCTCTGCCAGCGTGCGAATCTGCCTGGCAGCCTTCGTGCTGAGCGTGCCGATTGCCGGCGAACTGGTGGTCGAGTTTCGGCCCGACGTGGCCTGCGGACTGTTCTCTGCGCTGGGAGTCGTCTTAGCGATCCAGTCCCCGCTGGCTCGCTCCAGTGCGCGTCAAGCCATCGTGGCCGGACTCTGCTTCGCCGCCGCCCTGCTCATCAAGCCCTCAATCTTTCCGCTGACTCTGGCTTTGCTCGGCGTGACGCTGGTGCTCTCGCTGCTGCTTGGACGAAGGTCAGACGCGACGCGGGCCTCAGCCGCTGCGCCCGCCAGCCACCCCTGGCGCCACGCGATCTACTTTTTGCTCGCGGCCTGCCTGCCGGCGTTGCCTCAGGCCGTGCTCCGCGGTCAGCGCTACTGGGAGTACATCCGGGACTCACAGTTCGCCGACGCCAAACCCATCGCCGACCTGGCCGGCGGACCGCTGACGCAGGTGCGCTACTACCTCGACGGCTACGGCGGCCAGGTCATGCTCGGCGGACATTTGTTGCCGCTCGGGCTCCTGCTCGCGGGCGCCACCGTCGGCCTCGCGCTGCGCCGTGATCGTTCGGCCCTGGCCCGCATAGGAGCTTTGCTGGTCGCCATGGCCGTGTCGCTGGCCGTGCCCGTGCTCAATCCTGTGAAGCAGCAGTTCTTCGGTGTCACGATGCAGTGGCTGCTGATCTTCAGCGCTCTGCTGGCACTGAGCTGGATCGTGCGCTCACCGGCAGCCGTCACGCCTGCTCGCGAACCACGCTGGCTGGCCTGGCTCCTCGGCGGGCTGCTGCTCTGGGGCGGGCTCGAGTTTCGCTGGCCCCCGCGCTGGGATGCCGCCGGAACCGAGCGCACCGCCACGACGCGCCGTGTAGTCAACGAGGTTTACGCCGAGCTCAGTGCCATGCGCGGCAGGCCAGGCACCACGGTCTTCCTCACGTCCATCGGCTCGGTCAACGCCGATGTGCTGCGCTGGCTGGCGCGCGTTGATCGCCTCGATGGTTTCACTTTCCACAACGCGCCCTTCACCCACGACCTCGGGGTGTTCAAGGACAGCATTCGCCGCGCCGACATCGTGATCGCCGGAGAGCCGGGTCAAACCGAAGCGGCGCCGGGTCTCGTCAGCACCGACCTTCAGGCGCAGACTCTGGCGATCGTGCGTGCGGACGGCGCCTTCCTGCCGCCGCTGAGAGTGCCGACTGGCAACGACAAGGCGCTGCTCATTTTCGAACGCCTGCAGCCCTTCGCAGGACTGCGCGGTGTCAGCGGACTCTGGGAACTTGAGGGCCCCTACCCGCAGTGGGGATTGCCGCTCGTGCGCTGGGGAGTGGGCCCGGCCACGCGCTTCGACCTCTCCACGTCCACGCCGGCCAGACGGCGCATCGTGCTGGACTGCAAGTCCGATCTGTCCGAGCAGGAACTGCTGATCACACTCGACGGGCGCGAGGTGCGACGCCATCGCTTCGAAGCGCCCAGCCGCTTCGATGCTCTGGAGTTCACGCTGGACCTGTCACCGGGGCCGCATGAACTGCAGTTCCACTACACACGCTGGGAAGAGGGCGTGCGCCAGGCGGCCGTGCTCTTCAGAACGCTGCAGATCCTGCCCGTCGAGGGCTAGGACCCGGCCGCCCGAGGAAGTAAATGCGCCGCGCCAGATCGGCTGCACCGCGCGCGCCCACTTCGAGCGGAAAGCCGGGTGTGTCAAAGCTCGTTCCCAACAGGTCCAGGGCAAAGATCTGATTGCCGGAAGGCCATTGCAGACTGCCCAGCACCTCGCCGCTGCGCAGGTCCACGGCATGCACACCGCAAAGGCTGTCGCGCACTTGCAGGCCTGGCGCGTAGTGCCGAAAGCGCGGGATGACGCGGCTCGTGCCGACAAAGGCCACGCGCGCCGTGCCGCAGAGGCCACGCGTCCAGCCCGGCAGACGCAGCACGGGCTCGCAGCGGCCGCGAGACTCGTCGATGCGGCAGAGTTCTCCGTAGCCGCTGTTGTCCACGAAGAGCTCGCGGCCAAGCCGGCGCACGGAGTGCGGGCGCGTGAGGCCCTCGGCCACGACGCGGCGCGTGCGACCGGAGAAGATCACGCCGCGTCCGTCCACGGGAAAGTTCAAGTGGCCCGGCCGGCGCGCCGAGGGCTTGGCAGCGGATGCGGAAAAGTAAGCATCGCGCACACCGGGGCCGCCGCCGATGGAGTTGAGCTGCAGAGAGTTGCGCAGGAAGCCGCGCGCACCGAGCGCCTCGATGGATCTCGGCCACCAGACCGGTTTGACGGATCCGTCGGCTGCGATGCGCACGACGGCGTTCATCGCCACGGCATTGCCGTGCAGAGCCCCGTCCAAATAGGCCAGGTCGTGGAGGTAGAGACAGCCCGGCAGAGTCACGCTGCGCGCCGGCAGGAGCACGCCCTGGAGTGCAGCGGGCACGGCTCGCTCACCTGATCGCGCCATCCAGCTCCGGCACGGGCGCAATTCGAAAAGCTGGTTGGGATTGCGGGTACTGGCCACTGTGAACCGAGCGCCCCGCTGATCCACGGCCACACCGCTCGGGTGCGGCAGCGGCATCCACGAGACTCTGGGCCGGCCCTGCCGCACGGCCAGCGCCATCACGAGGTGCTCGTACTCGCGCGTGACGACGAGTGTTCCGCCGGCATTCGCCAGGGCGCCCCAAAAGTCTCCGCTCACACGCCACGAGAGCAGGCGCGCATCCGTCTGCGCCGGCGCAGACCACTGCACAACGACCTCGGTCGGATCACGCCACTCGGCATGATGATGCGCCCAAAGCGCTTCGTCTGCGAAGCGGGCGCCGGGCGGACGCGGCCTGGTGGACGGCGCCCTCATGCGGCCGCCGTGAAGTTCTTGAGCTGGCGACGCAACCGCAGCGCACCCAGGTACATGTTCAAGGCACTTCGCAGATTCGTGCTGGAGCGGCCACCGTGCCGCGTAAAGCCCTCCACTTCCAGTTCAACGACGGGCAGCCCGAGCCGCGAGACCTTGGCCAGCAGTTCCATGTCGATGAGATCCCCCTCCTCCGTGAGTTGGACCCGTTGCCAGACATCCCGCGAGAGGATCTTGGGAGTGCCGTTCACGTCGCGCGCGCCGATTCCGAGCAGCGTCCGTCCCTCGAGGTTGTAGAGCCACGAACCGAGTTCACGCGCAAGGACTCCGCGGCGCACACGCCGCACCTTGGCCAGGCACGGCTGCCGGGACTCGTAGGTTTCCAGCAGTCGCACAAGCTGCAGCGGATCCGTGCGAGCCGAGTTGGTGTAGCAGAGCGTCGTGCCGCGAGCAGCCGCCAAGCCGAGTTTCACGGCAAGCCCCCAGCCCCCGCGTTGGCTCTCGATGACTCGCACGGCCTCCCAGCGCTGGGCCAGCGCACGCACAACGTCCGCAGTGCGGTCCGTACACGCATTCGGCACCACGACGAGTTCGTAAGGACGCCCGCGGCCTTCCAGCGGAGCGCGGTAGCGCTCCAGCACGGCTGCGATGTGGTCGGCTTGATTTCGACAGGGCAGGACCACCGACAGCAGCGCGACGCCGTCGGACGTGCTCACGCCTTGGCGTTAGCCAACTGCTCGACGGCAGCCACCAGAGAGGCGGCATCGAGCCCGTGCTGCGCGCGCATCCAGCGTTCGCTGCCCGAAGCGCCGGCGAAGTTGCGGCGCACGGCTCGGATGGCGAGTCGGCAGGAGAGTCCGTTCTCGGCAATGGTCTCCGCTGTCAGCGAGCCCAGCCCGCCGGCTGCGAAGCCTTCCTCCACCGAGACCACCAGCGCATAGTCGGCCAGCAATTCGGCCAGAGCTGCCGAGGACTGGTGCGGGAGGTGCGCCAGGACAGCCACCGCAGCCGAATGGCCGCTGGCCGCCAGCAGCTTCGCCGCGTCCAGAGCCTCGTGCGCGATCGAACCCACGGTGAGGAAGAGCACGTCCTCGCCCTCGCGCACGAGCTCGGGGCGATTCAGCGCGAAGCGGCCCTGCAGCCCGGGCACCTCGGCATTGCCGCCCTTGCCGATGCGGAAGTACGCCGGGCCAGGCAACGACGCGGTCTCGCGCAAGATGGTGCGCGTCTGAGCCGGGTCGGCCGGTGCCAGCACCGTGAGACCCGGTTGTGCCCGGCCGATGCACAGATCTTCGAGTGCGTGATGCGTCGGCCCGGCATGTCCGTAGGCGAAGCCGCCGCCGATACCGATCACTCGCACCGGAAGCTGATGCAAGATGGGCCCGTCGCGCAGTTGCTCGTATCCGCGCATCGAGGCGAAGGTCGCAATCGAGTAGACGAAGGGCACGTATCCAAGCTGGGCCAGGCCTGTGGCCACTCCCATCATGTTGGCCTCCGCGACCCCCACGTTCAGGAAGCGCCGGGGAAAACGCTCCCGAAACGGTTCGACCACGGACCAGCCCAAGTCGGCGGTGAGCAGCATGATCCGCTCGTCCTCAGCAGCCAGCTCACAGAGTGTCTCGATGAGTGCGGTTCTCATCCGCTGCGGCCCCTGCCGTTGTGCGCGGCACCGCTCAATTCATCGAGCGCCGCGCGGGCCGTCTCCGGCGTCAGGTTGCGGTAGTGCCACTCGAGGCGGTCCTCCATGAAGGAGACACCCTTGCCGAGCACCGTGCGCGCGATGAGGACGCGCGGCTGGCCGGCCTGTGGCCGCCGATAGGCCGAGAGCAGCGCGTCGCAAGAATGCCCGTCGACTTCCACGGTCTCCCAGTGGAAGGAGGCCCACACTTGAGCGAGTCGCGTTTGGTTGAGCACGTCTCGCGTGTGACCCAGCGCTTGCAGGCCGTTGAGGTCGACGACGACGGTCAGGTTGTCGAGGCGGTGGTGACCGGCGAAGGCCGCCGCCTCCCAGACTTGTCCTTCGTTGCACTCGGCATCCGAGAGCAGAGCGTGCACTCGGCCCGGAGAATTGCGCAGGCGCAGACCCAGCGCGAGTCCACACGCAACCGACAAGCCCTGCCCGAGTGATCCGGTCGAGAGATCCACACCCGGCAGAGCATGCTCCGGGTGCACGCCAAGCAAGGAGTTGTCCGCGCAGTAGGTGCGGAAGACCTCCTCGCTCAGCAGGCCCTTCCAGCGCAGGACTCCATAGAGCGCCAGGGCGGCGTGTCCCTTGCCAAGCACAAAGCGATCCCGGTGCGGCGCCGTCGTCCCTGCGTCGCGCAGCACACCTTCCCAAAGCACGGCCATGATGTCGGCAATGGACAGCGCCGAGCCGATGTGCCCAACGCGCGAGTCGAGCGACTGCTCGATGATCCAGCGGCGCAGTGTGCTGGCCAGTTCAAGGCAACGGGGCAGGGTCGCCGCAGCCGTCTCGATGGACGGCGCCATGGCTCCGCCCGGATGCAGACCGCGGCGCAAGGGCTGCCTGGCGTCGGCCTCGGAAGTGCTCATTCCGCGACGCCTTCCTTCGGGTTCCGATCAGCTTCGGCAACACACATCACGCTCGTGAATCCTACCATCAGCCTTCCGTCCGGTCGAAGCCCGCGAAGCGTAGGGCGCAGGTGTTGCCGTGGTGACCGAGAGCCAGCGGCGGGTCCAGCCGCCCACTCCGCGGGTCATACACGACTAGGTGCGTGGGGCCGTTGCAACGCGCGCCGCGGTCCTCGCTCTGCTGGCCACAGCCAATCACCCAGCGCTCCGCGCCGACGGCGAGCCCGCGCGGAAACCAGGCCTCGGCCTCGGTCCCGATGCGCAGCGAGAAACCGCGCGTGCCCACCAGCCGGCCTTCAGCTCCGGAGAGCGCCAGCAACTGTTCGCCGTCGTGAAAGATGTCGTGACTGGCGCGCCCCAACCCACGGTGAACGGCCTGCAGACGCGGCTCCGCGAACAGCCCGTGCGCAGCGCCGCCGGCACTCAAGGCCAACTCAAGGGCAAAGGAACCGAAATGCCAATTGTGTGCCAGGACGAAGAGCGCGCCGTCCCGAAAGTGCAGCGAGTTGAAATGATAGGCGTCCGCCTCGTGGCCTGCGATGGCCGGGTGCTGCAGATCCGGCGGCACCAGATCGGACAGCCGCACGGCTCCCACCAGGCGTCCATCGCTCAGGTGGTAAGCGCGCAGCTCGGGGGCCGGGCCAGTCGTGACCCACAGCAGTCCGGCGTGGCGACGGATCTGGTGCACGTTGGTGCCGCGGCCCAGCGCGGCCAGCGGCGGGCCCTCAGGCAAGAGCCGCAAGATGCGATTGCTCGGCACGTCGGGCCGCGCCGGCACGCCCCAGGGATCCTCGTTGCGCGCTACGGCCAGCAAGCCGTCGGCCGCGCTGGACAGGCCAAAGTAGATCCCCTCACCCTCATGGACAGTACTGACTTCGCGCAGCGCCCACGCTGAGTCGAGCTCCACGCGCAGCAGCCGAGTGAAAGTGGAAACGAAGAGACTGGTCATCGCTCCGGACCTGGATCGACCTGCAGACCTGCGCGCGGATAGCCCAGCCGCTCGAGCAGCCCGCCAGCCAACTCCCAGAAACTGTCCGCCTGTCGTGAACTGAAGTGCCGCTTCCAGTCGCCGGCCACGCCGCGGCGCACGAAGGTGTTGTGCTGGAAAACGCGCCCGAGCGCAGCGTGCAGCCGGGCGCGCGTATTGCCGGCCACGGCCGCCGCGATGCGCGCCTCGCTCAACGGATGAGCAAGGCTCGCACAGAGCGTGGCCAGCCGGCCGGCTGGATCCGCCAGCAGATCTTCGTAACGCACAAAGTCGGTCCCGGCCGCGAGCCAGGCCGTGACGTAATCGCGCCAGCGGGTCGCCTCACTCAGCACATAGTCGTCGAAGGGGCGCGCATGCGCTGAGGGCAGCCCATTCCGGGCGCAGAACTCCGTCTCGAAGAAGTACTTTGAGACGATGACGTCGCGGCCGTCACGGAGCAGATGGAGTTCACGTTGCTCCACCTGCAGCGATGAGCGCGAGCGTGGCGCAAACTCGTGCAGCTTCGACCCGGGCAGCTCATGACTCTTGATCACGCAAGCCGGCGGCAGGCCGAGGCTGGATGCACCCTCATACCAGGGATGGTTCGTCAGGTCGTACTGGTCCCAGGAATCGTCGGTGTAGATGTCGCGCTTCGGCAGGTGCAGCGCGTCACCCAGCAGGCTCACCAGCCAGACGCCTCCCGACTTGGGGTACTCCGCGACGATCAAGCGCAGATTCGGCGGTGTCGCGTCGGCGCGCGCGGGTCCAGCGGAGGCCGTCCGATCACCAGTCATGGCTGGTTTCGTAGCCCGACGCGATGAGCAGGTCCCCAAAGCTTTCGTTGAAGTCCGCCTTGAGACCCGCGTCGAAGTGGCGGCGCCAATCGCCGGCCACGCCCAGTCGCTCGTGCGCGTCGAGACGCTCCTCGCCGGGACGACGCCCGGTGCGTGCTTCGAAGCGGTTGGCGAGGACGGCTTGGCGCAGGTGCTCACGTGGCACGTCGAGGCCACAGCGATCCAACAGTGTGGCCTCGAGCAGTTCGACGTCGTTCGAGAGCAAGTCCTCGTAACGCAAGAAGGGCTCGGCGGCAGCCAGCCATGAACGCTGCACCGCGGCACTCAGGGGCAGCCATTCCTGCATGAGGAGTCGCAAGCCCGCGGGCAGATCGCAGGCACTGAGTCGCGAACGCAGGCTCGTCACCCGCGGACTGATTTCAGGGTGGCTGTGGCGCATGCTGAAGTAGCCCGACACCAGCGTGTCGCGCAGGTCTCTGAACACGAGAAAATGCTGCGTGCCGGCGGGTCGCTCCAGCTGCAGGAACTGCTGGCGGGTGAGATAGGCCGTGGGATAGATGCGCCCAGGCTGCAAGGCGGCGCCCAGCACATGCGCGACGCCCAACTGGGGTGTCACCACTCGCTCGCCGGCACAGGCGCGCAGGATGGCGTAGATCCACTGCGAGCCAGCCTTCCAATGCGTGACATGCAGCAGCGTTGTTCCGGCGGAAGTCACTGAGCGCGCTCGGCACGCACGACGACGACCGCCTCGCCCGGCAGGTTCACAAGTCCGTGGTGCGGAAGCTGCACGCCCTCTCCGCCGGTGGCGCGGCGCAGGACCGCAAAATGACCGACCCCCGCAACATGGCAGCGGCGGGTGATCTGCTCGGCCAGTTCTTCCTGCGTCCAGGCGCTGCGCTGTGCATGCGCTGCCAAGGAGAGCGAAGAGAGTCCCACGTCGAGGCTGTACTCCCCCGCGGCCAGATGGAGTTGCACGATCTGACGGACGCGCAGCACACTCCGCTCGGAAACACGGCGCGGCACGGCGGCTTCCAGTTGCAGCGTGGTCTTGCCATGCACGACGGCCCCGCGCTCATCCCGCAGAAGCACTCCCGAGACGGGCACTTCGAGCGGACGCAGGATCTCGAACTCGCAGTCGATGACCGCAGAATCGCCCTGAGCAAAGCTGCGGCAGGCCCGGCCCTGCACATCACTGAGCGCCACGAGCCGACAGCGGGCGCTGCCGTCCCCCACTTGCACGCGGCCGCTTAGGTCAAAGGCGGCCTCCGGGGTCGGCTCGTTCAGCGTGAGACCCTGCTCGACGGCGGCCGACGCGGCCTCCGCAGCCGTGGCGTCTGGCTCGGGCGGCCGCGCCGCACGCAGGAGGAAGTAGCGCTGCACGGCCTCGGGCGCCGGACCCAGAAAGACCGGCTGGCCGTGCCCGAGCACGAGCACTCGCTGGCAAAGCTGTGCAACCTCGTCCATGGCATGGCTCACGAGGATCACGCTCGTGCCGCGCTCCAAGAGTTCGCGCAGCCGCGCGTGGCACTTCTGGCGGAAAAAGACATCGCCGACTGCCAGGACTTCGTCCACGAGCAGGATGTCCACGTCGAGGCAGGTCGTCACGGCGAAGGCCAGCCGCATGAGCATGCCGCTGGAGTAGGTGCGCACCGGCTGATCGATGAAGCTGCCGAGTTCGGCAAAGGCCAGGATCCGATCGAACTGCTCCTCGATCTCCCGGCGCGGCAAGCCGAGCAGCGCGCCCTTGAGGAAGACGCCTTGGCGCCCGGTTTCCTCAGGGTCAAAGCCGCTGCCCAGTTCGAGCATGGTGCCCAGCCGCCCGCGCAGCACCGCCTCGCCCTCACTCGGCGGCAGGATGCCGGCCAGAATCTGCAGGAGCGTGCTCTTCCCGGAACCGTTGCGGCCGATGACACCAAAGACCTCGCCGGGGCCCACCTCGAAGTTGACGCCGCGCAGTGCCCAGAAGTCATGCACAGCCGGCGCAACGTGGGGCGCGTTCACCGGTGCCGTGGAGCCGTGCGCGCTCGCTCCGCCAGACTTCAAGCGATAGCGCTTGCCGATCCCGCGCACCTCGATGCGTGCCAACCCGGCACGCTGCCCCCGCTCAGACGACATCACCGAAGGACCGTTGGCGGTGCAGGAAGTAGGCGTAGCTCGCCGAGGCCACGGCCAGCGCCAGGCCCGTGATGATCAGCAGCGCCGAGAACTGCGGCGGCTGATCCCAGAGTGTGATGCGGCGCAGGTTCTCGACGATCACGTGCAGCGGATTCAGGGTGACCAGCGGCTGCAGAGCGGCGGGCAGCAGCGCAGCCGGGTACAGGATGGGCGTGCCCCACAGCAGTAGGCGCAGCGCGAACGGCACGGCCTGTGCCAAGTCCGGAGAGAACACGCTCTCGGCTGCCACAAACCAGGTCAGCCCCACGACAAGGAGCAGCAGCGGCAGCACCACAAAAGGCAGCCAGAGGATCTGCCACGAGAGCCCGTGACCGAATAGCACCGTGACCGCGAGCAACACGCCGAGCTGGACGGCCGCGTGCACTCCCGCGCCCAGCGCCACGGACAAGGCCAACGATTCGGCCGGGAAGCGTTCGCGTCGAATGAGCGTGCGCGCACCCGCGATGAGCCCCACGGCGCGCGTCAGGCTGTTGGCCAGCCAATCGAAGGCCACGAGGCCGGCCGCCAGGGTCAGCGCAAAGCCGGGCCAGTCGGAGTCTGCTGGATGCCCCCAGCGCGCCTCGAAGACTACCGAGAAGACCAGCGTGTAGAGCGCCAGCATGAAGAGCGGATCGAGCACCAGCCAGAGCCAGCCGAGCGAAGTGCCGACGTAGCGGGCGCGCAGGTCGCGGCGCACGAGCTGCGCCGTGAGATCACGGTGGCGCCAGAGGGCCGCGGCAGCTCGCCACGGCAGCGCGTGCCGCCATGCGCCACCCTGCGGCTCGGCGCGGATGATCGTCACCGGCAGTGGCGCGGCGCCGCGCTCGGCGGCCATCAGTAGCGCACCATGCCGAGGCGCCAAAGCTGGTGGTACAGGACCGACCGGCTGAGGTACGGACGGACGTGCTCCATGATCTCCTCATGGCTCACGGGCCGGCCGAGGCTGCGCTCGCGCAGACGCGTCATCTCGCGCGCTCCGAGGTCATTGATGCGCGCCGAAGTCTTCTGGGCCGAATGCACGCGGAAAGCCGCAAGAAAGCGCGGCAAGCGCACCATGCTCGCGCCGGAGCCGCGCAGCCGCAGCAGCAGGTCCCAATCCATGGCGAACTGGAAGCTCTCGTCGATCGAGCCGCCGGCGCGGTCCCAGGCCGTGCGGCGCCAGAAAAGTGTTTCTTGGGGCACGTAGTCGGCCCAGCTCAGCACGTCCTGATCGTGCGGAGGCAGGACCCAGCGCCCGATCTCTCCATCGTGCTCATCGATGAGCACGCGGTGGCCGTAGACCACATCCACGTCGGGGTGAGCCGTGAAGTACTCGGCGACGTAGCGCAGAGTGCCGGGCAGCAGGATGTCGTCGGAGTTCAGCCAGGCCATGATTTCGCCCGAAGTCTGCTCGAAGCCCAGATTGATGGCGTGCGACTGACCGCGGTCTTTGCGGCTGAAGGCATCGGTCATTTGGTGCGCGTAGCGCTTCAAGACGTCAGCCGTCCCGTCCGTGGAGCCGCCATCCTGGACGATGTATTGCAGGTCGGCATAGTCCTGTCCCGCCACGCTGCGGATCGTGCGCTCCAGAAAGGCCGCTTGATTGAAGGAGGGTGTCACAAGCGAGATCGAAGGCAGAGCGGTGCTGGGCGGCACTGACGGCTGGTAGCGGCGCGGAACGCGCAGCGGCACCGGCGGGTACTGGTAAAGCGTCCCGAGGCGCGGCGCCACGGCATCGGCAGCCCGCTCACGCACTTTCTGCACAGTCCGGAAGGCCAGCGGCAGGCCCGTGGCCGGACCAACACGCGAGATCCACCACCAGCGCAACGACCAGGAACGATAGCGCAGCAGGTCCTGAATCACCGCCTCCTTGGCGATGAGCTCGCCCATCTGGCCATCGAGGCGCCGATCGCGCTCGGCGAGCTCCTCGGCACGCGCGGCCAGTGCGCCGTCGCGCTCGGCGATCGTGCGATCGCGCCCGCCCAGGGCGCGATCACGTTCCAGCACGGACTCAGCAGCGGCCGCCAACTCCTGGCGCAGTTGGGCGAGATCGTCGTCGCGCTGGGCGAGTTCCCGAAGTTGCGCGGTAATCGTGCTTTCGCGGGCGCGCAGTTCCTGGCGCTGCGAGCGCAAGGAATCGTCACGAGTCGCGAGATCACGCTCGCGCTCTTGAAGCCTGTTCTCCACGGCGGCCAGCGAGCCCCGCACTTGGCCCAGCTCGGCTTCGAGTTCCTCGCGCTCCGCTGCGGCTGCGCGCTCTGTCTCGGAAGCTTCGACCAGCCGTTGCTCGAGCGATTCGCGCAGGCGGTGGGCATCGGCCAGCGAGCCGCGCAGCCGGGCCAGCTCCTCATGCTTGCGGGCCAACTGCTCCTGGCCGCGGGTGACTTCGGCCGATAGCCTCTGCTGTTCGGCAGCGCGCAAGTGCGCCAGCTCCTCTGCGTGCACGAGCTGAGCCTGCAGGCCTCCGAGTTCCTGCTGCTGAGCCGCCACGCGCCGAGCCCAGCCAGCAGCCTCGGACTGCGCGGAAGCCTGGGCCTGGGCGAGTTCCTGGCGGACCGCAGCCAACGCGTCGGTCAGACCGGACAGCGAGGCTCTGGCCGCGGTCAGCCGGGTTTCTGTTTCGGACAGTGAGACCCGCAACCGCGCGGCCTCTTGCTCGAGGCGACTGCGCTGCGTTTCGAGCTCGAGGCGCAGCTTGGCGTCAGCGGCCAAGCGATCCTGCAACTCGGTTCGCTCTTGACGGCCTGCGGTGCGCAGGGCCTCAAGGCGCGTCTCCTGAAGCTGGGCCGCTCGTTTCGCTTCCGTCAATGCCACGGTTTCAGCGGCCAGCGCCGCTTCCGTTCCGGCGAGCCGCGCCTGCGCAGCCGCTAACTCCTGCTCGCGGGCTTCGAGTCGACCGCTCGCGGCTTCCAGTGCTTCCAAGGCCAGCAGCCGATCCGCGCGCAGCAGGCTGACGCGCTCTTCCCCAGCGGCGAGCTGCTCCCGCGCAACGCGCAAGGCCTCCTGCTGCTGCGCGACTTCACTCTGCAGCGCGGCGGACTTTCGCTTCTCTTCAAGCTGCTGCGACTCCCAGGCGGCCTGGCGGACCTGGAGCTCATCGCGCAGCGCCAAGCGCTCCGCCTCGAGCTGCTGAGTGGCCAGGATCTGCCCCTGGATGACCGCTTCTTTGGCTTCGAGTCCATGCTGCTGCTGAACGAGCTCTTCGCGCTGCTCACTCAACTCCTTCAGCGTCGAGGCGAGAGCAGACTCACGCGCAGCGAGTTCCCCTTGCAGTTGCTCCCGAGCCGAGGCCTCGGCCTGAGCCGTGGCCTTGCTGATGGCCAGCTCGCGCGCAAGGTCGGCATCGGTCCGCTTCAGTTCTTGGATCACCCGCTCTTTGGCCACCAACTCTTCGTTCAAGGCCCGCTGCCGCTGCACCCAATCGAGAAGGATCTGTGGTTCCAGGCCCGCACCCTGAGCTGCGGTGGCACGGCCTTGCAGGGCCGTCCTGCCAACAACGGACGTCAAGGCCTTACGCCAGCCACGCCAGGTGTGCTCCCACGTGAAGGAGCGCGCTTGAACGAGCCCGCGCTTGATCAGTGCGTTGCGCCGTCGCGGCAGTTCGCGAAGCACGAGCCGCGCCCACGCTTCGGGATCGTCGCTCTCGGAGTACAGCGCCGCATGTCCCGCGACCTCAGGCAAAGAGCCTGCCCGCGAGCAGATCACCGGACATCCTCGCTGCATGGCCTCGACCACGGGCATGCCAAAGCCCTCGTAGTCCGAACAGAACAGCAGCGCTTCGGCGTTGCGATAGAGGGCGTCCAGTTCGCCGTCGGACACGAAGCCGAGGTCCACGATCCGCTCGTCGCGCGAGAGCGCCCCGCCGGCTACGCCCGCGAGTCTCTCGACCAAGCCCGAATCGATAGACCCGGTCACGGCGAGCTGCAGTTCGGGCCGGCGCTGCCAGATGCGCTCCATGGTGGCCACGGCCAGAGCGTGGCGCTTGTGGAGCCAGCGATTGGCGGGATAGAGCAGAAAGGGCCGCTGCAGCCCGGCGGGCAGGGGCTGCTCGGCGGCTGCAGTTGAAAGTCCGTCACCACCGAGCGAGACCACCCGGACCCTCGAACTCGGCAAGCCCAAGTGCGCGATGAGACGCGCGCGAGAGAATCGAGACGACGTGATGACGCAGTCGACCTGCCGCAGGCCCTGGTACGCGGCCTCGCGCCGGGCAACTTCGGCGACGGGCAACAGCTCGGGCCGATCCAGGGCCAGGGCATCCGGCATGAAGGCCACGTGCCTCGCGCCCTGCAAAGCGTGAACTCCCAAGAAGGGCTCGCCGCCGAAGAGCGGACTGACAATCACGTCTGGCCGCAAGGGCGCCAGAAGCTCCGCGGCCGCGGCGGACGCCGGGCACGGCAGCACCACGCCACCCGTTTCGCCAAGCCAGGCCGGAAAGCGCTCGGCGAACTCGTAGCTCACGGCAAACACCACGCGAGCGCGACCCCGGCGTGCTGTGCGAGCGAGATGCCGCCCCACCACTGCCGCGACGCGCGCGACACCGCCATTACGGCCGGGGTCGAGAGTCAGCAGGTTCACGAGAAAGGTGTGCATCGTCAGGCGATCCAGGCGTACCGATTCATTCTGACCTGCCGGCGCCCCGCCGCAGAGGCCCGAGTTCCCGCTCTTGCGCCTCAATGAGGGCCAGCCGCTCGGCGCAGGCCTGCCGAAGCAGCTCGATCTCCTGCTGCTGCTCCTCGATAACCCTCTGTCGCGCTGCGCACACTCTCGCCAAATCGTCGCTGCGGACGCCCGCGTCCAGCAAGGCCAAGGCCATGCGCCCGGCCGGTGCTCTGAGCAGCCGGTCTGCTGTCAGCTCAGAGGTCTCGGTCGGCAGCGGCTCGGCTGAAGCCACGAGGAGCATGTCATGCACGAAGGGCGCGGGCTCCTCAGTCACGTGAGAGAGTCCGGCCTCCGCCAGCAGTCGGCGAGCGGCCTGAGGCGAGAAGAGATGCAGATGTTCGTCAGGCTTGAAGTGCTCTAGAAAGGGATCCCGAGCGGATTGCATCGCTGAGTAGTCTTGCCCGCGCCAAGCAGGCGTTTGCGCCAGAACGATCCCGCCGGGCGCCAGCAGTCGCCGGCACAGCTTCATCGTCGCCAGTGGATCACTCAAGTGCTCGAGGACATCCATGAGCACGATGGCCTCGAGCGACGCCGGGGCAATCGTCTGGTTCTCCAGGGGCCCGCAGAGCACGGGAATCCCAAAGGCGACCTGCGACCACGTCACGACACTCGGGCTCAGTTCGAGCCCGGTGGCCTCGAAGCCGGCCAGGCGCATCAAGGCGACGAAGCCGCCGTGTGCGGATCCCAACTCCAGCACCCGGCCCGGCGGCGCGCGCCAGCGCAGCAGGACCGACAGCCACTGCGCACAGCGCTCGGCGAGGTCGGCGCGCGCCCGCTGCTCCAGATTCGGATAGCCGAGATCCTCGGTCTGGTGCTCCCACCAGTAGCGACGACCGTAAAAGTCGCCTGCATCATTCGTAACCCGCAGAGCCTCATCCGGCAGGCGTGCGCCGGACACCAGCGTCTGGCAGACCGTGCAGAGCAAGTAATTGGGCGCGAAGGGCTGCAGAGTCTCCGAGCCGCACCAGCAGCGCTTGGCCCGGACTCGCTGCATGGATTGTGTCGGCGAGCGGCCGCTCTCTGCCACGAACAGGCTCCGAAGGTCGCGCGCTGCCAGTCTAGCGAAACGGAGCCAAATTCGCCGCGCTCGGCAGCCCCGAGAGTACAACAGTGCCACGAGACCTCACGCCGAAGCTCCACCATCCATGGCCTGCAGCATCACGATCGTCATGCCCTCCCTTGGGCAGGGCGAGTTCATTGAACGCGCCATACAGAGCGTGCTCGGTCAGCGTCTCGCGGGGCTGCAGTTCGTCGTCCGGGACGGAGGCAGCGGCGACGACACACAAGCGATTCTGGCGCAATACGCCGGACAGGTCGAGTCGCTGAGCGAACCAGACCAAGGTCAGGCACAGGCCGTGAACAAGGCCCTGGCCGCAGCGCGGGGCGAAGTCATCGGCTGGCTCAACGCGGATGACGTCTATTACCCCCGCACACTGAGCGTCATTGCCGAAGCCTTTGCCAGTGACCCGCAGCTCGACGTGCTCTACGGCGACGCCGACTACATCGATGCGCACGACCGCGTGCTGCAACGCTATCCAACCGAAGCGTTTTCCGCGCAACGGCTGTACGAGCACTGTTTTCTGTGCACGCCCGCCGTCTTCTTTCGGCGGCGCCTCGTGACCAAGCTGGGCGGGCTCGACGAATCGCTGCACTACTGCATGGATTACGAGTACTGGCTCCGGCTGGCGAAGGCCGGAGCCCGCTTCCAGTACCTGCCGCAGACACTTGCGGGCGCGCGCCTGCACCCCGCCAGCAAATCGGTGGGCCGCCCCGTGGACCATGCCCGCGAAGTCGTCGAACTGCTGAGCCGACATCTCGGCCGGGTCCCCGATCAGCCGCTGCGCCATCTCGCACATGTCCTCGTTGAATCGCGCGGACTAGCCATCTCGCGGCATCGGCTCCTGAACCGCCTAGCCAAGGCTCCGCTCGGCTTGGCCCTGGCCTGGCGCTACAACCGCCGGCTGCCGCTGTCCATGCTGGGCTGGCAATTGCGCTGGCTGCTGCGGAGAGCAAATCAGCCCGCTGAGGCCAGCTGAGTCAGCAACTCGGCCATGCGGCCGGCCGTCTGATTCCAGGTCAGTGCCGCGACCTGCCGCGTCCCCGCCGCAGCCAGGTCTGCGCGCAACGCTGCATCGTCCAGAACACTCCCGATGGCCCGGGCCCAGGCCGCCTCGTCCTCGGCCGGCACGCGCAGAGCTGCCGTGCCAGCCACTTCGCGGTAGGTCGGAATGTCTGAGCAGATCACGGGCGTCCCGAGCGCAAAAGCCTCAACGAGCGGCAGACCGAAGCCCTCGTAGCGCGACGCGCTGAGCAGCGCGACGGCCCCGCGCAGGAGTTGGCCGAGCGCTGCCTCGTCGACGGAGCCAGTGGTTAACACGTCCTGTGCCGCTCGGTGTCCGACCAGGGAGTTCCAAAAGACGGAGTCGCCCCAGCCCACGGGGCCAGTGAGGACAAGGCGACAGTTCCGGCGACGGGTGTCCGGGACCGCCGCCCAGGCATCAAGCAGCGTCAGCAATCCCTTACGTGGCTCCAGCGTTCCTACGACCAGCAAGTAGCGCTCAGGAAGTTCGTACCGGCTGCCAGATGTGGTTTCTGAGGAGAAGACTCGCGGCGCCATCGGCACAACGTCGATTCGTTCCGGCGAGACTCCAAGTTTCTGCACCAAGCGATCGCGAGTGAACTGGCTGGCCGTCACCCAGCGGCGCGTCACTCGCAGCGTCTGGGGCAGTTCGAGATCCCACTGCTTCACGCGGGCGGCGTGGTGCCACTCTGGATGATCCACGACCGACAGATCGTGAAAAGCGGTGAGCGTGGGCAAGTCGGTAGCGACTGCTAGGTGATTTGGTTCGAAGTAGGCGCGACTTCTGCTGCTGTGCGCCAAGCGGCGCACTGTCCAGGCGTAACCGCGACGAAGTGCGCGGCGGACTGAGTTCGGCACTTGGCGTCCCAAAGCCTTCGGCGAACCCAGCGCCACGAGCGGCCGGAGACGCAGCGCGCTGGAGTGCCGTGCACTCACTGCCGGCCAGTGCCCGGCCCGCCGCAAGCCATGCGTAAGGACACCCCAGGTCTCTGGTCCGCCGGCGGGCCAATGCGCCAGAAGACTGCGCAAATAAACCGGCACGCCCGAAGTCGTGACATAGAGCGGCCGGTCATTGACCAGGATGCGCGCAGACACGCCGACCGCTCTCCTCTCTTCGATGACTCGGGCTGGAGTGCGCCAAAAAGCATTGCGCGCGATGCACTCTCCGGAAAGAGTGCACCGCGCGCAAATGGCGAGTGAAGAGTGTCTCGCGCTGCTTCGAACTCAGGGCATCGCGCCCGCCACGGCGTTGGTCAAGGAGAAGCCGAAGGCCGCCGCCTGATCGCGGATCCACACCTGGGTGTAGAAGACGAAGCCCTCAGGCAGGTTCGGCGGGAAGCGGTCGTTGACCGACAAGGTGCCGGCGCCCGTGGTCGCGAAACCGCCCAGCAGCATGTCCAAAGAGGGCACGATCACGCCGGAGGCGAACGGAGCAGCAGTCGCATTCAGTCCGATGGCAATGATTGCGGACTTGAAGGCGGCTGCGCCAGTGACACCCACGTTGACCATCGCGCCCGGGATGAGCGTTCCGGTCATGGTCAGAACGGGCGCGCCCGCGCTGCCCGACTTGAAGTGACGCATGTCTGTCCAGATGCCATGGCTCAGGCGCAACGAAGTTACAGCGCCACGATCCGCGCCGCCATCGTCAGCGAAACGCTGGCCGACCAGCGCATCGCCCAGGCCATAGTTGCCGTCGAGCCACGCGATCGAGTAGCCGAACTGGTCACCGTCTGCGAGGGGGCCCGTAACGTTTCCAACCTGGCTGCTCAACTTGCTGTGGCCGAGCACGGTCCCGTCAGCAGCTAGGTGCAGAATCCAAACCGCGCCGCGGTTTAGGCCACCGTCGTCGTCACCGGAGGCTCCGACGGCCGCATCGCGCTTGCCGTCGCCGTCGTAGTCACCAAGGAGGCAGACGGAGGCACCGAAGTTGTCGGTGTTGTCGAGCGCGCCGGTGAATCCGCCGCTGGACGCACTAATCTTGGTCGAGGCCTTCACCGTCTTGTTGGCATTCAGGAGTAGCACCCACAAGGCGCCGCGGTTGGAACCACCATCGTCATCCTGCCTGGCGCCCACGAAGAGATCGATGACACCATCACTATCCAGGTCGCGAGCCGAGGCCACCGCGCTCCCGAACCAGTCCTGGTCATCGAGAACGCCGCCAAACCCACCAGAGGTCGCACTGATCTTCCCGAAGGAGGTGACGGTCCCATTGGCGGCCAGGTCTACGAGCCACACGGCGCCGCGGTCCGGACCGGCGTCGTCATCGAAGCCCGTACCCACGGCGAGCCGGCCATTGGAGAGATTCGCCAAGCTCAGACCAAAGCGGTCATCGTTGTCGAGTACGCCACCGAAGCCTCCTGCCGTGCTGCTGATGACTTGCTCGGCCTTGACGGTTCCGTTGGCATTGAGGAAGAGCACATAAACCGCACCGCGATCGACACCGCCGTGGTCGGCCAGATAGGCACCAACGGCTAGGTCAGTGATGTTGTCGCCGTCCAGGTCACCGAGGCCTGCCAGCGAAACGCCGAAGTGATCGCCATCGGCTAGCGGGCCCACAAGGCCGCCGGACGTGCTGCTGATCTTGGTGGAGGCCTTAACGCTGTCGTCAGCGTTGAGGAACAGAATCCACACAGCTCCGCGATCCGTGCCCCCGGCATCATGGCGCATGGCACCCACTGCGACGTCTCGGACACCGTCTCCGTCCAGATCGCCGAGGGGAGCGACCGCGCCACCGAAGAGGTCGCCATCGCCAAGGTCATTCACGAAACCGCCGACGCTCGAGCTGATTCGGCTAGTCGTCAACACGTCGCCGGGCAGGGACTGCGCCATCAAGGGCACGGTTCCAGTAAGCAGGCCGACAGCGAGAAGCGGCAAGGAACGGGTGATGCCACGGGGAATCGTCACGATGTCTCTCTCCATTGGATGATCAGGGAAGTTTGGGATCGGCGCCGAGAACGAATGGCGGCGCGCTCAGACGCAACACCGGCCCTGTCTTCGACACAGAGCGAGTACGGCCTCAAGGAGTTCCTTGAAACGCTGTAGTCCCCAGGACGACAAGCGTCCTGGGGACTACAGGACGGGTTCCGAGGTTAGCGGCCTCGGATTACCGACGGATTACCGACCGCCCACGGTCAGTGGGCCCGGCCTTAGGGGGCCGTCATCGCCAAGCCGTTGCTGGCAGAGAACACGCCCGGGCTCTCTGTGATCCAGTACTGGAAGTACATGGTGAACAACGAAAGTCCCGAGGGGAAGCTGGGGGTTCCCAGAGTGGCCGTACCCGAGGGGGTCGTCGTCAGGCCCGAGAAAATGATCAAGGGGTCACCCACCATGACGCCACCCTTGAAGTTGGCGTAGAGGTTCGAGATCCCGACGACCAAGGCGGCAGAGGCACTCTGCTTCGCGCTGACCAGATTGATCGACATGGCCGTGCCCGCGACCAAGGTCCCGGTGCCGGTGAGTTCCGGCATGCCGTTGCTACCGAGCAGACCATTTCCAAGGTCGGTGAAGGGGCCCTCGCTGATGCGCAAGAGGTGAACGCGGCCGCGATCGGCACCACCGTTGTCTGCGAAACGCGCACCCACGATCAGATCAGCGAAGCCGAACTGCTCATTGGCGTCGTCACGAGCAACCAGGGCGTATCCGAACTGATCGCTGTTGGCGAGTTGCCCTGCGAAGTTCCCAACGGTATCGCTGATCTTGAGGCTATTCGTGCAAGTCCCAGTCGAATCCAGGAAGAGCAGCCACAACGCACCACGGTCGGTGCCACCGTCATCTTGGAACGGGCAGCCCACGGCCACAACGGTGTCGCCGCCGACTTCGCCCAATTTCGCCGCGGAGGTTCCAAAGGCGTCGAGATTGGCCAGACTGCCTGAGAAACCGCCGTTCCCATGACTAATCTTTGATTGGCCGAGAACAGCGCCTCCCGCGTCGAGGAAAAGGACCCACAGCGCACCACGGTCGGTGCCGCCGTCATCGTCCTTCCGGGCGCCCACGAGTAGGTCAGTGTTTGTGTCGCCGTTGATGTCTCCGGCATCCGCCAAGGCTGTTCCGAACCAGTCGCCGTCGTCCAGGACTCCACCGAAGCCACCGGCGGTGCTGCTGATCTTGGCCTCACCGGCGACCATTCCGGTCGTGGTGGTGAGGTCTAGAATCAAAACGGCCCCACGGTCAGCGCCGCCATCATCATCGAAGAGAATTCCTACAGCGATTCGGGTGGGCGAAAGCCGGGCCAGGGCGTGGCCAAAGCGATCTTCGTCATCCAGCGGAGTCCCCAAGCCACCGCTCGTCGAACTGATCTTTTGTTCAGCCTTGACGGTGCCGTTGGCATTGAGGAAGAGAACGTAGACCGCACCACGGTTGGGGCCACCGCTGTCGTCCAGGAAGGAACCGACCGCTAGGTCGCGCACGCCGTCACTATCCAAATCGCCCAAAGCAGCTAGCGAAACGCCAAAGGCATCGCCGGCCGCTACCGGGCCAACCAAGCCGCCCTCTAGGGCGCTGATCTTCTGGAAAGACTTCACGGTCCCGTTGGCGCGCAGGAAGAGAATCCAAACTGCGCCCGCATCGGTGCCGCCATCGTCATCGCGAATGGCGCCGACGGCGTAGTCGCCGATGCCATCGCCATCGAGGTCACCGAGAGCTGCAATGGCCCCGCCGAACAGATCGCCGTTGTCGAGGCCGCCCGAGAAGGTGCCGTCGATCGAGCTGATCTTCTTATGGATCAGCACCTCGCCGAGGTCGTCCTGGGCTGCAAGAGGGGTTGAAAGGGCCGCAAGGGCCAGGGACAGCGAGAGGGTGCTGCGGAACATCAAAGGGCCTCCAACGTAGGCGGGGTACTTCATGAGTGCGGCCGCCGAGAAGGGGCGGCCGTGTCAGGAGTGAGGTTCTGTTTCGGGGGAGAGGAAGACATGGATTGTAACGCATGCGTCCGGAGGTGCCCATTTGGGCTTCTTTTTCTGCGGACCGCGCGCCCCCATCGACCGCCCCAAGTTTCAAACTTGAGTGCCTCCATTTACGGCCGGGGCTAGGCTCCATTTGGTAAACCGGCCAGCCTCCCTCTCATCTCTGGATGCGCACCGTGCCCCGAGCCCTCACAGCAGCCCGTGAAAGCCACCTCATTCCAGACTGCCGGGTGCGCCCGGGGGATGACCCAATTTTTGCCCTGAATGCCGAAGCGGTGAAGCGGGCTCAGGCAGGGGAATCCATCCTCAACGCCACTCTTGGCGCCCTGATGGAGGATGACGGCCAACTGGCCATCCTGCCAGTCGCCTTCGAGGCTCTGGCGGCGGTACCACAACGCAAGGCGGCCTCCTACGCCCCGATCGCCGGCGAACCCCGCTTCCTCAGCGCCGTCATCCGCGATCTCTTCGGCGACAACCCCCTGGCTCGGCAGTCGGTGGGCGCCGCAACCCCCGGTGGGACGGGTGCCCTGCACCACGCCATCGTGAACTTCTTGCAGCCCGGCCAGGCGCTCCTGACCAGCAGCTATTACTGGGGCCCTTACAAGACCCTGGCCAATCAGACGCGACGCGAACTGGCGACCTTCGCGATGTTTGATGAGTCCGGAGTCTTCGGCACTGCCGCTTTCGAAACGGCTCTCCAGAAGCAGATGGACGAGCAGAAGCGCGCCCTGGTGTTTCTCAACACGCCCTGTCACAACCCAACCGGCTATTCGCTGGATGATCATGACTGGCAGGCGATCGCCTCGGCCGTACGCTCGGCCAGTCAACGTGGACCAGTGACTCTCTGCCTCGACTTTGCGTACGCACGCTTCGGAGCCGCTGATGCAACCGCCTGGGTGCGGCACTTCGAGGAGCTGGCCGGCGAAGCGCTGCTCCTCGTGGCATGGACAGCCTCGAAGAGCTACGCGCTCTACGGCGCACGCCTCGGCGCCCTGGTCGCGAGCCATCCCGATCCGGCCGAACGCACGCGCATTCAGAACGCGCTGAGCTTCTCGTGCCGCGGCACGTGGTCTAACTGCAATCATCAGGCCATGTTGGCCGTTACGGAATTGCTTGAGGACGGGACTCTGCGGGCACGAGCCGACACCGAACGCCTGCGTTTGCAGGCTTTGCTGGGCCAGCGCGTGGCAGCCTTCAATCGCTTGGCCCCGCGCGCCGGTCTGAACTATCCGCGCTACGAAGGCGGCTTTTTCGTGAGCGTCTTCACTCCCGACGCCGAAGTCACGGCCCAGAGAATGCGCGAACTCGGCGTTTTCGTCGTGCCGCTGGCTGGTGCGGTGCGCGTGGCCCTCTGCTCGACGCCTGAACGCGACGTGCCACGCCTCGTGGCCGCGCTCGTGGACGGAATCGCGGCCGCCAGCCGCTAACGACGGCCCGTGTCCGGCCGAGCCTGCCTCAGCTCCCGAGCCGCGCCAATTCGTCGATGCGGGCGGGCGACAGGCCTGCGATGGCACCGAGGAACTGCAAATCGTGCGCCACCCACTTCGCGACCAGCGGCGCCTGGCCCCGCGAGTGGATCTCGCGCAGGCGCGCGACACCGAGTTCGAAGGCCTCTCGATCACGCAGTTCCGCAGCCGCCGCCAACAGATTGAACAACGGCACTGGGTCGTCGGGCGCCGCCGACGCGGCCTCTTGCGCAGCCGGCAAAGCCTCGGCGAAGCGCCGTTGCCGCACGAGGGCAAAGGCCAAGTTCACTTGTGCGATGCGCAGGATTTCGGGGGCTTCGCCCGTGCGCGCGAGCAGGCCGCGCAAGACTCGCTCGGCGACGGCAGGCTGGCCGGCATGGACTTCCAGGAGAGCCAGGCCGAGTTGCTGGCGACCGGTCCCGCCCTCCAAAGTTGCGAGGACACTCAGGCACTTGCGCGCGTCTTCGAGCGCCTCCGGCGGGGCCGGCCGACGCCCCGCCGCCACCGTCACATCCGCGGCCGCCGAGACGCTCGCGAGGCACTGCGACAGCGTGGTGAGTTCACCGGAGATGACGTCCGGCCGTCGCGGCTCAACTTGCAGCAGCGTCCGTACGGAGACGTCGGGCAGCGCCGCGAGACACGCCTTGGCCATCTCGTAGACCAGATCGGCCAGCCGGTCGCGCCCCGCACTGCGGAAGCGGCCATAGAGTCGCTCCAGCAACTCTGCCGGCGGATGCGCACGCCCTTCACCGGTGAGATAGGTCAAGGCCTCGTGGAGCAGGTCCGGCTCGCTCATAGACTCGCCCTCCCTTGCTGGGGACCCGACCGGGAATCCGGACCCTCGACCGAGCCGTCGAGCGCCGAGCCGATCCGCTTGGCTAGGCGCGTTCGTGCCCGACGCAGAATCGTACCGACCTGGTCGGCCGGCAAAGCGAGCCTCTGCGCCAGAGCCTCGTAGCTGAGCCCCTCCACATCCCGTAGGAAGAGGCTGCGGCGATCACGTTCGCCCAGGGCATTGAAGCTGCGCGCAATGAGCGCCAGGACGAGGATCCCAAGCTTGGCGCAAGCAGCTTCCTCTTCGCGCTCGTCGAGAGCGCGGGTCGGCTCCGATGGCCCAGGCAGGGCGCTCTGCCAGGCGATGTGTCGGCGTGTGGCCCGCGCCGCCTGCCGCAACTGATTGCGCGCATCGTTGCGCATGGCGGTGTGCGCCAGCCCCAGGAAATGCCGGACCTTGGGCTGCGGACGGCGCACGTCCACGAAGAGCCGGGTCATGAAGCTCGCCACAAGGTCCTCGGGGTCCACGGCCACGGCCAACTGCCTCCGCACGAGCCGAGCAATGTCGTGTAGCCGCTGATGGCACAACTCGTACAGCAGGGCCAGCGCTTCGGCGTCATTCTCGCGATGGAAACGCTCGATGAGCAGCGTCGCCGCGGCGTCGAGATGCAGGTCATTGCCAGGATCGAAGCGGCCAAGTGGCGACAGAGCTTCGGCCCCGGGCAAGCCCAGAAGACGCTGATGCAGTCCGGACGGTTCCACGTCTCGGCTCACCTCCGCTGGCCCGCTGTTTCGGGAACGGCCAGCACGGCCTGACCGAACCTCGGGAGGAGCGACGGAGGCGACGGAGGAGGGGTTCGGGGAGGCTCGGTCAGGATAACCGAGGGTCCCGATTTACCGGGCGCGCACAGCCGAAGGCTCCGCCGCCAATTCTTGGCGAAGCGCCACAGCGAGCCGGCGATAATCCGCAACGCCGTTGTAGACCTGCGCGGAGATTCTCAGCAAGCGGCTAGGTCGCTTCGGCCAAGGAAAGACCGGCACTTCGATGCGATGCGGCTCCCAGAGGCGGGCCTGCAGAGCCTCAACCCAGGGTGGAGCGGTCGGCGGTTCCGAAGGCCCAGGAGGCAAGGGCACCGCGGCCAAGGCACCCAGCATCTCGGCCGGCGCCGGCGCTGAAATGCCCAGTACTTCACACAGGATTGTCCGCCCGCTCAGGGCGAGTTCACGATTGGTCGCCATGAGCTGGGGCCAGCCGCCCGGGAAGAGACCGCCCAGAAACTTCAAGGCCGCTGGAACGCAGAGCCGGCCGGTGGGGTCCTCCGTGCCGGTCCAGCCGAACTCGAGTTGAAAGCGCGAACGGTCCGTGCGGCCGCGAGCGCCGTGACTCATGACCAAAGGACGTACGTCGGCTTGCCGCTCGCGAGCAACATAAAGAAACGCCACGCCGCGTGGCGTGCACAGCCACTTGTGCGCGTTGGCTGTGTAGTACGTGGGCGCCAAGCCGCGCAAGTTCAGCGGCAACATGCCGAGAGCATGCGCACCATCCACCAGAGTCTCGACTCCGCGGGCGCGCAGCGCCGGCACGAGCCGCTCAATGGGAAACACAAGCCCCGTGGGACTGGTGACGTGGTCGAGCAGGGCCAGTCGCGTGCGAGCGCTGACGCCCGCCAACACGGCCGCCTCAACCTCGGCCGCATTTTGCAGGGGAAAGGGCACCGGCACGCACACGACCCGGGCACCCGCAGCGCGCGCAACCTCCTCTGCAGCGTTGCGGCAGGCGCCGTAGCCGTGATCGGTCACCAGGAGTTCGTCGCCGGGGGCAAGGCGCAGCGAGCGCAGCACCGTGTTCACACCCGTCGTTGCATTCGTGACGAAGACGAGATCGTCGGCTTCCGCTCCCACAAAGGCGGCCAGTTCAGCGCGCGCCTGGTCCAGCGCCGGATCGAGCTCGCGTGCCATGAAGCGCACCGGCTCGCTCTCCAGTCGTGCCCGCCACTCGGCCTGCGCCGCCAGCACGGGCTTGGGGCAGGCTCCGTAGGAGCCGTGGTTTAGGAAGCAGATGGTCGGGTCGAGAGCCCAATGCCGGCTCAGCGCCTCGGAGTCGAGCTGCGTTCCACTTGGACTCATCGGGCCTGGCCCCTCCGGAGAGTGCGTGCTTGGCGAGTGCATGCTTGGCAAATGCCTGTGGAGCGAGCACTCCCCCGCCGGAAGGCCGTTCCTCCCCACAGGTCAAGTCTCACGCCGACACGCGCCCACCGTAACCTCCGGCGCCTGCGGCGACGGCTTCGTCCTCGTGGGCAGACTTGGCCTGGGCAGACTCGGCCGGCCAAGCTTGCTAGAATCGTCCCCCCTCACCCCAACCCCGGAGTTTCCGAATGAACCTGCGCAAGATCCTCAGCACGTCCAGCCTCGCCCTCGCCCTCGTGTTCACGGCCTGCGCCACGCGCACCTCCGTCGCCGAGGAGTCGTCGGTCGGCTTCGACGCGAACGCCAAGGCCGCCGACTGCTGCAAGCAGACGACTGAGTGCACGGCCGAGAAGAAGGCAGCCTGCGAGGCCGCCAAGAAGGAGTGCGCCGGCGAGCAGAAGGCTTGCACGGGCACGGCCGAGAAGCCGAACGGCTGACCTGCCGGTCTGGCGATTGCGCCAGACTTCGCATGCCAGGGGCGCGGTTCCCGCCAAGGGGGCCGCGCCCCTGTCGCGTTGAAGGGGGCACGCTCAGTGCGGCCGTACCGCGTCGACCGCGCGGCGCGTTTGCAGCCACCGCGCCCGCCATGCTATGCAAACAGCATGAAGGCGGACCCCAAGATCCTTGCTGCGCTGCAAGCCGTGCTCACCATGGAGCTGACCGGCATCAATCAGTACTTCCTTCACTCGAAGATGGCCAAGAGCTGGGGCTACCTGCGCTTGGCGCGCTTTGAGTGGGATGAGTCCATGGACGAGATGCGCCACGCCGACCAGATCATCGATCGCATGCTGTACCTGGACGGCCAGCCGAACATGACCAGCTACGAAAAGGTGGTCATCGGCAAGGACGTGAAGAGCATGCTGGCTGCCGACCTGGCGCTGGAGCATCGCGCCATGGAGGTCCTGCGCGCCTCGCTCGACACCGCCTTCGCGCTCAAGGACCACGGTTCGCGTGAACTCTTCGAGCACATCCTGGTGAACGAGGAGGAGCACATCGACTGGCTCGAGACGCAGCTCCAGAAAATCCAGACGCTGGGTCTGGAACACTGGCTCGCGCACCAGCAGTTCGAGGGCGAGGCTCCCAAGTCCGCCTGAGCCAGCTCGCACCGACCACTCGCTTATCGCCTGGCTGACCGGGCTCTCACACTCACACCCCAAGATCCGGAGATGACCATGTCCGTGCTCGTGACCAAGGAAGCGCCCGACTTCACCGCCACCGCCCTCATGCCTGACGGCTCCTTCAAGGCCGACTTCAAGCTGAGCGACTTCCGCGGCAAGAACGTGGTGCTCTTCTTCTATCCGCTCGACTTCACCTTCGTGTGCCCCTCGGAGCTGCTGGCCTTTCACAACCGGGCCAAGGAGTTCCAGACCCGCAACACGCAGGTCATCGGCTGCTCGATCGACAGCCACTTCACGCACATGGCCTGGACGAACACCGCTGTCGAGGCCGGCGGCGTGGGCAAGCTGAACTACCCGCTCGTCGCCGACCTGACCAAGAGCATCGCGGCGGCCTATGACGTGCTGCTCGGCGCCAATCGCATCATCGACCGCGACGGCAAGACCCACGTGGTCGGCGGCGGCGTGGCCCTGCGCGGCTCCTTCTTGATCGACTCCAAGGGCATCGTGCGCCACCAGGTCGTCAACGACCTGCCGCTCGGCCGCAACATCGACGAGATGCTGCGCATGGTCGACGCCCTCGACTTCCACACCAAGAACGGTGAGGTCTGCCCGGCCGGTTGGGCCCCCGGCAAGAAGGGCATGAAGGCCAGCAAGGATGGCGTGGCCAGCTACCTGAAGGAGCACGCCAAGGCGCTCTAAGCGAGGCCCTCGCGTAAGCTGGGCCCCCGGTGGCCTCGAAATCCTCAGTCGCGACCCGCCAAGAGGCCGAACGGCGAGAGCACGAGTGGCTCTCGCCGTTGGCCTGCTTTTCGGACCAGCACGGTGCCCGGCCCGAACCGGAGGCCCCCGATCCGTACCGCACGGCCTTCGTCCGTGACCGCGACCGGATCGTGCACTGCGGCGCGTTTCGGCGCCTCAAGGACAAGACGCAGGTCTTTGTCATCGACGAGGGCGACTTCTATCGGACGCGCCTGACGCACACGCTCGAGGTGGCGCAGATGGCGCGTTTCCTGTGCTCGGCGCTGCGCCTGAATGAGTCTCTTGGCGAGGCTCTCGCGCTCGTGCATGACATCGGGCATCCGCCCTTCGGCCACGAGGGTGAACGCATTCTGGGCGAACGCGCCGGCGTCAGTTTCAACCACAACGCGCAGGCGCTGCGCATTGTGGACGTGCTCGAGTCACCCTATCCCGACCGGCAGGGATTGAACCTCACGCAGGTGCTGCGCCGCTCGATCCTCAAGCACGGCGGCGAAGCGGGGCGCGGCGCGCCAGCCACGCCGGGCCTTGTGCTTGAAGCGCAAGCCACCGATCTCGCCGACTCCACTGCGTATCAGCACCACGATCTTGAGGACGGGCTGCGCGCCGGGATCCTCTCCGAACCGGAACTGGCCGAGTTGGAGATCTGGCGCTGCGTGCTGGCCGAGGAGCCGGCCCAACCAAAGCCTGCCGGCCGTGCGGGCAGTCGCTCCGCGGGCGCGCGCCGCAAAGACCTGCTCAGCCGCATCCTCAAGGCCTCGCTGCATGACATCGTCTCCCACTCGCAGCGTTTGCTCGAGGCCACGACGGCACGCGAGGCCAGCGACGTCATGCAGCAGGCCGCGCGGCTGGTGAGCTTCTCAGCCGAACGCGGCAGCCAGCACCGCCAGCTCGGCGCCTTTCTGCTCGAGCGTTTCTACCGGCATCCGCGCGTGCTCCGCTCGGCCGCTACGGCGCGCGAAGCCATCGCCGTGATCGTGGAGCACTACCACGCGCATCCGGACGAACTGCCGGCCGACTATCGCGGCCGCCGTGAGGCCGAGGGCCTGGGCCGCACGGTCTGCGACTACGTGGCCGGCATGACCGACCGCTTCGCCATGGAGGAGTCGCGGCGCCTGGCTCAGGCACGCTCCGTGCACACGGCGCCCGCGTTGGACGCCCAGAGCGCTGCAGAATCCGAAGCCCGGGTCGCACAGCTCGAACAGCACATCGGCTATCGCTTCCACGACAAGCGCCTGGCCGGAACGGCCTTGACGCACGCCTCAGCGCGCAGCGATGTGCGTGCGCCCAACGAGCGCCTGGAGTACCTGGGCGACTCCGTGCTGGGCCTCTGCGTGGCACGCGACCTGTATCAGCGCTTCACCGACCGCGATGAGGGCGAACTCTCCCGCATCCGCGGCGCGGTCGTGAGCCGCCACGCCCTGCGCCGCGTCGCCGAAGGCTGGGGCCTGGTGGACCTGCTCACCATGAATGCCAGCGTGCGCACGGCCGGCGAAGTGCCGGACTCCATCGTGGCGGACGCCGTGGAAGCCGTGCTGGGCGCGGTCTTCCTCGACGGCGGCTTGCCGGCCGTGGCCCGCATCGTGCAGTCCGACTTCGGTCCGCTCATCGAGGCCGCCTCCGACCGGCGCCGGCACGGCAATCACAAGTCCGCGCTGCAGCACTTCACGCAAGGCGAAAGCGGCGAGACACCCGAGTACCGCGTGCTGAGCGAGGAGGGCCCCGATCACGCCAAGGTCTTTCGCGTTGCGGCCATGATCGGGAACCGCGAGCTCGCGGTGGCCAGTGGCAAGAACAAGCGCCAGGCCGAGCAGCGCGCGGCGCGCCTCGCGCTCCTGCGCTTGCGCTCCGAGGCGCTCGGAGACTCCTCGCCCCCGCACGACGCCGACCCTGATCCCGAGGCCGATCCCGAAACATGGCTCCCTGAAGACGGCAATCCGCCCGGAGCCGCTGATGGCGCGGCGCGCTGAGGGCCAGACTCCTGGCCCTGCTACGCCCCTCGCCACGCTTGTGGCTGCGCTCGGCCGGCTGCCGGCGCTGGCACAGATCTCGCTCGAGCCGCGCGCGACGCTCGGCGGCGCCTGGGGCGCTTCCGCTGCGCTGGTGTGCGGCCTGCTCAGCACCGGCCGCACGCGCAGCGTCGCGCTCGCTCCCACAGCCGAGGACGCCGAGTCGCTGCTGCTGGATCTCGCCACGGCCTTCCCGCAATTGCCGCTCCGCCTGCTGCCCGTCGAGGAGGAGGGCCTGGCCGATGGCCCTGAACTTGCCGGCAATCGCTCCGAGCGTCTCGTCGCGCTGAGTTTTCTGGCCGAGGCCGGCGCGGGTCTGCTCGTCGTGCCGGGCCCGGTGCTGCTTGAGCGCCTGCCCGAACCCAGCGGCGAGGGCCTCACGCTGCGCCGCGGCGACAGACCCGACCGCGCCACGCTGCTCGAACAGCTCGCCGCGGCCGGCCTACAGCGCGTGCCGCTTGTGGCCGCGCCCGGCGAATGGTCGCTGCGCGGCGACATTCTCGACATCTACCCCTGGGCCGCCGAGAACCCGATCCGCGCGGAGCTGCTCGATGACGAGATCGAGGAACTGCGCCGCTTCGATGTGGAGACGCAGTGCTCGGTGGCCAGCGTCGACCAGGTGACGCTGCCGCTGGGCGGCGCGCCGTCTGCGCCGAAAGGCGCGCGTCTCGTGGATCTGTTCCCCAGCGACGCTGCGGTCTTCGTCCTGGACCCGCCGCGGCTCAAGGACCGCCTCGCCGAGGTGGCCTTCGAGCATGGCTTGGCGCCGCGCGAGATCACGGCCGCGCTCAGCGCCCTCGCCGAGCGCCCGGGCCTCGATCTCTTGCCGCTCGATCTCGGAGATCCGGCACGCGACCTCTCGCTGCGCTCGGTCGGCGGCGATCCGCGCCCGGCGGAAGACGTGCTGGCCACCTGGCAGGAGCAAGGCCGCCAAGTGCTCGTGCTGGGCGACACGGCGGCCGAAGGCGAGCGTCTCGCCGAACGCCTCAGCGGGCCAGTCGAGTTCTACGTCGCCCGGCTTTCGCGTGGCTTTGCTTTCCCCGGCACCGGCCCAGTGCTCGTGCATCACCACGAACTTCTCGGGCGCCGGCCCGTGCGGCGCACGCGCGCCCGGCGTGTGCTCGCCACGCGCGCGCTGGACAACCTCGCCGAACTCCATCCAGGCGACGCCGTCGTGCACCTGTTGCACGGCGTCGCGCGCTTTGTGGGCCTGGAGCGGCTCGCCCGCGAGCAAGGCGAGGAGGACTTCCTGGTCCTCGAGTTTGCCGAGGAGACGCGCCTCTTCGTGCCGGCCAGCCGCATCGACCTGGTGGAGCGCTTCGTGGGCGCCGAAGCGCGCGGGCCGCGGCTCGATCGCATCGGCGGGCGCACCTGGCGCAATCGCAAAGAGAAAGTCGCGCGCGCGGTGCGCGACTTGGCGGCCGAACTCCTGGCGCTGCAAGCCGCCCGCCAGGGCGGGCGCGGCTTCCAGTTCCCTGGCGAGGACGATTTCCAGCGCCGCTTCGAGGCGGCCTTCCCCTACGAGGACACGCCCGACCAGTCCGTGGCCTGGAGTGAAGTGCGCCGCGACATGGAAGGCGAGCGGCCGATGGACCGCCTGCTCGTCGGTGACGTGGGCTTCGGCAAGACCGAGATCGCCGTGCGCGCGGCGTTCAAGGCCGTGGCCGGCGGCAAGCAAGTGGCCGTGCTCGTGCCCACCACGATCCTGGCCGAGCAGCACTACGACACTTTCTCGCGGCGCATGGCCGAGGAAGCCGTGGTCCTGCAAGTGCTCTCACGCTTTCGCGGCGACAAGGAACAGCAGCGCGTGCTTGAGCAGCTCGCCGTCGGCAAAGTGGACATCGTCATCGGCACGCACCGGCTGCTGGGCAAGGACGTGCGCTTTCACGACATGGGCCTGGCCATCGTGGACGAGGAGCAGCGCTTCGGCGTCGCGCACAAGGAACGCCTCAAGCAGCTCCGCGCCACGGTGGACGTGCTCACGCTCTCGGCCACGCCTATCCCGCGCACGCTGCACATGGCCATGTCCGGCCTGCGTGACATCTCCACGATCAAGACACCGCCGCCGGGGCGCCGGCCGGTGCTGACCAAGGTCGGTTACGACGAGGACGGCGCGCTGCGCCAGGCGCTCTTGCACGAGATCGGGCGCGGCGGGCAGGTCTTCGTGCTGCACAACCGCGTGCAGAGCATCGGCACGGTGCTGGCGCGCATCCGCGCGCTGGTGCCTACGGCGCGCACCGCCCTCGCGCACGGCCAGATGGGCAGCGACGAGCTGCGCGAAGTCATCGAGACCTTCGCCCGCGGCGAGCTCGACGTGCTCGTCTGCACGGCCATCATTGAGTCGGGCATCGACATCCCGCGCGCCAACACGATCATCGTCACCGACAGCCACCACTTCGGGCTGGCCGACATGCACCAGTTGCGCGGGCGCGTCGGCCGCGAGCACGTGCAGGCCTACGCGCACTTTCTCGTGCCGCGCGATCCGCCGCTGGCCGAGGACGCCCAGCGCCGCCTCAAGGCCATCGAGGAGTTCAGCAGCCTGGGCAGCGGCCTGCCCATTGCGCTGCGCGACCTCGAGCTGCGCGGTGCCGGCAACCTGCTGGGCGCCGAGCAGTCGGGCCACATCATGGCCGTGGGTTACGACATGTACTGCCGGCTGCTGCGCAACGCCGTGCTCACCGCCAAGGGCGAGCGCGTGCCGGAAGAGCCGGGCGAAATCGAAGTGGAACTTGGCCTCACCGCCTTCCTGCCGGCCGACTATGTGCCCGAAGAAAGCCTGCGCATGTCGCTCTTGCGCCGGCTGGCCGCCGCGGGAGCGCAGCGGCTGCAGGCGCTGGAGGCCGAACTTCAGGACCGCTTCGGCCGGCTGCCGCGCCCCGCCGCTCAGCTCATCGAGCTCTTCCGGCTGCGCCGCCTCGTGCGCCTCGCCGGCCTCAGCTCGGTGCAGGCCGACGGTCTGGGCGGCGTGATTTTCACCGTGGCCGACGAGCGCGCCTGGGCGCGGCGCGGCCCCTTCGACGCGCGCGAACTGGGCTCGGTGAGCCCCGGCCGCGTCCGCACCAACTGGCCGAGCGCCGTGCGTGAGCCGGCCGATCGGCTGCGTTGGCTGCTCGAGCGCTTCGAGGCCAGCGCCGCACGCACGGCGCGCGCCGCGGCGCCTTCACGCCGCTAGAGCCTCAGCCGCGGGCCTTGAGCCCAAGGCTGGGCCCCTAACGCAGAGCTGCGCGCCGCCCGGCTTCAAGCAGCGCCGGCAGCGACCCCTCCAAGAGCAGCGGCCTGGCCGGCGAATGGAGATGGCAGTTGTCGAGCATGATCTCCAGGCCGACGAGGCCTTGGGGATGGCAAGCGCTCACGGCGGCTTCGGTGTCGACGAAGTGCACGCGCGGCAGCTCGGCGGCAATCTCGCGCAGGATGTCATTCGTCGCATCGTTGCCGTGCGTGGGCGCGCGATCGAAGCGGGCTGCCTCGCGCAACAGGCTCGCAGCGCGCGCATCGTCCTGGCCGGCGAGCCAGAGGCACCAGCCGAGCTGAAAGAGCGACTGCGGATGGTCGGGGCTCAAGGCCAGGGCCTCCTCGAGCGAGGCGATGGCTGCGGAGAGGGCCTCGGCTTCGCCGGGCAGCAAGCTGCGCTCGAAGAAGGCCGCGTGGGTCGCGAGGAGCTGGTGCACCGGCTCGGTCCAGAGTGCGCTGTCCAGCCAGAAAGGCCCTCCGGCAAAGGCCCCGCTGAGTGCGCGCAGGCTGGGAACCGGCTGCGCAGCGCTGTGCGCGCGACGCGCTTTCCGCTCCTCGGGAGCAATGGCCTCGCCCCAAGCTTCGGGACGCAGGCGCACGATCTCGTCCAGCGGCGCACGCTGAATGACGCCCCTGGCGAAGCGCTCCGGAATCGCCGCCGCCGCCGCGGCGCAGAGCTGCTTGACGCGCTGGGCCTGCGCCGGAGCGAGCCACGGATCCACGCTCACCACCGTCGGCGGATCGAAGTGGTTCCACACGACCGTGCTGAGCACGACTTCGGCGCCGTCGGCCAGCCCACGGCGACACAGCTCCCGCACGCGTTCGCGGTATTGCCGGTAAAAGGCCTGCGTCTGGGCATAGTGCAGCTCGCGAAACTCCTCGCTGCGCTTGCTGCGCGGCTCAGGCGCGCGCGCCGGCGACCGCAGCAGGCCAGTGAGCACGTTGAGCGTGCGCAAGTGCGCCAGGGCCGCGCCCAGCCGCATGAGGCGCGCATCGCCCCACTGCCGCACGAGCTCCAGCATGAAACCCGCCTCAACGAATTCGTTGTGCCCCAGATAAACCAGCAGTACGTCCGGCTCGAGCACGCTGGCCTGTGCGGCGAGTATGGCCACGCGTTCGCTGCCGTAGCCTTGTCGCCCCAAGTTGATGACTTCGAAACCAGGTTCGGGGGCGCGTGCGTTGAGCTGCTCCTCGAGCCAGGCGCGCGGAAAACCCTGCGTGTTCGAACCGCCCAACATGAGCACGCGCAGGCGCTCGCCCTTGGGGGGAATGTGCACTTCGGGCGCCGAGCCCTCGAACATCTGGGTGACGTAGGCGCCCGGCTGATCGGCGACGGGCAGCAGATAGGGCGCCCGCGGATCAAAACCGCGCGTGAGCGAGAGGCTGGAGTCGGGACTGCCCAGGCCAGCGGCCCACAGACCCAGCTCCAGCAGGAGCACGAGCAGGAGCAGCGGCGCGAGCGCAAAGAGACTGGCCCGGGCCCAACGCCACACTCGGCCGCTCATGGGCGCGGATTGTAGCGGTCGCGCTGAGCCGTGCGGTACGGTGAGTCATCTCATGCCACGTCGTGCACCCTCCCCGCCCCTTGCTGTGGCCCGCCTCGCCCACCGTGCGCTGGTCGGGCTTGTCGCGGCCGTCATGTTCTGGCCGAGCGCGGCCGCCGCGCAGGAGGCCGGTTCACCCGCTCCTGCCGGTTCACCCGCTCCTGCCAGTTCACCCGCTCCCGCAGGCTCAGCCGCCCCGACGGAGTCCACCGCGCGCGTGGCGCGCCCGGCCACAGTCAACGGACTCTCGATCACGGATGAAGACATCGCGCTCGTCGCGCGGCGTTTCGCCGAGGAGGCTCCCGAGGCACCGCTGGAGCTTGTGCTGCTGGAAGCGCGACGTCGCATCGCGGAAGAGGTGCTGCTGGCCGGCGAGGCGCGCCGACTGGGCGTCGAACTCACCGACCGAGACGTCGAGGGCTTCCTCGAGCAGCGCTTCGGCGAGAAGCCGGACTTTGTTGCGCTGGCCGCCGAGAACGGCACGACACTCGATCGGCAGCGCGAACTCGCCCGGCGCATGGTGCTGGCCGACCTCTATCTCATGCACCGCGTCGGCTTGCGGGCCGAGTTGCGTGAGGCCATCGCGCCCGACCCCTTGCTCTCGCGCAACGTGGCGGTGACGCCCGCGCAGATCAAGGAGATGTTCCAGTCTCGCCGCGAGGAACTCGGCCTGCCGGAGCGCGTGCTCGTCGAGCTGCATCCCTGCTTGAATGCTGCCGAGGCGGAGGCACTGCAGGCCGCCCTGCTGGCCGGCCAGCCGCCCAGCCGCCTGCCTTTGGAGCGAGAAATCCCTCTGGCGGTACTGGACGAGGTCTTTCCCGCCGAGGTCGCTCGCTTCCTGCGCGAGGAGCCGCCAGGGAGCCTGCAGGCGCACAGCGCCGACGAGGGCGCCGCCGTTCTGCGGCTCGTGCGGCGCGAACCGGCGCGCGCGGCGCTCTTTTCAGAGTGGCAGGAGCGGCTGCGCAACCAGATTCAGGGCCAGCACCTGGCCCAGGCGCGCCAACACCTGGTCCGCTCACTGGCCCAGCAGTCCACCTATTGGCCGCGTGACCTCTTCGAGGCTGTTGCCAAGCCCTAGAGCGACACCTAGAATCGCTCGACTTGGTCGGTGCGGAACGGTTGGTGCGCTCCGAGCCGCGACGGGTCCCCCGAACGAACCCTCGAGAGCAGACGGCCGTGGCTGAAAACGCCTATCCGGAGCTGGTGTTCCAGAAGTCCCACCAAGTGGGTTTCCAGGAGCCGAAGAGTTTCGAAGAGACTCTGCGCGATCTGTTGCGCAGCTCGCCGTACTTGGTCATCTCCGCGGTGATCCACATCCTGCTGGGCATCGTCTTCATCACCGGCAACCAGCGTCCCGATGATTTGAAGGGCCCCACGCTCAAGGCCGAGAGCAACGTGGTCGAGGAGTTGCCGCCTCCGCCTCCACCGCCCCCGCCGCCGGAGATGGAGAAGCCCAAGGAAGTGGTCGAAGAGCCGGCGATCACAGAGAACCCGACTGACGTCGAAGACATCCCCATGGAAGATCTCATCCAGGGCCCGGTGAGCGACTTCGACAATGCCAGCATGAACGACGTGCTGGGCACCGGCGGCGGCGGAATCGGCGGCAGTGGCGGCAAGCTCGGCGGGCGTGGCGGCGGCAAGCCGGGCGGTGAGGCTGTGAACGCCTCCGTCGAGCTGGCGCTCAAGTGGCTGAAGAACCACCAGAGCCTGGACGACGGGCATTGGTCCTGCGCAGCCTTCGACACCGAGTGCGGCAAGCAGCGCGACGAGAAGCTGCCTGACGATGTGCCCTCTTGCGATGGCCTGGGCGACCCGCAGTTCGATGTGGGCGTCACGAGCCTGGCACTGCTGGCCTTCCTCGGTGCGGGCAATACCAACACCGTCGGCAACTACAAGGCCACGGTCAAGAACGGGCTGAAGTACCTGATCGACAACCAGGGGCCGGACGGCAACTTCGGCGTGGAGACCAAGCCCCAGCACACCTATGACCATCTCCTGGCCACGCTCGCCGTCGTGGAGGCTTGCGCCCTCAGCAAGGGCCATCGCATGTTCAAGGGTCCGGCTGAGAAGGCCCTCAAGCACATGTACAAGATCCGCAATCCCAATGCGGCTTGGCGCTACCCGGCCTTCAACGACCAGATGGGACCGGGCAAGGAAAACGACATGTCGGTCACGGGCTGGGCCATCATGTCGATGACCATGGCCAAGGAGTACCGCACGCTCGGCTTGCCCTTCGACCAGACCGCCTTGGAAGACGCGATGCTCTTCCTGGAAGAGATGACGGATCCGGCGACCGGCCGCACGGGTTACTACAGCCGCGGCGGCGGACCGGCACGCGAAGACGGCTTCATGACCGAGAACTGGCCCTACGATCAGTCTGAGTCCATGACGGCGGTCGGCGTGCTCTGCCGCATCTTCGCCGACCCGGAGCTGAAGCGCCCGGGCAACAAGGAACTCATCGACAAGGGCGCCGCGCTCATGCTCAAGCTGCCGCCCGTTTGGAAGGATGGCTTCGAAGGGCGGCGTGACTACTACTACTGGTACTACGGCACCTACGCCCTGTACCAGGTCGGCGGAAATCCCTGGAAGTCGTGGGAAACCACCATCAAACCGGCCGTCGTGGACACCCAGCACAAAGTGGGTGAGCGCGCCGGCTCCTGGGATCCTCAGGAAGATCCTTGGGGCAGCGAGGGCGGCCGCGTCTACTCCACCGCGCTGCTCTGCCTGACCCTCGAGGTCTATAGCCGCTACGACACCGTCATCGGCTCCAAGTGAGCCGAGCTTTGCTCGCGTTTTGGAGCGTTGCGCTCCTCAACCTGGGCTGGTTGGCGGCTTATCGAGCCGCCTTCTTCGCGGGCTTTCGCAGCACGGGACCGGGCGCCGGGCGCGCTGAACTCCTCAAGGCGCTGGGCATCGGCCTGCGTCTCGATCTGCGCCTCGCACTTCTGCTGGCGCTGCCGCTGCTCGTGCTGGGCTGGCTGCCTGTCGTGGGCGCCAGTGCCTCCGCGGCGGCCGGCACTGTGTGGTGGGCTCTGCTGCTGGCGGCCTGGTTCGCGGTCACGCTCATCTATCTCGTCGATGTGGCCCACTACAGCTATCTGCACTGCCGGCTGAACGCCACCGTGGTGGAGAACATCGAGGTGCCGTCGATCGCGCTGCGCACGGCCTGGGAGAGCTTCCCCCTGCTGCGCGGCGCGCTGGTCTTTCTGGCCGCGCTGGCCGCCTATGGCTGGACCTGCTGGGCGGCACTCGGCGCGGCGCGGGCCGCGCCGGATCCCGCGGGCGCCGTCTGGCCGTGGTGGCTGGTCACGGGGCTGCTGGTCATCGCCGGCCTGCATGGCCGCGCCACGAAGTTCCCGCTGCGCTGGAGCGATGCTTTCTTCAGCACAAGTCCCTTCGTGGCGGCACTCGGACTCAATCCGGTGCTCTTCCTGCAGTCCACTTGGCCCAACCGGCATGCGCGGGCCAACCCGGCCGCACTGCGCGAGCATTACAGCGAGCTGGCCGCGGTCCTGGGCGTGGCGCAGCCCGACACGCAGACGCTGGATCTCACGCGCCGCGTGCCGGCCCGGCCGCGCGAGCCTGCCGACGGGCCTCGCGCGCTGGTCGGTGCTCCCGGCAGCGCGACGAACAGCGCACTCGGCAGTGCAGCGGGCCGCCCGCCGAACATCGTGGTGATCGTCCTGGAGTCGCACGCCGGCTACAAAATCGGCGCCTTCGGCAACCGTCTCTCGCCCACGCCCCACTTCGACGCCCTGGCCCGGGACTCGCTGCTCTTCCGGAACTTCTTCGCCTTCAGCTCGCCCACGGCGCGCGCGATCTTCACGCTGCTCACCGGCATCCCCGACGTTAATCCGGTGCACTCGGCCTCGCGCAACCCCATGGTCGTGAAGCAGCACACGCTGGTGAACGCCTTCACCGGCTACGACAAGATGTATTTCATCGGCGGCAGCGCGAGCTGGGGCAATATCCGCGGTGTGCTCTCGCACAACATCTCGGACATGGAGCTGTTCGAGGAGAAGTCCTTCGTCGCGCCGGCGGTGGATGGCTGGGGCGTCTCCGATCTGCATCTGCTCTTGGAGGCGGGCGAGGCCTTCAGCAAGCGCAGCCGCCCTTTCGTGGCTTTTTTGCACACTTCGGGCAACCACCGGCCTTGGACGATCCCCGAGGACAACCGCGGCTTTCAGTTGCGCGACGTCCCCACGCCCGAGCTGCACGCCAACGGCTTCGACTCGCTGGCCGAGTTCAATTCCTTCCGCTTCATGGACCATTCCATCGGCGCCTTTTTCGAGGCCGCCAAGCGCCAGGACTGGTATCGCAACACGATCTTCTTCACCATCGGTGACCATGGGGCGGCGGCGCCGCACGACATCCCTTGGGAGCGGCTCGGCCTGACGCACGTGCACACGCCCATGGTGATTCATGCTCCGGCGCTGCTGGGCCCCGCCCGCGAGATCGAGGCCGTGGCGAGTTCGCTCGACGTGCTGCCCACCGCAGCCAGCCTGGCGGGACTGCCCTATGAGAACGCCACGCTGGGCCGCGACATCTTCGAAGCCGGCGGCGAGCGGCTGGCCTTCGTGCGCGCCGTGCCGCGGCTCGGTTTGGTGAGCAACGAGTTCTTCCTCTGCTTGCAACCCTCGGGCAGCACGGCCCTTTACCGCTACCGCTCGGAGCAGCCCTGCGACGACGTGAGCAGCCGCTACCCGAGCGATGCGGCACGCCTGACGCGCCTGTGCCGCGGCTATCTCGAAGCCTCGCGCTTTCTGTTGCACGGCGGGCGCGCGGCGGTGCGCGCGTGAGCGGTGACCCCTGGCTCTTAGGCCTCGGGGCGCTCGGCGCGGCGGGGCTGCTGGCGCGCGGCCACTGGATCTACGTCGCCAAGCGCTTCACCACGCTGGTTCCCGGCCGCGCCTACCGCTCCGGCGAGCTCTCCGAGCGCCGGCTCACGGCCGCCGTCCGCCGTCACGGCATCCGCTCGGTCATCGACTTGCGCCGCAATCTCGACCGCATTGAGCGCGAAAAACAGGTCCTGCAGAAGCTCGGCGTGACGCACACGCACCTAGCGGCCAAGCAGGTCCCGCAGCCCGAAACGCTGGCGCAGTTCGTGCAGATCCTGGAGCGCACCGAGCGCCCGGTGCTGATTCACTGCCGGCACGGCTCGGGCCGCGCGCGAGTCTTCGGCGCGCTCTACATGATCGAGTTTGAGGGCTGGAGCGCTGAGCGCGCGGCCCGCATGATCCCGGTCTACGCGCGCAAGAAGCGCGCCTTCGTGGCGGCGCACGTGCCGCTGCACCGGCCGACAGCCCGCTAGCCCGGCCCTCGTCGCGCGGTCCAGGGCCGTCGGCCCCGGGCTGCGCAGTCCTCAGCTCTTGGCGAGCTTGGCAGCGTGCCGCGCGAGCAGCGCCTTGCGCCGCGCCGCCGTGTTGGGATGAAGCGCGCGACGGGCAGCCGCCTTGTCGATGCGCTGATAGGCCTCGTTCAGCAGGGCCGCCGTGACCTTGGCGTCACCCGACTTGATCGCAGCTTCGAGCTTCTTGGTCGTGGTCTTCACGGCCGAGATCTTCTGCTTGTTGAGCAGCTTGCGCTTGGCGTTCTGGCGCACGCGCTTGGCGGAGGACAGGCTGGTAGGCATGAGAGCGATCCGATTCCAGATTCCGGGGAAGGGTCAGTTCTTCAGGTCCTCGATCTTGCGCGCCACGTCGCGGAAGTTGATGTCCACTTCGTAGACGGCCAGATAGCGGGCCAGCGCCCCCGGGCGGTCATTCATGCGCTCGGAGACAAGCCCCAAATGGTAACAAATCTCCTTGCCGCGCTCGCCGGCCACGCCCCCCGCCGCTTGCAGTGCCGCCTCAAACTGGCGCGCGGCCAGCGGAAAAAGCCCTTTGCGGAAGAAGCAGGCGCCCAGGCCCTGCTGGCTCTCGAGCTTGAAGCGGGGGTCGGTCACGCTGGCCTGGAAGTGCTCCAGCGCCTCATCGATGCGCCCGGCCTTGTAGAGGATCTTGGCCAAGCGCAGGCGCCCGGCGGCCTCGGCCGGATTCTGGCGTACGCGCCGCAGCGCTTCGTCGATCTCCAGCGTGCGCTGCTCGCCGCGCAGACGCTCCAGGGCCGCTTCGTCGCCGGCCGCCCGGGCGGCCTGTAGCTCGGCCTCCTTGCCAGCCAGGGCCACTTCGCCGCGCAGATCCGAGAGCCCATCATCTTGAGGCGTGGCCTGCAGAGCCGCGTCGAGCAGGGCCAGCGCCTCGGCGTGGCGTCCGGCAGCCTGCAGGGCCTTCACGAAGCGCCGGCGCAGATCCGCATCGCGCGGTGCCGCCGCCGCCGCGCTGCGCAGACTCTCCAGATCCTCGGCGCGCTCGGCCTCGGTGCGATGCAGCCGCGAGGAGGCCTCGGCCCGCTTGAGCAGTTGCGGATTCTTGAGCACATCGCGCGAGGACGTCGCCGTCTCGTAGCGGCTGTTGGCCAGCGTGCCTTCGGCCGCAAGATTGCGCCGCAGCCGCTCGACATCCGGATCATGGCGGTCGAGCGCGTGCGCGCGCTCCAGGCACTCCGTGGCTTGCTGCACTTGCTTGAGCTCGTAGTGCAGGCGCCCGGCGCTCTTGAGCGCCAGCACGCTCTCGGCATCCTCCTTGAGGACGGCGAGCCAACTCGCCAGCGCCGCTTCCTTCTGTCCCAGCGCTTCGAGTGCCTCAGCCAGCAGCGTGACCACCGCGGCGTCGGCCGGGGCCTTTTCCAGCGCGCTATCGCAACTCTTGACCACCGCCGCCCAGCGCTTGCTGCCGCGCAGGCCCAGCGCGGCCGCGTAGAGCGACTTGGCTGCCGCGCGATCCAGCAGCGAGGGCCCATTCTTCAGTTCAGCGCGACGCCGGTACGCAGCCAAGAGCCCGCCGCGCGCCGCCGCATTGGTCGGCTCGGCCACGAGCACTTGCCGGTAGAGCGCGATGGCCTGGTCGGGCGCTCGCCGCACCGCCGCCTCGGCCTTCTCCAGGAATCGCGTCACATCCATCGCATCGGTCCGGCGCCACGGGAGCCGCATGTGGCTATGCCATAATGACGGCGATGACCGCGCCCCTGCAACTTTCGCTTCGCCTCTACCCCGATCCGGTGCTGCTCAAGCCGGCGCAGCCGGTGGTGGATTTCGACGCCACGCTCGCCGAGCGCGCCGAGCAGATGTTCGGAATCATGTATGCCGAGCACGGCGTGGGCCTGGCCGCCCCCCAGGCCGGCTGGGGCGCGCGCGTGCTTGTGCTGAACCCCAGCGGCGATGCCAAGGACGCCGAGGAGGCCCTCACGCTCGTCAATCCGCGCCTCATCAAGCGCTGGGGCAAGGCCACCGCCGAGGAGGGCTGTCTTTCCTTCCCGGAAATCTTCGTGGAGGTGGAGCGCCCGGCGGGCGTGCGCGTGGCCTGGCAGGATCTGCAGGGCCAGCCGCACGAGCGCGATCTGAACGACTTTCCGGCGCGCATCGTGCAGCACGAACTCGACCATCTGGATGGCGTGCTGCTCGTGCACCGCATGAGCCCGGTGGATCGCATCCGCTGGCGGCGCGAACTCGAGGAGCTGACGGCCCGCGTCGCCAGCGCCGGCTGAGGCCAGCGCCGATTGAGCGACGCCCCTCCGGTCCCATTGCCATGACCCGGCCGATCGTGCGCTCGATCGAGGCCCTGCCGGTGCTGCACCGCGGCTCGGTCGTGACCATCGGCGTCTTCGACGGCCTGCATTTGGGGCATGCCGGCATTCTGCAGCGTCTGGCCGAGGCCGCGCGCGAACACCGCCTGCCCTCGGTTTGCGTCACCTTCTCGGTCCATCCGCAGGCCATCTTGTCGGACTCTGCGCCGCGGCAGATTCTCTCGCTCGAACACCGGCTCGAACTGCTCAGCGCGCGCGGCGTCGACGATCTCGTCGTGCTGGAGTTCTCGCGCGAGCTGGCCGCCACTGCGCCGGACGTCTTCGTGGAGCAACTCCTCGTGCGGCGGCTCGGCGTGCGCGAGCTAGTCATCGGGCACGACACGGCCATCGGGCGCGATCGCCAGGGCGACGCCGCCTTCCTGGCGGAGGCGGGCCGGCGCTACGGCTTCCGCGTCGTGGCCGTGGGCGGCGTGCTGGTGAACGGCGAAGTCGTCTCCTCCACGGCCGTGCGGCGCGCCATCGCCACGGGCGACCTGCCGCAAGTGGAGCGCCTGCTCGGCCGCCCCATGTCCCTGCTCGGCACCGTGGTGCGCGGCGACGGACGCGGTCGCAGCCTGGGCTTTCCCACGGCCAATCTCGAAGTGCGCTCCGAGGCCTTCCCGCCCTTGGGCGTCTATGCGGTCACGGCGCGTTGCCGGCTGGGCGATCTGCCCGCCGTGATGAACTACGGCCTGCGCCCCACCTTCCACCAGGACGCTGCGCATGCCGTCTTCGAGATCCACGTGCTCGACCGCGGCGAGCTCGAACTCTACGGCGAACGCCTGGAGGTCCTGATCCACAGCCAGATCCGCCGGGAGCAGCGCTTCGCCGACGTAGCAGAACTCCGCGCGCAGATCGCCCGCGACTGCACCGTGGCCCGCGAGCGGCTCGCCTCGCTCTGAGCAGCGGCACCAGCACGTGCATCGGCGCCGGCCCGCGCAGCGGCAAATGGTGGGCAGACCCGGATTCGAACCGGGGACACCTGCATTTTCAGTGCAGTGCTCTACCAACTGAGCTATCCGCCCGTCGCCGCGGCACAGGAGGCCGGGGCGGGCACTATCGGTCATTCGCGGGAAGCGAATCAAGGCCGAGGCACAACCGGCCTCACATGCTGTCGGGGATCTCGATCTCGCTGGCCGCGTCCCGGGCGGGCTTCCGCAGTCCTTCGAAGATTTCGCGCGCGGCGCGCTCGGCCTCCTCGGACTGGCGCGTGGCTGCGTCGAATTCCTCCTGAGCCTTGCGGCGCTCTTCCAGGGCCCGGTCGGAGGCCTGACGCTGCGCGCCCATGGCCGCCGCCATCGCCTCGCCCGCGGCCTTGACCTTCGACTGCGCCTCCTCGCGCTCCTGGTTGAGCGTCTCGAGCAACTGCGCCTGGCGCCGCTGCGCCGCCGCGAGCCGGTCCTTGGCGGCGCGCAGCAAATCCTCGGCCTGCACACGCTGCGTGCGCGTGCGCGCCTCGAGCGCCAGCCGCTCCTCGATCTGCTCGCGACGCTTCTGCTCGGCCACTTCCAGGCGCCGCATGGTCTCGCGGGCCAGGAGTTCGTGCTTGGCGAGTTCCTCGCGCGCGGCCACGAGCGTCTCGCGCGCCTTGCGCGCCTGGCCCATGGCCTGCTCGCCGGACTCGCGCGCCTCCACGACACGCCCCTCCAGCTCGGCCAGTTCCTGGCGCGCCGCCTGCCCGCGCTCGATGAGCAGTTCCTGCTCGCGGCGCAGTTCGCCGCAGCGCAGCTCCAGCGCGCTTTGTTGCTCGCCCAGCCGCTTGATGCGCGCCACAGCCTCCTCGGAGGTCTCGGCGGCGCGGGCCTTGAGGTCCACGATCTGCTGCTCGATGCCGGCCCGCTCGTCGCGCAGCCGTTGGGCCTCTTCCTGGGCCCTGGCCACCAGGCCCTCGTGGGCCCGGCGCGTGGTCTCGACCAGCGCAGCAGCGGCCGCGCGGCGCTCCTCTGTCTCGGCGAGCTGGCGCGTGGCCACAACCAAGTGGTCCTCCACGCGCGCCACGTCGCCGCGCAGCGCTTCATGGCGCCCTCGGCTCAGCTCGAGTTCCGCCGCGAGCTCGTCGCGCCGGGTCTCATGCGCTTGGACGGTGCGCTGGAGTTCCGCACTTTGCGCGACGAGCGCCGTCACGCGCGCACCGCACTCGTCGCGCTCGGCTAGGCGGCCCTTGAGTTCCGACTCCGCCTCGAGCTTGCGCGCGGAGAGGCGCGCCAGTTCGGCGCGCGCCGCCTCCAGCAGGCTCTGCTGCTCGGCCACGAGGCGGTCGCGAGACTGCGCCGACTCCTTGAGACTAATGGCCAGGGCGGTCTGTTCGGCCTGCCCGCCGGCGATGGCCGCGCGAAGCTGCTCAAGGCGCTGCTGCTGCCCTCCGGCCGCTGCCGTGAGTTCGTCGCGGCGCCGCTGAAGTTCCGTGAGGGCCTGCTCATGCGCCACGAGTTCATTGCGCCGCTGCTGGGCGCGAGCATGTTCAGCGGCCTCTTCGCGCTGCCGCGCGGCGGCGGCCTGGCGCTCGGCCAAGTCGAGCTCGGCCCGCAGATCGGTGAGCCGGTCCACGCCGGCCGCCGTTTCGGCCTGCAGCTCCTGCGTGCGGGCCGCGAGCGCCACGCGCTGCTGCTCCAGTTCCTCGAGGCCATGCTGCGCCGTGCCCAGCGCTTGACGCAAAGCCGCGCGGCGCTGCTCCAGGGCCGCGACCTCCGTCTGCCGCTGATCGACGACCGCAGACAGCGCTGCGCTCCGCTCGGCCACGGCCTCCTGCAGGCGCGCGCGCTCGGCCTGCAGCGCGAGAGTCTCCTGTTGCAGGGTCTGGCGCGCGCTCTCGAGTTCGTGGCGCTCGATCTGCAGGGCGTCGACTTCGAGGCGGCGCTCCTCGATCACCTTGCGCGCCTCGGCGAGCTTGGATTCCACGCGGCGGGACAGTTCGTCGGCGCGGCTCTCAGCCGTGGCCACGATGTCGGCCGCCGTGCGGCGCGCCGTCTCCTCGCTCCGCAGAGCCGCCTCCGCGACGGCTGCGCGGCGTTCGGCGGCCTCACGCTGGGCCGCTTCGCGCAGGGCCTGCGCCTCGCGCTCGGCCGATTGGGTCAGGGCGTGCGCCTCTTCAGTGGCGCTCCGGCGCAGCGCCTCGGCCGCCGCATCCGCCTCGCGACGCAACGCCTGCACCTGCTGCGTCGCTTCGCTGTGCAACGCCTGCACTTGCTGCGCAGCCTCGCTGCGCAGGGTCTGGGCCTGCTGTGTGGCTTCGCTGCGCAGCGCTTCGGCGGAACGCGCGGCCGCGTGCGCCTGCTGCAGCACAGCCTGCGCGCGGCCAACTTCACCGCGCAGTTCGGCCAGCTCCGCCACGAGCGCCGACGACTCCTCGTCGGCGTGACGCCGCTGCTCCTCGGCGACAGCGGCCGCCTCCGCCGCCGCACGCGCCGCGGCTTCGAGCTCCGCGCGCTGCCGACCGGCCTCGCTCAGCGCGCTCTCGGCTTCGCGGCGATGCGCATCGGAGGCCTCGCGCGCCGCCTCGAGTTCCACGAGCGCGGCCTTCGCCGCTCGATACTTGGCGATCGCGCCGCGGGCCTGCTCGACACTGTGTTCGAGATGCTGCTCGACCTCAGCGCTCCGCGCGGCGATCTCGCGCGCGCGGCTCTCCTGCTGGGCGCTCGCCGCCAAGACCTCGGCGTGATGCCGCTCTGCCTCGGCGATCTCCTCTTCGAGTTCCCCAAATCGCGCCTCGGATTGCTGCGCACGTGACTCGGCCTGCTGAGCCCGCGCTTCGAGCTGCGCAGAGCGGTCCTCGGCTTGGCGGACCTGCCGCCCGAGTTGCGCAGAGCGGTCCTCGGCTTGGCTGGCCTGGCGCTCAAGCTGGGCAACCCGCGCCTCGGCCTGCTCCACGCGCACTGCCCAGGCCGCGCTCTGCTCTTGGAGGCGCGCCAACTCCTCGCGCAGAGCCTCCGCACGCCGCAGTTCCTCGGGCGTGGGGCCGATCTCGGGAGGCGCCGCCATCGACGCCGCCGAGATCGACTCCACGACCGAGTCACCCACCACTTCACTCAGCGACGGCGCGGCGACTGCGCCGGCCTCCGCTGCGAAACTCACCACGAAGGACTCGCCGCACTGCGCGCAGCGCGCACGACGGCCCGCGTGCTGCTCTTCCACACGAAAGGAACGCCCGCAATGCGCGCACGCTGTGAGTTTCTTGACCATCTCGCACCTCCCGCTCGCCGCGCGAAGGCGAGCACGAGAGGACTATAGGCCGATGCCGCGCACTCTGGAAAGGGGGCTAGCACAGGCGCGCGAAGCGGCGCAAGCCGCTGCCGACGCGACACGCGCACGGTGACGCGACAGCGGCTCCGGCGCGACGCTCGTTCGCGCCGCTCGTTCGCGCCGCTCGTTCGCGCCGCTCGAAAGCTCAGCCGAGTCGCGAGCGGCGACGATGACCGCGACGCATCGACTCTGGATCGATGAGTCTGCCAGCGACCGAACTCGCCGCGACGACGGCGGCGCCCGCCAGGAGGTCCTGAGGATCGGCGGGGAGCGTCGCGAGCCGGTTCGGCGCGGCCGCCGGACGAGATCCTGGCGGCAAGAGACTCGCGCCTGCGCGGAGAAAGTCCGCGATCAGGCCTTCCTCGATGGCGTGCAGCAGCACGCGCTGGCTCGCGGGCAGAACACCCAAGTGCAAGCCACGGCGCACGTTGCGTTCCCGAAGCACGTCAGCGGCGACGCGCAAATCCTCGATCCGCCCGGCCAGCAGCGCTGAGTTCACCGGCGGGCCGCCCTCGTCGGGCACGGGGATGCGGCGGCCGGGAGCGGGCGGCAGCACCGCCGTGAGCCGCACGCGCGGAGCTTGGATCTCGAGGCGCTGCGGCGAGCCGGCGCCGGAAGGCCCCGAAAGCTGTGTTTCCAACGGCTTCTGTGGCTCTTCGACCGTGATCTGACGCGCGGCCAGCCAGGCCCGCGTGCGGGCATCGGGCGGCACGATCGCGCACACACCCGCGCGCGCCAGGGCCTCGCAGAGCGCCAGGCGCTCCGGCACATCGAGCGCGTCGATGGTCGCGCCTTGGAATTCGAACACCTCACCCGGCACGCGCCCCGCCGAATCGGCGGCCTCATTGGCCGCCTGCAGGACCGCCTGAGCCAGATCGAAGGCGGAGACCCAGCGCGGCAGCCGGCCGCTGACCTGCACGACGCGGGTCGTGGGCACATTCGTGGCCAGGCGCGGCTGCGTCATGAGGCCCAGAAGTTCCTGGCGGCTCACGCGGAGGGCCACGCAGCCCAATCCGCCCAGGCCGCCGACATCCGGCGTCGTGCCCACGACGACATCGTGGCTGGAGACGAGGCCTTCGTCGGCGCCCACCACACCCGGCAGCCCGGCGCGCGCCGGTTCCAGCGCGTGCCTCAGCCCCGCCGTGCGCAGCCAAGCCGCGACAGCCAGGCTCTGTGGGCTGGGCGCTTCGCCGTCGCCGAAGACCGCGAAGCGCTCCGGCTGCAGGAAGGCCGGCCGATCGCGGCCAATCAGCGGCCCAAAGAGCGACTCCGCCGTGAGGCCGTCGAGCAGCACGCGGTCCACGCTCACGCTCAGGGCCGCGCCGGGCCGCGCGCCAGACTGGCCCGCGCGCGCGGCAAGCACGGCCGCAATGCGGCTCATGCCAGCGCGGCAGCGAGCAGGTCGCCGATCTCGCTCGTCTTCTGCACGCCCGCCGAGAGGGACTTGATCGCGTTCTCGCGCAGCAGCCGGGACACGGCCTCTTCAATCTGCTTGCCGGCGGCCGGGTGCCCAAGATGGTCCAGCATCATGGCCACGGCCATGACCGAGGCCACGGGGTTGGCCACGTTCTGGCCTTTGTACTTGGGCGCGCTGCCATGGATCGGCTCGAAGAGCGAGACGCGCCCCGGGTGGATGTTGCCGCTGGCGGCGATGCCCAGCCCGCCTTGGATCATCGCGCCGACGTCCGTGATGATGTCGCCGAAGAGGTTGGTGGTCACGGCCACGTCGAACCACTCGGGGTTCTTCACCATCCACATGCAGGCCGCGTCGATGTAAGCGTGCTCCTGCGTGATGTCGGGGTACTCCTTCCCGACTTCCGCGAAGACGCGTGTCCACAGATCCTGCGCGCGCACGGCATTGGCCTTGTCGATCATGAGCAGCTTCTTGTGCTTGTTGCGGCGGCGCGCCAGCTCGTAGGCGTAGCGAATCACGCGCTCGGTGCCCTTGCGCGTGTAGCGCATGGGCTGGCTGGCCACCTCGTTGGGGCCGCCCTTGTCGGTGAACTCCGCCTTGGCCGTGTAGGCGTCCTCGGTGTTCTCGCGCACGATGATCATGTCCACGTCGGCCGGGCGCTTGTCCTTGAGCGGGCAGAGGCGTTCGTCGTAGAGCTTGACCGGCCGCAGGTTCACGAAGAGATCGAGCCCCACGCGCAGGCGCATGATGACGCCGTGCTCGACGAGGCCCACCGGCGCGCGCGGGTCGCCGATGGCGCCGAGCAGCACGGCATCGGCGTGGTCGCGGATCTCGGCGAAGGCCGAGTCCGGCAGCGTCTCGCCGCCGCGCTCGCCGCCCGTGGCCAGCCAACGGTCCGTGCTGAAGGGGTACTGCACGGCCTCGTAGCGAATGCCATGGCGCTCAGCCACGACCGCGAGGACCTTCAAGCCCTCGGCAATCACTTCGGGGCCGATGCCGTCGCCGCCGATCACGGCGAGGCGGTGAACGCGAGGCGTCTGCGATGCGATGGGCTGGCCTTGATTCTGTTGTGGGTTCATCGGCTTCAATCGGGATTGCACGCGGAGGGCCCCAGAGTTTATGAAGGCTCGGCCCGGCGCGCCATGCCCGGAACCTCCGTGACGATTGGAGAACTGCCATGTCACACGTCTGCACCAACGCTAGGCTCGCCGCGCTCGCGGTGCTGATCGCCGCCTCCGCGGCCGGTTGCTCGGCCTCGCGCACTGCCAACCCGAGCACGGCCACCGCCGCTGCCGCTGCTGAGGCCGCCGTGCGTTTCGAGGGACTGGGCGGCTACGGCCGCCCCATCACGACAAGCTCGGCCGACGCGCAGACGTGGTTCGACCAGGGGCTCGTCTTCGCTTGGTCCTTCAATCACGACGAGGCCATTCGATCCTTTTACGCTGCGGCCGAAGCCGACCCCGACGCGGCGATGCCGTGGTGGGGCATCGCGCTGGCGAACGGCCCGCACATCAATAACCCGCTGGTGCCGGAGACGCGGGAGTGGCTCGCCGTTGCCGCGGTGCAGCGGGCGCGCGAGCTGATCCTGGCGCGCTCTCGCCGGCCGGAGACGCAGTCCGCCGCCCAGGCGGCGCGCGCGCAGCTCGAGGCCGAACTCGTCGAAGCGCTCGCAACGCGCTACGCCAGCCCGCCCACGCCCGATCGCGCCGCCCGAGACCAGGCCTATGCCGAGGCGATGCGCCGCGTGTGGACCGCGCACCCGGACGACGCCGACATCGGCGCGCTTTGCGCCGAGGCGCTCATGGATCTGCATCCCTGGGATTTGTGGGCCAACGACGGCACGCCTCGCGAGTGGACCGGCGAGATCCTGGCGGTGCTGGATCAGGTGCTGCGCCTTGAGCCCGAGCATCCGGGCGGACTGCATCTGCTCATCCACGCCGTGGAGGCCGGGCCCGAGCCTGAGCGAGCGCTCGCCGCCGCGGATCGGCTGCGGCACTTGGTTCCGGTTTCCGGCCACATGCTGCACATGCCCAGCCACATCGATGTGCTGCTCGGCCGCTGGCAAGAAGCCATCGACTCGAACCTGCGCGCCATCGACGCCGACGCGCGCTACCGCGCCGTGCGGCCGCGCCAAGAGTTTCACCACGTCTACATGGCGCACAACCTGCAGATGCTGGCCTTCGCTGGAATGATGGACGGCCGCAGCGCACTGGCTCTGGACGCCGCACGGCGCATCGCACGCGGCGTGCCCGACGACTACGCGCGCCGCGAGACCGTTGCGATTGAGCCCTTCTTCTCGATCCTCTACGACACGCTCGTGCGCTTCGGGCGCTGGGACGAAATGCTCGCCGAGCCGGCGCCGCCCGAGCACCTGATGCTCACGACGGCGTCGTGGCGCTTCGCGCGGGGTGTCTCGCTGGCGGCGAAGGGCCAAGTCGCCGAGGCCGAGGCAGAGGCCGCGCGCTTCCGCGAGGCGGCCGCCAAGCTGCCGCCCGAGCGCTACGTCTCGGTGAACCCCGCGCAGCGCGTGCTCGCCATCGCGGGCCGCGTGCTGGACGGTGAGATCGCCTACCGCCGCGGCGAGACGGACGCGGCCGTCGCGGCGCTGCACGAGGCGGTCGCGATCGAGGACCAGCTCGTCTACATGGAGCCGCCGGAATGGGCGCTGCCTGTGCGCCACGCCCTGGGCGCGATCCTGCTCGAGGCCGGCCGCCTCGACGAGGCCGAGGCCGTCTACCGCGCGGATCTCGAGCAGTGGCCCGGCAACGGCTGGTCGCTGCACGGCCTCGCGAGCTGCCTGGAGCGCAAGGCTGGCAAAGACGGTGCGGCGGAGACCGGCCCCGCCGCAGAAGCCGCCGCCGCGGCGCGCGAGCGTTTCCGCGCCGCGTGGGCCGACGCGGACGTCAGCATCGGCTCAAGCTGCCTCTGCGTGCCGGGCCGGTGACGTTCAACGCATGGCGGAGGCGAAGTTGCCGACGCCTCGCGCTCGGTCGTACGGAACACCTGGGCCGATCGAGACCGCTCAGTCGAACCGGATTACCACTCGTGGCCAGCCGTCGCTTCGTGCTGAAAGGGTACTGCACGGCCTTGTAGGGGATCTCGACGGGCCCCTCGAAGAGCACTAGGCAACTCGACCTATCTAGTCGAACTGGCAGCCTGCTATCGATCCGGTCCAATCCACTGCGCGGATCCCTGAGTCGTTGGTAACGCAGATCGTCCTGGGCCGACCTTCCGCAGGGCCCTGACATTCGTACACTTTTCCATAGATGCGCAAGAAGCTCACACTCGCCCGAAGTCTTGAAACGGTCGTCCAAAGGTTGGAGTCGTTTGAGGCGTCCGAGAGCGTGGCGAACACGGGCACCGGCTCACGACGCGAGGGCAGTGGATTCGAGCGCCTTGTTGGCGAGTTCTGGGCGGCGGTCGTACGGCACGCGATTGACCACGGTGCGGCGTCTTCGGCGGTAACCAGGATCGGGGGCCGATCCTGGACCCGACTCTCTGTCCGAGAACGGTCTCTGTACTTGCCAACCCAACCTATCAAGCCGAAGGCGAAGCCCTCGGAGTCCACCGACATCCCGTCACGCTGGCTCGATGTGGCATTCCCTGTCACTGAGCTGGTCGCTGCCTTCCCCAGCGAGATGGAGGCCATCAAGCGGTACGCACCGCAGACCGGCCCATTCTCGGGATCCGACTATCCATCGCTCTACTCGGGCCTCACAACGCGATTCGACGACACGCTGGTCCTCGAACAGGGCGGCATTCTCGTTGAAAAGGTCCTTCTCGAGTACAAGACCGCGAAGTCGAGCCGTCGTCGCCACATCGACGGTAATGCACATGAGCGCCTCTCCTTCCAGATCATGCAGTACCTGGAAGTTGCCACTCGGTATCCGCGCTGCTCACTGGTCGTGCTTGCCAACGGAGCCTTCGTGAAATACCGGAACAAGTACCACGTCAACTTTCAGGTCCAGGCCGACCGACTGACCTGCTTCTCGTGGTTTTCGATGGAGTACGCCTGCACCGCATCTCAATACACTCGGCTCGCCGGCGGCTTGCTCACATGGCTCTTTGAGGGCAAGCCGCGCCGCCGGAGTCCCGTGCTGTGATCAAGTACCTTGGATCAAAACGGCTTCTCCTGACACGGATCATCGAAGTCATTCGAAGGCTAGGCCCCGTTGAGTCAGTCCTGGATCTCTTCTCCGGCACATCACGCGTCGGACATGGACTCAAACGCGCTGGCTTCCGAGTTATCTCAAACGATGTCAACTTGTACGCAGCAACACTCGCACGCTGTTACGTCGAAGCGGATCTGGACGACGTCCTTGAAGAGGCGCAGCAACTGGTAACTGAATTCAATCGCACTCGGGGCTCGCCTGGATACTTCACCGAAACGTTCTGCTTGAAGTCGCGATTCTTCCAGCCTCGCAACGGCGAAAGGATCGATGCAATCCGCGAGCTGATCGCATCAAAGGGGCTCAGGCCAGAACTAGAAGCCGTCATGCTTGTTTCTTTGATGGAGGCGGCTGACCGGGTGGACTCAACGACCGGAGTCCAGATGGCCTATCTCAAGAGCTGGGCGCCGCGCGCAAACAACCCGTTGGTGCTTCGGATACCAGACGTGTTGCCCCGCTCGAAGTTCGGGAAGGGTCAAGCCTCCAATCTCGACGCACTGATGGCAGTTCGCGAGCTCCAAGCCGACGTCGCGTACATCGATCCCCCATACAACCAACACTCGTACCTGGGTAACTACCATATCTGGGAATCGCTCGTTCGCTGGGACAAGCCCGACTTCTATGGAGTTGCCTGCAAGCGCGTGGACTGCCGCGAGCGCCAGAGCATCTTCAATTCGCGACCACGGTTCGCAGGTGCGATGATCGAAATGCTCAGCAACGTGCAGGCGTCGACGCTTGTCGTTTCCTTCAGCGATGAGGGATTCCTATCGCGTGCTGAGATCGAAGGAATGCTCGGCCATCTCTGGGAGGGCACTGCGCGGGTCACCGTCATTGAGAAGGACTTCAAGCGCTACGTAGGCGCGCAAATTGGGATCTACAATCCAGACGGTCTCCGCGTGGGAAAGGTCAGCCATCTCCGAAACACGGAGCGCCTATACATTGCGTCGCGAAGTCACTCTCAGCTTGAGCTTGACTCACTAACAGACACGGCCGCGAGGCAGTCGAGCCTTTTCGTCTAGGGGTGACGACTCTAGGTAGGTGAGCTGGTCCGGGACATCGGAGCGAACATCCCCGGTTCGTAGGCCACGATGCGGCCCTCGATGGCGGAGGCCGCGACAGTGAGCGGCGAGGCCAGCCAGAGTTTGCCGGGCCCGCTGCGGCCCTGGAAGTTGCGGTTGATGGCCGAGACTGTGACTTGCTCGGCGGTGTCGGAGACGCCCGGGCCGCAGCCGATGCAGGCGCCGCAACCGGGATTGATGATCTCCGCGCCCGCGCGCTCGAAGACCTTGTCCCAGCCGCGCTCGCGCGCGACCTGCTGCGTGGCCTCGCTGCCGTACTGGATGTAGAGGCGCACTCCGTCGGCCACGCGCCGTCCGGAGCGCACTGCGTCCTCGAGCACGCGCGCATACATGGCGAAGTCGTCTACTTTGCCGGCGGTGCAAGAGCCGGCGTAGGCGATGTCGATCCGCACCGCGCCGATTTCGGAGATCAGCGCACCATTGGTCGGGTCGGAAGGGATGCCGCGGTCGGGGTCGCCCGGGTGCGCGACCATGGGCCGCAGCGCGGAGAGGTCGATGGTGTGCACGCCGCCGCCGTACTGCGCGCCCTTGTCCGGCGCAACGAGCCGCTTGCGCAGCGCCTCGCGCGCCGCGGCGCCATCATTGGCTGCCGCGGCGGTCGCAGCGCCGCTCCCACCCGTCGCCGCGGCCGACTGGCCCTTCGGCCGACTGGCGAGGATCCAATCGATGAGCGCCTCATCGCCTTCGCAAACGCCGGTCTTGGCGGTGCACTCGGTGGCCATGTTGGCCAGCGTGGCGCGCTCGTCCAGTGAAAGCGTGGCCAAGCCAGGCCCGCCGAACTCCATCACGCGGTCGAGCGTCAGCTCCTGCCGCGCGTGGTTGGCCAAGATGTAGAGCATGACGTCTTTCGCGGTGCAGTCGGCGCGCAGCCGCCCCACCAGCTCGAAGCGGATGCTCTCCGGCACTTGCACGAAGGTGGCGCCGGAGACGATGAGCGCCGCGTACTCGGTAGCACCGACTCCCCAAGCGAGGGCGTTGTTGCCGCCGCCCATGCAGGTGTGGCTGTCGGTGGCCTGGATGAAATCGCCCGGGTCGATGAAGTCGCGCCGCGCGACTTCGTGGCAGATGCCGGGCGAGATGCCGCCGCGTGACTGGTAGTCGCGCACGCCGGTGTGCTTGAGGAACTCGGTCTGCAAGCGGCGCAGCGTGGCGATCTTGCCGGCGAAGGGCGCCATGCGCTTCACGCCGTCGGCATAGAGCAGGTGATCTTCGAAGACTGCGAACTTGCTGGCATCGGGGATGCGGTAGTCCTGGCCGAACTCACGCTGCAAGAAGTCGTGCACCTGCGCCGTAGTGAACTCGTGGCTATAGCCGCCGTCCACCTTGACCATGGCCACGTCGCCCGGCTGCACGGCGCCCGGCCCGCCGACCAAGTGCGCGCCGAGGACCTTCTCGGCGATGGTCATGGCGCGCGGCGCCGTGCGCGGCGCCGGCACCTGCACGCGCCCCTCGATGAGCGCCTTGCTGAAGGGGAAGAGCCCGCCCAGCTCGAGGATCTTGCGCGTCACCGGGTCGTAGCGCCGCGTGAACTCTTCGAGCGGCAGGCCCTCGCCGGCCTGCAGGCGCACGAGCTGCGCGTGGTCGCCCATGAGCTGCCCGAGATTGATGTTGTTGCGCTCGTGGATCGGCGCGAAGGAGGCCGCGATGACCAGCCGGATGCCGCACCACTTCTCGCATTGCGGCGCCGTCTCGCGCGAGCTGCCCGTGCCCTTGCGCTGCCCCGAGACGATGACCTCGAAGCCGCCGTCCATGAGCGCGCGCTCGGCGAAAACGCGCCGGCCGTCCTTCATCAGGCCGGCGTAGGCGTTCAGCGCGATGTCTTCAGGCCGGTGGCTAAAGCAGACCCAGGCCGGAGTCATGACATCGGTGTTGATGTCATCGAGCAGATCCTCGACGCGCAGGTCGGCCATGCGCAGGTTGAGCTCGCCGCGGAGTTGCCGCTCGATGAGCGAGAGGTCCTTGGTGAGGAACAGCACCCGCTTGGCCGGGTCGAGGCGGATGACGTTGGGCGCAGTCATGCGTGTGGTGCTCGGTCAGCCGTTCCGGGCTAGCTCAGCAGCGTTCGATGAGCAGGGCGATGCCCTGGCCGCCGCCGATGCAGGCCGACGCCATGCCGCGCGACTTGCCGCTGCGCTCGAGCTGGTGCATGAGCGTGAGGATCAGCCGCGCGCCGGTGGCGCCGAGCGGGTGGCCCAGCGCGATGGCGCCGCCGTTGACGTTGACCTTGCTGCGATCCAGCTCCAGTTCCTTCTCCACGGCGAGGTACTGAGCGGCGAAGGCCTCGTTGATCTCGTAGTAGTCCACTTGATCCTGCGTGAGGCCGGCCTTCTTGAGCGCCTCGCGGATGGCCGGCGCCGGGCCGATGCCCATCTCGCTGGGCTCCACGCCACAGACCGCCCACGACACGATGCGCGCGCGCGGCTTCCAGCCGTGCTGCTTGGCCGCCGCGGCCGTGCTCACCACCAGCGCCGCCGCGCCGTCCACGATGCCCGAGGCATTGCCGGCCGTCACCGTGCCCTCCTTGCCGAAGGCCGCGCGCAACTTGGTGAGCGTTTCCACCGTGGTGCCCGGCTTGATGTGGTCGTCGGTGTCCACCTGGCCGATGACTTCCTCGCCCTTCTTGAGCTGCAGCGGCGCGATCTCCGCCGCGAAGACGCCGCTCTTCACTGCCGCCGCGCCGAGCGCGTGGCTGCGCGCCGCGAACTCATCCTGCGCCTGGCGCGTGATGCCGTACTTCTTGGCCAGCTTCTCGGCGGTCTGCGCCATGAAGAGGCCGCAGTTGGTATCGAAGAGGCTGCCCATCAGCATGTCCTGCATGTCGAACTTGCCGCCGAAGCGGTAGCCCGCGCGCATGCCCCAGAGCACGAAGGGCGCCTGGCTCATGTTCTCAGTGCCGCCGGCCACGACCGTGTTGGCCTCGCCGGCCAGGATGAGGTGCGCGGCCGAGATGGCCGACTGAATGCCCGAGCCGCAGAGGCGGTTCACGGTGAGCGCCGGCACGGGCACGGGCACGCCGGCCTTCAGCGCGATGTGCCGCGCGCCGTAGAGCGCGTCCTGGCTGGTGTAGAGCACGTTGCCGAAGACCACGTGATCCACCTGCTCGGGACGCACTTCGCTGCGCTGCAGGGCGGCGCGGGCGGCGTGTGCGCCGAGTTCCAGCGCGGTGTGGCCGGCCAGCTTGCCGTAGCCGGGCGTGCCGGAGTACTCGGCCATGGCCGTGCGGGCGCCGCCGAGAAGAACCAGTTCGGGCTTGCTCATCGAAGGATTCCTGAAGAGTGGTGCAGTGAGGTGCTGAAGGACATTGATTAGCCTGCGCCGCACGGCGCCACAGCGAGGTCAAGGTGTGGTCAGCGTCCGGTGAATTTCGCGGGGCGCTTCTCGAGGAAAGCAGCCATGCCTTCCTTGAGGTCGCTCGTGGCGGCGAGCAGCCCGAAGAAAGTGGCCTCGTAGTTCAGGCCGTCGTGCAGCGGCATCTCGCCGCCGTGATTCACGGCGTCGAGGGCGAAGCGCACGGCGACCGGTCCGTAGCTGAGCGTCTTGCGCAGCAACTTTTCGGTTTCGGGCAAGAGGTCCTTCTGCGGGAAGACCTTGTTCACCAGGCCGATGCGATAGGCCTCGGCGGCATCCACGCGCGCCGCCGTGAGGATCATCTCCATGGCGCGGCCCTTGCCGATGATGCGCGGCAGGCGCTGCGTGCCGCCGTAACCCGGGATGATGCCGAGCGTGACTTCGGGCAGGCCCAGCAGCGCGTTGTCTGCGGCGAGGCGCAGATGGCAGGCGAGGGCCAACTCGCAGCCGCCGCCAAAGGCGTAGCCGTTCACTGCGGCCACGACGGGCTTGGGGCAGGCCTCCACCGTGTCCATCAGGCGCTGGCCGCGCATCGCGAGCGGCCGCGCCTGCAGCGGCGTCTGGCTGGCCAGCTCGCCGATGTCGGCGCCGGCCACGAAGGCCTTCTCGCCCGCGCCGGTGAGGATCACCGCGCGCACCGCCTCGTCGGCGGCGAGCGCCTCGAAGCAGTGCTGCAGCTCGCCGATCGTGGCGGCGTTCAGCGCATTGAGCTTGTCGGGGCGGTTCACCGTGACGGTGGTGATGCCGTCCTGGTCACGCCGCAGGATGTTCTCGTAACTGGTCACTGGCTGGCTCCGCTCTCAGGTTTCGCTGGGTGGGACTGGCCGTCGCTGCTCGATCTTCGCGTGGTTGCGCTGCGCCGGGGCCGCTCAGCGCCGACGACGGCGTCCGCGCTGTCCGCCCGGCCGTCCGCCACGCTGGCCGCCGCCCGGCTCGCCGCCGGACTCGCCGCCCGGCGCAGCACCTGGGGCTCCGCCGTCCGGCTGGCCGGCGTCGTCGTCTTCGCCGGAATCGCTGGGGGCCGCTCCGCGCTGGGCCTGCTGACCACCCTGCGACGAGCCGCCCTGCGCGGCGCCGCCGCGCGGCGCACTCTCGCCGCCTTGGGGAGCGCGGCCTTCGTCGGGAGCGTCCTCGCCGCCGCCGTCCGTGCCGGGCTCGTCGTCGTGATCGTCGCCCTCCTCATCGTGTTCGTCGCCCTCGCCGTGGGCTTCGCCGCCCTGTTGGCCGCCCTGTTGGCCTCCGTGCTGGCCGTCGCGTGGCCGATCTTCGTCGCTCGCGTCGAACTCAATGCCCTCGAGCACGATGCGATTGATGAAGATCGGATCGCGCGGCTGGCTGGCCTCGCGGTAGCGGTTCTCGGTCACCGGCACGCTGGCGATCTTGTCCAGCACCGGCAGCCCGTCGACGACGCGCCCAAAGGCCGTGTACTTGTTGTCGAGGTAGCGCGCCTCGCCGTGGCAGATGAAGAACTGGCTGCCCGCGCTGTGCGGATCGGTGCCGCGCGCCATGCTCAGCACGCCCTTGACGTGCGGCGTCTCATTGAACTCGGCGCGCAGCGTGAAGCCGGGGTTCCCGGTGCCATCGCCTTTGGGGCAGCCGGCCTGCACCATGAAGTCCTTCAAGATGCGGTGGAAGGTCAGCCCGTCGTAGAAGCCGCGGCGCGCGAGCCGCACGAAGCTCTCACACGTGCGCGGGGCCTTGTCGGGGAAGAACTCCAGCGTGATGTCGCCGTAGGATGTTTTGAGGATCGCGCGGCTGTCGGGTGAAAAGGTGGTCATGGATTCTCCGGGGTCGATTGACCCGCGTGACGGACATCCTGGGCAGTCCGCGGTCTGATAATGAGTTTGCGGATGAGCACCGGCTCGCGCGTTGCGCCCGTTTCGCTGCCCAGTTCGCTGATGGTGAGCAAGGTGGATTCGCCGCGCAGCAGCCGGCCGAAGACGGTGTACTTGCCGTCCAGCCAAGGCAGATCGCCGAGGGCCAGAAAGAACTGTGAACCGGCTGAGTCGGGATGGGCCAGCCGCGCCATGGCCAGCGTGCCGCGCGTGAGCTTCGCTGCTCCGGCTTCGAGCGGCAGGACCTCGTCGAGGCGCTCGCGGCCGGCACTGACCGGATCACCCGTCTGCGCCAGGACTCCGGGCAGCACGCGATGGAAGCTCAACCCGTCGTACAAGCCGGCGCGCGCGCGCTCCACGAAGGCTGCGACGTGCCGCGGCGCGGCCGCCGGATCGAACTCCAGGACGAGCAGGCCGTGCGTCGTGTCGAGTTCGGCCACGAGGCGCGCCAACTCGGCCACTTCACTGGGCGTCGGCAGCGCCGTGATGAGCAAGTCGCCGAAGGGTCCGGCACCCGTGCTGGCGGCCACGCCGGCCGGCGGCGCCTGCTCGCTCTGGCCCTCGAGCCCGGCCACCATCGCCTCCACCATCGGCGCTGTGACGTCGTCGAGCACCGGCGTGGGCTGCGACTGGCCGGCGCAAGCCGACAGCGCCGCCAGCAACGCCGAAAGCAACGCCGGCGCAGTCAGCACTTTGGCAAGCCGTGCGGACCTCTCGCTCATGCGCGCTTGTCGCCGTCCCACTTGAAGAAGCCTTCGCCCGTCTTGCGGCCGAGTTTCTTGGCGGCGACCTTTTCACGCAGCAGCTTGGGTGGCACGAAGAGCGGGTTGCCCGGCTCGTCCTTGTGCCAGCCTTCCAGGATGAAGAGTGTTGTGTCGAGGCCCACGTAGTCCAGCAGGGTGAAGGGGCCCATGGGATAGCCGCAACCCAGCGTCATGCCCGCGTCCACGTCGGCGGGCGTGGCGTCGCCGCGCTCCACCATGCGGATGGCCTCGGCCAGATAGGGCACGAGCAGGCGGTTCACCACGAAGCCGGGCGTGTCGCTGGCGGCCACGGGCACCTTGCCGCAGGCCTCGCCGAAGGCCTTGGCTTCGGCAAAGACCTCGCCGGAGGTTTCCTTGGCGCGCACGACTTCCACCAACTTCATGAGCTGCACCGGATTGAAAAAATGCAGCCCCACCATGCGCTGCGGCCGGCCGCTGGCCTTGCCCATCTCGCCGATCGAGAAGGACGAGGTGTTGCTGGCGAAGATCGTGCCGGGCTTGCAGAGCCGCCCCAGCTCGGCGAAGAGCGTGTTCTTGACCTGGATGTTCTCGACGATGGCCTCGATGACGAGGTCGCAGTCGGACAGGTCCTTGAGTTCCAGCGTGCCGCGCACGCGGCCGAAGGCGGCGTCCGCGTCGGCTTGGGTGGTCTTCTGCTTCTCGACGAGCTTGTCGAGGCTCTTGCGAATGCGAGCCAGGCCCTTGTCCAGCGCGGCCTGGTCGGCCTCGCGCGCAAGGACGGTGCAGCCCGCCTGGGCGGCGATTTGCACGATGCCGTGGCCCATGAGACCGCAACCGACAACTCCGACCTTCTTGACGACCATGATGAAGTGACTCCAGGAAAGGTGAGCTGGCCCTGCACGTTTGGGCCTCGGGCTCGCCCGTCGCAAGTGGCGCTGCCACAGGCCAGCGCGGCGGTGCGGGAAGCCCGCTGCCGCGGCCGCGCACAGCCGCACCTTCGGCCCGATGCCGAAAGGGCCGGATTATGCGCTGGCAGAGCCGTTATCGCAACGGCGGACGCCCCACCGAGCGAGGTGGCGCGGACCGCTCGGCGAGCGCGGCCGGCTGCTCGGCGAGCGAGGCCAACTGCCGGTCATGGACTCTTGCCAGCGCCAGTTGCGCCAGGATCGCGCCGCACGCGGCCAGGCTCATATCCCACTGGGCATCCCAGACATCGCCCTGGCTGCCCAGAAAGGCAGGGCCCGCCTCGGGAGCCGCCCACGCCGCCGTCCACCACTCGAAGATCTCGTAACCCGCGCTGATGGCGAGCGCGATCGAGACGCAGATCCAGAAGAGCGCTCGGCCACGTTGCAGGCTGGTGCAGCGCAGCAGCAACTCCCTGGCGAGGAGCGCCGGGATCACGCCTTGCAGGAAGTGGCCGAGGCGGTCGTAGTGGTTGCGCGAGAGGTCGAGGGCCTCGCTCACCCAGTCGCCCAGGGGCACGAGGGCGTAGGTGTAATGCCCGCCGACGCAGAGCACCACCGCGAAGAGACAGCACACTGAAACCGTCAGCGGTGTCCACGGAAAGCGGCGCCAGCGCAGCAGCATGACGCCCAGGCCCAGCATCGCCGGGATGGTCTCGAGCAGCCAGATATCGCGGGCCAGCGGAGAAATGCCCGACCAGATCAGGACGGCGAGCACGACCAAGAACTGCACCCGCGCGGCGACAGGCAGATTGGCGGGCGGCGGAGCGGACGGCAGAGCAGGCGGCTTGACCGGCGTCGCTGAGTCGCCGCTGCCCACGCCCCCTCAGGTTTCCAAGCCGCGTTCGGGCAGCTCGTCGCCGGGCTCGGGCTCGTCGCCCTCGGACTCGCCGGTCGCTTCTTCGCCGGCATCGTCGTCGGCCAGCTCACCAGGAGCGACCGGATCGCCACTGCGGCGTCGGGTTGGCGGCGACCAGGTCATCAGCAAGTGCGGCCCGCCGCCGGGCAGATCGAAGACCCCGCCCTCGCGCCGAAAGCCATGTGCCGCATAGAAAGGCTCGACATGCGTGCGCGCCGTACACCAGATGCCGCCGCCGCGCGCCTGCGCGATGGCCTGCACGGCGAGCAGCAGCATGCGCCCCAGGCCCTGCTTTTGGCGGTCGGGCAGCACGGCCATGCCGCGCAGCCGGAAGGGCGGGTCGGCGCGGCGGTCGGCGGGCGTCATGACCTCCACCGCCTCGGGCGGCGCGGGCGCGCCGGCGATCGCGGCCTCCGCGCGCGTCTCGGGCAGCAGCGAGGCCACGCCGAGCACTTTCTTGCCCTGCTTCACCGCGAAGTGCATCGCGCGCGGGTCGTTGTCCTGCGCGTAGGTGAAGGCCGAGGGCGGCTGGCCCGGGCGCAGGATCGCCTCGCGCAGCGGCAGGCACTCGGCGGCTTTCACGACGATGAGTTCGGGCATGGCGGCCGAGTGTAGCGACTGCCCCGCGGCCCCGAGCGACCTCAGCCACCGAGCGGCCGCTGCCTCAATCGTCGGGACCGCAATGGCTCTGGATCCGCGCGGCCTCGCCGCGGCATCGTGGCGGCATGGCGCTGCCCGAGGTGGATGTTCTGTTGCCGGTGCACAAGGCGCGGCGCACCCTGCCTTACGCGCTGGCCGACGTGCTGGCTCAGCGCGGCGTCGCGGTGCGCGTGCTCGCCGTGCTGGATCGGCCGCGCGCCGGCGAGGTCGATGACGGCACCGCCGAGTGGCTGGAGCACGCCGCGCGGCGTGAGCCGCGCATCGTGGTGCTGCCCGGGCCGGGCGCGGGACTCGCGGCGGCACTGCAACTTGGCTTGGAGGCCGTGCGTGCGCCGCTGCTCGCGCACATGGAGGCCGATGATCGCTCGGCGCCGGATCGCCTCGCGCGCTTGCACGCGGCGCTGACACAGAGTCCGGCGCCCGGCCCCGCCGAGCGCGTCCTTGACGCCGTGGTCTGCCGCGCGGCGCAGTTCGGCGCGCGCTCGCCCGGCATGCGCCGCTATCTGGACTGGCAGAACGCGCTGCTCAGTCACGAGGACATGGCGCGCGAGCGCTTCGTCGAGATCCCCGCGCTGCATCAGACGGGCCTCTATCGCACGGCCGCTGTGCGCGCTTGTGGCGGCTACTTGGCGGCATCGCGCGACGAAAAGCACGCGGCATCGCGCGTGGCCTGGCCGGCGGACATCGACTTCTGGATGCGCTGGTTCGAAGGCGGCGACGAGCAAGGCCGCGAAGCTGGTGGCCGCGTCCTGCGCCGAGTCGTGAAGTTGCCGCGCGTGCTCTATCGCTGGCGGCAGCACGCCAGCCAGCAGACGCGCGGCGGCGGCAGCCACTCATTGGCGACGCTGCGCGCCTGCAAGGCGCACTACCTTGCGCGGCATCTGGGCGTCAGTCGCAGCGGCGCAACCGGCGGCACTGGCCCGAGTGCAGAGATCAGCAGCCGCGCAAGCCATCGCCAACGCCGAGACGTTGCCTTCCTCTCCACGGGTCAGACGCTGGTTGATTGGGAGGCGGCGCTCGCGGCAGTCGGCGTGCGGCCGGTGCTCGCGCGCGAGTGGCGACCCGGACGACCGCTGCCTGCGCAGGCCCTGCCCGAAACGGGAGTGCCGCGCGGGCCGCAGGGCCCGCTGCTCCTCGCGGCCTACGGTTCGCCCGTCGCGCGCGAGCGCTTACGCGCGGCTCTCGCAGCCGCACTCGGCCGCCCCGCCCGCGAGCCGCAGGAGTTGCTCTTCACGGCCTGAACCGCCTGTTTCCACAGCAACTCAAGCACGCGCGTCATCGCAAGATCGAATAGTGCATCTCTCGCGGAGTTGAGTTCGTCGGCGGCAGCCAGTAACGACGCCATCTCAGTCCGCGCACCGAGCAGGCCTATCTGCAGTGGATTCGCCGCTTCGTTCATTACCACGGCCGACAGCACCCGGCACGCCTCGGCCCCGACGACGTCACGGCTTTCCTGAGCCACCTCGCGACCGCCGGCCGCGTCTCAGCCTCCACTCAGAACCAAGCGCTCGCGGCCCTGCTCTTCCTGTACCGCGAGGCGTTGGGCGTGGACCTGCCTTGGCTCGATGGAATGGTCCGCGCGCAGCGGCCACGACGGCTGCCCTCGGTGCTGTCGCGCGACGAGGTACGCGCCGTGCTCTCGCGCATGGACGGCCCGACGCGCCTCATGGCTGCACTGCTCTACGGCTGCGGACTGCGACTGCTCGAGTGCTGTCGACTGCGACTGAAGGACCTCGACGTCGCTGGACGAACGCAGCACGCGGCCGATCTCGCTGCGGGAGCCGGCTGGGTCGAACTCCCCGGCGCGCTGGGTCGCAAGCTCCCGAACGCCGGCCGCGAGTGGCCCTGGCAGTGGGTCTTCCCGGCGACGCGCCGCTCTCGCGGCCGCGATCCCAAGGGTGTGACCGGTCACACGTTCAGGCACTCCTTCACCACGCACTTGCTGGAGAGCGGCTCCGACATCCGCACAGTCCAAGAGCTGCTCGGTCACCGCGACGTCTCCACGACCATGATCTACACGCACGTGCTGAGGCGCGGCCCGGCCGGCGTGCTGAGCCCGCTCGACCGGCTGCTGGACGGCTCGCCGTAGCCGCCGGGCGCCGGCCTGTCGGCCTGAGAACGACATGCGTGCCGGGCCCCCTTGCGTGGGATTGACCCAGCAGCTCGCCGGCTTATGCAGGTCGGCCTATCGCAGAACAGCGACCTTGATAGAATCCGCGCAAGCTTCGCGGGAACGACCACTTCCAGCGGAGTCGGGAGAGTGCACATGATCGAATTAGGCAGACCGGCTCACGTGCTTCGCCGTGAAACACAGACCAGTCTAATTGTGGTTAGGCGGCAGGAGTTCAGTCGATGAAGCTTGTCCACGAGCAGGAGCGAGCCCATCCCATTCTTTTGGGCGCTGGTCTCGCACTCATGTTCGCCATGGCCACTCTCCAGATCGTCGAGTCGCTGTCATCGCCGCCGCGTGCAGCGCCCGCTGTCCGTGCAGCAATTGTTGCCGGCCTGGTCATCGGCGTCGCGTGCTTGGTGCTTGGCTCGCGTCCGAAGCGCTCCAGTACTGGAACGCCGCAATGAACGCCCTCCGCCTAACCCGGCGCTGCAGCCGACCGGCCGCGCGCGAGGCGGGTTCACGTCGCAGCGGGCTGGTGCGCGGCCGGCGGCTGAGCGCCAAAGTCGTTATACCGATGACTGAACTCTCGCGTGCCGACGGTACGGGCAACGCTGGATCCGAGGCGCTGACGCGCGGCCGCATCTTACCTCTCCGCAACCAGATCGATAGGGCGGCTTTGCTCTCGCCGTTCGACAATGGCGAGAACCCGAACGGGCAGCACGGCGCTCCAGGCCCGTTCACGCAATGGGCTCTCGGCTTGAGTGGATGGCCGAGAGTGTCAAGCATTGCTTGCAAAAGCATGGGCACGGTCGTAGCGTTTCCTACAACCATCCTGGGGACAAGAGTGGAAGAACTCATCAAATACATGAAGGCCTTGACGTACTTGCAATTGCAGACTTCACTTGGGCGTGAGGTGGTTGGACGCCCTGAGGTTTTGCTCGCAAGAGCGGGCTTCTCACATCGCGAGATTGGCGAATTGCTTGGCAAGACAACAGCCGCGGTCGCAAAGACCATCAGCCGTTCCAAGAATGCACCAGCACAAGACGGAGACACAGATGAGTAACGGCAAGTCCACTGGAGGGGCGAAGGCGACCGCTGAATATGCGACCTTGAGTGATGTCGTCGACGCCATTCAAGATCTGACTCGCGTGACTATCGCAATCAGCGGACAGTTTGAATCCAACTCTGACGCAATCCGCCGACTTCACGACCTCAGCATTCCGACCGGGAGAATCGCGGCCGTCTTGGCAATGAAGCCAGCTGATGTTGCCTCTGCGATTGCTAAGTACAAGAAGAAGAACCAGCTCAAAGGGGCGAAGTCCGAAACGTCTTCCGACGAGGTTGCCAATGGCTAAAGAAGGTCCCGTGGGTTTCCCTGAACTACTGACTCAGCTTCGCATTTCTAATCGGCTTCTCGCTGCGGGACTCAAGAGCAATATGAAGCAGAATCAGTTAATCGCACTTCTCGCCTCTACTGGAGCGACGAATAAAGAGATTGCTGATGTGCTTGACACAACTCCTGCAACGGTCAGCGTAGCGATCCAGCGAATGAAAAAGAAGTCTTCAGAGAGCAACTCGAACAAGGCAGAGAGCGAGCAGCCTAGCGATGCCTGAATCAGAAGACTCTCAGGAGAACCTCTCGTACATTCGCACTCACGTTGACAATTTGGAGCGGATGGTCCGGTTTCAGATCGCCTCAAATCCTAACAGCAGATCTGCCGTCAGCGACACTCTTAAGGCACGTGCTGGCGCCGCAGATGTTTACTTGGCTCTTGCCAATGGTCCACTCAATCAAGAGCAACTCGCGAGCATCGTTGGACTAGACCGCTCGAATATCTCAAGGATTGCAACGCACCTGTTCGACGCGGGCATCATCAACAAGGTGCCAGGTCCTAAGGGCTCGCGCGCATACTCTTGGTCAGACCTTGAACAGACGGTGGGGGTGTCGAAGCTTGCCAAGAAAATCGTCGGAGACTCTAAAGCGAAAGCGCCTCAACAGACTGGCAAGCGTGCTTCGTCAGTTCCAAGTAGTAGATCGGTGGAACCTGAGCAGCCTGATTCAGAGTGAGACTGCGCCTACTATCGCAGAGATTGAGCGAAAACTGAGCACGGCCGAGGAGCACGTCCCCCACGGGGTGTCGGCGAAGTACTTAGCGGGAGCCATTCATGACTCGCTTGCTTCATTGGCGGCCGAGCTAGGTGGCACAACCCCGCTCTCCGCGAAAGAAATAGATGAGCTGCGAGCCATCGCAACTGGCAAGCCGGACGCTACTCGATATCAAGACAAAGTGATGCGCCTTCTCAGCATCGTCTTCGATGCCTCTCTAGTGCTGATTGATAAGGAAGTTAAGCAACACAGCGGCCGCAAACGTATCGACATTGCGTTTCGCAATGCGGCCGACGGAGGGTTTTTCGGCGACCTAGGCTCACGGCACAATATTAAATGCCCCTTCATACCAGTCGAATGCAAGAATATCACGGCTGACGTTAAGAATTCCGCATTCGATCAGCTTGCGGGTCGCCTGACAGACAAGGTTGGGAAGTTCGGCATTCTTGCTTGCAGGTCGAAGTTCGACGCCGCGCGGATAGCTCAACGCGTGTTGGATCTTGCGAACGCCGAAAAAAAGTTCGTCCTCGTGCTAGACGATGAACAGATAGAGAGTTTAGTTCGAATGAAGCTTGTCGGTGACGAGGACGGCATTGACGCCTTCCTGCACGAGCACTTCCGACCGCTTCTGCTGAACTAGAACACGTCTCCTGTTCCTGGTGTGCACACTCGACCCTTCCGCCCCCCGGTTCTCTTGTGGGCGTCGGAGTCCGGCTATGCCTGAAGGAGCTGCTCAGTGAGAGGCGGTTTGCTCGCGCGTTTTGTGGCGCGAATTGGACCGAGGAACACCCTAGTTCTGGTGGCTACGGGGAGACGCTTCCCTACTCGCCTTCGACACAACGTTCCCGCGCGCTACGGTATAACGACGCTTGCTGCCGACGAGCGCAGGTGCGGTAGCGGTTTGTGGGGCCTCGGCTCCGTCTTCTTGAAAGGTTCGCCGAGGCCCCACAACCGCATTTTATGGGAGCGCTCGCAGCAGAAGCACGCGTTAGACGGATACGGAGGACATGAGACATGGCGTTTTGGAAGCGGCTCTTGGGGCGCGAGCCCGCACGCGGCGTCGCTCGACAGCCAGCGGCCCTGGGACGACCAGTCTCAGGATCGGCGCCTTCCTCCGGAATGGCTCATCACTCCACCAAGCTTCACAGAGGGGCGATCCCTGAGTTCTGCTTTGTCGGCGCCCCGTTCGGCGGAAGCGTCCCGAATGATCTGGGCTCTTGGGCCAAGGACAACCAGGCGCTCGCAGCAGCATCTCTGCTCGGGATTGAGGATCCCAACCAGTTTGAGCAGCTTCAGGCAAGGCTTGACGCCAAGACGAAGACGATCCTAGTACCCGACGCCAGTGCCGATGAGATTCTCGGTGACTGCGATGCCTCGGGGTCCCTGAAGCAACGAGCGATGCTCGTGATGGAACATAGGCTTCGACTCGTTCCCGCCGAGTGGGAGTGCCTTCCAATGGCCTACCTGAAGGACGGGCTAGACCGTTGCAGCCCAGTCGGCATCCTATTCGTATTCAAAAAGACCTGACAGCGAAGGACGCCTGAATGGCTCCAAGCGGCCGCCTGATCGAAACATCGAGAGGTGTCGTGGGCATTGAATCGTCTAATTGTGGTTAGGCGGAACGCGTGACCATGTCGAAGCGGGTCCTCACGAGAGATGGGCTTTCGCGCCTTGCGCGAAAGCTTGCCAGATCATTTGTCGAGGAAGCCATCATCGACGGTGCGCTCGACCCAGCGGGCAAGTCCGAAGCCGAGTGGAACCGCGAGGTTCAGATGTTTCTGTCCCGCGCGATGGACCCAGCAACTCCGCTGGTCTTCCGCTATGACCATACTAATGATCTGTTGCGTCTCGCGCGCAGACATGCGGGCCAGCACGAGCTTCACCTCGCGGCGCTTTTCTATGCCACCTGGTGTGAACACTGGATCAATAGCATCGTGTCGGCTGCGTTACGTCGACGGAGCTTCTCAGACAAAGATGTTGCGTCAGTGATCCACGAGACGCCGCTGCGGGGACGCATCGAGTGGCTGCCTCGGCTGCTTGGACTGCGTCGTATTCATCCCAGGCACAGTAGTGCCGTGTTGAAGATGGCTGAGCTTCGCAATGGCTTCGTACATTACAAGTGGAAAGGTCACGACCTTGATAGCGACGACCAGGCCGAACTCAGAAGGTGTGTCCCCACATTCGACGATACGGTTCGATATCTCCAGCGCTACTTTCGAACGCACGTGGCTCGCAGGTCGAACGCCAGCATTCGGCGCGCATTGCCGTGAGGCTCATGGCCCACCCAACCCGCCGCTGTAGTCGACCGGCCGCGCGTGACGCCGGTCCACATCGCGACGGGTTGTAGGCATTCCGCTCGGACTGGCCATCGAACTCGCCTGCTTTCGCCGCCTCCGGCTGTTGCGTCCGCGCCCCTTCGCCTGCAACATAGGCCAAGGGGGTCACGCACGTCTGTCGGCTTGCGATCCCCCATCAATCGCTGGCCCCGACTCCTCTAAGTGAGCTCCCTCATGGACCATCCGACGCTCGAATCCGGTGAAGCGCTGCGCCTCCACGCCCCCGCGATCAAGGGCGCGGTGGCTCGCACCGGTCCCACCTTCCGCGCCACCGTCAGCGTCCCCGTGATCCAGGACCTGGACCTTTTCATCACCGACCGGCGCATCATTGTCCGGGCCGAGCTCTTTCTCGGGCTCTTCGAGTCCGATTACATCGCTTGGTTCGCCGGCGCGAACCGCCCCGCCGAGGCCGACTCGCTGTCCGCCGCCTATCTCACTCCTGATGGTCCGATGGGCCCGCACCTCACCTTGGTCGCTCAGACGGGGCGCCCATCGCTCCTCCGCGGCCCGGAACTCAAGCTGACTCTGTACATGCCCAATGCTGTAGCGGCGGCGCGTGCGCTGCCCCCGGATCTTTTGAAATGACCGCTCGAGAGCCCTGCGAGCGAGCGCCCCGGCTCTCGCACCGCTCAACTACCTCATGACGTTGGCAGGGCGCGGCCCTGCAACGTGTGAGAGACGCGCGAGGAACGCGAGAGGGACGCCCGGCTGCACAGACGCCCCCGGAGGCCACGGTGATTCGGACCTACCAATCAGCCGACTGTGAGGGAGTGCTGAGAGTGTGGGCCGCAGCTTCGGCCGTGGCGCACCCCTTCCTTAGCGAGGAGTTCCTCGCAATCGAGCGCCACCACATTCCCAACGTGTACCTACCGAATGCTGAGACCTGGGTCTGGGTGGCGAACGAGCAGGTCGTCGGCTTCATCTCGCTCCTCGGCAACGAAGTGGGCGCCATCTTCGTTGATCCAGAGTTCCACCGATCCGGGATTGGGCGGGCGCTCATGGATCGGGCGAGGACCGCGCGAGGAGAACTCGAGGTCGAGGTGTTCGAGCGCAATCGGCTGGGCCGAGCGTTCTACGCCAAGCTGGGCTTCGAGTTCCTGCACCAGAAGGTTCACGAGCAGACGGGCTTCGAAGTGCTTCGGCTGCGGCTGGCAGCAAACTCCCCGCGCCAGCCGACCGGCGACGCCCCCCATTGAGCGACAACAGAAAACCGACCTCAAGGTGGACCAGCCATGGCTGATGGATCAACACAGGATCCGCCCGTGCCCATCTGGCTCATCCTCTGGCTCGGGTTTGTCCTCGCAGCCCTGCTAGTACCGGCAGAGTTTCTGCAGCGCCATGTGATCCAGCCGTTTATTGAGCAGCCTGGCGAGCAGCAAACGCCCGCACTCTCCCCCGAGTCCCAAGAACTCGTCATGCGAGCCATGGTGCCTGTCATTCGCATGATCGCGCTAGGCCTGGCGGGACTCTACCTCGCCCTGCGTGTACTGACTCGGCGCGCACGTCAACGGCGGCACACATGACAACCCGGTATCGCGGCGACGCTCGTCGCGACGGCTGGCGACTGGCTGCTACTGTCTTGACGTGGGCAGCCATCGTGGGTTGCGGGACTGATCCCGAGGAGACGTTCGCTGCGGCGCTTGAACACGCCGCGGCCGTTGATCGCGAGGCTGCGTTGCAGGCGATCGAGGAGTACACGACCCGTGAGCCCGAGGGTCTTCTGCCGGGAACTTCGCAGCAGACTTGGCAAGTCCTCGTGTCTCTACGTGCTGCGCGGTCACAAGAACTTGCCCCCCTCTGGGCCCTCAGGGATCTGGCAGAGCAACGTGGCCTCCACGAGGACATCCACAGGCTTCTGCAACAAGCGACAAACGTCATGGTGCCCGACCCATTGGGCCGTCCGCCCGTTACGCACACTTCGAGCGAGGCCGACACGGCCATCGTTGCCTGGAACGCACGAGTCGACGAGGCGCTTTCCTTGCTACGAACGGCACAGTTTTGGTTCTCCAGTGCCGAGTTGCCAGCTGCCGATCGACTCGCCGGCTTGCGCATTACGGACTACGAGATCTTCGGCGCGGTCCATGATTTGAGCGAAGCCGAGGTCTACGCGTTCTTTAGAATCGATTGCCGTGACTTCTAGTTGGCTCCACCGCCGACTCAATCGCCGCTCGAGCCAACCGACCGCAGCGACGCGATCGATTGTGCGCCTCGCGATGTGGCTGCTCGCGGGGCCTGCGATCTTGGTTATCGCCTCGGTGGGCTTGCGTGATTATCGAGAGGCTGCGTGGCCTTGGACAGACTGCGCTCCAGAGCATGGGTGGTTTCATTGTGTCAACGAAACTGGAGCGCCTATCGCGTGGGGGTGGCGGTACCGCGGCTTGAACGATGGCTTGAGCTACGTCAACTCCTCTTGGAGCGAGGATGGTCCTGGCCCAGGCAGTTGGCAGCCACAGGCCGAGGTGAACGGCATCATCCCGGCGACCGGGTCGGTCATTGAAGTGCACATCCAATTCCCTCCGGCGAGTGGTCTGCCAGAAGTGTCGACGAGTTTCGACTTCCGGTTGGGCCTCCACGTTCGGCTGCGAGTCAACCCGGGTCATCAAGCCTTCATTGCCTTCGGTTCCGCGACACCGATCGGTTATGCAACCTTCGATGCCGAACGACATATCGGTGGCTCATGAATCTTCGTGCTGGCCGTCTCCAGTGCGATGAGCTGCGCGCCCCAGGCCCCGGCCCACGAACGACTAACCGATGCCGTTGATGGAGAGGTCAGCTCGGCCGGCCTGAGAATCATTCGCTTGGCTGATAGGCAGGGCGATCATGAGGCCATCCATCTCTCGGGCACTTGGCGGATGGCCTTGCCTATGTCGAACGCGAGGGAGTCATGAATGTCCTGTGGTGAACTGGAGTGTTCGTGCTGGCACTTGAGTTCCTGAGTTTCATCCCGGATGCAGGCTACGGCCGAGACAAGCGGTCCGTGACTGAGGGCCCAATCGAATGGAGTTGGGAGTCATGAAGGGTCGTTGCTCCGCTGCCTGGCGTGTGCTCTTCAGCATCGGGGTCTGCTTGCCAGCAGTCCGCGCCCAGGCCGAACAAAGTCTTCACGATCGACTTGTGGTGCCTGTGCCGGAGTCGATCGTCGCCCTTTGGGAGCCGGGCTACACACAGGTGTACTTCCTGATCGGCGACAAACAGGTCGGATCCGTCACGACGTTGGCCGGTTCCCATCTCGTCTTCAAAACGCAACGCGCGATGGACGTTGATCGCTTGCTACTCATTGGCGGCACCCGCAGCCGGTGGGCCGAGCGCACGAGCGACGGCAGCTTTGCATGGGCCAGTACGGGCTATGTAATCGCGGGACGACTACCGGAGGACCTTGGTGAAGACTGGGAGGGATGGCCGCGACCAATTCGCTGCCTAGTCGATCTCCTGGGGGCCGCAGACTCCCGGGCACGAACGAACTGGGTGAACATCTTCCCCGCCGCGTTGGGATACCCGTCAAACGACGAGCGCATTGTCATCGGGGTACCAGGTCCAGGCGCCTGGACCGCTGTCATTTGCCAGGACGGCGGCGGCGGCGAACTGCTCGTGACCGCCAACGCGATACGGGAAGAGAGCATCCCCTTGGAGTTGCCCACATTCAGTGTCCGCCGTGGCGATTATGTCGCTCGCTTTGATGACTCTCGTGTCACTCCCGTAGTTGGCGGCATGGCAAACGTGCAGATGCTTGCCGATGTCGGCTGGAGCGGATGGCGCAATGCGCTTCGCCCAGGCAGCGAGTCGACTCTGATCGACGTTCGAGTGCCGGCCCTCAACATGGCCGGGACCACTTGGTTTTGGAGCGCAGGGTGGGAGACACAACACGTCGACGGAAGGAAGCTCACGACTTCAGAGTGGATCGTTAGCCGAAGCGTTCAACCGGGCTGCACCTTGGAAGTTCGAACGGTCGATGCTCAGGGCAGGCCGGTAGCAGACGCTTCCGTCGTGCTGCAAGACACCACGGGAAACGACGTGCCGGCTGCCTGGAGCCGGCCCGCCAACAACGACGAGTTGAAGCTCTGGTGGTGGGGAAAGAGTTCTCCGGTGGGTCTGTCCAAGGCGCACGGTCTTCCCGTGGAACTGGTCACGAGCCTCCGGGTGAGTGCCGAGGGATGGAAGACGGCTGTCGTGGAGGCTCCTTGGAGAGTTGCCCACCCGACAGCAGGGCCGGAGTCCTCTCTTTCACGATGGCTTGAAGTTGTGCTGGAGCAGGATGAGTAGCCGCTGGTGGGCGCTCTTGCGCCTCGTCGCGTGGAGCCGTGACTCCTGATGGACACTCTGGGCTTTCTCTTGGCACTGGTCCCGTCGGCAGCCGTTAGCTTTCTTGCCCGACGGCGACGCGTGCCCGAGCCCGCTGCCTGGCTTTTGGGCTGCAGCGTCTTGCCCGCTTTCATTCTCTTCGAAGAGTTTGTCCTTCCCGACCTGGGTGGCGGCGCATCGATGTGGCCCATCGCCCTGTTGTTTGGTGGCGGGTTTGGCGCTGTGGCAAGCGGTGTCGGCGTGCTGCTCGCCCGGCGTGTCCGACGGGATCCTCCCAAAAGCTGAGCTGGTAACATGCTCCCCGTCGTGTTCGGGTGCCGAAACCGCTGAGGGCGAATGACTCTCCGGAGGAGCAAGGACATGAAGACCTGGCTCGCTGAACCCATCACGCGCGCGGAGGCCATCGGTTGGCAACTCACGATCCCGGCCTGCATCTACGTTGCGATCGTCGGCCATGGATCCGTCGAATTCTTTCAATCGGTGCAGTGGACAACACGAGGGCACACGGACCTGACCCCGCCGCTCTTTGAGCCCTTCGCAGCGGCCGGCGGCCTGGGCATCGCCCTGGCTTTCCTCGTCCTGACTCTGCTGCCGCTGGCCGCTCAGATCTTCCGCCAGCGTGCATGGGTGCGGCTTGTCGCCCCGGTCGTCTGCGTGCTGCTCGCGAGCCAGGGATCTGCCCTCCTCTTACGTTCCGGTCTTGACTACATGGGAATTACAGAGACTGTACTGAGCGCCAAGGCTGCGGAACTCACTCGCAAGTGACATCCAGGCAGCGACTGCGTGACCTGCGGTGGCTAGAGATCTGGCTCGGCCTGCTCCCGGCCACGATCTATTGGCTGTACTGCCTAACGATCATCCTGATGTTTTCGCCACTCAGCCTCCGCGCGTTGAGTCAGTCGTCTTTCCTCACGTTCTTGTTTCTGGGTGGCTTCCTCGGACTCCTCTCGCTCTGGCTAGACGTGCTCTTGTCGCCGCGCAACGGAGCCACACTCTCGGCGAGCAGCGCGCTCATTAAGCTTGGCCTCGGCCTCGGCCTTGCCGTCGCCTGCTGCTTCCTCGGATGGCTTGTGCTTTCGCCGTCCTCACCGAGGTTCTCAGTTGAGGCCTGCGCCCACGGCCTCATCCCACTAACCTCGGGCTGGGCGGCTGTGCGCCGTCTGCTGCCTGCCAGGAACCACGATCGTCCAGAGAGTGCCGCAAGAGAGGTTTGCGAGGTTGCTGAGCCAGAGCGATGAGCTTCCCTTTTCTTGCCTGGGCCTTTGCGCTCATCGGTGGACTGGTGGCGGTTGGCATCATGGTGTGGCTTGAGCCCGCTTCAGCGAATCGCGCTCGGGCGCGGCGCGCCATTGCGGTCGACACGGCGATGGTGTGGTTTGGTCTGTGCGCTGTCATTGGCGTGGGAGGAATGGGCTTTTCGGATGACCCCCAGGGGCTCGTCATCTTTGCGTCGACCTGCGCTCTCGCCGCCGTGAGTCTCTTCTGCTTGAGATCAACGCGGAGCTAGGTGACCCTGCGAGATCATGCGGCTCCAACCGGTTCTGTCAGGGACACCAGCCCTTGCGCATTGAACTCGACGATCTGACTCGGCCGCAGGTCTTGGCGCTGCTCGCCGAGCATCTCTCCAACATGCACGCCCTGTCGCCGCGCGAGTCCGTGCATGCGCTGGATGTCACGCGGCTGCAAGATCCGAGCATCAGCTTTTGGACGGTCTGGGCAGGCGAAGAGCTGCTGGGTTGCGGAGCGCTCAAGGAGTTGTCGCCGAGTCACGGCGAAATCAAATCGATGCGCACGCCAGCGGCACTGCGCCGTCGGGGCGCCGGACGCGTCATCCTCAGCCACATCGTCGCCGTGGCCCGGCAGCGCAACTATCAGCGCCTCAGCCTCGAGACCGGCACGGCGGCGGCCTTTGTCCCGGCGCAGAGACTCTACGCCAGCTTTGGCTTCACGGTCTGCGGCCCCTTCGGTGACTACAAGCACGACCCGCACAGTGTCTTCATGCAGTTGGAGCTTTGAGCCGCGAGAAGCCGCCAGCCGTGATCACAACCGTTGAGCGGAACGGCCGGCGCGGGTAAAAAGTGAGTGTGGCTGCAACGATCCGACCGCCCGCTCTCAAGTCCGCCGCTTCGGGGAAGGAGCTGGCCAAGTGGTATCACCGCAACGGGTACGTGCGCCGACTCAATCCCAAGCGCCGCAGGGCGGAGAAGTCCGCCTACAAGAAGGGCGACGAGGTGCGCCTCGTGGCGAACAGCCTGAAGGAAGTTGCGGCCATCAAGCGGATGCTCAAGCAGGCTGGCTTTCGCGCCGGCCGGCCCTTTGAGCACTCCCGGCAGTACCGCGTGCCGATCTACGGCCGGCAGGAAGTGGCCCGCTTCCTGGCCCTCGTCGCGAAGCCTTCGTCGGGCAAATCCACGCGCAAGGCTCCGCTCCGCCGACGCGTGAGCCGCACGCGTGCGCGGTAACCTAGCCAGCCCATGATCCCTGCGCTCCAAGCCCTGCAGCGGCTGCAAGCCGGCAACATTCGCTTCGTGGCGGAACTGCGCGCTCGCAAGTCGCAGCCCAGCCAGGATCGCCGCCTGGAGCTGGCCGCAGGCCAAGAGCCGCACGCCATCATCTTGGGCTGTTCGGATTCCCGCGTGCCGGCCGAGATGGTCTTCGATCAGGGCCTGGGCGACCTCTTCGTGATCCGCGTCGCGGGCAACATCGTGGCGCCGAGCCAAGTGGGCAGCGTGGAGTTCGCGGCCGAACGTTTCGGCACGCGGCTCGTTGTAGTGCTCGGCCACTCGCAGTGCGGCGCGATCCTGGCCACGCTCGAGGAGCTCGGCCGCCCCACCACCGGCCAGTCACCCAATCTGCGCTCGATCGTGGACCGCGTGCGCCCCTCCGTAGAGCCCCTGCTGGCCACCGAGATCGGCCACGACCGCGAGCGGCTCGTCCACGAAGCCGTGCGCGCCAACATCCGCGCCTCGGCCAATCACCTGCGCCACGGCTCGCCGATCCTCGAGCAGCTCATTCACAAGCACGGGCTGCTCGTCGTGGGCGCCGAGTACTCGCTCGAAACCGGCGTGGTCAACTTCTTCGACGGGCTGCCCTAGGCCAGCCCGTCGGCTCGCGGCTGACCGGAGTCAGCTCCCCTTGCGGGCCGAGGCCAGCCGCTGCACGCCTTGGCAGCAGTTCGCATCGCCCCTCTGGCAGCCGTCTCGATAACACTGCTGGGCCATGGCGAAGTCTTTGGGCCGGCCACGCCCCGTCTCGTGGGCCAAGCCCAAGAGGTAGCAAGCGGCCCCGCTGCCGCCGCGCGCGGCCTCGGCAGCGAGTTGATCGAAGGCCTGGCTGACCTCGGGGCCGGCCGTCGCGCCCGGCTGGCCTAAGAAGAGCGAGACCAAGTTGGCCGAGCCTGCCAGATTGCCGAGCTTGGAAGCGCGCGCGAAGTAGTGCACGGCGGCGCTCGTGTCCTGGGGCACGTACTCACCGGCGAGGTAGATCGTGCCCAGCTCGTTCCAGGCGTAGGCCGAGCCGTCGCGCGCGTGCGTCTTGAGCACTTCCACGTAGCCGATACTGGCGCCGGGCCGCCCTTCGGCCATGGCCTGCTGCCAGAACTCCAGCCGCGTGCCAGGCTGCACCGTCTGGATGTAGTCCGTGCCCAGCATGCCGGCAAAGAGCAGCAGCCAGCAGCCCATGTAGGCCAGGTTGCGCTTGGCCGGGACAAAGCGCGCCTCCCAGCGGCTGAACGCGCCCAAGGGCCCGCGCGCGGCCCAGCGATCGATGAGTTGCACGCTCAGATTCAGCAGCGGGATGGGCAGCAGCTTGTCGTAGACCGTCGGCGCGCCAAAAAAGTGCAGCACCGGGAAGAGCAGGAAGGTCAGCGCCGCGTAGAGGGCGCCGAAGAGGATGCGGCCGGCATTGGTGCGCGGCGAAGTGGACGGATCGGTGACTAGCAGGTGGAAGCCGATGAAGACCGGCGCCGGGATGTTGGTGAAGACGAAGTTGTCGTTGCCGGTGATCCCCGTGTACACCGCGTTGAGCAACAGCAGCGTGGCCGCCGCCGAGACTGTCATGAGGGTGATGGCGAAGAAGTACTGCACGATCAGGCCGAGGCAGAACACGACCAGATAGATGTTCGGCGGTTCGCCGACGGTCTGCGCGATGGGCCCGACCAGCGTGTTGTCGGACGTGCCGGTGACGATCAGCACCAGAGAAAAGAGCGCGAGGGTAAAGGCCGAAGGGTTGAAGATGTGCGTGAGGCGGCCCTCGCGCCTCCACTTGATGAACTCCTTGCCGAGCGCGCCCGTGGCCACGAGCAGGTACTGAAAGGCGAACCAGTCGTCCACGAACCACAGGAAGACATTCGTGCTGAGCACGATCGGCACGGGTCCGAAGCCCAGCCGCCAAGCGCGTCCGCGCGACCAGGAGAGCAGCGCATCGAAGGCATACAGGAAGACAAACTGCGAGAGGATCAGCGGCACCTGCTCGTAGACGCTGCTCCAGTACTGGCCCCAGTAGATGTAGAGCACGATCTGAACGCTGGCCTGGATGTAGTGGTTCTTGACCGGCTTCACGCGCTCGATGCGGAAGCGCTGGCCCCACAGCCGCGTACCCAGCCAGAGCAGGGTCGACCAGGCCAGCAGAAAGCCGCCGGCGCCGAGCACGGACCAGAGCAGCTTGGGGTTTTCGCGCACGCGCGGCAGCAGGGCCACGCCGAAGAAGAGCACCGTGAGCAGCAACGGCACGGCGGGGATCCGCTCCCAGCGCCCGGGCGCGGCCGGACCGACGGCGGGCCGAGCCGGCGACGTCTTGGCGGCCGTGGCCGGTTTGGACATCAATCGCGCTCGAAGAGCGCCGCGATGCCCATGCCGCCGCTGACGCAGAGCGTGGCCAAGCCGCGCCGCACCTGACGCCGCTGCATTTCGTGCAGCAGCGTGACTGCGATGCGCGCGCCCGTGCAGCCGATGGGATGCCCGAGCGCGATGGCGCCGCCATTCACGTTGAGCCGGGCCGGGTCGAGACCCAGTTCGCGATCGCAGGCGATCACCTGCGCCGCGAAGGCTTCGTTCAGCTCAACGAGATCGATGTCCTGCAGCGCCAGGCCGGCGCGCGCGAGCAGCGCCTTGGTGGCCGGCACCGGCCCCAGGCCCATGACCTTGGGATCCACGCCGGCCAGGCTGCCCTGCGTGAGCCGCGCCAGCACGGTGAGGCCGCGCTCCTTGGCGAAACCTGCGCTGGTGACGAGCAGCGCCGCGGCGCCGTCGGTGATGCCGCTGCTGTTGCCGGCATGCACCGTGCCGCCCTTCTTGAAGACCGGCGCCAACTTCTCCATATCGGCCAGCGTGGTGCCGGCACGCGGATGCTCGTCGCTGTCCACGATGACATCGCCCTTGCGGCCCTTCACCGTGACGGGCGCTATCTCGTCACGGAAGCGGCCGGCCTTGTGCGCGGCCTCGGCCTTGCGCTGGCTCTCCACCGCGAACTCGTCCTGCGCGCGGCGGCTGATCTCGTAGCGTTCGGCCAGCGTCTCGGCCGTGGCGCCCATGGGCTGCTCGGCCAGCGGGCAGTTGAAGCCGTCCTGGTAGTTGCCGTCGAGCACCGGCCCGTGACCGAGCCGGTAGCCCGCGCGCATCTGCGGCAGCAGAAAGGGAATGCGCGACATGGACTCGGTGCCGCCCGCCACGACGGCGCGCGCGCCGCCACGCACCTCGTGCACCGCCATGAGGATGGCGCGCAGGCCCGAGGCACAGGCCTGATTCACGGTGATGGCCGTGCCCTCCTGCGGCAGCCCGGCGCGGATCTGCACCTGCCGCGCCACGTTCGGGCCGCTGCCGGCTTGGCGCGCCATGCCGAAGATGACTTGGTCCACATCGGCGGCCGGCAGGCGCGCCCGCTCGAGCAGCGCGCGCACGGCGTGGGCGCCCAAGTCCACGGCGCTCACTTCGGACAACCCGCCCATGAACTTGCCGATGGGCGTGCGCACAGCTCCGGCGATGACAATCTCAGCGTGATTCATGGCGCGCACGATAACGCAGCCAGCCGGGCGGCGTCATCCGCGGGCCGGTGCGCCGCCCGAGAGAGGCCGTCTCAGCCGAAGGGAAAGTCGGCCCCGTAGACCAGCGTGCCGCCGAAGTGTCCCGTCACGGCCACGAGCGGAGCCGCCACGAAGAGGCCCCAGCGCAGAAGATTTGCGGCAGCGGGAGAAGTCCCTGCGCGCAGCGAGGCCAGCGCCAGGAGGCTCGCCACGCTGAGCGTGGCCACTCCGAGCCAGCGATGAATCTCTATGTTTTCCTCGGTGCCGGGCAGTGGCGCGCCAAACTCGGCATTGCCCCAGCCGCTCCACGCGGCCAGCATCGCGCCCGCCGCCGCGAGCCGCACGCAGAAGGCCGTCGCCGCCGCCGGCGACTTCTTGCCGCGCAGCATCGCGAGTGCCTCGGCCAGCGCCGCGGCCAGCAGCAGCGCAATGGGAAAGTGCACGAAGAGCGGATGCATGCGCGCCAAGAGGCTCTCGGTGTCTTCGGGATCCAGCGGTGCTCCGGGAGCGCGCACCGGATCAGCGAGCGGCAAGTTGGCGATGTAGAGAGAGGGATCCTCGTTGAACTTGCGCTGGCACTTGGCGCAGCACAGGCCCACGACCTGGCCGCGGTACTCCACCGAGTACTTGGCCACGACCTCCTCGTCGGTCATGACCGGGCACAGCGTGTTGATGGGCTCGCCGAGCGCCGACTGAGCGGCGACGTCGCCGACGCAGCACAGAAGCGCGACCAGGACGCCGGCCAAGGCCGCGCGCACGGCGCGAACGTCAGCCACGCGGGCTTCTCGGCTGCGCAGGCGGGTCCGAGCGGCCACCCGCGTCGCCCCGGCCTGCGTCCCCACGGCCGGTGTCACTGCGGCCCGGCTCGGCGCGGGCCGGCTCCGTCTTGGCGCGCTCGCCGGCAGCCTTGCGCTGGCCTTCCAGTCCTCGCAGGAAGCCCGCCGGAGCAGCCCGGAAGCGATCGACGCAGCCGGCCGAGCAGGCCTGCACCAGTGTCACGCCGTGCAAATGCCGCACGGGCTTCTCGCCCAGCGGCTTGTCGTCTACGGCACAACGCGTGGACGGATAGTTGCGCGCCTGCGCCTCAATGAGCGCCGCATCGATTTTGGCCAGCGCGGCTGTGGCGTCCTTCTGCACATCGCGCTTGCAGTCACCGCAGCACACATCGATGAGCCGCGTGCCCACGACGACGTGCTTGGGCTTGCCCTTGAGTTCGTCGCCGGTCACGACGCAGGTCGTGAAGGGATAGCTGGGCGCCTGCGCGGCGATGACAGCCTCGTCGAGGGCGCGCAAAGCCTTGGGGGCGTCCTTGGCAAAGCCGGCGGCGCAGGTGGCGTCGCACACCATGACCAAGCGGCCGTTGTGCACCACACTCTCGGGTGTGCTGGCCTCGCCGAAAGTCTTGCTGCACACGAGGCAGGCCGAGAGCGGATAGCTCGGCGACTGCCGCTCGACCACGACGCGCTCATCCGCGCTCAGGCTGCGTGCCGCGGCAGCGACGGGCGCGGCCTCAGGTCGCGGGGTCGTGTCCGTGCGCGGTGCAGTGTCGGCGCGCTGCGCCGAGGCGGGGGCAACGAGAAGCGCGCAGAGGGCCAGGCCAGGCAGAGTTGCAGTCAAGTTCATCACACACCTCCGGGAGCGGGCGCCGTCGTGCCGACGGCGAGCAAGGCCGCCACACGGCCGGCCTCGTCGAGCTTTTCAAAATCCACGATGCATTCAGGGCAGCAGAAGCCGATCACGGCGCCGCGCCAGGTGGTGCGCCCGCCGTACTCGTGTACGGCCTCTTTGCCGATGGGGCAATGTGTGTTGATCGGGGCGAGTGACGCACCAGCCTCTGCCGCCGCAGCCGCAGCGGCGGGCTCGGGGTGCAGGCCTCCGCCTGCACTCGCCGCGCAGCCCCCCAGCGCGAGGCCGCAGAGGAGCGCGCCGAGCAGTCGGCGCAGGCGGATCACTTCTTCAGGCCGGCCTTGGCGACGGCGGCGGCCTTGCCGGCGTCGTCGAGCTTGGCGAAGTCCTCGCTGCAACCGGCGCAGCAGAAGCCGATGGTCTTGCCCTGGTACTCCACCGATCCGCCCTTGGCGGTGACGGGCTCGTCCATGATCGGGCAGTTGATGTTCACCACCGCATCGAGATTGCCAGCCGGCTGCTCTTCACCGCTGCAAGCCACGGCGAGGCAGAGCAGGGCGCCGCAAAGCAGTGCGCGGCAGGTCAGGACGGAGGCGAACGCTGAAGGGGAGGAAAGCTTCATGGCCAGTCTCTCAGCAGGAGGCGAGCCTCCATCCTAGCAACTCGGGGCGGGGCCGCGCGGCCCGGGGCGCGTGGCTCACAGCTTGGGCGCGTGGCTATAGTGGCCCCCCTATGAAATGCGCTGTCGTCACCACTACCACGCCCGATGTCCTCGCCGCGCTCGACGGCCTGTGCGACAGGCTCCTCACCGAACTGGACGGCGCACCCCCGCATCTCGTGCTGGCCTTCTTCACGCCGCATCACGGCGGAGAAGTCGAGCCACTGCGCCGCAAGATTATGAACCGCCTCTCCCCGCGCGTGCTGCTTGGCGGGCCGGGCGCCGGCATCATCGGCGGCGATGTGGAGATCGAGGAGCGCTCCGGCCTGGCGCTCTGGGCAGCGCACTGGCCTGGCGCCGAATTGCAGTCTTTCCGCCTGGAGTTGGACGACTCAGGGGACGAGCCCGCGCTCAAGGGTTGGCCCGACTCCGTGCCCGAGGGCGCCGGTTTCCTGGTGCTGGCCGACCCTTACACCACGCCCGGCGACACGCTGCTCGAGGGCTTCGCTGAACGCTTTCCGGGCGCGCACGTCGTGGGCGGCATGGCCAGCGGCACGGCCGGCCCGGGCCAAGGGCTCTTCTTCGATGAGCACGGCGTGCACGAGGACGGCGCGCTGGGCCTGGCCGTCGGCGGCGCCGTACGGCTGCAGCCCATCGTGAGCCAGGGCTGCCGCCCCATCGGGCGGCACTTCGTCATCACCAAAGCTCACCAGAACGTGATCTTTGCGCTGGGCGGCAAGAGCGCGCTCTCGCAACTGCGCACGGTGTTCGGCGAAGTGCAGCCGCGCGACCGCGACCTCATGCAGAAGGCGCTGCATGTCGGGCGCGCCATCGACGAGCGTAAGAGCCGCTTCGAGCGCGGCGACTTCCTGGCCCGCAACGTGCTCAAGATCGATCAGCAGAAGGAAGCGCTGGCCATCAACGACTTCGTGCGCGCCGGGCAGACCATTCAGTTCATGGTGCGCGACAGCGCCTCCGCCAGCGAAGACCTCGCGGCCCTGCTGGGCGCCGAGGCCCAGCAGGCCCAGGCCGGCGGCGCGGCAGCGGCCACGCTCGGCGCACTGCTCTTTTCCTGCAATGGGCGCGGTAGCGATTTTTTCGGCCGGCCCAATCACGACCTCGGCGAGGTCCACCGCGTCTTCCCGGACTTGCCCACGGCGGGCTTCTTCGCCAATGGCGAGATCGGCTCGGTGGGCGGCCAGCCCTTCCTGCACGGCTACACCGCCAGCATCGCGCTCTTCCGACGGACAGCGTCCGGCTGACGATGCGCGCGTGAGCGCCCAGCCTCGTGTCGCGATCGTGCACCACTGGATGGTCGCGCGGCGTGGCGGCGAGCGCACGCTGGAGGCGCTGGCCCGGCTGCTGCCCGGCGCTGCCCTCTTCACGCTCGTGCACGATCCGCTGCGCTGCCCGGCCCCGTCCGGCCTGCAAGCGCCGCGCACGACGGCCTTGCAGTGGCTGCCGGGCGGCCGGCGCTTCTTTCGCCTCGCGCTGCCGCTGCTGCCGACCTTTTACCGGCAGCTCGATCTCGCGGGGCATGGCTTCGTGCTGAGCAGCGACGCGGCGCTGGCCAAGACCGTGCGCGTGCCCGCGGGCGCACGACATATCTGCTACTGCTACAGCCCGCCGCGCTGGGCGCACGATCTGCGCGAGCTGTACTTGCAGCAGTCCGTGCCGGCGCTGCTGCGGCCCCTGGCTCGCGCGCTGCTCGTTCGCACGGCCGATGTCGATCGCCGCGCGGCCGACCAGGTCACCGAGTTTCTCGCCATCTCGCAGCACGTCGCGGCGCGCATCGAGCGCTGCTACGGTCGCAAGGCCGAAGTCGTCTATCCGCCCGTCGACACCGAGTTCTTCCGGCCGGCGACGCCGGTCCCAGGTGCTGAGCGTCCCTATCTGCTGCTCGGCGAAGCCGTGCCCTACAAGCGTTTTGATCTGGCCGTCGAAGCCTGTCGGCGGCTGCAACGTCCGCTCATCGTGGCCGGCAGCGGCCAGGGACACGCCGCACTGCGTCGCCGCGCCGGGCCGCTCACGCGCTTCGTGCGCGAGCCCGACGACACGCAAGTCCGCGCGCTCTATCGCGGCTGCCGCGCCTTGCTCTTCCCGGGTGAAGAGGACTTCGGGCTCGTGCCACTCGAAGCCATGGCTTGCGGCCGGCCAGTCGTCGGCTTGCGGCGCGGCGGCTTGGGCGAGAGCGTGCTAGACGGCCACACCGGAGTGCTCTACGACGAGCCAAGTGTCGACGCGCTCGTGGCCGCGCTGCAGCGCTTCGAGGCCATGGAAGCGCAGTTCCTCACCGCAGCCTGCGTGGCGCGGGCGGCGGAGTTCAGTACGGCGCACTTTCTCGAGCGCATGCGTGCAGTGCTGGCGCGCTACAGCCCGCCTTGAGCCACGCCGCCGCTCCCGCCTAGAATGGTGCCGGGGAAGCGGCCACGGCGCCGCGCTTCCCAAGCGTTTTCGCAGCCCGTCCTTCGCCGACCTTTAGCAATCCTTCGACATGCGCATGCTGTCCACACGCACCGAGTCGTCGCGCGTTCTGCGCTTCGTGCTGGATCAATTGCTGTTGGCCGGCGCCTTCGCCGCCGCCTATGGACTCAAGCTCGTCATGGACATCGGCGGGACGGCCAGCGGACCGGCGCCCACGCCGCACGAAGCCGCCACGCTCTACCTCTTCGCCGCGCCACTCATCGCCATCGGACTCTGGGCCTGCGGCCTGTACCGCATGGGTCTTGAGCCGCTCTGGCCGCGGCTCGGCGGCCTGCGCGAACTGCTGTGGGGCGCGCTCGTGGCCATGAGCGTGCTCGCGGTCGTGAGCCTCGTGGCTCCGCAGCTCTCGCGGCTCGCCGGCCGCCCGGAGGCCCGCAGCGAGCTGCCGCGCGCCGTGCCCTATCTCTTCCTGCTCACCGGCGGAGCGGCGCTGGCGCTTTCACGTTTGCTCGTGGAGCAAGTGAGCCGGCAGCTCGGCGCCGGACGGCAGCGCGACGGCTCGCGTCTCGTGGCCTTCGGCATGTCGCGGCGCGTGCTCAAGCTGCTGGCTGCGCTGCAACGCTCGGCCCAAGCCGATCTGCAGATCCTGGGCATCGCGGCGGCCGAGGCCCCGCCCGACCTAGCACCGCGGCTGAGCGAGGCCGAGGCCATGGCGCTCCTGCAGCAGGGCGCTGTGGACCACGTGCTCGTCGAGGCCGAGTCCGTGGGCCGCGACAGACTCGAAGAGATCCTGGCGCTCTCCGACCGCGAAGGCATCTCCGTACACATCACTTCGGCGCTCTTCCCTTCCACGAATCTCATGCCGAGCTGGGAGCGCGTGGATGGCGTGCCGCTGCTGGGCTTCGTGAGTGCCGAACTGCCGCTGGGCGCCCGCATGGTCAAGCGCGTCTTCGACGTGAGCGTGAGCGGCGTGCTGCTGGCGCTCCTCGCCGTGCCCATGGCGGTCGTCGCCGTGCTCATCCGACTGGGCAGCCCGGGCCCCGCCTTCTACGTGCAGGAACGTGTGGGCATGCGCGGACGGATTTTCCGCATCTTCAAGTTCCGCACAATGCGCGTGGATGCCGAGGCCGAGAGCGGCCCCACCTTCGCCAGGACTGACGATCCGCGCTGTACACCGCTCGGGCTCTACATGCGCCGGCACTACCTCGATGAGTTGCCGCAGCTCGTGAACGTCTTTCTGGGACACATGAGCCTGGTCGGACCGCGGCCCGAGCGGCCCGAGTTCGTGCGCGACTTCAAGCAGCGCATCGAGCGCTACGCCCACAAGCACTGGGTCAAGCCGGGCATCACCGGCTGGGCGCAGGTCAACGGCCTGCGCGGCATGGACACCGACCTGCAAGAGCGCGTGGACCACGACCTCTACTACATCGAGAACTGGTCGCTCATGCTCGACCTGCGCATTCTCATCCGCACCGCCTTCGACGCCTATCTGCGCGCGGCGTAGTTGGACGCTCAGTGCGCCCGCAGCGGGGGCTCGGCGGTGCCGCTCAAACACCTCGCCGACTCGGCCGATGCGGCCGAGAGGTCGGCTCGGAACTCGCGGCACACCGACCCCCGCTGCGTCGCACGCCGTCGCAACTGTCGGAAGGCAATGGGCGGCTGCTGAGCGCACTGCCAGCGGCGATCAGCGCGCGCCGAAGAGCGTGGTGGCGCGCTCGCGGAATCGCGAGCCGGCTTCTCGGTAGAAGGCCACGCTCTCGGGCTGCGGCTGGCACGGCTCGCCCGAGAGATGCACGTAGGGTGCGGCAACAGCGTCGGCGTCGCTCGCGCTTGCGCCCACGGCCCTCGTTGTGCGCCGCACCGTCCACAACGCAAGCAGCGCGGCGCCGAGAGCAGCGGACTCGGGCTCGGCGGTGGCCACGACGGGCCGATTGAGGACGTCGGCGAGGATCTGCCGCCAGAGCGCGTTGCGTGCGCCACCACCCACCACGCGGACTTGCTCGGCGCTGACGCCGAGTGCCGCGAGGCGATCGACGCCCCAGGCCAGATTGAGGCAAACGCCTTCGATGGCCGCGCGAAAAAGCGCGCCGCGACGCAGCGAGCCGGGACGCAGGCCCAGCAGCGCGGCGCTGGCCAGCGGCAGGTCTGGCACGCGCTCGCCCTGCAGGTAGGGCAGAAAGAGCAGGCCGCCGCTGCCCGGCGGCTCGGCCGCTGCCTCGCGGGTGAGTGTCTCGAACAGGCTGCAATCACGGTCAGCGGCGCTCGTGGAAGCCGCCGGACTGTCGCCGCCCGGCGCGCCGGTCTGGGCGCAGAGTGCCGCCACCTCTGCGGTGAAGTTCGTGCAGCTCATCACGCAGAGCAGCGGCAACCAGCGGCCGGTCGCGTCGCAAAAGGGCGCAATGAGTCCGGCCGGATCGATGATCGGCCGCTCGCTCTGCGCGAAGACGGTGCCCGAAGTGCCGAGGCTCACGACGAGCACGCCGGGCCGGCTCGCGCCGGCGCCGAGCGCGCTGCACATGTTGTCGCCGCTGCCGGAGGCCACGGGGAGGCCTTCGCGCAAGCCCAGCAGGGCGGCGCCCTCGCGGCTCAGCACGCCGGCCGGCGCGCCGGGCGTGAGCAGCGGCGGCAGCAGGCCGGGCAGGCGCGCATCGATGGCCGCGGCGGCCGCGATGTCGAAGCGCCGTGCGAGCGGATCGAAGAAGCCTGTGCCGGAGGCATCGCCGCATTCCATGCAGGCGCGGCCTGTCAGGCGGAAGTTTAGGAAGTCATGCGGCAGGAGCACGCGGCGCACGCGCGCCCAGTTCTGCGGCTCGTGCCGTGCCAGCCAGAGGACCTTGCTCGCGGTGTAGCCCACCGGCACGTGACGGCCGAGCAGCGTGGAGAGCTCGCGCGCTTCGGCCACTGTGCTCGTGTCGCACCAAAGCTTGGCCGGGCGCACGACCGCGCCGCGCTCGTCGAGCACGACGAGGCCATGCTGCTGCCCCGACACGCCGACGGCCTGCACACCCGACGCCGAATCGAAGGCTTGCGGCACCGCGCTCCGCAGATCGGCCGCCACTTGGCGGACGGCGGCGATCCACCCTTCAGGATCTTGCTCAGCCGCGCCCGCGGGCAGGCCCTCGATCATGGCGTGAGCGGCCGAAGCCCGCGCAACAACCTGACCACTCTCCGCATCGAGCAGCAGCCCCTTGGTGCCCTGCGTGCCGATGTCCAGGCCGAGCAGGAGCATGGTCAGCCGCGCGCGCGCCGCGCAGGTGCGCTTCCGCGAGCGCCGAGCAGGTGCTCCATGAGCAACTGATCGAGGCGTTCGCGGCGCAGGCCGCGCGCGGCGAGGGCCGCCGGATCGAGCTTTAGCGCGCGCAGACGCGCCGCCTTCTCCGGCGTAAAGCCGGAGAGCAGCGTCGTCAATTCGGAACTGCCAGCGGCCCCCCGCGCACCCCGCGACCCCGTCGCGCGACCTTGTATTGCTGCTCCGCGCGCGTGCTCGGCCGCTTCTTCCTCCAAGAGTGCGCGCACGTCGGGGTCGGCGTCGAAAGCGGCCGCTCGCGCGGCGAGGATCTTGTAGCTGCGCATGCAGCCGCGCGCGAAGTCCCACACGCCCTCTTGGTCTTCGCTGCGGTAGGCATGCGCGTCGAAGTGGCGTGGGCCTTCGTAGCGCGGCCAGGGCCGGCCGGCCAGGTCGGCAGTAGCTGGCAACACGCCAGCCTTGCCGCGCGCCGCCCCTTTGCCGCGTGCGGGCTCCGCGCGCTGCCCGCCCGCCGTGCCTTCCAGCATGCGCACGAGCAGGAAGGCACCCTTGGCGTCTTCGCTGCCGAAGCGCAGATCTTGGTCGTAGCGGCCGATCTTCTGCGCGTTGAGGTCGATGTGAAAGAGCTTGCCGCGATCCATGGCCTGCGCGACGGCGTGCACCATCGAGAGGCCGGCCATGGTCTCGTGCGCCACCTCGGGATTCACGCCGACCATCTCCGGATGAGCGAGCGTCTCGAGGAAGGCCAGCATGTGCCCCGTGGTCGGCAGGTAGATGTCGCCGCGCGGCTCGTTGGGCTTGGCCTCGAGCGCGAAGCGCAGTCCGTAGCCGCGCTCGCGCACGTAATCGCAGAGGAAATCCAGTGCTTGGCGCAGCCAGCCCAGGGCCGTGCGCGGATCGCGCGCGGCGTCGGACTCGCTGCCCTCGCGCCCGCCCCAGAAGACGTAGATCTGCGCGCCGAGCTCGGCGCCGAGGTCGATCGCGTCCATGGTCTTGCGCAGCGCGAAGGCGCGCACGCTTGGGTCGCTGCTGGTGAAGGCGCCGTCCTTGAAGACCGGATGGCTGAAGAGATTCGTGGTGGCCATGGGCACGACGAGGCCGTGATCTTTCAGCGCCTTCTGGAAGCCGGCCACGATGCGGTCGCGCTCGCGCGGCGTGCTGCCGAAGGGGACCAGGTCTTCGTCGTGCAGGTTCACGCCCCAGGCGCCGCACTCCGCGAGGCGTGCAACCGATTCGCGCGGGTCGAGCGCCGGCCGCACCGCCTCGCCGAAGGGATCGCGGCCGCGATTGCCGACCGTCCACAGCCCAAAGCTGAAGTGATCTGCCGGCGTAGGATCGAAGGCGTCGCCGCGCACGGGCTGCCCGCGGCCGGAGTTGCGAGAGCGGCCGGTCTTGAGTCCGCGGCCGGACTTGGGTGCGCGGCCGCTCACTGGCCGCCCGCCGGCGCGTTGCGCGGCAGCGTCTCCTCCAGGTCAGCCACCACGAAGGCCATGGCCGCCATGCAGGCTGCGCCCAGGTTCGTTTCGCGCGGGCTGAGCTGGTCGATCGTGTCGCGCGGCGAGTGGTGCAGGTCGAAGTAGCGCTGCCCGTCCGGCGCATAGCCCATCACGATGACGCCGCTCTCGGTCATCGGCCCGATGTCGGCCCCGCCGCCGCCGGGCATCACATCGCGCAGCCCCGTTTCAGCGAGCAGCGCACCGATCTGCTGCAGCAGCGCCAGTGCGCGCGGATTGGCGTCCGTAGTGAAAGCGCGCGGCGTGAAGGGCCCCGAGTCGGACTCGATGGCCAGCACGTGCCCCGCCATGTCCGCGCGATGCTCTTCGTGATAGGCGCGCCCGCCGCGCAGGCCGTTCTCCTCGTTGGTGAAGAGCACGACCCGAATCGTGCGGCGCGGCTTCATGCCCAGCGAGCGAATGAGACGCAGCGCCTCGATGGCCTGGCAGCAGCCGCCGCCATCGTCCATGGCGCCCTGGCCGACATCCCAGCCGTCGATGTGCCCGCCGATGACCACGACTTCCTCGGGACGCTCGCGCCCCACGATCTCGCCGATCACGTTGGCGGAGGGCGCATCGGGCAGCGTGCGGCAGTCGAGGCGCAGACGCGCGCGCACCGGGCGGCCGGCGGTGAGCAGCGCCGAGAGGCGTTCCGCGCCGCGCGTACTCACGGCCGCACCGGGGACTTTCGTTACGGCTTCGTCGTAGCGCATCGCACCGGTGTGCGGCGCATCGTCCAGGCTGGTCGTCATCGAGCGCACGATCGCGCCCACGCCGCCCAGCTTTGCTGCCGCGATCGCACCGCGCGAGCGCTGGTCTACGGCGCCGCCATACGCCTCGCCCGTGTCGAGCAGCGCAGCGTCCATGGGCCGATTGAAGAAGACGAGCTTGCCGCGCACGCCCGCCTCACCGAGCTCGTCGAGCTGCGCCCAACTGTGCACTTCGACGACTTCGGCTTCCAGGCCGTCGGTTGGCGTAGCCACGCTGCCGCCCAGCGCCAGGATGGGCAGGCGCAGGCCCGCGACCTCGGGCGGAGCTGTCAGCACCAGCTCCTGCACCGAGCCGCGCTCCCAGTGCGGCACGAGCACCGGCTGCAAGCGCACGTTCTGCAGTCCGTCGGCGAGCATGGCCTGGCGCGACCACTCAATGGCCGCGACGAGGCCCGCCGAACCGGAGAGCCGATGCGGCGCCACGCTGACCAGCGACTCCAGCTTGGTGAAGGCCTGACCCTGCACGAGGGCCTCGCGCACGAGCGCGGTCACGGCGGGCCGATAGCCTTCAATCTCGGGGGAGAGTGCCGGCGCGGCCGTGCCCGGCGTGGCGTCCGCGGCAGCGGCAGCGGCAACGGCGCCCGCTGAAGCGGCCGGGCTCGAGCTCCGTGACACCGACGGCGACCCGCACGAGAGCAGTGCGCTCAGCGCGATGAGACTTAACCCGCTTCGAAGCATGTCCGCGACCCTCCTGAATGAAAGCGAGAGCGCAGTCTCGCGCACGACCCGGTCGAGGGTGTATCACATCAGCACCGGGAGCGACCAACGCGCGCCGGCATCCCTGCACGGCCTGAGTTCACCCTCCATTTCTGCCCCACACCGACCTCCGGCGCTCGCACTGCCGGCACTCCTGCTCGGCGCCGTGGGCATCGGCTTTGCACCGATCTTCGTGCGCTGGGCGGCGCCGGAGACGGGGCCAGTGGCGATTGCCTTCTGGCGCATGGCCCTCTCGCTGCCGCTGCTCGCTGCGTGGTGGGCGCTGGATCGCCGGCGCGCGAGCGCGCGTGACGACCTGCGCGTCCCAAGACGCGCTCCGACCGGGGCCGAGCGCGCGCGCCTCGTGCTGGCGGGCGCCTGCTTCGCGGGCGATCTCGCCGTGTGGCACTGGTCACTGCACTACACCAGCGTCACGAATGCCACGCTGCTCGCCAACCTCGCGCCGATCTTCGTGGCGCTGGGCGCCTGGCTTTTCCTGCGCGAGCGCCCCACCGCGCGCTTCGCTCTGGCGCTGACCATCGCCCTGGCCGGCACCTGGACGCTGCTGGGTTCGAGCACGACCGGCGATGTCACCTCCGCGAGCGCGCGCCCGGACTCCGCGCCTGGGGATGCCTTGCGCGGCGACTTGCTCGGCGTCGCAGCGGCGGTCTTCTACGCGGGCTACATCCTCAGCGTCGCCGATGTGCGGCGTCGCTTCAGCACCCCGGCGGTCATGACCGTGGGCGGCGCGGCCGCCAGCCTCGTGCTCCTCGTGGCGGCCCTCGCCGCCGACGAGCCCTTCGCGCCCGCCACGCTGCATGGCTGGCTCGTGCTCGCCGGGCTCGCACTGGTAAGTCAGGTCGCGGGACAGAGCCTCATCACCTATGCATTGGCCCATCTGCCCACCGGCTTCTCGGCGCTCACGCTGCTCATGCAGCCGGTCTGCGCGGCGGTCTTCGCTTGGTGGCTGCTGGGCGAAGCGCTCGGACCGCAACAAGCACTCGGCGGCGCCATCGTGTTGCTCGGCGTGCTGCTCGCTCGCCGCGCGACGCGCTCGACGCCGCGCCAGGACCAAGCTTCAAGCGGCTGACGGGACTCCCGACATGAGCCTCAACACTTCCTCCGCCGGCACGCCCTTCTGGCGCTCGGCGGCGATCTGGCCCGCGCGCAGCACAAGCACGCGATCGGAGAGGGCCAGGAGTTCAGCGAGGTCGGACGAGGCCACGAGCAGCGCCGCGCCCGCAGCCGCCGCAGCGCGGAGCTGCTCAGCGATGGCCGCCTTGGCGCCCACGTCCACGCCCCGCGTGGGCTCGTCGATGAGCAGCACGCCGGCGCCCGCCGCGAGACAGCGCGACAGCAGCACTTTCTGCTGATTGCCGCCGGAGAGCTGAGCCACCGGCGCCTCGAGCGCGGTGTCGAGCGAGGCCGCGCGCAGATCGGCAGCGGCAAGAGCGGCACGCGCCGCGCTGCGTTCGCTGCGCCGGTCGATGAGCGCGCCAGCCCACCGCCAGCGAAAGCGCTCCACGAAGGGCAGCGACCAGTTCACTCGCGCGCCAAGGCCCATGACGAGGCCCTGCCGCTGCCGATCTTCCGGCAGGAGCACCAGACCCGCTCGCAGCGCGGCGCGAGGCGAGCCGAGCTGGAGGGCGCGGCCATCCACGCTCACGCGCCCCTGCGCCGCCGGATCGAGGCCGAAGAGTGCCGCGAGGAGTTCACTGCGCCCCGCGCCGAGCAGCCCGGCCAGCCCCACAATTTCGCCGGCGCGCACTTCGAGAGAGATATCGGAGAAGCGGCCGGGCGAGGCGAGCCCTGCGACGCGCAAACGCACGGCGGGCGCGCCGCTGCCAAGGACGCCGCCTCCATCGAGGCTGCCGGCACGGCCCTGCGGCGAGACACGTACTGCGGCCGCGAGAAGCGCACTGGGTGCGGGCAGAGCGCCGGGCGGCCTGTTGTTCTCGCCGAGCATGAGCTGCACGAGGCGCTGGGCATCAGCTTCGCCGCGAGCGAGCGTGGCCACGAGCCGGCCGTCGCGCAGCACGCTGACCCGGTCGGCGAGCGCCAGCACCTCGGCCAGTCGGTGCCCAATGAAGACGATGGCCACGCCGCGCGTGCGCAGGGCCAGGAGCAGGTCGCGCAGCCGCTCGACTTCGGTCTCCGGCAGCGCGGCGGTGGGCTCGTCAAGTATGAGCAGGCGCGCGCCGCGTCCCAGCGCCGCGGCAATTTGCAGCATTTGGCGCTGCACGACGGTGAGCGCGCGCACCGGCGCGCGCGGGTCGAGATCCGCCCCGAGCAGGGCCAACTCACTCCGCGCACGAGCCACGAGCGCCGGCCGAGCAATCACGCCTAGCCGACCCGGCAAGCCCAGCCGACCAACAACACCGGCCACGCCGGCCCCACTGGCTAGGCCGGCGCGCAGAGGCCAGCGGCCCAGCGCCATGTTCTCGGCCACCGAAAGATCAGGGCAGACCGCAGGCTCCTGCGGCACGAGCGCAAGGCCCTGCCGCAGAGCGTCGGCCGGCGAACGAAAGCGCACTCGCCGGCCATCGACGAAGAGTTCGCCTTCGTCCGGCGCATGCACGCCGGCCAGCACCCGTCCCAGTGTGGACTTACCGGCGCCGTTTTCGCCGACCAGCGCGTGGCACTCCCCGGCGGCGATGCGCAGTGAAACCTCGTGCAGCGCGCGCACGCCGCCGAAGCGCTTGCCAAGGGAGCGCAGCTCAATCACACGGGCATGCTAGCAAGCCTCAGAGTGTCGAGCGCTGCAGGAGCGGCACCATCCAGTCGGGCAGAGCGTCGGCGTTCGTGGAGGCCGCGACGGCGGCGAGCGCGTGTCCGGGCTGCTCGTCGAGGAGCAGACCCAGCGCCTCGATGGTGGCGGCGCGCGCGGCATCCGGCAGGCTCGCCTCGCCGAGCAGCGCAACCAGGCCGCCGACTCCCGCGTCCGTGCGATGCCAGCCCAGCGCCACGGCCAGTTGCGCCTGCGACTCGGGCGAGTGCACGCGACGCAGCACCTTCAGCAGAGCGCCGACGTCCTCTTCGACACCAAAACTCGCCAAGGCCTGGGCGATTCCAACGAGTGCCAGCGGCGAGTCCTCCGCTGCCAGCGCCGCCTGCAGCCCAGGCCTGGCGGACGGATCGCCGATGAGCGCGAGCGCCAGGGCCGCGAAGTGGCGCTGGCGCGGGTCGGCGGCGTGCTGAACATCGTCCAGCAAGGCGGCTCCGGAGGCCGTGTCGCGAGCAAGTCCCAGCGCCAGCGTGAGCGCCGTGCGCAGATCGTGATTGCCGGTGCTGCCATGCAGCTCGCGCAGCTCCGCGCGCGCCGCCCCGTCGCCGCTCTGGCGGGCCAGCAGCCCCAGGCTGATCGCGGCAAAGGGTTGCAACTCGGCCCCGCCCTCGACGAGCGTGCGACGGAGGAAGTCGCTGTCGGCCGAGCCGCGCAGCTCGCCCAGCGACAAGAGCGCGTAACCGCGGGCCACGGGCTCGGCCTCCAGCTCCGTCGCCGTCTTGAGCGCCGCCGACGTGAGCGGATGCGAGAGCGAACCGAGGGCGAGCGCCGCGGAACGACGGACCTGCGCGTCGGTGTCGCCCAGGGCGCGCACGAGTTGCGAGAGCAGAGCGGGGTCGTCGTAAAGGGGCAGGCTCTCGGCAGCGCGGCAGCGCAGCATCCAATCACCGCGTGGATCGGCCAGCCAGCCCGTCACCAGCTCTTGATCGGGCAGGCCGCCGGCCAGCGAGTGGTAGAAGAGCAAGGCCGTCGCAAACTCCTCCGGTGCACTGGCCTGCGGGCCGCTGTTCGTTTCGGCGACCAGGGCATCCAGCGAATCGCTCAGGCCATGCCGGCGCCCAACACCGAGGGCCACCAGCGCGACCGAACGCGCCCAAGGCGAAACAGTGCTTCCGTCCGGTCCTTTGCCGTCCTGGACGAGATGCAACAGAAGCGCGGCGGACTGCATCGTGCCGGTGGCGCCCAGACCCAGCAGCGCAGCGTGGCGCACGGACGACGAGGGGTCACGGAGCAGCGGCTTCAAGACATCAAGGGCAGTCCCTTGGTCCAACCGGCCCACCGCCACGGCGGCGCGAGCGCGCACGCCCGAGTCAGGATGGCGCGTGGCTTCGACGAGCTGCGGCCAGAGCTGGCCTCGTGTGCGGCTGGCCAAGGACTGGTCCCGCTCGCCCGAGCTGCTGCGGCGAGCTTGTCCGCCGGGAGTTCTCGATTCGAGCTGGGAGTCCTCCAAGTGCGCGGGCGCCAGGAAGCGGAACGCGTTCAGCTCCCACCAAGTCGACCAAGCCGCGGGCTCGGACTCGCCGGTCTTGGAAGCGCTATGCGTGCTCGCCTCGCGAGCATTGTCGCGGTGGCTGCGGGCCGTGCCGGTGCCCGTCTTCGCCGGAGCGCCGCCCGAGCCGGTGATCGACGGCGAGCCGCGCGGCGTGTCGGCGTCGCAGCTCGGCGAGCCACCGGTTTGCGAGCCACCGGTTTTTGAAGGACCTCCGTAGGGCGCCGAAGCCGATCCGCTCGTGGTGCTACCCGTGACGCTGCCCGTGGAAGAGGAGGAGCCTGAGGACGACGAGCTCGAGCGAGACGAGCCCGCGGCGCCGCTGCTGGGTGCATGAATGCGAGCCGCATCGGTGAGGCTGAAACCCGCCTCGCGCAGCCGGCCTTCCAGCGCCGGCCGCGTCGCCGCGAGATCTACGACGTAGTCATGGTTCTGGCTCGCGGCGATGTCGGCCACCAGCCGTGTCTCGCCCAGGCCGTCCAGCAAGTGGGCCAAAGCACAGCGACGGCCCTGCGCATCCACGAAGTAGGGCACGCGCGCCCCGGGGAAATCGGTGTTCACGCCAAACTCGCCGCGCTGCTGGTAGTCCGCCAGAAGCGAGAGTCCGTAGGCGCGCAACTCCTGTTGCTGCGAAGTGAGATGACCTGTGTCGGCAGAGCGCAGCTCCGCGAGCACGGCTCCGTAGTGTTCGCGAAAGCGCGCAATGACCTCCGGCGGGTTCTCTGGCGACGGGTTCTCAGCTACGCAGCGCGGTGCAGCCTCACCCTGGTGCCAGGCGAAGCCCGAGAGCCCCCCCGCTACGGCCAGCACTCCGACAACTGCAATGCGGACCGCACTCTGCTTCGTTGCGAACATGGCACGCCTCCCATCCTGAGTCTTGAGCGCTCACTGAGCGCCGTCCTGTAGAACGCGGAGCTGGCTCGATAACGGATGCCGCCGGACACGCATTCTGCTTGGAGTGACCATCGCAGCCGACTGCAGCCCCGAATTCGCGTCGGCGCCTCAGCCGCGCGCTGTACGTGTCGTGCTTAGCGCGACACCCAGCCCGCCCACTTGACGGCCCAGGCCTCCACGTCGGCGGCGGTCACGCGTTGCAGAGGATCGATCAGCCGCGGGCCGCCTTCGGGATCGCGCCCGTCCACGATCTTGTCGAGCAGCACTTCCACCGAGCGCCGCCCCCAGCCGAAGCAGTCCTGTGCGAGCAGCAGTTGCACGTGCCCGCTCGTGAGGTAGCCGAGCTGCGCGGGCAGCGCGTCCACCGACACGACTTTGACTGCGCCCGGCTGCCAGCCCAGCGTCACGCGCGTGTAGAGCGGCCACCCGCCGATGAGTGCCCAGCCGTCGATGTCGGGATGCGTGCTCTGCGCGCGGTTCATGGTCTCAGCGGCCTGCTCTGGCGTCTCGGCGTGGTAGTAGATGCCGTCCGGCAGGAGCGAGATCCCGGGATGGCGCCGGACTTCGTCCATCACGCCGATCAGGCGGTGCTGCAAGTTCGGCGCAGACTGGTTGCCGGCCAGCACTGCGATGGTGCCCTGGCCGCCCAACTCCTGCGCCAGCGCCGCCATGACCGCTTGGCCGCAGGCCTCGTCGTCAGTGCCATAGAAGGCAAAGCGCCGGCTCTTGGGCGCATCGCTGTCGAAGCACATGACATGGCTGCCCAGCTCCACGGCCTTGTTGATGGCGGCTGTGAGCGCATTGGCATCGCTGCACGAAACGGCGATGCCGGCCGCGCCGGCTCGCGCGAGCTGCTCGATGGCCTGCGCCTGCTCGAGCGGATCCTCTTCGGCGGGCGTCTGCCAATCGATGACCACGTCGAGACCGCGCGCCGCACTCTGCTCGCGCGCCGCGGCGAGCGCGCCGGCATGCGCCGCCTGGAAGACCGCATTGCCTTGGCTCTTGGCCACAAGCCCAATGACGATGCGCCGCGGCGCGCTGGGCGGAGCGGCGGCGTCACCGCTCACTTCGCTGGGAGCCGGCGTCTCGCCACCGCAGGCAGCCAGCAGGACGAGTGCAATCGAGACCAGTGCGTGCTTCATCTCGGCATCATCTCTCAGCTGCCCCACGCCAGCCAGCCCCAGCGCACCGCGCCCGCGATGACCACCAGCAGCACAAGCCCGATGAGGATGCGCGCCGCCCACATCAGGATTCGTCGCGCCTGGCGTTCGTCGGGGTTCATGTCGGCCCACCCGGGCCACGCGCCGCCACTCGACGCTGCAGCCGCTCGCCCAGTCGGTCGACCGCCACCGCGAGCAGGATCGCTGCCCCGATGATGATCTTGCCGTACTCCTTGCTCACTGGCAGCACGGCGAAGCCCAGGTTGACGCTGCGCACGAGATCGATGCCGTTCTCGATGAGCTTGATGATGAGCGCGCCGAGCAGCGCGCCGAGCGCCGTGCCGCGGCCGCCCGTGAGGCTGGCGCCGCCCACCACGGCGGCCGCAATGACGGAGAGCTCGTAGCCCTCGCCCGTGGCTGTGTTGGCCGACTGGTAGAAGCCGCAGGAAAGCAGGCCGGCCAGGCCGGCGCACAGCCCGCTGAGCGTGTAGACGCGCAGCTTGATGCGGCCGACGCGCAGGCCGGCGTACCGGGCGGCCTCCTCGTTGCCGCCCACGACATAAAACTCGCGTCCGCCGACGGTGTGCCCCAAACAGAGCCAGGCCAGCGCCGCCGCGGCGAGCATCACCAGCATCGGCACGGGCTGCACGAAGCTCGTGCCGAGATCCCAGCGCGCGCCGACAAAGCCCTCGGTGAAGCTCGCCGGCAGCGACTGGCCGAAGTCGGGCAGCGTTTTGCTGCGCACCGAGACGAGCGCGATCCCGCGAAAAATCGAGAGCGTGCCGAGCGTGACGAGGAAGGGATGCAGGCGCAGCCCGACGACGAGCGCGCCGTTGAGCAGGCCGCAGGCCGCGCCGATGCCTAGCGCGGTGACGGCGGCGAGCGGCACCGCTGTGAGCGCCCCCGCATCGGGCGGCAACTCTTGCAGCACGGCCGCCGTGCCCAGCGCCGAGAGCCCGAAGATCGAACCCACCGAGATATCGATGCCACCGGCCACGATGACGGCCGTGGCGCCCAGCGCCATGATCGCCATCCAGGACATGGGCGTGGCCACGTTGGCGACAAGGTTCTCCCAGCGCAGGAAGGCATTCACCTGTTCGCCGCGCAGCGAGATGGTGTCGGCCGCCAGCGTCAGCGCCGCGCCGAGCAGCAGCACCACGAAAAGCAGGCCGGCTTCTTGAAGCCGCGGGCGGCGGCGTTCTGGCCGCACTGCCGCCTGGGGAGCCCTAGTCATGCCGCCACGAGAACGCAGCGGAGGACGGGAATCAACGGTCTGCTCGCGCGGGACCTATCCGAATCGGGCCGAGCGTGTTAAAGCCAAGGCTTCGGGCGCGGGCTCCCTCATTTTCCAGAGGCCAGAACCATGCTTTGCAGACAGGCTTTCGCACTCGTTTGGGCCGGCGTGTTTCTGCTCGGCAGCGCCCCGGCAGCCGGCGCTGGCGTCATCGTCGTGAATGCTGCGGGAGGCGGCGACTTCGCCACCGTGCAAGCGGCCATCGACGCGGCCAGTCCGCTCGACGTCATTCTGCTGCGCGCTGCCAGCTTCAATCCCACGACGCCCACCTTCGACGAGGCGCTGGTCATCGACGGCAAGGGACTCGTCGTCCAAATTCAGGCTGCTGTGCCTGTGTCCGTGCGCAGTCTCACCGTTCGCAACATCTCTCTCGCCCAGACCGTCGTCGTGCGCGGGCTCAGGCTGGCGTCCGCCGCGGGTCCGGCACTCGAAGTCGATAACTGCCTCGGTTCGGTCCGCGTCGAGGAGTGCGAGCTCACGGGCGGCGGCGGCGCGCCGGCTGCGCTCGTGACCGAGTCCTCGGGCTGTGCGCTGCTGCGCTGCCAGGCTCAAGGGGGCAGCGCAGCGGGTAGTGGCGACGGCTCGCCCGCGCTCGACGTGCAAACCTCGCGCGTCACGGTGCACGGCGGCGAGTACCGTGGCGGCGGCGCGGTGCTCGGCCAAGGCGGCTCGGGCGTTCACAACGCCGGCGGCACACTGCATGCCGGAGCCGCCAGTTTCTTTGGGGGTGACGGCGCCAACGGAGGCGCGGCCTTGCTGCAGAGCGGCAGTCCGGCCAAGACCACGCTGCAAGGTGGCGGCTACGACGGCGGAGCGGCCCTGGCTCCCCTCGGCGTGGACGGCCGGCCGAAGTTGATCCTGGCCGGCAGCCTCACCGAGTACGGCGAGATGCCGACCTTTGACACGGAAGGACCGATCGTGGAGGGCGGGCGTGGCGCGCTGACGATCAGCGCCCTGCCCGGTGATCACCTTCACTTCTGGGGCTCGCTCAACCCGGCCGATCTCCCCTTCCCAAATTTCCAGGGCACGCTGCTGGTTTCACCGGGCGCTTTTTCGACTCTGCTCCCCATCGCCATCACCCCGCCTTCCGGAACTTTCGTGAGCGGGTTCACGGCTCCGGCGCTGTCGCCCGCAGCCGAGCACCTCACACTCCACCTGCACCTGCTGGTGCTGCGGGACGGTGCCACGGTGATGGGCGGCGCTTCGGTCGTGGTGATTCTCGACAGCGCCTTCTGAAGAGGCGCTGACCGGCACTTGCCGCCGCCGCGCCGCTGTGGGCGCGACGCCGAGCCATCGACTACTCCGGCCGCAGGTACAAACCGTCGACGGAGCGGCGCGGCTCTGCCAGGAACTTGTGCGCGTCCGAGAGCAGCAGCTTCAGGTCCAGGCCGCAGAGTCGCTCACCGGGTGCAGGTTCGGCCTCTTGGCGCGGAGTGCGGGGCGGCGGTCTGCGCGCGGCGCGCTCGCGGAGTTCCTCTTGCAGAAGCCGCTGTGCCTGCTCGAAGTGCTCCATCGCGGAGAAGAGCAAGCGCCCGGCGCCGGCATCGCTGGCGCGTTCGCGGTTCAAGGCGCAAGCCGCGAGCTGGATCAGTCCTTGCACGAGGCGCCGCTGCACTTCGTCGCGGCCCTCGCACACATGCCAGTACGACTCCCAAGCCTCGTGTGCCTCCCACCACCAGCCGCGGTTGAAAAAGTCGAGCCCGCGCAAGTACGGCTGATTTCTGCGCCACTGCGAGCGGCCGCAGAAGGGCGGTGCACTGGGGCGCTGTCCGTAGCCGTAGCCGCCCTTGTGCGCAAAGGGGTGCGGCGCGTGGCCTGGCACGAAGCGATAAGGCGGAAAGGGCTCGTTGGGGAGGAACAGCGGCGGCGCGCCGCGCGCGCCCTCCACTGGCCGCGGCACCGGCGTCGTGTCGCGGCTCATGCTTAGACCTCCAGCCAGCCGTGCGGCAGCGAGACCTTCTCCTGCGAACCGCCTCGCTTGGCGCGGCTCACGCGCAGTGCACTGCGCGGGAAAGCCTGCTCGGGATCGAGCTGTGCGAGCCACTCGTCCAGCTCTTCGAGCGAGTCGATGCGCTGCAGCGCCGCACGCACTTGCGCACTGCCGGCGAAGCCCTTCGTGTACCAAGCGCACCACTTGCGCAGTTCGAGCACGCCGCCGCGCGGCCCGAAGAAGTCCACCAAGAGTTCGCCGTGTTCGCGCAGCAGCACGAGCACTTCGCCGAGCTGCGGCGGATCGGCCGGCTCGCGGCCCGCGAAGACCTCGGCCAGTTCGCGGAAGAGCCAGGGCCGTCCCAAGCAGCCGCGCCCAATGATGACGCCGTCGCAGCCGGTCTGGCGCATCATGCGCAGCGCATCCCAGGCCTCCCAGAGATCACCATTGCCCAAGATGGGCAGGCCGCCGCCGACACCCGCGGCCGCGGCGTCCACGCCGCCGAGCTGCACGGCCGTCTCTTTGATGCGTGTGATCTCGTCCCAGCGGGCGTGGCCGCTGTAGAGCTGCGCGGCGGTGCGCGCATGCACGCCGAGCCAGCGCAGGCCTTCGCCGGCGGCCGCTTCGAGCGCCTCGCGCCAGGTGATGTGCTGCTCATCGAGACCAAGCCGGATCTTGGCCGTGACCGGCACCGCGCCCGGCCCGGCGCCGCCCGCGCCCGCAACGACAGCGGCGAGCACTTGGCGCATGAGTCCGGGCCGCGCAGTGAGCGCGCAGCCGCCGCCCTTGCTCGTGATTTTGCGCACCGGGCAGCCCATGTTCACGTCGATGTGCTGCGCGCCGAGTTCCTGCACGAGGAAGCGCGCCGCGTCGTGCATCTCGGCCGGGTCGGAGCCGAAAATCTGAATCGAGCGAATGGTCTCGTCCGCGCCGAAGGAGGCCAGGCGCAGTGTCTTGGCATTGCCCTCGGTGAGGCCGCGCGCATGAAGCATCTCGGCCACGTAGAGGCCCGCGCCCTGGCGGCGGCACAGCGCGCGGAAGGGCGGATTCGTCACGCCCGCCATCGGCGCCAGCACGACCGGCGGCCAGAGCGAGATCGACTCGCTCAGCCGCAACGGCCGGAACTCGCCCGGCGCGGCGACGGGGACTTCAGCGTTGATCTCAGAGCGCAGCGACATGCCCGCGCATTGTCACCCGCCGCGGGGCTCGCCGTCACGCGCGCGGGCCATTATGCTGGCGCTCCCTTCGACGGAGAGGACCCATGAGCACGGCTGGACGACTGAGTTTCGCGGCCGCTCTGCTCCTGGCGCCGGCGTGGCTTGCGCCCCCCGCCGACGCCCAGTTCAGCGCCTACACCTGGACGCTGGTGAACCCCGACTCGCCGGCGAACTACGTGCTCGGCGACGAGATGCACATTGAGGGCACGCCGATCGGCTTCGGCATGGTCGACACGCGCTATGTGACGACCGCGCCGGCGTCCGGCACCTTCGTGGTCTCGCTCAGCTCGACTGTCCTCGGCTTCGGGCCGAACGACGGGCCCTACACCTACCGCAACGGCTTCCAGCAACCCATCTGCAAGAGCTGCAGCACCACGGCCACGCTCGACGTCGTCGCCGGCGACAGCTTTGGCTTCGGGCTCGCCGCGAACGACTTCCTCCAAGCCACCGTGACCTACACGAACCTGATCTTCGTGCCCAAGCCGGTCGTGCACTCGATCTCGCCAACGCTGGCCTTCCTTGAGGAGGACGTTGTCATCACCGGCGAAGGTTTTGGCCCGGACACGACCGTCGTCGTCGACGGGGTGCCGCAAACGGTCCTATCGTGGACGCCGACGCAGCTCGTCATCGCTCCCGGCCCGCACGCGCCGGGCCGCTTCGACGTACGCGTCACGAATGCCGGCGTGGCAACAACCAAACTCACCGACGCCATCGCCTTCCTCCCCACGCTCGCCATCACCAGCGACGGGGTCATCGGCGCGGGGCTGGCGATCGAGTACTCGAGCGGGACACCCGGCCTGTACCTCCTCTTCTATGGGCTGCACGGACTGCCGGCGCCACTCCCGGCCGCGAACGCCTACTACGGGCTGCTCATCGACCCGTCGGCGCCCTTCGGCCTGCTCGTGGGCGGCTCGTTCGCGGGCGGCGCCCCCCTGGCGCTTTCCTTCACGCTGCCCGACGAGCCGGTGCTCGCCGGCACGCCCTTCCACCTCCAGGTCCTCGCCCAGCAAGTCGGCGCGCCCGGCGGCATCAGCAAGAGCTTCACGAACGCTGTCTCGGGCGTACTGCACTACGAAACAACGACCACCCTCCATGTGCTGGAGAAGCCCGCGCCGGCGCACGCGGACGGCTTCGGCGAGACGCTCGCTGCAATCGGCGACGTCAACCGCGATGGCGTGCCGGACCTCGCCGTGGGCGCACCGGCAAGCGATGAGAACGGCTCGTCAGCGGGGAGCGTGCGCGTGTACTCGGGGGCAACGGGCGCCACGCTGCTCACACTGCTCGGCGGCGCCGCCTCAGCGCGCTTCGGCAACGCGCTGGCCGGCGCGGGCGATTTGAACGGCGACGGCGTGCCGGACTTTGTGGTCGGCGCCGAGGGCGCTGCCGTTGTCACGGTGCACTCAGGCGCCGACGCCTCGGTGCTGCTCACGCTCCCAGGCGCGAACACCGCCGTGGCGGGGCTCGGCGACCTGAACGTCGACGGCGTGCCCGAGATCGGCGTGGGCAACGGCACCTTCAACACGAGCCGGGTTTCGGTTTATTCCGGTGCCACAGGCGCACTGCTGCGCCAGCACACCGCGCCGAACCAGGACAGCCTCGGCGCGTCGCTCGCAAGCATCGGCGATGTGAACCAGGACACGATTCCCGACTACGCCGCCGGCGCGCCCGCGAACGGCTGCACGCTGATAGGGACGCCGCTCTCCTACGTGAACGTCTACTCGGGCCGCAACGGGGGTCTGCTGCTCCAGTTCACGGCACCCATCTGCGACGATTTTGGGACCTCGGTCGCAGCCGCCGGCGACGTGAACCTCGACGGCTGGCCCGACATCCTCGTGGGCGCGCCGGCGAAGACCGGCGAGTCGCTCAGCCCGAAGCCCGGCTATGCGCGAGTGCACTCGGGCCTCGACGGAGCGGTGATCCATGAGTTCACGGCCGGGCCGCTGGGCCTGAATCAGTTCTTCGATCCGGCCTCCGAGCGCTTCGGCGAATCGGTCGCCGGCGCGGGCGATGTGAACGGCGACGGCGTGCCCGACCTGCTCGTGGGCGTGCCCTTCACCGGCAGCAACCCCATCACGGCGCTGGGCGCGGTGCGCATCTACTCCGGCGCCTACGGCACGCTGCTTTATGAGCTGACGGGCACGAGCGCCGGAGCGTGGCTCGGCGATGCCGTGGCCGGGCTCGGCGACCTCAACGGCGATGGCCTCGCCGACTTCGCGGCCGGCGCACCGCGCGAGAGCGTGGGCACCGTGCAGTCGGGCCGCGTCATCGTCTGGTCGGGCGTGCCTCTGCGCTAGCGGGCAGTTCGCCGGTGCGTTTCACGGGCAGTCGCCGGGCAAGCCCATATCCGACCAGTGATTGGCGATCTTGTTGAGCAGCCGCGACGGATGGACTTGCTCAGTAGGCCATTCGCGCAGGAAGCCGTCGGCCTTGGACTTGCGCGTCGCATCGACACCGAGCCGGCGCGGATGCCAGCCCGGCAGCGTGCGCAGCGAGGTGTCGGGCCGTGGCGTGCCGGCGCGGTGCAGGTCGCGCTCGGGATCGATGTGCGCGAGCAGCAGCCACAGCAGGCGCACCGGATCGTCGAGGCGCTCACCCTCATCCAGCACGAGCACGCGGTCGGTGAGCTGGGTGAAGCCCTCGCGCTCGCCAAGCGCCCAGAGCGCTTCCATCGTCACGCGCGGCACGGCCGGACGCACCTTGCGCACCGTGACGGCCAGCCCGCCCACCACGCCCCGGGCAGCGAGCGGCGCCGCGTCGGTCACGCCGGGAATCTGCCGCACGGCCTGCAGTGCGCGCTCCAGATCGAGCGAGGACCAAGCTGCGGGCGCCGGCCGCGGCCCTTCACTCGGCAAGGCGCGCGTGAGATCGAGGGCCAGCTTGCTGCCGAAGTGCAGCGCGCGGCTGGCGTGATCGAGTGTCTCAGTCGGGCCCAGCACGAACTCGAGGTCGCGCGAGATGTCGAGGCGCTCCAAGAGCAGCGCGAGCAGGCCTTGATCGTCGCGCAGATCGGGCGCCTCCTCGTCGAAGACCACCACGACCTTGGTGAACATGGCCTGGCCCAGCCCCCACACGGTGTGCGCCACCTTGCGCCCCTGGCCTGGGTAGTCCTTGCGGATCTTGAGCAGCATGAGGTTGTGGAACACGCCGGCGAAGGGCAGGCGCATGTCGATGAGCTCGGGCATGAGCCGGCGCTGCAGCGGCAGAAAGAGGCGCTCGATGGCCGCCCCCATCCAGCAATCCTCCTGCGGCGGCGGCCCGACCACGGTGGCGTGCCAGATCGCGTCCTTGCGATGCGTGACGGCGGTGACGTGCAGCACGCCGTAGTCATCGGCCAAGCTGTAGAAGCCGGTGTGGTCGCCGAAGGGACCCTCGCGGCGCTTCTCGTCCACGGGCACGAAGCCCTCGATGACAAACTCCGCGCAGGCCGGCACCAGCAGCGGCACCGTGCGGCAGCGCACGAGATCCACCGGTGTGCGCTGCAGGAAGGCCGCGAAGAGCAGCTCGTCCACGCCGGGCGGCAGCGGCGCGACGGCTGAGAAGACGGTGGCCGCCGAGGCGCCCACGACCACGGCCACCGGCATGCGCGTCTGGCCCAGGGCCGCATAGCGGCGCAAGTGCTCGGCCGCGGTGTGATGCGTGTGCACGTGGAAGCCCAGCGTGTTCTTGTCGTAGCGCTGCAGCCGGTACATGCCGCAGTTGCGGGCGCCCGTGCTTGGATCGTGCGTGAAGACCAAGGGCAGCGTCACCGTCGGCCCGCCGTCTTCGGGCCAGGTGCGCAGGATGGGCAGCTCATTGAGGTCCACGTCCTCGCCTTCGTGGACCACGTCCTGGCAGGAGCCGGCGGAACGCACGCGCGGAAAGAGCTTGGCCAGCCGGCTGAGCACGGGCAGCACGGCGAGCTTCTCGCGCAGGCTGCGGCGCGGCTTCTCGAGCTGCGCCAAAAAGGTCTCGACGAGCCCCTCAAGCTGCTCGCGCCGCTCCACGCCGCAGACCAGGTTCATGCGGCGCTCGCTGCCGAGCGCATTGATCAGCACCGGAAAGCGGCTGTCCTTCACGTTCTTGAAGAGCAGCGCCTTGTTGGCGCCCGCCGCGGAACGCGAGGCTCGGTCGGCGATGGCCGCAATCTCCAGCTCGGTCTCGACTTCCCGGTCGATCTCGATGAGTTCGCCCGCGGCACGCAAAGTGTCGAGGAAGCTGCGCAGGTCGGGTTGGCGCACGGCGGCTCCGAGAAGGGCCGCGCATCATAGCGAAGCGCCCTGCGTGGGCTGAGTGCGCGAGGAGATGTCCCCCAGGCAGCGTTATGATGGCTCGCGCATGGTTTCGCAGTACGACCTCCTCGCCAAGGCCGCGGACGTGGTAGCCGGCCGCCTCGGGCGCGCGCCCGTCGGTGTCGTGCTGGGCTCGGGGCTGGCCGAAGCACTCGACACGATCGATCGCCCGCAGTTTCTGGATTTCGCCGAGATCCCCGGCCTGCCCGCCACGCGCATTGCGGGACACCCCGGCGCGCTGCTGCACGGCTACGTCTCGGATGTCGCAGTCCTGGCGCTCTGCGGCCGCGTGCATGTCTATGAAGGCCGGCCGCCGCACGAAGTCTGCGCGGGCGTGCGCCTGCTTTCGCTCTTGGGCGTGCACACGCTGGTCATCACCAGCGCCGTGGGCTCCACCGACCCGGAACTCAAACCGGGCCACGTCATGCTCGTCGAGGACCACCTCAACCTCAGCGGCGTGAACGTGCTGGCCGGTGAAGAGGACACGCGCCTGGGGCCGCGCTTCCCCGACCTCACGCGCGCCTACGACCCGCAGGTGCTGGCCGTGCTGGAGGAGACCGCGCAGCGCGCGGGCGTGCCTTGCCGCCGCGGTGTGCTGGCCTGCTTTCACGGGCCGTCCTACGAGACGCCCGCGGAAGTGCGCATGGCCCGGCAGCTCGGCGCGCGCGTGGTCTCCATGTCGATGGTGCCCGAGGTGCTCGCGGCGCGGCAGCGTGGCCTGCGCGTGGGCGGCGTGGCCTGCATCACCAACATGGCCGCGGGCATCGGGCCCGGCACGCTCTCGCACGAGGACGTGCTGCGCAGTAGTGCGGCGAACATGGCCTCGCTGCAGGTGCTGCTGGGCGGCGCCATTCCGCGGCTGGCCAAGATGCCCGAGGACCGACGCTGAGCGCGGCGCAGCTCCACGGCGCCCAGCGGCTCTACTCCGGCGAGCAGATCCAGACCTGCGTGGCACGCCTGGGGCGAGAACTCGACGCCACTTATGGCGACGAAGAACTCACCCTCATTGCCGTGCTGCACGGCGGGCTGGTCTTTGCGGCCGACCTCATGCGCCAGCTCCGCATGCCGGTGCGCCTGGGAGTCGTCGTCGCCAGCAGCTATCGCGGCGAAGCCACCACGCCGGAGGCGCTGGAACTGCGCTTGCCGCCGAGCGTCGACGTGCGTGGCCGCCACGTGCTGCTCGTCGACGACATCCTGGACACGGGCCGCACGCTGAGCCGGCTCAGCGACGAGCTGCGCGCCATGCAACCGCGCACACTGCGCACCGCCGTGCTGCTCGACAAGCCCAGCCGTCGCGTCGTGTCCATCGCGGCCGAGTTTCGCGGCTTCGAGATCCCCGATCTCTTCGTCGTGGGCTACGGCCTCGACTGGAACGAACGCTACCGCAACTTGCCGGACATCCTGGCGCTGCCGCCATCAGCGGAATTGCCATGACCCGGGTGAGGCTCACGGCGGTTCTCGGGCTGGCACTCGCCGGTTGTGCGGCGGGGAACTCCGCGAGAGCGGGCCTCACTCGCGCGGAAGCCGAGGCCGCCGGCGCGCGGCTCTGGCAGCAGCGCGTCGAGGAACTGCGCGCCGAACGACACGCGGAGTTCGAGGCGCGCGCGCTGGAGGCCGACGGAGTGCGGCTGCCCTTCTGGTTCACGCGCTTCGGCGAGGCCCCGCCGGGTGAGCGCAGCCTGTGGATCTCGCTGCACGGCGGCGGCGGCGCGCCGGCGGAGGTCAACGACCAGCAGTGGCAGAACCAGCAGCGGCTCTACACGCCAGCCGAAGGCTTCTATGTCGCGCCGCGCGCGCCGACCGACACCTGGAACCTGTGGCACCAGGCACACATTGATGTCCTGCTCGTCCGGCTCATCACCGACTTCATCGCCCTGCAGGGCGTAAATCCAGATCGCGTTTACCTCTTGGGCTACAGCGCCGGCGGCGACGGCGTCTACCAGCTCGCGCCACGCATGGCCGACCGCTTTGCGGCCGCAGCGATGATGGCCGGCCATCCCAACGAGACTCAGCCCGACGGGCTGCGCAACTTGCCCTTCGCAATCCACGTCGGCGCGCTGGATGACGGCTACGGTCGCAATGCCGTCGCCGCAAGCTGGGCCGCGCGCCTCGACGAGTTCTCGCGCGAGCATCCCGCCGACTACCTGCACGCGGCGCGACTCCACGAGGGCAAGGGCCACTGGATGGACCGCCAAGACGCCGAGGCGCTGCGCTGGATGGCGCAGTTCTCGCGGCGCGCGCGGCCCCGGCGCATCACCTGGCTCCAGGACGACGTCACGCACTCACGCTTCTACTGGCTAGCCGTCGACGAGCCCGCCGCCGGCGCGCGCGTCGAGGCCGAGATCGTTGGGCAGACCGTGCGGATCCTCGCGGCGCGGGGCGTGACTTCGCTGCGCATCCGCTTGGACGACGAACTGCTCGACTTAGATCGCGAAGTTGTCGTAGTTCAGCAGCAACGCGAACTCTTCCGCGGCCGAGTCCCGCGCTCCCTTGAAGTGCTCGCGCGCACGCTCGCAGAACGCAACGACCCCCGCGGGATTTACTCCGCGGAGGTCGTCGTCACGCTTTAGGCACTGCAGCTCAGGGAATGTTCAGCGTGCAGTCCGTGCCGAAGGTGACCGTTCCGCCCGAGTAGTGCGACGGATCGTTGTCGATGGTCTTCTCGAAGATCAGCTTGAGCGTGTCGCTCGAGCGAGCGCTGATCTTGCGCTTGTTCATGTCCGTCACGAAGTCGGACGGTCCGAGGTTGGCGCTGGGCGGCGAGAGGTCCGGCACGTCGTAGATGATGTCGCCGTCGAGCTTGATCTGCTTGAGCTTGCCGTTGGAAGCGGGCCAGGTCAGCGTCAGCGCATTGAGGAACACGTCCTCGTCGCTGCTGTTCTCAATCTCGATGTGAATTTCCTTGCTCTCAAAGCGCACGCGCTCAACACGCAGATCGCAGGGTTCGGCGGGCTCGGGCACGTCGATCTGCACCGTCGCCGTGGCCGTGGCGCTGAGCGGGCCCTGCGCCGTGACCGTCAGCGCCTTCGCCGTGTTCACCACGGCGCAGTCCACCGGATAAGTCTCCATGCCATTGGGGCCACCGAGCTTGTTGGGCGAGTTGTGCTGGTCGGGCACCGACACTGAGCCGAAGCCGGCCGAGCCGAAGGCCGCCGCCTTGACCACCACGGTGTAGCTGTTGATGTGGTTCCAGCCGCCCGGCGCCTTGACCGGATCCACGACCACGTTGCCCGAGACCAGCGAGGTGGGCGAGTTCACGATGAGCGTGGACTTCTTGGGCACGTTGAGCGGGTGATTCAGGTTCTCGGCGAGCGAGGTCGTCCAGCTCACGATGTGCGACAGACTGCCGCTCACCATGAAGCCGTCGCCGCCCGTGGGTCCGCGCGAGCCGTAGCCCGAGGGGAAGCTGGTCGAGGCCGAGAGGTAGTCGAGATAGAAGTCGAGGACCACGTTGTCGTTGCCGTCGCGGAACTGGAACTCCAGCTTGTCGCTGCCCACGAGATGGTTGAAGGTGTGGTTGTTGCCCGGCCAGCCGATTTGCCCGCTGCCGTAGGTGTTGTCGTTGATGCCGAAGTCCTGCAGGTAAGTCACGCGGATGTCGCCGTTGAGCTGCGGCACCACGACGATGACCGCGCCGGCCTCGACGGAGTTGCCCTCGACCACCGCACCCGTGCAAACCACGGGGTAGATCTCGGCCGTGAGCAAGACGGAGGCGCCGGGAGCAAGAGTGGCCACGGTGCCCACGACAAAGTCGTCGGCGGCGTGGTCCGGCGTGCCGTTGTCGTCAGTCACGACGACGTCCGTCAGCGTGACATTGCCTGTGTTGGTGACCGTGTAGAAGTAGGTCACGGGCTCATAGGGAGCCACAGTCAGCGGGAAAGCGGACTTGAAGAGCGAGAGGCCCGGCGCGCTCGGCGGCGGCGCGTAACCAAAGTCTGAGTCAAGATCCACCGAGTCGTCGGCGCTGAGCACGACGGTGTGCGGGCTGCAGTCGCTATCGAGGGCATCGTCGCCGCCGACATCGCAGAGCACCGGCAGGTAGCCGGAGGGCACCGTCGAGGCCACAACCTCGATCTGGTAGGTGCCGGCGCACTGGCCATTGAAGGCGTAGTAGCCGTTGGCGTCGGTGTTCGTCATTTCGAGCACGTCGCCGTTGCTGTTCTTGAGCAGCAACATCACGCCCGGGATGCCGGGCTCACCGGGGTCCTGCACATTGTTGTGATTGCTGTCGACCCACACGAAGTCGCCCATTGAGCCGGTGCAGGGGTGATTGCAGGGGCCATCGACGATGGACATCGTCGCCAAGTTGGACACGCCGAAGCTGCCGGGCTGGCTCGTGGAGAGCGCCACGAACTGGAAGTTGGCGTTGAAGCCGATGTAGGCCGGATCGCAGGGCATGAGGCGCTCGCCGAGGCAGAGCACGCCGCTCAGCGGCATCGGGAAGACAAAGACGCCGAAGAAGGGCGGCGCCACGCAGAGCGGGCCGTAGTTGGTGGGCGTCAGGCCCGTCTGCGCCGAGGCGATCATGTAGACCGTGTAGCCGCCCGGCGGCGTGATGAGGCACTCCTCGAACATGGTCCCGATCGGCACGACCGGCGGCGTGATGGTGATCTCGAAGCCGGGATCGGTGGCGCAGTCCTGCGCGAAGCCAACGGGCGAGAGGAGCGACAGGGTCAGGAGAATCAGGGCGAGCAGGCGCGCGGACTTCATGGTGGGGTCAGGATCCGGAGGTGGTGTCGGTGGGTGCCGAAATTCGAGCGGGTTCGGAAATATCGGCGCGGGACCATATATCGACTTAAGCCAATCTGCAAGCGCAGAGCGCCACCTGAAGGGCGCCGGCCGGCACGAACCGCCTAGCGGATCAGCGAGTCATTTAACTCGGAGGGGCGCCGTGGCGACGCAAGTCCACCCGGCGAATCTTGCCGCTGACCGTCTTGGGCAGTTCGGCCACGAACTCAATCTCGCGCGGGTACTTGTAGGGCGCCGTGCGCTGCTGCACGAAGTCTTGCAGCTCCTGCACGAAGGCGGCATCGCCCTCCCAGCCTTCGGCCAGGACCACGAAGGCCTTCACGATCTGGCCGCGCGTGGCATCGGGCTTCCCCACCACCGCCGACTCGGCCACTCCGGGGTGCTCGAGCAAGGCGCTCTCCACCTCGAAGGGCCCGATGCGGTAGCCGCTGCTCTTGATCACATCGTCGCCGCGGCCCACGAACCAGAAGCGGCCCTGCGCGTCGCGGCTGGCGCGATCGCCGGTGAGATACCAGTCGCCGCGGAAGGCCCGCGCATTGAGTGCCTCGTCCTTCCAGTAACCGGCGAAGAGCCCGACCGGCCGCTCGGGCCGCACGCGAATCGCGATCTCGCCCTCTTCGCCGACGGGCGCTTCGCGCAGCGGCGAAGCCGCGGCCGGGTCCTCGTGGCTCCCCGTCTGCAGCACCGCCACGTCGAAGCCGGGCGCAGCGACTCCCATGCAGCCCGGCTTCGGCGCCTCGCCCGCAGCGTGACCGATGCAGAGCACCGTTTCGGTCTGCCCGTAGCCGTCGCGGATGTCGAGGCCGGTGAAACGCTTCCAGGTGGCAAGCACCTCGGCGTTGAGCGGCTCGCCGGCCGCAGTGCATGAGCGCAGCGCCGGGAAGCGCAGGCCCGCGAAGTCCTGCTGAATGAGCAGGCGATAGTTGGTCGGCGCGCCGCAGAGCGTCGTGATCGGATGACGCGCGAGGATCTCCAGCGTGCGGCGCGGCTCGAAGCGCGGCGCGTAGTGCACGAAGACGGCCGACCCTGCGATCCACGGCGCGAAGAAGCTGCTCCAGGCGGCCTTGGCCCAGCCGGTGTCGGAGAGGTTCCAGTGCAAGTCGGTGTCGCGCAGGCCCAGCCACCAGCGGGCGGTCAGCGCGTGCCCGATGCCGTAGCTGGCCTGCGTGTGCAGCGCCATCTTGGGCGCGCCCGTCGTGCCCGAGGTGAAGTAGAGCAGCGCGCGATCGCTGGCCAGGGTGTCGGCGCCACGCCCGAGCCAGCCGGAGGGCAGAGCTGCGCGCGCCGCGGCTGCGCCCGGCGGTGAACTCGCCACCGACGCCGCTCCGGCTCCGGCCGCCAGCACCTTTTCATAGGTCTGCCAGCCCGGACGCGGCAGCTGGCCGCCCACCGTAGGCCGCACCACGAGACGCAGCAGCGCGGCGCCGGCAGGGCGCGGCGCGAGCGCGAGGGCCTCGTCCACCTTGGCCACGCCCGACTCGTCGGTCACGATCGCGACGGCTTCACTGGGAGCCAGCCGCGAGGCCAAGTCGCGCGCCGTGAGCTGGGTTGTGCCCGGCGCGACGACGATGCCCGCGCGCAGGCAGGCCAGCATGGTTTCCCACCACTCGACGAGGCGCGGCAAGATCAGCAGCACGGTCTGGCCGCGCTGCACGCCCAGCTTTTGCAGGCCGGCCGCGAGCGCCGTGCTGCGCTCGGAAAACTCGCCGAAGGTGACGCGCCGGCGCGCACCGGCTTCATCGATCCAGAGCATGGCGAGACGGCCTGGATGGCGCGCGTGGACGTCGAAGACATCGCGCGCAAAGTTGAAGTGCTCGGGCACGTGCAGGGCGCCGTGGCTCACGGCGTCACCGGTTCGATAGGCGCCGGCAAGATCACGAGCAGCCGGCAACCGGCCGCAGAACTCGGCCGATGCACCGAGCCCGGGGCGTGCCGCACGTAGGCGCCGACGCCCCAGGTGCGCCCGCCGTCTTCGAGGCTGCCCTCCAGCACGAAGTACTGCTCGCCGGCCGGGTGGCGATGCGCCTGATAGGCCGCGCCCGGTGCGAAGCGCAAAAGCACCGCCGACTCGCCCGTGGCCGGATCGAAGTTCAGTTTCTTCCACTGCACGCCCACGCAGGGCGTGTCGCGCCAGGGCAGGGCCTCGCTGTCGAGGGCCAGGCTGTCGGTCTGGGAACGACGCTCAGACAGGGCGGGCGCTCCGGGGGGCTTCGCTATCATGCGTCCGGTCTCGGGCGAAGCGAAGCACGGAGGTATCTGCGATGTCCGAGTGGTTCCGCAATCTCGACCGCCTGCTGCGCGGCGAACTCACCAAGCCCGAGGAACTGCGCTCCGGCAAGGTGCTGCTGCCGGCGCGCAAGCTCATCGCAGTCAGCCTGCTGCTCGGCGCCGTCGCCGGCGTGTGCATGGGGCTCTACGCCGCCACCGGCGGCCGACAGGAACCTTGGCAGCCGCTGCTCGCCTCGGCCATCAAGGTGCCCGCTCTCTTCCTGCTCACGCTCCTGGTGACCTTCCCTTCGCTCTACGTCTTCGCCGCCCTGGCCAACTCGCGCCTCGGCATGCGCGACACGCTGCGCCTGCTGGTCGCCGCCATCGCGGTCATGCTCGGCGTGCTGGCCAGCTTCGGCCCGGTCGTGGCCTTCTTCACGCTGAGCAACGACAGCCATACCTTCATGGTCTTCCTCAACGTGCTCTTCTTCGCCTTGGCGGGCGGCATCGGACTGGCCTTCCTCCATCGCGCCGTGAAGATCGTCTTCCCCGATGAAGTCTCTTACGTGGCGGCGGAGTCGGCGGAAGCGGGCAGCAGCAAGCGGCGCAACACGTCCACGCGCGCGCGCGGCATCTTCCGCGTCTGGCTGATCATCTTCGGCGTAGTCGGCGCACAGATGGCCTGGATCCTGCGCCCGTTCATCGGCAGCCCGCACTTGCCCTTCGCCTGGTTCCGGCCGCGCTGGCTGAACTTCTTCGAGTACATGGCGCGGCTGCTCACGGACACCTGGTGAGGCCCGTGCTCGCACCGCGCTCGCTGCTCGACCTCGACGGACTCTTGCGTGGTGAAGGCCGCCACCCCGTGGGCGGCGGCCGCGTGCCCTGGGGCCGACTGCTCGTCATTCTTGGAATTTCGGGCGCGACCTACGGCGCCGCCATGGGCAGCTTCGGCCTCGTGGACGGCCGGGCCGGCCAGGCCGCGCTGCAGGCGCTGTACTCGGGAATCAAGGTGCCGCTGCTGGTGGTCTGCTCGATGCTGCTCTGCCTGCCAAACTTCTACGTGGTCAACGCGGTGCTGGGACTGCGCAGCGATTTCGCCGCCGCCTTCCGCGGCATCCTGTCAGCGCAGGCCACCTTCGCGGTGTGCCTCGCCGCGCTCGCGCCCGTCACGCTGCTCTTCTACGCCTCGATCGGCAGCTACCACGCGGCCAAGCTCGTGAACGTGGCCACCTTTCTCGTGGCGCTCTTCGCTGCGCAAAAGACGCTGACGCGGCACTATGCGCCGCTGCTCGCTCGCGACGCCCGCCACCGCGTCGCGCTCTTGGCCTGGCCGGCGCTCTACATGTTTGTGGCGGGCCAACTCGCCTTCGTGCTGCGCCCCTTCTTGGGCAACCCGGACTTCCCCACCGAGTTCCTGCGCGACCCGTGGTGGGGCAATGTCTACGGCGATCTGCTCTGGGCGCTGCGCGGCCTCTAGCGTTTGTTCGAGCGCGAGATAAAGCCGATCACGGCCACGAAGAGCGAGGCGCCGATGATCGACCAGATAATGGGGAAGGACGTGCCGCCCACGGTCACCGGTAAGACCTCCGGCAGTGACATCGAGCGCGCGATCCAGGCGCCGAGCAGTGCCCCGATGAAGCCCATGGCGATGGCTGAAAGACAGCCGCCGCGCGAGTAGCCGCCGATGGCCTGGCCAATCGAGCCGCAGACTCCAGCGATGAGCAAGAGCACCAACAGTTCCATGATCGTCATGACACCGATCCTCCGGGGTAAGAGTCTCAGTAGCACCAGGACGCAGCGGCACCAGCCCTTACGGGCCTGAGCTTAGCCGTTCACGGCGGCGCTTAGCACGGATCTTCTGGCCGGCGACACGAAAGCAGACTCGGCAGCCGCCAGCGAGAGCGCACGCAACTCCGCAGCACCGTAGCCCCACTGCGCGGCGGCTAGGCGCACTTCACGCGAGAGCGTGGTGCCGCAAACCGCCGGGTCGTCGGTGTTGAGCGTGACTCGCACGCCGGCCCGCCGCAGCCGCTCGAAGGGATGCACGTCGAGCGCAGGCACCGCGCCGGTCTGCACATTGCTCGTGAGGCAGCACTCCAAGGCCACGCCTTCGTCGGCCAGGCGCGCGACGAGTTGTGGATCGGAAGCCGCCGCGACGCCGTGCCCGATGCGCCGTGCGTGGAGCTGATCGAGCGCCTCGCGCACCGACTCGGGACCCGCCGCTTCCCCTGCGTGAATGGTGATGGGCAGGCCAGCCTCGTACGCGCGCTGGAAGAGCGGCGCCAGCGGCGCTCCAGAAATCTGCTCGGGGCCGGCCAGATCGAGGCCGACGACTCCGCGGCCGGCGTAGCGCAGGGCCAGCTCAAGCAGCGCAGCGTTCTGCGCGAGCGAAATCCCGCGGTAGAGGCAGATGATGGCGCCGACAGAAAAGCTCGTCGCCGACGCAGCGGCGTGGCCAAGAGCAGCGTTGACGGCACGCTCGCCCGCAGCCAGCCCGGCGAGCGTCTCGCGCAGCACGTCCTCGGACGAATACGGGAGGGCGCGCGCCGCATCGGCCTGCAGCGCGGGGCAGAAGCGCGCCTCGAGATGCAGCACGCCATCGGCCGCCGCATCCTGCACGAGCTCTGCGGCCAGGCGCCCCATGGCTCCCGGCGTGCGCAGCACCGGATAGAAGCTCTCGAAGGTCGCCAGGAAGTCCGCCAGGCTGCGGCAGCCGGGAGCCGCGCGCACGTGCGGCAGAAGTTCCTCCAAAGTGTCGGCCGGCAGACGCAGACCCGCTTGGCGAGCCAATTCGAGCAGCGTGGCCGGACGCGCGGCCCCGTCCACGTGGCAGTGCAGGTCGATCAACACGGCGGGCTCAGCGCGCCTCGCGCCAGGCGTTCAGGCGGGCGCGGTCGGAGTCCCGGCGGGCACGCTGGCCGGCGCGCCACCAGCCAGGCCCGGCCCGCCGACGGTAGTGGGCGGCGTGCCGCCATTGCCGCCATTCCCACCGTTGCCACCGTTGCCGCCGTTGCCGCCGTTGCCGCCGTTCCCGCCATTGCCGGAGCTCGCCGCCTCGTCCACCTGCTCCACCAGGTCGTCCTGGCGCACCGACTTCACCGAGCGCGCGGTGAGATAGGTGTTGCTGCGCAGGCCGCGGACAAGATCGTCGCGCACTTCGTCGGCTTCGGCGGTGGTCAGATCGCCCTTCTCCACCAAGCGCGCCAGAGCGCGGTCGTAGCGGCCCATGAGCCAGGCCTCGTCGTAGCCGACGTAGGAGAGCACCTTGCCCACCGGCTCGCCCTGCAGGCGGTCGACCAGGCGCACTTGCCCGTCGGCGGTGAAATCCACGTGCACCGTGTCGGTGTCGCCGAAGAGGTTGTGCAGGTCACCCAAGATCTCCTGGTAGGCGCCCACCAGGAAAATGCCCACGACGTAGGACTCGCCCTCCTTGAGCGGGTGCACCTCAAGAACTTCCTTCACGTCGCGCAGATCCGGGAAGCGGTCGATCTTGCCGTCACTGTCGCAGGTCATGTCGCCCAGCACGGCGCGCACCGTGGGCTCCTCGTTGAGGCGCTGCACGGGCATGACCGGGAAAACATGCCGGATGGCCCAGTGGTCGGGAACCGACTGGAAGACCGAGAAGTTGCAGAAGTAGGTGTCGGCGATCTGCTTCTCGAGCCCTTCGAACTCCTCGGGCACATAGTCCAGGCTCTTGACCAGTTTGTGCACGCGGTCGCAGGTGGCGAAGAAGACGTTCTCGCAGAGGGCGCGCGTCGGCAGATCAACCAGGCCAAGATTGAAGCGCGAGAGCATCTCGTCGCGCAGGCTCTGCGCGTCGTGATAGACCTCGAGCATGTTCTTGCGCGAGAGCCGCGAGAGGTTGTCGCGCATCTCGGCCAGGATCTCGTTCTCGTTGCGGCCGGCGCGCTCGATGCGGCCGTCGCGCGAGAGCCGCGAGACGCCGATGACTTCCACGCACATCACCGAGTGGTGCGCCACGAGGGCGCGCCCCGACTCGGTGACGATGTCCGGAGCCGGCAGGCCGGCGCGCTGGCAAGCATCGTGGATGTGCCAGACCACGTCATTGGCGTATTCCTGCTCGGTGTAGTTCATCGAGCTGTCGAAGCGCGTGCGTGAGCCGTCGTAGTCCACCGCGAGGCCGCCGCCCACATCGAAGAGATCGAGCGGGCAGCCCATGCGCCGCAGCTCCACGTAGAGCCGGCTGGCCTCCTTGAGGGCCGCCTTCCAGGGGCGAATGGCCGTGATCTGGCTGCCGATGTGGAAGTGCAGCAGGCGCACGCGATGGAGCAAGTCCACATCGCGCAGCCACTCCACGGCTTCCACCATTTGCTGCGCGGAAAGGCCGAATTTGGCGCGATCGCCCGCCGAAGACTCCCAGCGGCCGCTGCCGCGCGTGGCGAGACGGCTGCGCATCCCGAGGAAGGGCGCGGCGCTGCGGCCCTCGCGGTCGACGACGCGCGAGAAGGTCTCAATCTCCGAGGGCTTCTCGATGACCACCACGACTTCGTGGCCCAAGCGCACGGCGAGGCAGGCCATCTCGATGTAGGCCTCGTCCTTGTAGCCGTTGCAGATCATCAGGCTGGGGCGGTCGAGCTGAGCCACGACCGCGAGCAGCTCCGGCTTGCTGCCGACTTCGAGGCCCAGGCCCAACTCGCGGCCGGCCTCGAGCAGTGTCTCGACCACGTGCCGCTGCTGATTCACCTTGATCGGATAGACGGGCCGGTGCCGCCCGGCGAAACCGTATTCCTCGGCCGCGTTGCGGAAGGCGCGCGTCAGCACCTTGAGCCGGTCGCGCAAGATGCCGTCGAAGCGCAGCAGCAGCGGCAGGTTCATGCCCTGGCGCTTGGCCGCGTTGATGATCTCCACCAGCGACGAGCCGGCCGTTCCCGGACCATCGGGATTCACGCGCACATTGCCGTCTTCCCCAATGGAAAAATACGGACTGCCCCAACCCGCGAGGTTGTAGGTCTCGGAGCTGCGCTCGACCGACCACTTGTGGACGTTCACGGCGCCGACGGCCATAGGCGAGAAATTCCCAGGAGAAGGCGGGCGAGTATAACAACGACTGTCTGAGGAACGCTTGTCCGATGAGCGCCAGTCTGCTGAGCCCAGTCCTGTGAGCACCGCGCCGAGAGTGAACCGCCGGCTCGGTCGGCTCGCCCGCGGCGCCGCCGCGCTCTGCGTCGCCACGCTGCTCGCCGCCCCGGCGCTCGCGGACACAGCTCCCGCCGACGAACCCCCCGCCGACGAACCCCAGGTCAAGCCGGGTCCTTGGAACAAGCGCGACATCCCGGCCGGCTGGCTGGTGGGCGAGACGGAGCACTACCACGTGCAGTGCCAGGCCGGACCGGAGAAGCTCAAGATGCTCTCCGACCACTTGGAGTCGATGTGGGCGGTCTACGCGGAGTTCCTGCCCTCCCGGCGCACGCCGCCCACCTTCGTGCTCAAGATCTTCCGGGACCGCGAGGCCTACCTGGGCTACGGCGCGCCCAAGACGTCGGCGGCCTATTACGACCAGATCACCAAGGAGCTCGTCGGCTACGACACCGGCGTGATTCTGGGCGTGCGCGACATCGGGCCGATTGTCGAGGTGGCCCAGGACGTCCTGCTCCAGCTCCCCCAGCGCGAGTCCCAGCGCCTCGTCCAGCTCCTCGACCAAGTCACCGACGCCTACACCATGGACACCGCCCGCATCCTCTCGCACGAGGGCTGGCACCAGTACTTCCACATGTACACGGTCTCCTGGGTGGACATGCCCTCCTGGCTCGACGAGGGCGTGGGCGACTATTTCTTCATGGCCACGCTGGACGAGCAGCAGACCACGGCCAAGCACGGCTACCGGCTGGGCGATTTGAATGACATTCGCTTGCGCACGCTGCAGCGCGCCCTGGTGGATGGCTCCACCGTGGACTTTCAGACGCTGCTGGGCTTTGCGCAGAAGGACTACTACCGCAATGCCAGCGTCTACTACGCGCAAGGCTGGTCGATGGTGCAGTTCCTCATGCACCACGAGAGCAACCGCTACCGCGAGCTGATCCCCAAGCTCATCAAGGACTTCAAGGACACCAAGAACTTCAAGAAGTCCACCGACAAGGTCTTCAAGGGCCTGGACATGGACTCACTGGACCGCGAATGGGTTGGCTGGGTTCTCAAGACGAAGGCCCCCGACCCGCTGCGCGATCTGGCCGCGGAGTTCGGCGATCGGTTGCGGACCGAGCACCTCAGGGCCCCCGAGTCCGTGCTGCGCGCCTACGACTGGCACCTGGAGCATCGGACCGTGCCGGCGAAGCCCGCCGGCCCCTGATGGAAGGCGCCGAGCGCGTGCGCTGGACCGTGCTCGCAGCTAGCCGGCCGCCGGCAGCAGGCGACGGTACTCGGCCAGCGTGCGCCGCACGGTCTGCTCCACGCTGAACTCGGCCACGACGCGCGCCTGCCCGGCTCGGCCCAGCGCTGCCGCGCCCGCCCGATCGCGAAGCAGCGCCACCAAGGCCTGGGCCAGCGGCTCGGCTTGGCCGGGCGGCACGAGCAGGCCGTGCCGGCCGCTCTCGATCATTTCGGGAATGCCGCCCGCCGTGGTGGCCACCACCGGCCGAGCCAACGCGAGCGCGTCGAGCACGGTCGTGCCGAGACCCTCCTGCACGCTGGGAAAGCAGAAGACGTCGAACCAGCGCAGCAGGGCCGGGATATCGCTGCGAAAGCCGGGGAAGTGCACGCGCGCGCTCAGGCCCAGTGACGCGGCCTGCGCGCGCAAGTCTTCGAGCAGTTCGCCCTCGCCCACGATCACGGCGCGCGCTTCCGGGCAGGCCGCGAGCACGGCCGGCATCGCCGCCACGAGCCAGCGCTGGCCCTTGTGTCCGGCGCAATGCGCCACGTTGCCGATCACGGGCGCCCCGGCTGGCACGGAGAACTCGCGCCGGTAGTCGGCGGCACGGTCGGGCACGTCGACGAAGCGCGAGAGGTCGATGCCGCTGTGCACGACGGCGAGCCGCTCGGGCCGCAGGCCATCGGCCAGCAGCACGCCGCGGATGGCCTCTGAGACACACAGGATGCGGTCGACGCCGAGCGTGTACTTGGCCCGGCTGAAGTCGAAGAGCCGCCGCTTGTGAATCGAGAAGTCCACGCGGCGTGAGACGACGGTGGCCGGCCGGCGGCGCGAGAGCACTGCGCCGGCCACACCCAGCGTGTGCGCGTGCGAGGTGTGCATGTGGACGAGATCCACGGCCTGCGCGCGGATGCGCCGAGCGATGGCAGTCATCGCGGGCAAGTCGAGCTCACCGCGCAGCGGCCGCTCCCAGACCGTCAGGCCGCTCTCTCGCGCACGCGTCGCCAGCACGCCGCCTTGCGCGCAGAGCAACTCCTGGCGCACGCCGGCGGCAGCCAGGCCCCGCATCAGGTAGAGCGTCTGCTGCTCACCGCCCCGCCAGCCACGCTCGGTATTCACGTGGAGGACGTTCATGCGGGCGGCTTGGAGCGGGTGAACGGGATCGAACCGTCGACAACAACGTTGGCAACGTTGTGCTCTACCACTGAGCTACACCCGCTCAGAACACCGCAAGTCGAGGGGGAGTTCATACTGGGCCGGTGCGCATCGGGTCAAGTCTGCTCTTCGCTACACTCTCCGGCCATGCTCACATGGCTCGCCTGCCGATTCGCTCCCCAGATCCCTGATCTCACGGCGGCGCAGCCTCCGGCGCTCCCCGACCCCAGCCCCCACGACAGCCTGGCGGAGCGGGCCAAGCAGGCTTTCGCCGAGCTGGCCGCCGTGCCTTTTCGGCCTCGCCCAGGGCTCGGCGCCCACGATGCGCTCCTGGCCATGAGCTGCCGCGATCTCATCACCCGCGAAGCCGACCAGCACCCGGACACGGCCGGCCGCACCCCCAACTACGCGCCCTACCCCGCCTTCGAGGAGGTCTCGATCCCCGGCTCGGGCGGCGTGACCCTCCAGGGCCGGCGCTCCACGGGCGCCCCCGGCGCGCCGGTGATCATCGTGGCGCACGGGCTCTACGACAGCCATGTCAGCCGCTACGTGACCGAGTACGCCGAGGTCCTGCGGCGCTGGGGCTTCCATGTCCTGGCCTTGGACTTGCGCGATCACGGCCGGCTGCGCGGCAGAAAGCCGCCGGGTTCGCTGGGCCTGCACGAGGGCAAGGACCTCTACGAGGCGGCCCGGACCCTCTCGGAAGCGGAGAACGTCTCGGTGGGCCTGCTGGGCTTCAGCTTCGGCGGCTACTGCGCGGTGCGCGCGGCCTTCGAGGCCAGCAAGGCGGGCCGCCCTGAAGTGCTACGCGGCGGCGTGCTGGCGATCAACGCGCCACTCAACGTCCACGAGGCTGTCTCGTCGCTGGACGACCCCTCGCGCCTGCCCCAGCCCAAGGGGCTCAAGCAGCGGCTCGTCGTGCGCGAGCTGCGTTCGATCCTGACGCGCCACCTGCAACTGCGCATCGCAGAAGCCGGCAAGCTGGCGAGCCCGGCCGACGACTACGCCGGCTATATCCGGGAAGTCGTGCTGAAGGCCTATCCCGACCAGCCGCAGCTCGTGGGGTCGTTCCTCGGCAACCTCCGCTGCACGCAGGCCTCGGTCATGGGCGCCATCGCCTGCCCGGTGGCCCTGGTGCACTCGGTGGACGACATGCTCGTGCCGCCGCTGCACATGCGCCAAGCCCTGGCCGAGGCCAAGGGCAGTGCCTTCGTGGCCGGGCGCGAGCTGCCGGGCGGCGGACACCTGGGCCTGGGCGTTGTGGACCCGGCCGGCACGCTGGCAATGTTGGCCGCCTTCTTCGGGCGCCTGCGCGACGGTTAATCCGGCGTCGCTACTCGTTCGCGGCGCGGAACTCGAGCTGCCGCGCCCCGCGCCCGATGTGGCGCGCCCCGCGAATCGCCGCCGTCACGTAGTCCTTGCTGCTCTGCACGGCCTGTTCCAGCTCCTGCCCCTTGGCGAGCTGCGCGGTGATCGCCGCGGAGAGCGCGCAGCCGGTGCCGTGGACGCGCCGGCGCCGCGGAATGCGCGGCACCGAGTAGAGGATGAGTTCCTCGCGCGTGCCGAGCACGTCGATGGACTCGTCGCTGGAGAGATGCCCGCCCTTGATGAGCACGGCCTTGGCGCCGGTGCGCACGAGGTGCTGCACGACGTCATCGGTGTGCTTGCGCACGTGGGCCTCGTCGCAGCCGGCCAGTTCGGCCGCCTCGGCGAGATTGGGCGTGAGCAGCGTGGCCAAGGGCACGAGCAGCCGCAGAAAGAGCGCCACGTCGGCTTTCGGCAGCAGGCGCGGCCCGTCCGTGGCCGCGAGCACGGGATCCACCACGATGGGGATGCCGCGCCGGGCCAGCGGCGCGAGCACGCGCGAGACCACGCGCACGATCTCGCCGCTGCCGAGCAGCCCCACCTTGACCGCTGCCGGCCGCACATCGGCCAGGAGCGCCTCAAGCTGCTGCTGCACGAGGCGCGGCGCCAGCGTCTGCATCGAGACGACGCCCGTGGTGGACTGCACCGTGATGGCCGTGGGCACGGCGGCGCCCGAGAGCCCAAAGCGCAGGAAGACCTTGAGGTCGGCCTGCAGCCCGGCGCCGCCGGAGGGATCGGAGCCGGCGATCGTGAGCGGAATGACGGGAGCGGCAGTGGTCATGAGAAGCCCGCAGTGCGGAGAGAGTGGACGGTGAAGCGCAAGAGCGCGATGTCGGTGAGCGGCCCCACGTCGAGGGCCACCTCGGTGGAGGGCGTGGTGAGTTCGGCGAGGGCCGCGAAGTCCAGCACGCCCAGGCCCGGCGGCAGGCCGGCCTCGCCGTCGACGACGTCATCGAGCGAGAGGCCCACCAGCGCGCCGCTGAGCTGGTCGAGCCAGGCCGCGTCGGTCTGACCGAGCACGCGCACACGCGCGGGCCGGTGCCAGTAGCTGAGGTGCTGTGCCTTGAGGTCCGCCAGAACGAGGGCCAGCGCCGCCGGCTCGGCCAACGGGCCCCCCTCCGGCGTGAGCAGGGCCAGTTCCAGCCCGGCGTGGGCTCGCACCAGGGCGTGCAGTTCGCGGCAAGCGCGCTCGACGCCGAGCAGGCGCGGCAGTTCCAGCACGATCCGCCGACAGCGTGTCGTTCCCGCCACGACGACGGCCCGTTCGAAGGCCTCCCAGGAGGTGCGGACGGCTGCGGCACGCACCGATCCGAGGCCGACGGACCTCGCCCGGCCGCTGGTCGCAACCCCCATGACGAGCAGGCTGCGCTCAAGACCGCTGGCCTCCATCGCCTTCTGGATGGCCGGTCCGTCGAGGGAGCGTTCGCCGAGACAGCCTGTGCCGAGGATCATGAAAGCAGCCTGCACCAACAGAAGCGGAGAGTCCACGGTAGCAACGCGCGCTTGGTCGCCGCATCGGCGACTTCCTCGGGAGACGTCCACATGATCCAGTCCAGAGTCCTGCCTCGCTTTGACCTCTCACCCGCCGCGCTGTCCGCGGTCCTCGGTGCGGCCCTGCTCGGTGCACCCCTCCTCGGTGGCTGCGCCAGTTCCCAGGATGACGAGGTGCACCAACGGCATGCCGTCGTCCGCCATGGCGTCATCGGTCACGACGGCTCTGGTCCCGCCGTTTCCGAGTTGAGTCCGGGCGTCTACCAGCTCCGGGCCCCCGAGCAGGGCGAGGCCGGCGAAGGGCACTGGGCCGCCGAGAGTTTGGCGCGAGGCCAGGCTCCGCAGTGGCGCGTGGCGCGCACCAGCGGCGACGGCACGCCGATGCAGCTCTTCGAAGCGCTGCGCCCGCGCAGCGAAGGCCCCAAGCTGGGCGTCACGCTCGAACGCACGCCGGACGGGCTGAAGGTCAGCGAGGTTTCACCCGACAGCTTGGCCCAGGCGGCCGGCGTTCAGGCGGGCGACGTGCTGTTGCGCGTCGGCGAGCGGCGCATCCACGACTTCTCCGATGTCGGCCAGGGCTTGCAGGCCTTCAGTCCCGGCGAAGAGGTCGTGGTCGCTGTGATCCGCTCCGGCCAGGGCATTGTCGAGCTGCGCGCGCCGCTGCCCGAGCCCAAGCCGCAGCCAACGCCCAACGGACGCTGGTCGGCACAGCCGGACGGCGCGCAAGGCGGCTTCCTCGGTGTCGAACTCGGCCCGGATCCGGGCGACGAAGCCATCGCGCCACCGGCTGGGCCGGGCGTCCTGGTGCGCGGCGTTCTCCCAGACAGCGCTGCCTGGTACGCCGGCCTCGAAGAGGGCGACCGACTCCTGTCACTCGACGACAAGCTGCTCAACAGCGCTGAGGACTTGGTCGGCGCCGTCTCTGCCAAGGCGCCCGGCACGCTCGTCGCGCTGCGCTACTTGCGCGGCGAGAACGAGCACACAACGTCGGTCCGGCTCGGGCATCGCAACCCGCTGGCCATGTCGGGTCTTCAGGGGCTGAACATGCTCCCGGGCCAGCTCGACGCCGACGCCTTCGGCGGCGCCATGGACATGCGCCGCTTCATGACCATGCCGCGCGTGCGCGCTCCCTCAGGTCAGGGCGGCGCCTTCACCTTCACGATGCCGCCCATGGGCCTCGCACCAGATGGGGGCACCGGGCGTTCGCTGAGCGTGGAGATCCTCGACGGCGAGATGACCTTGCGCCGCGATGGGAAGGTGGAGCGCTATCGCAACGAGAACGGCACCTGGGTGCGCATCGACTCGGTTGATGATTCGGGCGCAGCCGACGACGCACAGTTGGCGCCGGCCCCCGCCACGACTGACGGCCCGCGTCCGCGCGAACTCTGACGCCCCAGGCCGGCCGCGCGCAGCAGCCGCTCGAGTGCCGAGGCGAGATGCTCGGCCCGCGCCGCGCGCGGCGAGCCGAGCCGGCGTAGCCGCGAAAGCACGTAGCGGTCGGCCGGGTCGAGTCGGTTGAAGGCGGCTGCAAGGCCGGCGGCGCCTCCCTCCGGCAAGCGGCGCATCACGGTGCCGTAGAGCGGCAGCATGCGGCGCGCGGTGAGCGTGAGCACGTCGTCCAGTGCATCACGCACCTGATCGGTGTGGTTCAGGCGCTGGTCGTAGCGCGGTCCCATGCGTGCCCAAGCGTGGCGGCACTGATTCAGGGCCGCCTTGCGCCAGGCGCGCGGATCGTCAATGCCGTCGACTTCGCGCGCCATGCGCTCCCTCCCGGTGGCTGCCCCGACCTGCCACGGCTGTCCTGATGCCGGCCGGGCAACAAAGTCACCGGCGCTGACAAGTCACCGGCGTCGCCGCCGTTCAGACCCGCCGTTCAGACCCGCAGTTCGGCCTGCTGCGAGGCGACCTGCGCCTCCTGGCCGGCCAAGAGCGGTGCGATGACTTCGGCCAGGAACTCATCTACTTGTTGCGGAGCGCGCCCGACGAAACGCTGCGGCACGGTGAGTTCGGGCAAACGAGAGCGCACTGCCGCGAAGGCCGGGTCCGCAGCGAGCCGCGACAGCAGATCGTTGTCGAGGCCTTCCTGCTTCACGCGCGCGCCGGCTGCCAGGCTGTGCTTGCGAATGGCCTCGTGCAGCGCCTGCCGGTCGCCGCCGGCCGCCACCGCCGCCATGAGAATGTCCTCGGTGGCCATGAAGGGCAGCTCGGCCTGCAGGTTGCGCGCGATGATGCGCGGATTCACGACAAGCCCGCGCGAGACATTCAGCACGAGCTGCAGGATCGCGTCGCAGGCCAGGAAGGCCTCGCTGATCGCGAGCCGGCGATTGGCGGAGTCGTCGAGCGTGCGCTCCAGCCACTGCGTGCTGGCCGTCTCAGCCGGATTGAGCAGCAGGCTCTGCACGAAGCGCGCCAGCCCATTGATGCGCTCGCTGCGCATCGGGTTGCGCTTGTAGGGCATGGCCGAGCTGCCTACCTGCTCGCTCTCGAAGGGCTCCTCGACTTCCTTCATGTGCTGCAGCAGGCGCAGGTCGTTGGCCAGCTTGGCGGCGCTCTGCGCCAGCCCGGCCAGCGCCGCTAGCACGACGAAGTCCGCCTTGCGCGAGTAGGTCTGGCCCGTCACGGCCCAGGCGCGCGAGAAACCCATGCGCTCGGTCACGAGGCGATCGAGCGCGCGCACCTTGGCGTGATCGCCGCCGAAGAGCGCCAGGAAGCTGGCCTGCGTGCCGGTGGTGCCTTTGACGCCGCGGAAGCGCAGCTCGTCGCGCACGGCCTGCAGGCGCAGGCAGTCGTCGGCCAGATCTTGCAGCCACAGGCAGGCGCGCTTGCCCACCGTGGTGGGCTGCGCCGGCTGGAAGTGCGTCCAGGCCAGCGTGGGCAGCGCGCGGTGTTCGCGGGCAAAGCGCGTCAGCGCCGAGATGGCCGCCACAAGCGGACCGCGCAAGAGGTCCAGGCCCTCGCGCATGGCCAAGAGGTCGGCATTGTCGGTGACGTAGCAGCTCGTTGCGCCCAGGTGCACGATCGGCCGGGCCACCGGCGCCACATCGCCGAGTGCGTGGATGTGCGCCATGACGTCGTGGCGCAGACGCTTCTCGTGGGCCGCGGCCGCCTCCCAGTCGATGTCCTCTTGGTGCGCGGCCAGGGCGTCGACTTGCTCCTGGCTGATGGGCAGGCCCAGTTCGCGCTCGCACTGCGCCAGCACCAGCCAGAGCCGGCGCCAGCGGCGGACGCGCTCGCCGTCCGAAAAGTTTTTGCGCATAGCCGCGCTGGCGTAGCGCGAGGCCAGCGGCGAGCTGTAGCTGTCATGCCCGGTCATGCGGCACACACTCTAACAAGAGCGCCGCGCACACCGGGGACGCGGCGAGGAGTTGAGCGCCATGCGCTCAGCGCCACCACGTGGCGGCCGCGGCGGTGAGCGCGGCACTGAGCAGCACGACCGTGGCCCGGCGATTCCACCAGGTGCCGAGCGCCAGCGCCCACGGCACGCCCCAGGCGCCGACCGCATCGGTGAGTGCGTCCAGGCCCGAGGCCCGCCGCCCCGGAGTGTGCGCCTGCACCCATTCCAGCAGCACGCCGTAGGACATCGCGAGCACCGCGGCCAGAAGTGCGCGCCCGCCTCGAAAGGCCGCGTCGCCAGGCCGGCAGAGCAGCACGGCCAGGAGCGCGGCCTGCACGCCGAAGAGCGGCGCGTGGCCGAAGTTCGTGAGCCACGGCCCCCACCAGCGCGTGCCGGCGATGCGAATCCGCGCGCCGGTCAAGAGCCACCAGACCAGCAGCGACCAAGCCACCAGCAACAGGACGAGCCAGAGCCGCGACGAGGGCAGGCGCACTCGATTCAGCGCGGCGAGGCGCACGCGTCAGGACAGCCGCTCGAGCTTGCGCAGCATGGAGACGCGCGTGCCGCCGGAGGGATTGGGCCGCACATGGACCGAGTCCATGAGTTTGTTCATCAGCGCAAAGCCGCGCCCGCGCTCGCTCTCTTCGTCGGGCGTGTCGGCGCGGCCCAGGGGCACGCGGTCGCTGCCCGAGTCCACGAGCTGCACGACGATGCAGCGCGGCGTGAGCCGCACGCGCACGCGCACCGTGCCATGTCCGCCCGTGCCATGCTCGCAGGCATTGTCGAGCGCCTCGGCGAAGGCCAGCACGACGCCGCGCACAAGCTCCTCCGAAAGCTGCGCTGATGTGAGAAAGGACGTCAGGCGCGTGCGCACGGTGCGCACGGGGCCGGACGATCCGTCGAAGCTCAGTTTCCAGCGGAAGGTGTGCGTCTTGGCGGCCGCACTCATGCGCGCCGTTCCGGTCGGGAGGGCAGAGGCGCGGCGGCCGCAGCAGCCGGCAGGGGGTCAAGGATGAGCGACAGATCCAGCACCGGCGCGCTATGCGTGAGCGCTCCGACCGAGATGCGGTCCACGCCCGTGCGCGCGATCTCGGGCACCGTGGCCAGCGAGACGCCGCCGCTGGCTTCGGTGAGGAACTCAGCTCGCCGCGGGTGACGCGCAAGCTGCGTGATGGCTTCGGCGAGCTGCGCCGTCGTGAAGTTGTCGAGCAAGAGCACATCAGCGCCGCCCTCGGCGACGGCCCAGGCCTCAGCCAGCGTCGTGGCCTCGGCAATGATGCGCGTGCCCTGCGGTGCGCCGGCCTTCACGCGGGCCACCACGTCGCGGTGCTGACCGCCGGCCATGGCGAAGTGGTTCTCCTTGAGGAGCACTTCGTCGTAGAGCCCCATGCGATGGTTGCGGCCGCCCCCGTGCACGACGGCCGCTTTCTCCAGCAGACGCAGGCCGGGCGTGGTCTTGCGCGTGTCCACGATGTGCGCGCGTGTACCGGCCACGGCCTCCACGAAACGCGCGGTGAGCGTGGCCACGCCGGAGAGATGCGCCAAGACATTCAGCGCCGTGCGCTCGGCTTCCAGCAAGGACGCCGCCCGCCCGCGCAGCGCGAGCACCACGTCGCCGGGACGCACGGCCGCGCCGTCGGCCAGCTTGAGCTGCACCTCCACGGCGGGGTCCACAAGCTGAAAGACCCGCTGGGCGATGGGCCCGCCCGAAAGGCGGCCGGGTGCCTTGGCCAGGATGCGCCCGGTGCCGACGGGCCCGCGGCCGCCCAGGCTGAGCAGCGTGGTGATGTCTCCCTTGTCGCCGAGATCCTCGGCGAGCGCGGCTCGCAGCAGATCGTCAAGCTGAAGCCGGGCAGCCGGCCGAGGCGAGCCAGTGGGTGAGGTCATCGCAGGCATGCTAGCAGCCGGTGCCCTGCCCTGAGGAGCGGGGCCGGACCGCTCAGCGTGCCCACAGCGGCTCCCATTGCCGCAGCAGCGCGGGCCCAACGCCACGCACTGCATCAAGGCTGGCCTCATTGAGCGCACCCCCCGCCGCGAGGCGCGCGGCCTCCAAGCGCTCGGCCAGCGCCGGACCAACACCCGGCAGCAGGCGAAAGCTCGCTCCGCGCAGTTCCGCCAAGCGAAGCGGCACCGGCTCGCCGACCTCCCAGGCCGCCGGCGGCACCGCCGACACACTGTGCGCCCGCACCAGCGCCAACAGCGCGAGCAGGAGCAAGGCCGCTGCTCCGGTGCTGGCTCGCGGAGGCACCCGAGATTCCATGACCACACGACGCGCGCTCGGCGCGTGCGTTACGGCTGCGGCAGGTCGAGCAGGCGTCCGTCGAGGGGCGTCAGGACGGGCAGGCCGCTGCCCGGCGCGCTCTCAAGCACGAGCTGCGCGAAGCCGCCGCGGCCGGGCAAGACGAAGGGAGCCGGAACGCGCGTGCGCAGCGTGAGGCGTCCGTTGCCATCGAGCACGACCGGAAAGGAGGCGTGCGGACGGCTCACGTCGAGAGCGAGGCCGAGCGTCTGCAGCGTCTCGCTTGCGGCCGCGAGGTCCATGCCAATCAGCAAGAGGCCCCGCGCGCCAGGCGGACCCTCCAACTCGAGAATCAGCGAGCGGCCCATGAAGCGGCTGTGCGTGACGCGCACGCGCGCAGCCTGGGCCGCGGACGGTGCGCCCGATAGCGCAAGTTCCGCGGCTCGCGTGGGCCCCACCGTGGAGGCGACGCCGGGTGAGCGCACGGCCACGAGCTGCGGCGCCGCACCCGTCGCGGCGGGACTCAAGCGGACCTGGCCCAGCGTGCACTCGAAGAGATAGAGCGCGCCGTCCCCCTCGACCTCGAGCACGTCGGCCTGCAGCGCCTGCAAGGCCACCGTGCCGGCACCGCTCCGCACGCGAATCGCGTCGCGCACGAGCAGCGGCTCGTCTGCCAAGCCCAGCACACTGCAGCGCTCGCCGGCGGGCAGAGCTTCGATCACGAGAGAGCCGGCGATCTCCACCGCGCCGCCCGACAGTGCCGCGAGATGCAGGCCACGCCGGATCGTCGCGCCCTCGTGACGGCCCGGCTCCAGCCAGAGCACGCCGCCGGGCGGTGTGCTGTCGAGAGCCTGCTGCAAGGACTGCCCGGGCTCCACGCGCCGCGCTTCCAGGAGTGCGGTCGGTAGCACGACCGAGGGCTCCGGCGGTGCTTCCGGCAGGCTCGGCAAGCAGGCGCCGAAGGCCAGCACGAGCGCCAGCGTTGCGGCACTGGCCACCGCTTCGGGACGGCCCGGCCGCAGCACCGGCTGGCGACGACGTGCGAGCAAGTAGAGCGCACCGACACCGAGCGCGGCGAGGCTGAGTACGGCGCCCCGTCCCACGCTGGCCGGCGCATAGTGCAGCACGAGCTCGTGCTCGCCCGCCGGCAGTGGGAGCGAGAGCAGGTTCTCGTGCGCCACGAGCGGCTGCTCGCCCGCGTCGCCGGCTTCGTCGCCGCTCGCTGAGTGCGCGACCCAACCGGGGAACCAATTCTGATTCACCACGAGCGTGTCCGGCGCGGTGAGCGCGAGCTGCACGCGGATCTCGTTGGGCGTGAGTGTGAAGGAGCGCAGCCCCTCAGCGCCGCTCAGCAGATAGACCTCGCCGCGATAGTCCGGCGCCTGCTCGTGCCGGGCGGCCGGTGGCGAGGGCACATCGGAGAAGCCATCGACATTGCCGAGATTGGCGAGTGTGCTCTGGTACAGCTCGCCGCCCCACTGTTCGGGACGGCGCTCGATGAGCCGCTGCCGAAACTCGCCCTCGGGGTCTGCGGCCAAGTCCGGCAAGGGCTCAAGCACAAAGGCATGCCGAGTGAGCGGCGCATTGACCATGAGCATCGGCAAGAGCAAGGCCACGAGGAGCAGCCAGGGCCCCCAGCGCACGAGCCGCTGCTGCCACTGCGGCGACAGCCGCGAGGGCCGCGCCAAGCCATCTTCCACGGCCGAGAAGCCCAGGCCCGCGAGCAGCGCGAGACAGAAGCTGGTGAAGAAGATCAGCCGCTGCGGCGAGTGCATCGAGCTGTAGACCGGCAGAGCGTGCAGCGCGGACCAGGCGCTGAGTCGCGCGTCGGAGCCGAGCGCCAACCAGAGGAAGGCGCCGCCGAGCAACAGCCAAGGCCAAGCGCGCCGCGGGCGCGCGAGCGCAAGCAAAGCCAGCAGCAGCACCGCTGGCCCCATGTAGGCCCCGGTGTAGAGCCAGTAGGTCGCGCCCTCGGCGGTCACGATCATCGGGCCCTTGGGCGTGGTCAGGTCGGGCAGTTCCTGCGAGAGCCACAGATCCGGCAGCAGCGAGACGAGCAGTTGATCCTCGGCGGCGGAGACGTGCCGCGGGTACTGCGCGTAGACCTCGGCCAGAGGCAGCAAGCGCACGGCCAAGAGTGCGACGCCGAGCAAGCCCAGCACCGCGAGCGTGAGCAGTGGGCGCAGGCTGCGCTGAGCCAGCGCGAGCAGCAGGGCGTCGAGGCCGAGCAGCACGGGAAAGAAAACGAACTGGTAGATGCTGCCGCAGGCGAGTGCCGCCGCCCAGCACAGCGCCGCCGCGACGACGAAGCGCAGATCGCTCTGCGCGCGCCGCCAGCAGTAGAGCAGCCAGGGCAAGATCGCCATGGAGCAAAGCCAGTTGGGCAGGCCGGCCACGACGAAGAGCGGATAGATGCTGCACCCGAAGAAGACCAGCGCCGGCACGAGCCGCGCGCGGCCGGTGAGCCCGATCTGTCCGGCGAGCAGCCACATGCCCCAGCAGCCGAAGACGAAGATCGGCAGCAGGAGCAGCTTGAAGGCAGCGAGCGTGCCGACCGCCAGAGCGAGCGGCAGCACCGGCGAGAGGAACATCGACTCAGGCTGCGCGAAGGAGACTTGGCCGCCGCGACGCCACGGCGACCAGAGCGGGAACTGCCCGTGTTCGCTGAGCGAGCTGACTTCGGCCTGGGTCTGGCCCAGGAAGTGGTTCCAGTCCTTGGCGCCGATGCGCTCCCAGTCGCCGAAGGCGCCGGCCAGCAGCACCAGCCCGAGCCCTACGAAGAGCAGGAGGACGGCCTGCGGCCTCAAGCGCCCGGCAACTCCGGCCCCAGCGCCTGGAAATACAGGTCAAAGACGCCGTTCAGGCACTCGTTGAAGACCCCTTCGTCGGCCACGTCCACCGGCGAGCTGCCCTCGCTGCCGAGCCGCAGACGAAAGCCGTGCTGATCGAGCGTGAGCGCGGCGAGCAGGCGGCCATCCACGCGAAAATGCACGGCGCCCTGCTCGGTGTTCTCAGTGATCTCCGGCGCCAGCGAGCGGATCGCCTCGCGGGCGCGCAGGTAGAGGCTGCGCGCGAGGTCGGGCGCGGCGCCGGAGGCCTGAGTGTGCGTGTGCGCCTGAGTGTGCGCCTGAGTATGCGCCTGAGTGTGCGTAGGCGAAGGCTTGGCAACGGTGCCGGCCGGCGGAGTCGCAGTCGCTGCGGACGAGGGTGCGGCCGACGCCGAGGCCGACGTCGCGCCCGCACCGCGCGTGCGATGAAGGAGCCGCAGATCGAGGAGCGCGCGGCCCTGCGCATCGACGAGGGCGCGCGCCTCATAGGCCTGCACTTCGAGCGCACCGAGCAGTTCGAGTTTGAGCGCGAGGTCGTCCGGAAAGCGGCTGGCCACGAGCACGGCGCGCGGACGCAGGGCCAGATCGAGGCCGCGCTCGCGATAGAAGCGCTCGAGCAGCGGGCGCGTGCGAGCCAGCGCCGCGACGAGACTCACCAAGCGCCCTAGGTCGGCGGCCACATCGCCGCCACTGGCCAAGAGCAGGATCGGCCCGCCCAGAGCATCGCGCAGCAGGACATCGATCTCGGCGCCGGCCTCCAGCGTGAGCCGCCGATCGAGCAGCACTAAACCGGCCTCGAGGCGCTCGGGTTCGGCAGCCAGCAGGTCCAGCACGGTGTCCTTGCCGCCCTGCGCTGTCATGCTGGTTCCTGAGCGAGGCACGGCACGAGTCGGGGCCAGCCGAGCAGCGTGGCCCACCTCCTCTGCGTAGTGTAGAACGGATCCCTTCGGGCCGGGGGATGCTCCCTCGCCTCGCCCCTCGGCATCAGCACGGACATGCGCACCACCCGGGGTGATCCCGAGCAGGCCCTCGCCACGCTGCGCGCCGCCTTCCCGGTCGCGGAAGAGTGGATCTACTTCAATCATGCGGCCGTCGCCCCTCTGCCGCAGCCGGCCGCGGACGCCGTGGGCAGCTTTCTGCAGCAGGCCACGCGGCACGGCAGCACTGGGTTCGCGTCGTGGCTGGAGCGACGCGAAATGACGCGGGCCCTGGCGGCGGAACTGCTCTCGGCGCACACGTCGGAGATCGGTTTCACGACCAGCACCTCCCAAGGACTCCTGCTCGTGGCCGAGGGGCTGGACCTGCGCCCCGGCGACGAGATCGTCGTGGCCGAGAATGACTTTCCCGCGAACCAGATTCCATGGTTTCGCCAGCGCCGCCGCGGCGCCGAAGTCGTGGTCGTGTCACGCCGCGACGGAAGGCTGCAAGTGGCCGACCTCTTGGCCGCCATCACACCGCGCACGCGCTTGCTCGCCGTGCCCTGGGTCTTCTACGACAACGGCTTCCGCCTCGACTTGCCGGCGCTCGGCGCGGCGCTGGCCGCGCACAACGCCCGCCACGCCGGCGGTCCGTCCGGCAGGCCGCCGGTGCTGCTCTGCGTAGACGCCATCCAAGGCTTGGGCGCCTTCCCGCTCGACGTGCACGCCTGCGGCATCGACTTTCTCGCGGCCGACTCGCACAAATGGCTGCTGGGCATCGAGGGTATGGGTCTGTTCTATTGCCGCCAGGAACTCGTGGAGAGTCTCGATCCGCCCTTCATTTCTTGGTGGAGCATGGCGCGGCCCTTTGCGCCCTGGCACCCGGAGGCGCCGCTGGCCGACGGCGCGCGGCGCTGGGAATACGCCTGCCTGCCCACGCTCTCGCTCTATGGGCTGCACGCCTCGCTCGAACTCATTCTCAACGCGGGGCTCGACACGATCGAACGGCGCATCCTCGAACTGACCGCGGCGCTCGCGGCCGGGCTCACGGCGCGCGGCTGGACGCTGCACACGCCAATGGCCAGCGCGGCCGAGCGCTCGGGCATCGTCACGGCCAGCCACCCCAGCCTGCACGCCCATGAAGCCGTGGCGCGGCTGGAGGCGGCGCGGGTGAGCGTTTCGCCGCGCGGCGCGGGCGTGCGCTTCTCACCGCACGGCTGGAACACGCTGGCCGAAGTGCAGCAGCTCCTGGAGCGCCTGCCATGAATGAGGTCGCGGTGCTGTTCCTCGTCGGGATGGGCCTGCTCTTGTTCCTGGCCGGACGCTGGCTCTGGCGCCGGCAGGCCGAGCGGCTGACCCCGCTCGGAGTGGGCGAAACGTCGGCGCATGGCCTGCAGCTCTTTCTGGTGGGCCTAGCCGTGTCGGGGCTGCTGCCCTTCCTGGTCTCCGGCTTCTTCAGCTTGGAGCCGCTCAGCCTGAGCCGCGCACTGCTCTTGCAGACACTGTTCAATCTGGCCGGCCTCGGCGCGCTGCTCGTGCTCGCAGCGTTTCGTCGCACCGGCCTGCCGGCCCTGGGCCTGAGGCGACAGCGGGGCGGCTCGCCCTGGCAGGCGGCACTCGCGGCCTGGCTGATGGCCTTTCCGATTTTCGTGGCGGCCGGCCTGGCCTATGCGGCCGTCCTGACCGAACTCGGCTACGAGTCGTCCGTGCAGAAGGCGCTGCGCCTCTTTCAGGAAGACCCCTCGGCTCAGCGCTCGCCGATCATCTGGACGACGGCCGTGCTCATCCTGCCCGCCTTCGAGGAGCTGTTCTTCCGCGGCGCGCTCTACGGCGGCCTGCGCCGGCTGCTCTCGCCGAGCGCGGCGGTGACTCTCGCGGCCGTGACCTTCGGGCTAATGCACGGTACGAGCGCCGCGCTGCCGATCATCGTGCTGGGCGCGGCCCTCTGCCTGCTCTACGAGCGCACCGGCAGCCTCGCCGCTCCGCTGCTCTTCCATGCCTTGCACAACGGCCTCACTCTGGCGATGGTGGTCTTCGTCCCCGAACTCGCCGGGGTCACAGGAGCCCCAGGTTGAGCAACGGACACATGACTCGGCACGGCGAGGCCTTCGTGGCCAGCACCGCCGTTGTGCTGGGCGACGTGCGGCTCGGCCGGGATGCCTCGGTGTGGTTCGGGGCCGTGGTGCGCGGCGACTGCGCCGCGATCAGCGTGGGCGCGCGCACGAATGTGCAGGACGGCGCCATCCTTCACGCCGACACAGGCGTGCCCAATGACATCGGCGCCGACGTGACCATCGGGCACGCGGCCGTGGTGCACGGGCGCAGCGTGGGCGACGGCACGCTCATCGGCATCGGCGCGGTCATTCTCGGCGGAGCCGTGATCGGCGAGGGCTGCATCATCGCGGCCGGCGCCATCGTGAAGGAAAACGCCGTCATCCCGCCGCGCTCGCTCGTGGCCGGCGTCCCCGGCAAGATCGTGCGCGCCGTGCGCGACGAAGAGGCCGCGCAACTGCGCGAGCATTCGCGGCACTACGTGGAGTTGGCGCTCTCGCATCTGCGTGGCTGAGCGCACAGTGCGCCCGCAGCGGGGGCTCGGCGGTGCCGCTCAGACACCTCGCCGACTCGGCCGCTGCGGCCGAGAGGTCGGCTCGGAACTCGCGGCACACCGACCCCCGCTGCGTCGCACACCGCTGCACGGGTGAAAGACAGTTGGCGGACGCGGAGTGCTCTGCCAACGGCGACAGAGATGTTGGGCTGCCTGTCTGCCGCGGAGCGGCGCGCCCGGGGCTGCGGAGGCCGGCCTCCACAGCGCCTCGCCAGTGTGATCGTTCGATCGCAGGAGTAGTGCAGGGGCGAGCGCGAGGACAGCCGGCCGGAGCAGGCCCCGTGGCAGCCGCGGAGCACGCTCCGGGTCGACGCAGAGCGGAGCCCCATAGCGGGGGCTCGGAGGACGGAATCAGGGCATGACGGCTCGCAGCGCGTTGCTGGCCGAGAAGCCGGCTGGCGCCGCACCGTCCGTGATCCAGTACTGGAAGCTGAGGACCGTGCCTGTGGGCAGGCCGGCCGGCCAAGCAGCCCAGGCCAGTGGCAGCGTGCCGCCAGCGGTCGTGACCAAGGGCAACTGGAAGAGCACCGGCGTCGGCACGAAGGTGCCTTGCTTGAAGGGCGTTGCGCCCACGCCGCCGCCCACGAAGAGAATGCAGAGCGCACTGCGGGCCGAGGAACTCAGGGTCAGGCTGCCCGCACTGCCCGCAGCGAGCGGGCCGATGCCGACCAACACGGGCGCACCGTTCACACCGGCCAGAGAGAAGCCGAGGTTGGTCCACGGATTGCTGACCGGCCCCTGCTGGTAGCTGTGCAAGCTCGAGATGCCGATGTTTCCGGCGAAGTCCGTGCACTCGATGAAGTAGCTCATGAAACCCTGGACGTTGCCCGGGATGTGGCCCATGAACTGCTGCCCGGCCTGCATCGCCATCGCGACGCTGCTGAAAGCTCCACCGTCCACGTTCCACCAAAGCACGGTGGGATACTGCGAGACGAGTTCCATGGCGTGAGCGTCACGCACCTGCGCAATGACGCGCGCCGGCGGGCCGAGCGGCCGATTCGCCACTTGCTCCACCTGCGCGAAGATCGGGGACTCGGTGTCGGCGGTGCTGGGAACTGGAAAGTCGGGCAGCAGGGCGTTGTTGTAGAGACGGTTCTGTTCGTTGTTGCCTCTTGCAACCGCAATCTCGTCGTCTCCGTCCTTGTCGAAGTCGGCGACTGCGACATCCAGATTCGTGCCGGTGTTGAGCACCGACGGCGTCTCGGGAAACTCACCGCCGAAGCCGGTGCGGAAGTAGCGGGGAGAAGGTCCAGGGCCCCCTTGCGAGAGATTGCTGCGATAGATCCAGTTGTGGCTCCCTGGATTGGCCACCACCATGTCCAAGTCATGGTCATTGTCGTAGTCGATGACGACCGTGGCCCGCTCGACCACATTGGGATCGGAGTTGATCCAGGTCGGCTGGATGACGAAGGCCGGATGGCTGGCGCCGGCGACGATGGCGGACTGGTTCTCGAGCAGCCGATCGATGCCAGGCAAGGCTCCGTAGTTGGTCATCCAGAGATCGAAGTCGGTGTCGAGGTCCACATCGATCAGCTCGACGTGCTCATTCGGCGCGCCACCCCACGTTGCCCCGGTCGAGATGAAGGCTGTCTGCGTCACATCCTGAAAGGGACTGCCGCTGGCGGGCGCGTTGAGGTTGTTGGTGAAGACCCGCGCCTGTGAGCCGCGGCTGCTGCATACGATGTCCAAGTCGAGGTCGCCGTCCAAGTCGGCGATCACGCTCTCCATGGCGTGCATTTGAATGTCAGCCGAAGCATTGGCCCAAGGCCACAACTCGTTAAACACCGCCGAACCGCTGTTCAGAAACACGCGCGAATCGCGCGTACCGTTCAGGCTCGGCCCAGCTGTGCTCCAGAAGAGATCCAGGTCGCCATCGAGATCGAGATCGGCGAAGTCCGCGTCCTGCCCAAAGCCGCGCCACGGGCCCTGATTCCCGCCGAAGACCTGGTCCCCAACCGGTACCGAGACCAGCGTGCCCCAATTCGTGTTGCTGGATTGCGAGTAGAAGCCGATGGATCCGCCCTGCATGCCGCCCAGATTTGTGTAGAAGCGCTGCACGGCGCCAATCGAAGAGGTCGCGTCCTCGCAGACATCCAAGAAATCCAGGTCGCCGTCCCCGTCGAAGTCCACGAACTCGACATCGCGCGAGCGTTCGATCGGAGCGCCCGCTAGGCGCGTGCTGGTCTGTTCCGAAAAGGTCCCGACCGAACCTGGCCCCAAGTTGATGTAGATGCGGTTGGGCTGCGCGGCCCCGTCGCTGCCGTTGGCAACCAGGACGTCCATGTCGCCGTCGAGGTCGATGTCCCCCGCGGCGATCGCCTCAGACCGATCGCCACCGAAGTTCGCGGACGCGACGAAGTTGCGCCCCGGCTGCTCGTCCTGAGCCCTGAGCTCTGGAACTGTCGCGAAGCACGCCGCCACGAGGCCCAGGCCAACAGTCAGCCGCCCCGCGTGCGCACCCCAATGATTCGTACCCAACCAAGCCGCGCCTGTGCGGCGCCTCATGGCGTGATCATCAGGAGCACGTTCGTGGCGTCAAAACCGAAGGGCCCGCCGACATCTGGTGTCCAGGACTGCAGGTAGATCTCGAAGTTCGCCGGAATGCCGGGCGGCATGACCCCGGGCAGCGACATCGAGCCGGCACCCGTGCCCAGAATGAGAATGGTGTTCACCGAGGGGCCCATGACGCCGCCCTTGAAGGGCGCGAAGAGCGGGCTGTAACCCACCACGAGACTGCTGGCCGCAAAGGGCGGCAGGCCGTTCATCGCGATGGTGAAGTTGCCGCCGGAGGCCAGCGAACCGCTGCCGCCGAGCGTCGGCGTGAAGTTGCCGGCCAGGCCGTTGGCCATGTCGATGAACTGCCCCGTGCCCGTGGCCGTGCTGGCCTTCGCGCGAATGGCAAGGTCGCCCGAGACGCCGAAGCTGCACAGATTGGCCCAGACACCGTTGGTCTGCCGCACCCAGTTCTTGCCGCCCTGGCAGCCGTTGCTGTCCGTGACGAAAGAGGGCGAGCCGGCCGGCCCGGTGGCGATGATCTGCGCGCCCACCGTGAAGGGCCCGTTGAGGACGATGTTGCTGGCCGAGACATCCCAGATGTTGAAGCCGCCCGCGGTGAAGCTGAGGTTGGGCGAGGCGTAGACCGCCGAGCCGAGCGAGGGGCTGCTGCCCGAGATCGTGGCCGTGCTCCACACGTAGAGCTTCACGGTCATGCTGGCCTGCGGCAGCAGCGGGTGCTTCTCGACGTAGACCTGCAACTCTTTCAGCGTGATCGGGTACTGACCCGGCGCCGCGGCGAGGACCGCGGCCGCGGTCTCGTTCGTCACGAAGCCAAGCTGCAGAGCGGCTGTGCCGCCGTTGCTGAGGTTGTCATTCAGCAGCACGACGTCGGACGCGGGAGCGACCGGCGCCAGGAGCAGGAAGGCCGCCAGGGAAGCAAGGGTCCAACGCGGGATGCGCATCGCTGTCGATCCAAGGAGTGGAGGAGGGGGAAGTCCGGCCCGAAGAGGGCGCGAGCTTAACACCCGGGGAGAAATCACGGGGCCGGGGCCTGCCGAACCGATAAGGGCCCCGAACCGTCTAAGATCGAGGCCCCTGATGAGCCTGCTCCCGACCCACTCCCAACCCGCCGCGTCGCGCGCGGCGGCACACCTCTCAGGTGCGGACCTTGTAGGCCTTGCGATGACGGCGCTGACGGCCGCCCGTCGGGCGGCGACCGTGGTTGGCCTTCTTGATCTTGCGGTTGTTCTTGGCCATCGCCGGCTCCTGAGGGTCTGCGACCGGCGCCTTGTGCGCGGTCGGGGCGCCGAGTCTAACCGCCCTGCCCCCTGCGAAGCGAGATCACCTGCCGGCCGCCGCTTCGTGCTGGCTCTGGCTGCGGCACTCCTCGCGACAGCGCAGCTCAGCGCGCAGGACACGACGCCGGCGCCCTCAGATCCCGCCGCATCGCCCCGCGCCGCCGCCCCCGCTCAGACCGCTCCGCCGAGTGCGGCCACGACGCCGAGCGCCCCCCTTCCGCCGAGCACGGCCACGCTCTTCGCCAACAAGTTGCAGCAGGCGCTGGCTCTGGAACTTGAAGTGCAGGCCGTCGAACAGAGCACCCTGGGCCTGGAAGAGCGCAGCGCGCTCTCCGGTCACCGGCTGCAGCGCTTCGATCGCATCCAGAAGGACAAAGACTTCCGCGCCTTGGCCGGACAGTTCTCGCGCGTGGCCCTCGAGCTGCCGCGCCCGGCGGATGTGGCCAAGGCGGGCCTGCCGCGGCGCAGCCTCGACCTCCTCACCGATCTGGCCGCGGCCTACCGCGTCTCACGCGAAGTGCGCCCGCTCGACCTCTACATGGAAGCCAATCGCAACTTCGTCAAGCAGGCCGACTGGGCCATGCGCGACCGGGCCGTGCTCTTGCGCGACGAGATCATCGAGCGCGAGATCGGCTACACGCGGCTGGTGAGCCAGGCCTATGACCTAGTGAATGGTCAGGTCGGGCCGCAGGGCCTGGCTGAAATGGAAGCGCTCTTGGCGAAGATTGCGCCGGAAGTCGTGGCCAAGGGCAATGACCTCGCGGTGCAGGTTCTGCGCGACCCCACTCTGCGCCAGCAGGTGCTGGACGAACTCACCGCGCAGTTCCGTGAGGCGCCGCCGGCCCGCGCCGCACCGCGCCCCGCCGGCACACTGCGCGTGCTCATCGAGATGCTGCAGCTCAAGCTCCTACAGCGCGCCGAGCTGGCGCCCGTCATCACCGAGCATGCTCAGTTGGAGGCTTCGCTCGCGCTGCTGGCAGTGCAGATGAAGGAGGCCGCCGGAGCCATGGATCAGGAGCAGCGCGCCGCCCTCGTGGAGCGCATCGTCACCGAGACCACGCGCCGCAATGATCTGGAAGTCCAGTGGTACAGCACGGCGCCGGATCCGGAGCTGTACGCCCAACTTGTGGAAGCGCAAGAGGAACTCATTGTGCGTCTGTGCCTCGATCTGGGGCCCAAGGGTGCCTACTTCGGGCCGCGCCGCGACGAGATCGCGCACTTGATCGAGCAGGACGACGGCTATTCGCCGCGGCGCTGGCAAGTGCTCGAGGCGCAGCAGGACCTGATCATCGCGCTCAACGACGCGCGCCCCACGCCCGGCCCGCTCGCCGGCCTCGCACCGCCGCTCATCAGCCTCTCGCTCGGCTCCGGACTCGGCGGCGCGCCGCTGCCAGGCCCCGGCGCGAAGGGTGCAGGCGCGAAGGGGCCCGGCGGAAAGGGTGCGGGCGGGAAGGCGGGCCCGGGTGGCAAGCCGGGCGCGCTCGGCAAGGCCGTCGCCAAGCCCAAGTCAGCGCCGCAGCCAGGAGCAGGCCTCACGCCGGCGGGCGCGGCCAACGCCGCCGCCTCTCTACTCAATCAACTTTCAGGCGTGAAGGTAGACCCCAAGCTCATCCAGCAGGGCACGCAGGCGGCTCAGGAGTTGCTCAACAAGCCGCGTTAGTTCCTGGCCGCGTGGATCTAGCGCCCGGCAGCGAGTTCCCCATCCGGCGTGGCCCCATCCGGCGTGGCGTGGTAGCTGTTGAAGCTCTCGCGCGGGATGTAGGCCTCGATCTGCGCGTAGCGGCCGGCCTCCTTGATGAGGTTGCGCGCCACGACGAGCCGCTGGATCTGGTTGGTGCCTTCGTAGATCTGCGTGATCTTGGCGTCGCGCATGTACTTCTCGATCGGGTAGTCCTTCATGTAGCCGTAGCCGCCGAAGATCTGCACGGCGTCGGTGGTCACTTCCATGGCCACGTCGGTGGCGAAGGACTTGCTCATCGCGGCGAGGCGGTTCACGTTCTCGGTGTCGCCGGTGTCCACGGCCGTGGCCGCGCGATAGATCAGCCCGCGCGCCGCCTCCACCTTGGTGCCCATGCGGCCGAGCATGTCCTGGATCACGCCCATGCTGGCCAGGTTCTGCCCGAACTGCTGGCGGCGCAGAGCGTAGGTCACTGCGTATTCGAGCGCGCCTTGCGCCAGCCCCAGGCCCTGGGCCGCCACGCCCGGACGCGCGTAGTCGAGCGTCTGCATGGCGTGCTTGAAGCCCATGCCCGGCCGCCCGCCCAGCAGGTTGGCCGCCGGCACGCGCACATTGTCGAAGTGCGTCTCCACCACCGGCACGGCGCGGATGCCCATCTTGTCCTCCACCTTCTTGATGGAGAAGCCGGGCGCACCCTTGTCCACGAGCAGCGCGCTGATGCGCCGGCTCTTGCTGGCCGGATCGGTCACGGCGAAGACGGTGTAGATGGAGGCCACGCCGCCATTGGTGGTCCACTTCTTCTCGCCGTTGATCACGTACTCGTCGGCGCCGCCGGGGCCGGTGCCGCGCGAGAGCCGCGCCTGGCAGCGCATGCCGCCGGCATCGCTGCCGGCGAACTTCTCGCTGAGGCAGAAGGCGATCATCTTGCGGCCGCTGGCGATCTCGGGCAGCACGGCCTGCTTCTGCTCCTCGGTGCCGCCGACCAGGATCGGGAAGCTGCCGAGTGCGTTGACGGCGTAGGCCACGCCCGTCGCTCCGCAGGCGCGCGAGAGTTCCTCGATGACCAAGCACAGCGCGACGATGCCCGCGCCGTGGCCGCCGTACTCCTTGGGAATCCACACGCCCAGCAGGCCGTTGTCGATGTAGGCGCACTTGATCTCCTCGGGATACTGCTGAATCTCGTCGTAGTGCTTGGCGATGGGCCGCACGACCTCTTCGGCTACGCGGTGCGCCACTTGCTGCCAGTGGCGGGCTTCGTCGGTGATCACGATCGAGGACATGGGTGTCGCGACTCCAGGGGGCGCGCCCGCAGGCACCTCGGCCGCGGGCGGCGGGCAGCATAACGAGCGCGGGATGAGGGACGCGACGGGCGGCCGGCAGTTCAACTCTCGGCGGGAGGGATTCCGCGCCGCTGCTCGCGCTGCAAGGCCTCGTCCAGCACTTCTCGCCAGACCTCGAGGAAGTACTTGTCCTTCGGGCGCCCGGCAGCTTCCTTCGAGCGCAGCAGGTCTTCGAGCGGCGCCACGTTGACGACTTCGTCGGCCACGCTCAAGCGCACGCGCCGCGGCCAGAGTTCGTGGAAGTCGAGGCCCGCCGCGAACAGGACGAGGTCGAGCTCGGCCTGCCCAAGCGTCGCGTGAACACAGGCTCCTGCGCGCACGATCCCCTCCAGAATCACCGGGTCCGGCGAGGGCAGCCGCTCGCCTCCGGCGTGAAAGGTGAAGCCCTCGGCGGCGAGTGCCTCAAGAACTTGGCGGAGATTGTCGGCATCACGCGACAAGAGGATGTCGCAGTCTTGCGTGTTGATCTTGCGTCCCATGTGCGTGACGAACAGATTCACGCCATACGCCCCGATGACGAGATAGGGCAGGCCCAGTTGCCGGAGCACGCGCCACGCCACAACGTAGGGATCCATCGAGAAGTCCTCCTGCGGGAGTGCCTCGCCTCTCGGAAAGGGCTCGGGAGGAGTCGGTGGAACGAGGCCGGCGTGACGCTCGGAATTCATGGCGCGGGCGGGTCGCCGATGCCCAGCCACTTCACCGGGAGCCGGTCGAAGCGATGCATCATTCGCACGGCGGAGTGGACATAGGTCTTGTCTGCGCCGTCCTGATTGCAGGGCAGTGCTGCGAGAAGTCGGGTCGCTGCCCACATGGCTTCATCCATCACGCCCGGCGGGCGCAACGGGTCGTTGGGCAGCGGTACGTAGGATGCGAGCGCCTGTTGCGCAGGCGTCTGTGCGCCACTGTCGCCGCGAGCCTCGGGCCCGGCGCAATCGGGAGCAGAGCCGTGACCTCTCGAAACTTCGGGCATCGCGTCTCACGGTACGGCAGGAGTGTTGGCCTGGGAAGGCCTGCGGCGCAGCGCCGGGCAATCGCTTTGCGGGGCACGGCTTGCAGGAAAGCGACGGCTGCGCAAAGCTAGTCGGCATGCTTGAGAGGGATCACCCGCTGCACGATCTCGCGCTGTCCGCGCAGCCCTGGCTCTTCTACGCGGATTATCAAGACTTGCGCGCCGGGCGGATCGAGGCGGTGGCAACTCGAGTGAATCGTCGCAGCCGCTGGGCCACCGGGCTGTGCCTCGTCTGGATCGTCTATCTGCTGGGGAACATCGGCAACTCGCTGGCCAAGCTCGCCCACGGTGACGGCTGGCCTGTAGCAGTGGACAGCCTCATGCATGTTGCTTGGCTTGCGCTCTTTGCCTGGACTGCCCTGCCCGAACGCCGTCGCGTAAGAGCCGCCGTCGCGCGCCTCCGCGCCGCGGCCGCAAGCGCCACGGAGTCACCCGCAGTGTCACCGTCGCAAGCCGCGTCCGCGTGAGGCTCAACCCCTTTGCACGCAATGTCTCGCGGCTGGAAGCCTTGAACGATATCGCCTTCGGCTTCGCGGCCCCGGGCCCGCTGCCCCTGCGCAGCCATCTGGGGCGCACCGCACGCGGCGCCAAGGCCCTCTTCAAGCGCGCGATATTCGCCATGCTGCCGCGACGGGCGCTGGGCGCGCTGGTCTGCTGGAAGCTGCCGCGCTCGGCGCAGCTCGAAGTCACCACGCGCTGCAATTTGCACTGCCCGCTCTGTGTGACGCACGACGTGCTGCGCGACGACGGACGCATCGACCTGGCCGGCGTGCAGTCGCTCATCGCCGGCTGCGGCAGCCGGCTCAAGATCGTGAACCTGCATCTGCTCGGTGAGCCGCTGCTGCACCCCGACCTCTTTCACTTCGTACGCGCCTTCTCCGACGCGGGCGTGCGCACGACCTTCTCCACCAACGGCATGCTGCTGCACCGGCATCTCGATGAGATCTTCACCTCGGGGCTGAGCCATCTCTCGGTGGCGCTCGACGGCGCCACCGGCGAGGACTACGCGCGCTACCGCATCGGCGGCGACTTCGACACGGTGGTGACCAATCTGCGCGCCCTGCTCGCCGAAAAGCGCCGCCGCGGTGCGAGCCTGCCCGTGGTGCAGGTGCAGATGGTCATGTTCTCCTACAACGAGGACCGCGAGCGCGAGGCGCGCGTTTTCCTCGCGAGCTTGGGCACCGACGCCGTGAGCCTCAAGCGGCCGGCCTACGAGAGCGATCCCTCGCCGACGCGCGACGCCTTCCTCGCGCAGGTCGATCACGGCAACCTCGCGCGGCGCTGGGCGCGCCCGGTGCACGACCCTGACAAGCTCTACCGCAACCAGCGGCTCTGCCCGCAGCTCGAACGGGCCACGGTGCTCTCCGACGGCCGGCTGGTCGCCTGCTGCATCGACGCCAGCGGCGACACCGCCTATGCGCGCTTGGGCGAGGGGAGTTTCCGGCAGGCCTGGCGGGGGCCGGCGCATCGCCGGCTGCTGGAGGAGTTTCGTCAGGGCACGCTCGCTCCCTGCGGGCGCTGCACTCTCGGCTATCGCGACTTGGACGCCGAGCCGGAGCCGCTCGGCAACGCCGTCGCCGGCTTCCGGATGTAGGACCTAGCTCCCGGCCATGTCCGCGCGCAGAACTTCGGAGAGTTCGGCGAGGGCGCGGAAGAGCCGAGAGCGCGAACCGGCCTCGGAGAGGCCCAAGCGGCGGCCGATCTCCTCATGCGACAAACCCACGATGCGCGCCAAGACGATGATCTCGCGATCCGCCGCCGGCAGGCGTTCCATGGCGCGTTCCACGAGCTGCAGTGCCTCGCGCCCCATGGCCTGCTGGCTGGGCGAACAGAAGGAGCCGTAGACCGCGAGCAGTTCGGCCTCCGCCGCAGCCTCGCGCCCCGCGTCGCGCTTCTGCGCGCCCCAATGCTCGGCCTTGTCGGCGATCTTGCGGTGCGCCGTCGCGAAGAGCCACGCGCGAAAGCCCTCCTCGCCTTGGTAGCGGAAGCGCTCGAGATCGGTGAGCACATCGCGGCAGGCCGATTGCACGATATCGCTGGTGGACTCGCGCACGCGCAGCGCCGGCGAGAGCCGCGCGCGCACATAGGCACGCAGCGCCGGGAGGTGGCGCGCGAGCAGGCCCTCGATGGCGGCCGCGTCGCCGGCGCGCGCCCGCTCCACCAGCGCCAGCGTCTGGTCGTGCTCGGGCTCAGCTCCTTCAGGCGTAGCTCCCGGCGTCGGTTCATCGAGCGGCGACATGCCGCCATGGTAAACGGTGCCTGGAAGGCACAGTCCGCCCCATGACCAACGACCACCCCACACCCGCCGACGAGCCTCGCCCGGCCCCCGCCTCGGGCGGCGCGGACTCGGGCGGCGGCGCGCCGCGCTCGGCCGAGCGCAGCCGCCTGCTGGACCTCGTGGCGCAGGCGCTGGAGCGGCTGGAGCAACAGGGTCCGGCCGCCGTGGAGGCGCTCTGCCTTGAGCATCCTGACTTGGCCGCCGACCTGCGCGAGCGCATCGGCATTCTGCGCGGCACCGGCATGGTCGAGGAGCGCATCCCCGAGCGCCTCGGCGAGTTCCGTCTGCTGCGCCGGCTCGGCAGCGGCGGCATGGGCGTGGTCTACCTCGCCGAGCAAGAGCGGCCGCGGCGCAGCGTGGCGCTCAAGCTCGTGCGCCCCGAGCAGCTCTACTTTCCCGGTGCGCGTGAACGCTTCGAGCGCGAGATCGAGGCCGTGGCGCGGCTCAAGCATCCCGGCATCGTGCCGATCTACACGCACGGCGAGGCCGACGGACTGCCGTACTTCGCCATGGAACTCGTGGCCGGCGCCTCGCTCGAGGACCTGGTGCAGGATCTGCACACGCTGGCTCCCGACACGCTCACCGGCGCCGACCTGCGCCGCGTCATCGAAGCGCACGCCCAGCAGCGGGCCACCGGCGAAGCGGCCGAGCGGCTCTGCGACGGCACCTGGGAGCAGGGCTGTCTGCGCCTCACGCGCCAGGTCGCCGAGGCGCTGCAGCACGCGCACGAGCAGGGCGTGCTGCATCGCGACATCAAGCCCAGCAATGTCATGGTCACGGCGGAGGGGCGCGCACTCTTGCTCGACTTCGGCCTGGCTTCGGCGCAGGGCAGCGAGCGGCTGACCGTCACGGGCACGCGGCTGGGCTCGCTCGCTTACATGAGCCCCGAGCAGCTCCGCGGCGACGGCACGGAACTCGATGTGCGCACCGACGTCTACTCGCTGGGCGTGACGCTCTACGAGCTGCTCACGCTGCGCGCGCCCTACGGCTCGCCCACCTTGGAGCAGACTCGTCAGCGCGTGCTGGCCGGCGAGCCCGTGGCCCCGCGCGCGCTCAACCCGGCGCTCTCGCGCGATGTCGAGACGGTGGTGCTCAAGGCCATGGAACCCGAGCGTGCGCGGCGCTATCCGAGCGCGGCGGCGTTCGCAGACGACCTCGCGCGGGCCCTTGAACGGCGGCCGGTCAGCGCGCGGCGGGCCGGCGTGTTTTTGCGCGCGCGACGCTGGGCGCAGCGGCGGCCGGCCCTGGCCACGGCCTTGGTCGCTGGCGTGCTCCTGCTGGTCGGCGGGCCGCTGCTCTTCGGCCTCCAGCAGCGGCGCACCAATGTCCGCATCGAAGCTGAGCGCGATCTGGCGCGCGCGGCCGAGAGCGTGGCCGCCGAGCAGCGCGATCGCGCGCAGGCCAATCTGCTCCAGGCGCGCGAGGCCGTGGACACCATGCTCACCGAAGTCGCCCAGGAGGATCTGCTCGCCGTGCCGCAGCTCGAGCCGGTGCGGCGACGGCTGCTGGAGAGCGCGCTGGCCTTCTACGAGAGCCTCGCCGCGCAGAACCCTGACGAGAGCGACCTGCCGGAGGCCACGGCGCGCGCCGCGCTGCGCGTGGCCTTTCTGAATGTCGAACTCGGGCGTCAGGACGAAGCGCTCGCCGCGCTGGAACGCGCCGAGGAACTGGCTCAGCGCCAGCTCGCCGAAGCGCCCCAGGACATCACCTGGACCGCGCTGCTCGCCGATAGTCTCGCTCTGCGCGCCACGACCCTCTATCACGCAGGCCGCTTCGAGGAGGCCTGGCCGCACTCCGAGGCCGCGCTGCTCCTGCGCCAAGCGCAACACGACGCGCAGCCCGACGAACTCTCCGTCTTCGAGGGACTCGATGAGAGCCTAGGCCTGCGCGCCTCGCTCATGCTCTTCCTGCCGCAGGGTCAGCAGGACGTGGCGGCGCTTGAACAGGCTCACCGCGACCATGTCAGCTCGAACGAGCGCTGGGCTGAGCGTGCGCAGGCCACGCCCGGTGCTGAGAGCGCACTGTGCCGACTGGTCATCGCACGCAACAACTACGGCAATCTGCTCCTGGACGCAGGCCGCTGGGAGGAGGCCCTGGCGGTGCTCGAACCGGCCGGAGCCGATGCGCTGCGCCTCGATGTTCCCGCCATGCGAGAGCTCTTCACGGCCCAGGGCATCGCCACCACACTCTCGAATCTCGGCCGCGTGCGTTGGCAGCTCGGTCAGCGCGAGGCTGCGCTAGACGCCATGCGCCAGGCCGCGCAGCTCATGGAGAGCGTCCATGCCCGCTCGCCGGCCTTCCCCGAACTCAAGCGCCTGCTCTGCATCGCCTGGAGCAATCTCGGCGTGACTCTGGCGGCCGAGAGCGAGCACTGGGAGGAGGCCGACGCGGCGCACGCCCGGGCCGCGGTCGTGGCGCGCGAACTGCGCGAGCTAGAGCCCGAGCCGGAGGGCGCTTGGTCGACCTTGGCGGGCACGCTCATCAATCACGCCTCGCTGCTGCGCAATTTGTCGCGCGGTGCAGAGGCCGTCACGCTGCTGGAGGAGGCTGCGGCGCTGGCGCGCGCGCGGCGGGCGGCGCGGCCGGAGGAATCGGCCGTCCTGGGAATGCTGAGCGGCGCGCTGCAGCACTTGGCGCACGCGCGGCGTGCTGAGGGTGATTTTGCCGGCTGTGTCGCGGCGGCGGAGGAGTATGCAGCGGCCTTTGCAGGTCAGCCCAAGCCGCTGCGCATCGCCGCCGGCTACGTGGCCAGTTGCGCCAACCGCGCCGAGGATGCCGCCCAGGCCGCAGCCTGGCGTCTGCTCGCGCTGGATCTGCTGCACGCCGCCGTGGCCGCCGGCTGGCAGGGAGCCGCGACGCTGCGCGAAGCCAAGGACCTCGAGGTCCTGCACGCCGAGCCGGCCTTCATCGCGCTCGTTGAGCAGCTCTCGCAGGCCGAACAAGCCGAGCAGGCCGGCACGCCTTAGCTGCGGCCGCGGCAGCTGCGGCCGCAGCAGCCGCGTCTGCCTCGCACTTCAGCAGCCGGGGGATTCTCGAGCGCGACGCTGTTGTTCCCATTGCAGCGCCTCGTCCAGGATCTCGCGCCAGACTTCCAGGAAGTACTTGTCCTTGGGGCGTCCGAGTTCCGCTTTGGAGCGCAGCAAATCCTCAAGCGGAGCGACGTTCACCGTGACATCGGCAATGAGCAGCCGTCGACGACGGGGCCAAAGTTCTTGGAAGTCCAGCGCAGCCGCCGACAGAACCAGATCCACTTCACCCGCGCCGAGTGAGGCTCGAACACTGGCCCCCGCTCGCACGATTCCTGCCAGAATCAGCGGGTCCGGCGTCGGCAATGGTTCGCCGCCCGCATGAAACTGAAAGCCATTGGCCCCCAGCGCGACCAGCGCGCGCTGCAAGATCGCTTCGTCGCGAGGCAACAGCAGGTCGCAATCCCAGGTGCTGATCTTGCGACCCATGCGCGTGATGAAGAGATTGACGCCATAGGCACCGATCACCAGGAACGGAACGTCCGCTTGCTCGAGAGCGCGGCACGCGACCACATAGGGGTCCATCGAGAGATCCTCCTCAGCCAGTCCTGGCTGAGGGGGAGTCGGAGCGCCCGGCTTCACGTGACGTCGTCCGGCGGACCAAGCCATTGGGGCTCGATCCGCAAGAAGCGCTGCATCATGCGGATCGCTTCGAGGACATGCGTCTTGTCCGCACCGTCCTGATTGCAGGGCAGTGCCGCGAGCCGACGCGTGGCTGCCCACATAGCCTCGTCCATCTCGCCGGGCTTGCGCAACGGATCAATCGGCAAGGGCACATACGGCTCCGATGGCTCGCACGGGTCGGACGGGACACGCGGGTCGGGACTCACTCCCACCGTAGGGCCTCGATAGGATCCAGGCGCGCGGCGCGCAGCGCGGGGTAGAAGCCGAAGAAGATGCCCACCACGCAGGAGAAGGCCGCGGCCAGCCCCATGACTTCGGGCGAGAGCATGAGCGGCCACTGCTTCGCATTCGCCAGCAAGCTCGCTGCGCCCGCGCCGAGCAGGATGCCCAGCACGCCCGCGCTGCTGGTGAGCATGACCGCCTCGATGAGGAACTGCTGCAGGATGTCGCGGCCGCGCGCACCGACCGCCAGGCGCAGCCCAATCTCGCGCGTCCGCTCGGTGACCGAGACGAGCATGATGTTCATGATGCCGATGCCGCCTACGAGCAACGAGATCGAAGCGATGCCGGCCAAGAGCGCCGACATGGTTTCAGAGGTCTGCTCCGCCGTGGAGGCCATCTCCGACATCGGCAAGATATTGAAGTCGTCGGCTTGGCCGTCGGCGAGGCGATGCCGAGCGCGCAACACGACGCCGATCTCGCTCATCACGGCCGGAATCAGTTCGGGTGCCTCGGTCGCCACGAGAAGCTGATCCACATTCGCCAAGCTGCGCCCTTCGAGCAGCGTGCGCACCGAACGCCACGGCGCCACGACGACGTCGTCCTGGTCGAAGCCCATCGACGACGTGCCCTTGCGCGCCAGCACGCCGGTGATCTTGAAGGGGATGTTCTTGATGCGCACGGTACGGCCCACGGCCGAGTCGCCCGGGAAGAGCCCCTCGGCCACGGTGGCGCCGAGCACGCAGACTTTGCCGGCCGCGGTCACGTCGCGCTCCGGGAAGAACTCGCCCTCGGCCAGTGGCCAGTCGCGCACGCGCGGGAAGTCGGCATTGGTGCCCATGATCGAGCTGCCATTCCAGTTGGCCGCGCCCGCCACGATCTGCGCGCGCGTGCGGATGACCGGCGTCATGGCCACCAGCCCCGGCACTTCGCGCAGTAGGGCCACGCCGTCGTCGTAAGTAAGCGTGGTGCCCGTGCCGGCGCCAAAGGAGAAGCCGCCGCCCGATGAGGCCGCGCCCGGCCGCACCATGAGCAGGTTGCGGCCCATGGAGCTGATCTGCGCCTGCACCATGGCGTTGGCGCCCTGCCCCAGCGCCACCATGACGATGACCGCCGCGATGCCGATGACGATGCCCAGCATGGCCAGGCCGGTGCGCACGCGGTGCCGCAGCAGTGAGCGCGCGGCGAGAGACACGGCCACGGCGGCGTTCAGGCGGCCTCCTCGGCGATGCGCCCGTCGCGCACGAAGACGGTGCGCCCCGCGCGCGCCGCAACTTTGGGGTCGTGCGTGACGAGCACCGTCGTCAGCCCCTCGGCATTGAGCTGCAGGAAGAGCTCGAGCACGCTCGCGCCCGAGACGCTGTCGAGGTTGCCGGTGGGTTCATCGGCGAGCAGCGCCGCCGGGCGCGTGACGAGCGCGCGCGCGATGGCCACGCGCTGCTGCTGTCCGCCGGAGAGTTGGCCGGGATGATGATGCAGCCGGTCGGCCAGGCCCACGCGGCTGAGCATCTCCTCGGCGCGCTGGCGCCGTTCGCGCGCCGGCACGGCTTGGCCGTAGAGCAGTGGCAGTTCCACGTTTTCCAGTGCGCTCGTGCGCCCCAGCAGACAGGCGCTCTGAAAGACAAAGCCAAAGGTGCGGTGGCGCACGTCGGCGCGCTGGTCGGGCGAGAGGCCCGAGACATCGCGGCCGTCGAGCAAGTAGCGGCCGCTCGTGGGCCGGTCGAGACAGCCGATGAGATTGAGCAGCGTGGTCTTGCCGGATCCGGAGGCGCCGCACAGGGCCACGAGTTCGCCGCGCTGCACGCTCAGCGAGACGCCCTGCAAGGGCTGCACGTCCACTTCGCCGAGGTGGTAGGTCTTGGCCACCTCCTCCATGACGATGAGGGCACTCGATGCACTCGGCCCGCCGGCAACACCGGGCCGACTCGCGCTGCTGTCCGCGGGCGACACGCGCTCAGGGCCGTGTGCGACCGCCGCCGGTGGGCATGCGCGGCGGCGCGAAGGGATTGGTGACCGCCGGGCCGCTGCCGGCCATCGAGAGACCGGTGGCGACCGCCGCGCCTTCAACGAGCGCGCCGCCGAGCACGGCCGAGCGAATGCCGTCGCTGGGGCCCGTCTCCACGGCCACTGCCTTGGCCGCGCCGTCCTCCACGACAAAGACGCGCCGCGTGCCGGGTTTGGCCGGGGCCTCGCCGGGCGGCGTGAAACGCAGCGCGGAGTCGGGCACGAGCAGCACGCCGTCCAGGCGCTCGATCTCAAACTCAAGGTTGGCGGTCATGCCCGGCAACAGGCGGCCGCCCGGATTCGGCGCGTCCACGATGACCGTGTACGTGACCACGTTCTGCACGATCGTCGGCGCCAAGCGCACTTGCTCAACCTGCCCTGCGAAGCGCTCGCCCGGGTAGGCGTCCACTGCAAAGCCAACCGGCTGGCCGTCGGCGATCCGGCCGATGTCGGCCTCGGCGACTGCCGCCTGCACTTGCATGCGCTCCAGGTCCGCGCCGATGACGAAGATCGTCGGCGCCGAGAGACTGGCCGACACCGTCTGGCCCACGTCCACGTTGCGCGAGATGACGGTGCCATCCACCGGCGAGATAATCGTCGTGTACTGCAGGTTCACTTCGGAGATGGTGAGGGCGGCCTCTTGCTGCGCGATCGAGGCGCGCGCCACCTGCACCTGCGCCAGGAGCGAGTCGCGATTTGCTACGGCCGCCTCGAACTCCGACTCCGTAACGAGTCCATCCTTCACGAGCGTGGCCTGCCGCGTGTAATCGGCCTCGGCCTGGCGCAGCAGGGCTTGCACGCGCACGAGGTCAGCCTCGGCGCGCACGACATTGGCGCGATCGGAGGCCACGCGCGCCTCGAAGGGCGCCGGGTCGATCTGGGCCACGACTTGCCCCTGCTTGACGGTGCTGTTGAAGTCGGCGAAGAGCGCGGCCACCGTACCCGTGACCTGCGTGCCGACCTGCACCTGCGTCACCGGCTGCAGCGTGCCCGTGGCGGTCACCTGCACCACGAGATCGCCGCGCTCCACCACGGCCGTGCGGAAACCGCCGGCTACGGCCGCCTCGTCGCCGCTGCAAGCGGTCAACAACAGCGCAGCGAGCGGCAGCAGGCCGAGACGGAGGGACCGTGGCCCAGACTTCGAGCGGAGCGCCCCCGCCACGCAGGGGCTTCGGTGAGCGCGAGCGTCAAGCTTCAGAGGGCGGAGCATTGGGCGCCTACGATAGCCTTTCAGACCATGTCCGCCCCAGATCGCACACCTCCGAGCAGCGTGCCGCCAGACTCCGTGTCCCCAAACTACGCACCGACTGTCCTCTTCGAAGACGAAGAGTTACTCGTCGTGGATAAGCCCGCGGGCCTGCCCTCTGTGCCGGGGCGCGGGCCCGGCGCGACGGTGGAGCCAGGAGTGACCGCGTCACCCGGCGCCGCGTGTCTCGTCGAGTGGCTCTCGCAGCAGCGCGGCGAGCGGGTGTGGGCCGTGCATCGTCTCGATGCCGAAGTGAGCGGCGTGCTCGTCTTTGCGCGCACGCCGGCTGCTCATCGAGCACTCTCACTGGCCTTCGAGCGACGGCAAGTGCGCAAGACCTACGAGGCGCTCGTCCACGGCAGTCCCGCGGCGGAGCAGGGCTGCATCGACGCGCCACTGCGCGAGTTTGGTTCGGGGCGCAGCGCGGTGGACTTGACGCGCGGCAAGCCCAGCACGACCGAGTGGCGCGTGCTGCAGCGTTGGCCGACGGCTCCCGATCACACGTCTGCGACGAGCAGCCTGCTGGAACTGCGGCCGCTCACCGGACGGCGCCACCAGTTGCGCGCACACCTGCATCACCTCGGGCATGCGGTCGTCGGCGATCTGCGCTACGGCGATCCGGCGTTGCAACGCGCCGCGCGAGAGTGCGCCGGCCGGCTCATGCTCCACGCGCGCCGTCTCGAACTGGCCCACCCCACGACCGGCGTGCCACTGAACTTCGAATCGCCGTTGCCGGCCTCCTTCCTGACCGGCCTCACCACACTTACGGAGCGTCCCATGCCGAACTTCGTCATCGCCTGCTATCGACCCAAGCCCGGACAGCACGCTGCGTTGCTCGCGTGCGTGCGGGAGCACTTGCCCACGCTGCGCCGCGAAGGCCTCGTCACCACGCGACCCGGTTTGCTGCTGCGCGCCGCAGACGGCACGTTGCTGGAACTCTTCGAGTGGCAGTCGGCTGCGGCCGTGGAGGCGGCGCATCACAATGCCGCGGTGGCCGCGCTCTGGGAGCGCTTCGCCGCCGTGTCCGACTTCACCACGCTGGGCAGCTTGCCCGAAGCCGGGCAGCCCTTCCCGCACTTCGAACTCGTGACCTAGGCACGGGCGCGCGGGCCGCTTCGCGCAACTAGGCCAGCATCTCCGTCTTCGCGGTGTAGTGAATGCCGCGCGCCTTGAGCTGGGCCAGCACTTCGCCGAGCAGGCCGGGCTCGGCGCCGAGGGTCTCGGGCGGGTGGACGCCGGGGCGCTTGAAGCGACCCGAGGCGATGAGCCGCGCGACGATGGTGGCCGGGAAGCCGGTCGTGCGCGACATGCTGCGCGTCCGCGTGACTGGGTCGTAGCGATCGAAGAGGTCCCAGCTCTTACGCACGCGGCGGCCATCGAGCGAGCCCTCGGCCGACACGCGCATGACCGTGAGGTCGGCCTCGCCCTCCTCGAAAGTCCACTTGGGGAAGAGCAGCGCGGCGGTGACATCCAGCGGTCGCACGGCAACCACGAATTTGCCGGCGGCGGGCTTCCCTGCCGCGCCGCCCTCGGGACTCGGCGCCGCGCGCACCTCGATCGGCTCCTTGGAGAAGAAGCCCGTCTCCCGCAGCACGCGCATGAGCGCGATGTGCCCTGGGTAGCGCATGGTCTTCTCCTTCATCGACGGCACTTTCAGCGTGTAGGCCAGCGAGCGTAGACCGTCGGTGTTGAAGGCCTCCAGCGTGCCGATGCCGGGAAACTCGAGGTACTCCGGCTCGGAGAGCGCTTCCTTGATCACGATCTCGCCGCGCTCGACGATCCGCGCCGGGCGCGTGTACTCCTCGAGTACGTCGTGCGGCGCGAAGGGCGCCTTGTATTCGTAGGGCCAGCGCCGATCGACGGGCAGGCCGCCGACGTAGATTTCCAAGTGCGTGCAGGGCGAGAGCACGGAGGCCGCGTAGCCGCAGAGCATGTTGCTCATGCCGGGGGCCACGCCGCAGTCCACCACCGCGCAGACGCCGCGCGCCTTGGCGAGGTCGTCGAGCGCGAGCGCGTCGTCGGCCATGAAGCTGATGTCGACGTAGGGCCTGCCGGCCTCAAGCACCGCGCGCAGGGTCTGCAGGCCCAGCACGGAGGCCAGCGCGCCGAGCACGAGGTCGTGACCCGCCGCGAGGCGCCCCACCGCGGCGGCGTCGCCGAGATCTTCGTGCAGCGTGGTCAGTGCAGCGGCGCGGCCGGCGGCGCGCGCGCGCTCCGCGAGGCGCGCCAGGGCGCCTGCATCGCGATCAGCGACCGTGACCTGCCAGCCCGGCTCGTTGAGCAAATCTTGCGCCATGGCCGAGCCGACCATGCCGCTGCCGAGGACGAGGACTTTCATGGGCGCAGAGGGTAACGACCGCGCCCCGTCGGCGTCACCTACGGCCGCGTGGATCCGCTCGCGCGCTCCGCGGCGCGCGGCTCAGGGCGGAGCGAGCTGCGGCACGAAGGCTGGATCGCGCACCGCGATCTGCCCTTGCCGGGCGTAGTTCATGGCCTCGCCCAGCACGCGCGCCGCTTCTTGCGGCGCGTGGAAGCCGGTGCTGTTCTCGGCCTCTACGAAATCGATGTAGAACTGCGCGCGGCGCTGGAGCTGCCGCGGCAGCGCGAGTTCATCGTCCGCGCGGCCGGCCTCGCGCGCCGCCTTGAGATCGGCGATGAGGGCGCAGAGGGCGTCGAGCGCCTGACTGCGCAGCCGGAAGGTGTTGCCCTGGATGCGCTCCACGCGCGAGCGCAGTTCATCCTCCGGCACCGGGTGGCAGGTCTGGCAAGCGTTGTTGAGGTTGAGCAGCGGGCTTTGCACGTGATGGCTGGAGAGTTTCTGCGCACCGACGCGCTCGTAGGCCATGTGGCAGTCGGCGCACGACACACCCGCCGCTGCGTGCACGCCCTGGTTCCACATCTCGAACTCAGGGTGCTGAGCCTTGAGCACCGGCGCGCCGCTGTCGGCGTGGATCCAGTCCTTGAAGGCCGCCGTTTCGTAGTAGGCGTAGATCTGGTCGACCTTCAGTCCGTTGGCCCACGGATAGACCAGCGTCTTCTCGGGGCCCTTGAAGTAGTACTCGACGTGGCACTGGCCGCAGACATAGGAGCGCATCTCCTGGCGGCTCGCGTCGCGGTTCACGTCGTAATCCTCCACGCCCTCCGCCGCCTTGGCCGCCGCGAGCCCGGTCATGAAGGCCGGTCGCGTCACGCGCAGGGCCATCGTCTCGGGGTTATGGCAGTCGATGCAGCTCACCGGATGTGCGGCCAGCTTCTCGGCTTCCTGGTACTTCATGCCATTGATCGCGTGGAAGCCGCGCTCCATGTCGCCGTCGCCGGCCACTTGGTAAGGCACGACCATCGAGGCGTGGCAGTTGAGGCAGGTGCCGGGCTGCTGCACCACAACCTGGCGCTCGGTGTAGCGCTGATCGGTGAGCATGTAGGCGTGACCGCGCTCCTCGCGGAAGTCCTTGCTGAAGGCGTAGCCGGCCCACATGGTCTTGAGGCGCGGGTCCTCTTCGATCTTGGACTGCGACACCACGTCACGCGGATCGCGCTCGGTGGGCTCGCGCGGCACCGCTTCGCTGCCGCCGAAGCGCGTGCGCACCTGATCCACCGTGCGCCGGTAGCTGTCGTACTGGTGCGGGAAGTTGCGGCCCCACAGCGCCGGGTCCTCGGTGCGCTCATCGAGCGCGACGACTTGGGCAAAGGGGCGCAGCGCCTCCTGCTTGCGCTCAAAGATGTTCGTGAGCAGGGCCAGCGCGCCGGCAGTCGCCCCCGCGGCCACCAAGCCCACAAGCACATAGCGGCTGAAACCAAACTTGGCTGAACTCATCGGCGATGCCCCACATCGGCGTGACAACGGACACAGGAGAGCGGTTCGCCGCCCTCCACAGGATGATCAATGGCCGCCACCACACTCGCGTGACAGTCGCGGCAGCGCGCCTCGGTGATGGCCAGGTTGTGCGGCTTGATGCGGATCGGCTCGGCGAAGTCGCCGCTCGTAAACGCAATCGAGTGGTGCAGGCCGTTGTCGGCCTTGGTCAGATACTTGCCCACGAGTCCGGCCGGCGTGTGGCAGTCGTTGCAGGTGGCCGCACTGCGGTGGCTGCCTTGCATCCAACCGTTGTACTGCGAGTTCATCACGTGGCAGTTCGTGCAGGCGCGCGGATCGTCAGTCAGGTAGCTGGCGCCGTGCGCATAGAGGAAGGTGTAGCCGCCGGCGCCGCCCGCCAGCCCCACCAGGCTGGCCAGCACCAAGCCCGCCAAGGCGCCGTTGCGCGCAGTACCGGTCAAACGGCTCTCCTGATCACGTTGCCTGGACTGAAGAGCAACTCTAGCGGCCCTGCTTCGCGGAAGCGAGACCTTCGCATCCGGCACAGCCGTCCGGCTCGGGTTCTGCGACGGCGGGGCTCACCAGTTCCGTCGGCGCAGCGACCCCCAAGACTGCGCGCTCGGCGGGAATGAATGCGGCGAGAGCCGCGCCGAGTGTGCCCAGCGGGCTCTGCGGCAGCTCGTGCAGGTCGCGCAGGTTGCGAAGTTGGTCGGACTTGCGGCGCAGGGCCAGCGCGAAGGCGGGCAACCACCAAGCCAGGTGCTGCTCCACGAAGAGGCGCTGCGCCTCGCGGCACACGCGGGCCTGCTCGAAGGCCTGCGGACCACCACGCTGCAAGGCATGGCGCTGCTTGGCCAGCAACCAAGCCATGAACTCGAGTTCCAGCGCCACATGGTCATGACGTTCGGTTCGATCCGGTGAGACCTCCAGTCCGAAGGCGCGGTAGCAGCCGGCGACATCCGCCAAGTGATGGCTGCGATAAACCGAAAGGGTCTGGCGGCAGTACTCCGACTCGTAGGGTGGACACTCCTTGCTCATGACGAGGCCAAAGACGCGTTCGTAGTTCGCGACGAGCTCCGACTGCGAACGACCGAAGTCCTGCACAAAGTCTAGACGCGCGAGAAACGCCGGCGGCAACTCACCCGGTGCCAGCGCGATGGCCTGCGCCGACGGCTCTGCCGCGATGAAGGCGGCAGCGGCCTCGCCCTGCTTGACGAGATCCGAGTCGCGCAGCCGGCCGGCGCGCTGGCTGGTCGGGTCTGAGGCAGCCAGCGACAGCACGTGATAGAGACACAGCCGCGCCTCATCGAGAGCTGTCCAGGAAAGCGGCGAGCCGGCACCGTCGAAGTTGGCGGACGCTTCGTCGTGTGGAGTGATGGGATTGGCGGGAGTGCTCGGCTTGTCAGTGTTCATGGGGTGCAGCCTCAGATGGAGTTGAGGTGTTGTCGATCACGGACGAAGGTGGGCTCCTCCACCGTCGTGCGCACGACCTCTTGGCCCAAGGTGTTGAAGCCGATCACGGTGTCGTTCCAGATCTCCTGAGTCTTGCGACTACCGTCCGGCATAGTCACCTCGACCTCCGCAACCTTGGGGCCCTGCTCGATGGCGTAGCGAGACAGGACCTGTTGTTGCGCGCGGAAGAGCTGCAGCACGGCGAGCAACTCGCGATCGGGACAACAGTACTGCTCCAAAGCGTGCTCGACCCCGGGTCCGAACATCTGCGCCAAGTAGCTACGCGCCACCCAACGTGGCGGGATGTAGAAGCCATTGGGCGACGTGCCGAACTGCGGATAGAGCGGCAGGGCCACGCGCCGCTCTCGTACCAAGAAGTACAGCGGGCTGTCGGGCGCCGGGCTCCAAGCGCCGTCGCGCTCCAGATGCACTCGGCCTTGCAGGCGGATCTTGCCGACGCAGGCGGTCATGCAGCGCGTCTCGAGCGACGCGCCCTGCGGCGACAGCTCCGGATCCCGGCCCTCAAGACGCGGGTAACAGGCAACACACTTTTCGGAAGTGCGCGTGGTGGGCCGGTACATCGCTTTCTTGTAGGGACAGCCCTCGACGCATTTGCGGTAGCCGCGGCAGCGCTCCTGGTCAATGAGCACGACACCGTCCTCGGGCCGTTTGTAGATTGCCTTGCGCGGGCAAGAGGCCAGGCAGCCGGGGTAAGTGCAGTGATTGCACAGCCGCTGCATGTAGAAGAACCACACCTTGTGCTCTGGGAGCTGCGCAGAGGCGCCATAGTCGCCAGGCTGCAGGATGGCGCCCGTGGCCACCTCCTCGTGCATGTTGGGCGCGGTCCATTCGGCATCGGTCGGCAGATAACCGAGCACGCGCTGCCCAGGCGGCGCTGAAGTTGTGCGGCCGGCGGCGTCGAAGATCGTCTTGCCGTCGAAGCGGCCGTAGGGCGCATTGGCTGGGCCAGCTTGGCCAGTCCACGACTGGCCTTTGGGATTGGCCTGCTCGAGCATCGAGAGCAACTTGCTGTCCCAGCCCTGCGGGTACCCGCCGTAGGGCTTGCTCTCGACGTTGTTCCACCACATGTGCTCCTGGCCCTTGCTGAAAGTCCAGGTGGACTTGCAGGCCATCGTGCAGGTCTGACAGGCGATGCAGCGGTTGATATTGAAGACAAAGGCGAACTGCCACTCGGGGAAGCGAGCCTCGTAGGGGTAGTCCATCTCACGACCGATCTGCCAGTTCCAAACTTTAGGCAAGGAGCTCTCCCTCCGCCGCGGGCGGCGCGCAGTGCAGGATCTCGGGCACGTCGGCATGGCCGCAGGCGGCCGGGCCGGCCGCGGCCGCGTTGAAGGCTGTCCGGAAGCGCCGTACGCCACAGCGCTCCAGGACTGTGTCGATGCGCGCTTCGATCAGCGGCAACCCGAGCGTCTGGCGCAGTCCCCAAGTCGCCTGAAAGAAGGGCGAGTCGAAGAGCCGCAGGATGTGCGGCTTGTCCCAGCCTTGGCCGGCAAACTCTTCGATGAGGCTGTCGAGCATGAAGAGCGGCTCGCCATTCACCGGTTCACCCGTCAACAGCATGGGATCCTCGGGCTCAATAGCGCGGTCGCGCGGGTGTCGGCCGTCGTAGGGATCGACGTCGGGAAGCGCAGACTCCGGGTTCATGTCTTCACCTCAGTCAGTTCGCCCCGCAAGTAGGCCAGCATCGCGGCGGACTCTGCGCCCGGAGTCCGGCCGGAGGCCGCGGGCTCCCAGAGGCCTACGCCGCCCAAGCCGCCCGCCTCGGCCTTGGTGATGCGCACCAGCGTTTCTTTGGGCACCGTGTTCACGCCGTGGTTGTCCACGGCGAAGCCGAAAACAAAGCCGATTGACCCGGTCTTCTTGTGAAAGAGCGTGTCGGTCTGGTGCATCGGCATGAGCCAACTGCGCGTGATGCTCTGGTGGCTGCCGTACCGGTAGTTGCTCTGGTATCCGGTCTCGGGCGACAGCGCCAAGCCATCGGCACGCGACTCATGCGCCTTGACCGTGCGCTCGGTGGCGATCCAGCCGGTGTGCTTCATGATCGTCATCGTGTAGGGCAGCGAGGGGTTGAGCTTGAGCCGCACCATGCAGCGGAAAGCCTTGCTGCGCGGATCACCGGAGCGTGCGCCGACAAAGGGGCGATCCGCGGGATTGCTGTCCACCCACACGTAGTCGCCTTCGTGCAGGCCGAGTTCCGCAGCGGCCTGCGGGTTCATCTGGATCTGCCGGTCGCCGGTGCCCGGGTCGCGCTTGTCGCGGCGCATCGGATCACCGAAGTTGCTGCTCCAGATCCAGTGCCAGTCGACAGTGGACCAACTGCTGTGCGTCGTGTGCCGGCTCTTGGGCGTGGAGCAGAAGAAGCGAAAGCCCGCAGCCCACAGAGGGTTGACGGTCTGCTTGACCGCGCTCCAGGGCAGCTTGACGTTGCGCACCGTGCGGCGGTCGGGATCGAGGTCGTCGAGCGCGATGCCGAAGTCCACCGGCCGCAGATACGGGCTGCTCGACACAATCACGTTGGGCAGATATGGCGTGGCCTCGACGGCCTCGCGGTGCACGACGAGATTCTCGCCGTACTCGATGGCCTCCGGCAGGTCGCAGTAGCCGGCTAGGCGGCCGCAGTCGGTGTAGAAGGGCACGCTGTCGTGCACTTGCTCCCAGAACGGCACGCGCGGGTAAGTGCGAAACAGCATGAGCGCGGTGCCCGGCTCGCCGCCGTATTCGCCTTTGAGAATACGGTCGAGCTGATAGGCCCCCTGCGGTCCGCGCGTGGTCGTGCAGTTGTCCAGCACGCGCTGGATGTAGACACCCGCCTTCTTTTCGGTGATGTACTTCCAGTAGTCCGCAAAGCGACCGTCGCCGGTGAGCCGAGCGAGCGCTCGACCCACGCCAGCGAAGATCTCAGCATCGTCACGACTGTCGTGCACCGGCGACACACCGTTGCCGCCCCACACCTGAATGAAGGGGTTGCTGCATGAGCCGCCGAGTTCGAGATCCTGCGCCTCGACCCAGGAGTTGGCCGGCAACACTACGTCGGCATACTCGGCCGAGCCGGTCCACTCCATTTGCTGATCCACGATCATGTCGATCTTGGGCAGCACGTTGACAATCAGGTTGTAGACCCACTTGGCCTGATTGAGAAAGTTGGCGTTGCTGTACCACATGAGCTTGGTGGGCGAGGGCATGTGCGTCTTGCCCGTGAACACGCGCCGCCCCTGCTTGGTCTGCACGATCAGCGGCGTCTCGCCATGTCCCCAGAAGGCCACGTCCTCGCCCTCGGTCGTGTCGCGCAGGTGCTCGCGCGTCAGCCGCAGGCTCTCGTCGAGCACCGGATGAAAGGGATCTTCATGGCTGTAAGTCGCGGCGCCCGGCCCGGTCCACGGGCTGCCCTGCAGCAGCGCGCCTTTGTAGTTGCCGGCCCAGGTGAAAACTCCTGCGCCGTGTTTGCCGAAGTTGCCGGTCAGCATGAGCGGCAAGTGGCACGCCCGGTTGTGCAGCGTGGCGTGGAAATAGTGGTTGACCCCCTCACCGTGGTGAATCGCCACGCTGTGCCCGGCCTTGGTGGTCTCCCAAATGTCCTTGGCGAGGCGTTCGACCAGTTCGGCCTTGGCCCCGCTGATCTCCTCCACCGTCTGCACGTCGTAGTCGACCAGGTGGCGCTTGTACATCTCGTACACCGGCATGACCTCGACGATCTGCCCGTCGACGGTCCGCACGCTGTAGGTCCCGTTGAGCGCGACATTCAGATTGGCGTTGACGCCGACATCATCGCGCGTCAGTGCCACGACGCGGCCCTGTTGCTCGTCCCAGGCGGTGAAGTCGCCGATGCGTGCGCGCTGCTCCGCTGTCAGCGCCTGCTCCTTGAACGACGGCCCGCCGCTGATGTCCTTGGGCTGGTAGCCGGCGATCACGTCTTCGGGCCTCAGGCGCCGCAGCGTGTCTGTGCGCACGAGCAAGGGAAAGTCTGTGAAACGCTTGATGAAGTCAACGTCGATCCAGTCTCTGTCCATTAGGATTTTGGTGACCGCGAGGACGACAGCGGTGTCAGAGAGGCCAGGCCGTACACCGATCCAATAGTCCGCCTTGGCTGAAGGGGCGCTGTAGTCGGGCGTGATGCACACGATCTTGCCGCCACGTTCCATCAGCTCGTTGATCCAATGGCTCTCCGGCATCTTGTTCTCGACCAGATTCTTGCCGATGTGGATCGTGAGCTTGCTGTGCCTCACATCGTTCATGTCGCAGTCGGAGGTCTGCAGGCCGTGCACAAAGGGCTGACCCGGCGCCTGGTCGCCGCGCCAGGTGTATTCAGTCCACTCGCGAGCACCGAGCGCTTGATCCGCGGGCACGCCGCGCGCGTGGTGGTCAACCAGCCCCATCTGGTTGGCGAAGCGGAAGAGACCAAACTTACCCACGAGCCCGTGAATGGGCAGGTTGCTGCCGATCTTCATCGTGCGGGTGCCGGCGCCCTGCCAATGCTCAAGCATCTCCGGCGCGTACCCGTCCTGCAGCAGTCGCCGTTTACCCTCGTCGCCGCTGTAGGTCTTCGCGATCGCCATGAGGGCGCCCGCAACGTAGTCAGAGACTTCGTCCCACGGCAGGCGTACAAAGCTGTCGTTGCCGCGGTCGTCGAAGCGATAGCGCGCTCGCAGCGTCGGATCGTCGGACAGCGAGGGAAACCCGGCGTCGGCCCATTCCTTCCAGCCCTTGCGCAGCACCGGCCCCTTGAGCCGGAAAGGTCCGTAAAGCCGTTTCTGGAAGGTGAACCCCTTCGGACAGCCGCGCGGATTCCACGCCGCTGTGGCCTGGTTTCCGTACAGGTCCCCGCAGCGCTGGTGATCGTAGTTCTGCTCGCTGCGGATCATGACGCCATTGCGCACAAAGGCCCGCATGCGGCACATGTGCGTGTCGTTGGGCGCACAGACCCACGTAAACGTCCGGTCGTAACGGTATTGGTCGCGGTAGACCTGCTCCCAGCCGCGGTTCGGGTAGTGCTCGAGCGGATTGTCAATGTCCGCTGCCACTTGCAAGCCGCCGAGCAGCTCGAGTGGGCTCGTCAGAAAGGCCGAGCCCACGCCGAGCAGTTTCAGGAAGTCGCGGCGCGATGGATGCGTGCAGTCCATCTCAGTACTCCAAGGCCAAGCGGTGCCAGATCGTCACTGACTTGCTGCCATTGCGGTCGCCGGCCGAGCCATCCCACACGGCGAATGCGACTGAGCTCGATCCGCCCGGCCGCAGCGTGACGACAGCAGCCTCCGCCTCGTGTTCCGGAGGTGCTAAGTCGCGCAGCAGCACGACACTCCAGCGCCCTGCGCTCCAGCGGCCGCGGCCCTGCACCGCGCGATCGAGGATCGGCCGCGTGCTGAGCGTGCCCTGCCCTCGTGCCGTGGCGCTCTCCACCGTGCGGCCCGGCTCCGCCGCCGACAAGGGGTTGCCAACGGCCGTGGCCGTCTCGAACACTTCCTCAGCCGGCCCGCGTTCGTCTAGCGAACCGGCAGGCAGGTTGGGAAACGCCGCGACGAGTTCGGGCCGGCCTGAGGCGTCGCGCTGCCACACGGCCTTCCAGTGCCACAGGTCCACCGGTGCGGAGGCATCGCCCATGCCGAAGAAGGGCGGATCGCTCTCGGCCGAGAGCTGAACAGCCACCGCGTCGCCAAAGGACTGTTGCCGGAGCAGTTCGTCGTCGCATGTCGCATCGTCCCACGACAAGCGCAGCGCGAGCTGCTGCCCGTCGTGCAGCGCCTGCACAGACAGCCCCTCGATACGGTCGTGGCGCCACCAGAGCGGCGTGACGGCCAGCCAAGTCGGCTCGACCCCGACCCAGGAGGTCGCTTCGGGATCAAGCGACAGTGGCTCGTCCACTCGGCGCGCGACGAGCACAGAGGGCACCTGCAGGACACGGCTCTCGTCCTGCCCACTGGAGAGACCCTCGATGAACGCGACGAGGGACCAGAGCTCGCGCTGCTTCAGCGGCAACGAGGGCATCGGCGTCCCGGGCATGCCCAGCCAGATGCGCCGCGCGATGTCCTCGCCACGACGCCCGCCCTTGAAGATCCCGCGCGTGAAATCCCGCGCCCCGATGGGATACCCGTCGCTGTCCAGTTTCTCAACCGGCACTCGCGCGCGCCCATCTTCGCCATGACACGCGGCGCAACTTCGCCGATAAAGCTCCTGTCCCAGCGCGAGGTCGATGATTCCTTCGTCCGGTCGGGCAGGAATCAACGCCGGATCGCCGGGCGTACCGTAGAGTTCGAGCGCGTCGGCCAACGCTTCCTCGCGAGTCAGCGTGTCGTCCTCCGCCATGGCGTCGGTGGCGCGGCCCTCCAGCACGAATCGGCGGACTTCAGCGACGAGGCCGCGCAAGTCCGCCTCGGACAGGTGGCTCCAAGGAGGCATCGCGGAGCCTGGCATTCCTCGTCGCAGAGTGGTCAGTAGATCCTCGTCCGTCGGGACACCGTCCTCTGTGGAGACGACCCGAAAAGTGCCCGCCGCGAAGTTGCGCGGCTTGGGATCCAGCAAGTACGCCGCGGGCCCGTCACCCCGGCCGGTGAGCCCATGACAGACGGCGCACTGGCGGCCGTAAAGCTCGGCGCCGCGTGCAGCCTCCTCGGGAGTCTGCGCCACTGTCCCGGCCGCGAGCGCCAGGACGACGACCGCTCGAATCAAGACTCGTCCCAGCTTGGAGCGCCTTCGCTGAGACGTCAGCCAGCCACTCATGGGCCCTCCTCAATCCGCTGTGACAAGCGAACGAAACACCACGATCAGCAGCTCGAAAGGCCCGCCGCCACACGGCGCTCACGCATTTCGCGAGTCATCTCCTCGACGACGCGTTGATCCGTGAGCACTGTTCTCGCCCAGGGGAACAAGACCTCCTCCTCTTTGGCGATGTGCGTACGGTACTCCGCCACAAGATCCAGAGCGGCCCGCCCCACAGCCACGAGATCGCGCCGGACCACGGCACGCTCAAGCGCCACGAGCAGCGCTTGATGCTGCACATGCTCTTGCTCCAGGCAGTCCATCGGCGTGCTGCCCTGGGGTGCGCGACCGAGCGCGGCCCGTAGGCGCGGAAACAGCGTGCGCTCTTCGTCGGTCGAGTGCATGGGCACGGCGACGTGGAGGAAACTCAGGACGTCGCCAAGGACGGCGAGGTGCCGCTCCGCGAAGAGGCCTTCGCGCTGCAGAGCACGCGCCATGGTCTCAAGCCGAGCCAGGCGCTCAAGAATGTGCTCATGGCAGTCGTGCAGGATCTCGAAGGCTTGGTGGTGACCACAGCAGCGGGTTTCGGGCGCAGCAGCGGTTGTCGGGCGGTCAACGGCCTCCATCGCGGTCATGGCTCTCTCCAAGGTGGATCGGGCGGGAGCGCGGAAGACGCGCCGCAGCGGGATCACGGCCCCGAAGATCGCTTTCCGAGTCACCGGGCGCATTGACGGAGATCAAGTGCGCCGCCGGCGATTCGACGCTTAGTCGGAAGCGCTGCTCTCGGCGATGGCCTCGAGCGTTCGACCGTCGAGCAGCACCAGCGTGCGTCCTTCCACACGGACCAGGCCGCGGTCCCGCCAGCGCGCCAGCAGGCGCGATAGCGTTTCAGGCGTAATCGAGAGCTCCGCGGCGAGTTCTTTTTTGGCGAGCGGCAAGGTCACGCACAACTCTCCGCTCACCTCGCGCGCCGGCAGGCGCAGCAGATAAGAGGCCAGCCGACTGCCCGCAGAAATCAGCGTGAGCACTGCGATGCGGTCGAGCAGGGTGTGCAGCCAGCCGCAGAGCGAACCAACCATCGAGCTACCCAGAGCGCGCTCCTCCGCAAACAGCTTGAGGAAACGCGGTCCATCAATCTTGATCAGTCGAGCAGGTTCGGCGGCCGCCGCGCTCGCCGGGAAGATGCCGTGATGAAAGAGCGCCGCCTCGGCGAAGGTTCCGCCGGGACCGATGTGATGCACCACTTGCTGGCGACCATCAGGCGCTGTGCGGAAGACCCGCACGACGCCGGAACACACAATGTAAAAGCCATCACAGCGCTGGCCTGCGTGAAAAAGAATTTCCTCTGCGGCGAGTTCGATCTCGCGCGACATACCGACGACCCGGGCGAGCAGCGGAGGCGGCAGTTCGCGGAAGTGCGGAAGAGCGGCAAGCGTAGAACTCAGATCGGAGGGCTGCGGGACACTCATCGCGTCGATTCTGCCATGCCCGGCGCTGAGCCAGCCCGCTGCTCTCGCCACAGCCCCTTGACGGACGTCAAGCGACAGGACGCCGGCTCTGGCTAGGCTGCCGCCGCCTGGAGCTTCTCATGCGCGTGCTCTTCCTGTGTTCGTATCTGCCGCAAGAGCCGCTCGGCGTCATGGCTCTATCGACCGCCCTGCGCCGCGCCGGTCATGAGACGCGGCTCATGCTCGTGCCGGACCCGCGCCTGCCGGCCAAGATCAAAGCCTACGATCCGGGAGTCGTCTGCTATTCGGCCATGACCGGGATTCACACGGCCCTGGCCGGGCTCAATCGGCTGGTCAAGCGCTGGAGCCCGCGGTCATTGGCGATTGCCGGCGGACCGCACCCCACCGTCGTGCCCGACTTTCTGCGCGAACCGGGACTGGACGCCATCTGTCGCGGCGAGGGCGAGGCGGCGCTGGTGGACTTCGTCGACCGCGCCGAGAGCGGCGGTGACCTGACGAACATTCCCAATATCTGGTTCAAGGAGGCCTCCGGCCGCATCCACGAAAACGGCCTGCGGCCTCTCGTGCAGGACCTCGACTCCTTGGGCTTCGTCGACCGGTCGCTGCTCTACGACGCAGGCCCGCTCTACCGGGACAACCCGCGCAAGGTGCTGAAGGCTGACCGGGGCTGCCCCATGAACTGCAGCTTCTGCTTCCACCATGCCTGGAAGCGCAAGGTCTATGGCGTCGGCAACGACGAATACGTGCGTCGCCGCAGCGTGGATCATGTGATCCGCGAAGCCCAAGAACTGCGCGAGCGTTACCCTCTGGATTTCGTGCACTTTGTGGATGACATCTTCAACATCAGCCGGCCGTGGTTGACCGAGTTCGCCGAGCGCTGGCCGGCCGAGGTGGGGCTGCCCTTTGATGCGATCCTCATGGCGAACATGGTCACGCCGCAGCACGTGGACTTGCTCCGGCAAGCCGGGTGCCTCTACGCGCGCATCGCCTTCGAGGCCGCCGACGACCACATGCGCAATGCCATCATGCGCAAGAACACCACGCGCGCCCAGCTCGTCCGCGCGGCCGGACTGATTCGCGCTCGGGGCATCCGCTTAGGCAGCCTGAACATGCTCGGCGGGCCAGGCGCATCGCTCGACGACGACCTTGAGACGGTGCGTCTAAACATTGAGTGCCGGGTAGACCATCCGCTCGTCTCGCTGCTGCAGCCCTATCCGCTGACCGACATCAACGACATGACCCGCGAGATGGGCATCGCCACCGACCGCTGGGACGACTTCCCCGCTCAGTTCAACCGCACTTCGCCGCTGGCGCGCCCGCACCGGCACCTGCACGAGAACTTGCACAAGTGGTTCCCGCTCGTCGTGCGCCACCCGCGCCTGCTGCCCCTTGCGCAGCGCGCCATCCGTTGGCGTTCGCTGCGTCTGCCCTTCACTTGGATGTACATGCTCTACAGCGAATGGCTGGTGACCGAGCAAAACGTGCTCTACAACCGGGCTCGGCGGCGGCGTGGCCTGGGCACGATCCCCGCCCTGGACTTTGTGCGCCGCGTCCTGGCCAAGGGGGTGGTGCGCGCGGCCACGATCGTGGCTGGCCGCACAGCGGCTCGCTTCGCGACGCGCTTGGCGCTGCAAGACGAGCGCTCCACTGCGCACGCCGTGGACTGAGCGCCCGGCGCGGCTTGATCAGCGTCAAGGAGCGCCCGTCGGCAACGGGCGATAGTTAAGGGCGAGTGCGGTGCTTGGTGTCCCCGCGCCGCTTCCCTCTGGGCTATCACCATGTCGACTCTCAAGCGCATCACTGTCGGGCGTGTGCTCATCGTGGCCGTGCTGGTCAGCTTCTCGGTGCTGTTGCTCGGCGGCTGGAGCCTCTGGCGCAGCCGCGCGCCAATTCCCGGCCGCGTCGTGGCCGAGGACGGTCAGGTGGTGATGACCGCCGCCGACGTCCGCAGCGGCCAGGCGATCTACCAGAAGCATGGCCTCATGGACTGGGGCTCGGTGCTGGGTCACGGCACCTACTACGGCCCGGACTTCACGGCGGAAGTCCTGCACCGCCGCGTGGAGCTGCTCCGCGAGCAACGCGGTTGGCAAGCGCTCGATGCAGGCGGCCGCGCAGCCGCCGCCGAGGCCGTGCGCGCTGAGATCAAGCACAACCGCTACGACGCGGCAAGCGACGTACTCACCGTCAGCCCCCGCGAGGCCGCGGCCTTCGCGGTCATCGTCGCGGAAGTGCGCCGGCGCTTCGTCGAGGGTGAGCCCGAGCGCGGCATGCCCGCCGGCGCGATCACCGCACACGACGACGCCGCCGGCACGACGTGGATCGCCCAGGGCGATTCCCTGCACCAGCTCGCGGCCTTCTTCTGGTGGACGTCCTGGCTCGCCGGCGTGGAGCGCCCCGAGACGGCCGGCACCTACACCAACAACTGGCCCTACGACCCCGGCGCCGGCAATACGCCCGGCGTCTCGGCCATGCTATGGAGCGGCGTCTCGGCGGCGGTGCTCCTGCTCGTGCTAGCGATCGTGCTGCTGGTCTGGTGGCGCGGACGCTACGTCATGGACGACGCAACGGACGGTGGTCCCCTCGCCGCTCAAGATCCGAGTTGGTTGCCGGTCTACCCGAGCCAGCGCAAGACGTTGAAATACTTCGTCACGGCTGGCGCACTCTTCTTGCTCCAGACGCTGCTGGGCGGCTATCTCGCGCACCACTACGTCGAAGGGGCCGCCTTCTACGGTTTCGACCTCGCCCGCTGGCTGCCCTTCACCGTGGCGAAGACTTGGCACTTGCAACTCGCCATTCTGTGGATCGCGACAGCGTGGATGGGGCTCGGCATCTACGTGGCGCCCCTCATCGGCGGGCGTGAGCCCAAGCGCCAAGGCCTGCTCGTCGACCTGCTCTACGGAGCGCTGGTCTTCGTGGCGCTCGGCTCGCTGGCGGGCGAGTGGCTGGGCGTGCAGGGACGCCTCGGCGAGTGGTGGTGGTGGCTAGGCCACTCGGGCTGGGAACTCGTGGAGCTGGGCAAGCTCTGGCAGGTGCTGCTGGCCGTTGGCTTTGCGCTATGGCTGGTCATTGTCTATCGGGGTGTGCGCGACGCGCTGCGTGCCGAACCCGGTCGTGGCGGCCTCGTGCACTTGTTCTTGGTCTCCGCCGTCGCTATTCCGCTGATGTTTTGCGCCAGCTTCCTCATGACACCCGGCAGCCACCTCACCATGGCCGACTACTGGCGCTGGTGGGTCATTCACTTGTGGGTGGAGGGCATGTTCGAGGTCTTCGCCGTCGTCGTGCTCGGCCTGCTCTTGGTGGGCATGGGCCTGGTGAAACGCGCCTCGGCCGCTCGCGCATTGAAGTTCCAGCTCCTCATCCTGCTAGGCAGCGGCATCATCGGGATCGGCCACCACTACTATTGGATCGGCGCGAACGAACTGTGGATCGCGCTTGGCAGCGTCTTCTCGGCACTCGAGGTCGTGCCGCTCACACTGCTGGCGGTCGAGGCCTTCGAACATTGGCAAGTCGTTAAGCGAGGCGGCCAGACCTTCGCCTACCGGATCCCCTTTCTGTTCCTCATCGCGGTGGCCTTCTGGAATCTGATCGGCGCAGGTGTCTTTGGGTTCCTGATCAACTTGCCGATCGTCAACTACTACGAGCACGGTTCCTTCCTCACCGCCAACCACGGCCATGCCGCGCTCATGGGCGTGTTCGGCATGCTGGCCATCGGCCTAGCGCTCTACTGCGTGCGCAATGTCGTCACCGAGCGAGGCTGGTCGGGGCGGCTCTTCACCCTCTCCTTCTGGGGACTGAACGCCGGCCTATTCGGCATGGTGACCCTCACACTCACGCCCATCGGGGTCATGCAACTCCAGGTGGCCGCCACGGAAGGCTTCTTCGCCGCACGGAGCCTCGACTTCTACCAGCAGCCCCACATCCAGGCGCTGCTCTGGCTGCGCATTCTCCCCGATACGGTCTTCATCGCGCTCGGTGTCGTTCCGCTGCTGCTCGGCTTGCTTCTGGCGCTACGGCATCCCAGGCCGCTGACGCCGCTGGAGCTTCCGGACGCGGCGGCCGGATCAGACTTCAGTCACCAGAGGCCCTCCGGCTTTGCCACTGACTTCTGCCCGGATCCAAAGCAGGGCCTGAGCAAGGCAATCTGAGGGCGTGAGTCCTGGAAGTTTTAGACAGCGGCCCTCGCTCTCTACAATGAGTGCCATGAATCGTCTCGCGCTCTTCGTGCTGCTGGCCCTCATGCTGCTCTTCGGCGCACAGGCCGCCTACTACTACCCGCAAATGCCCGAGCGCATGGCCACCCACTTTGACTTCTCCGGCCAGGCCGACGGCTACATGAGCCGCTCCGCCCTCATCTGGGTCACTGCCTTCACCGCGCTCATGAGCGGCGGCATGATGTTCGGCATCGCGCTCCTGCTGAAGCGCCTGCCGGACAGCCTCATCAACATGCCCAACAAGGACTATTGGCTCGTGCCCGCGCGCCGCGACGAAAGCCTCGACGCGATGACTGGCAGCCTGCTCTGGATCGGCAGCGCCACGATGGGCCTGATGCTCGTGGTCTTCCAAAGCATCTATCGCGCCAACCTCGACGGCAGCAATGCCGTCGGCTGGAGTGCAATGGTTCTGCTCGGCGTGTACTTGCTGATCGTGCTCGCGATTGCCGTGCGCATGATGCGCCGCTTTCGGATGCCGTCGGGAAGCAAGGCTTAGAGCGCGGAGCGCTCCGTGCGCCCGCGGCGGGGGCTCGGCGGTGCCGCTCAGACACCTCGCCGACTCGGCCGATGCGGCCGAGAGGTCGGCTCGGTACACGCGGCACACCGACACCCCGCCGCGTCGCACACCGCTGCAATTGTGGGAGGGCAGTTGGCGAACGCGGGATTCTCTGCCTTGGGCGACAGAAGTGCTGGGCAGCCGATTGTCCGCGTAGCAGCCCCGTGGCAGCCGCGGAGCGGGTCGCCGCACATCGCAGCCCTTGACACTCGCATGGCAGCAGCTAGACGACAGCCCGCGGGCGCGCTTCGTACAATCGCGCGCCCGCCGTCACCTCGTGTCAAAGGACGCTCCGCATGAGTACCAAGAGTCTCGACAAGGCCACTGCCGATGCCGCCTCGGTGCTGCTCGCCAACAGCTACGTGCTCTACCTGAAGACCCACAACTTCCATTGGAACGTGCGCGGTCCAATGTTCTCGACGCTGCACGCCCTCTTCATGACGCAGTACACCGAGCTGTCGCTCGCCGTGGATGAGATCGCCGAGCGCATCCGCGCGCTCGACGTCCCCGCGCCGGGCACCTACACCGCTTTCTTGAAGCTATCGGACGTGAAGGAGACGGACGGCGTGCCCAAGGCCACCGAGATGATCCGGATCCTGACCAAGGACCAGGCCAAGGTCGTGGCGTCGGCCAAGGCGCTGGTTGCCGCCGCGCAGAAGGCGGGCGATGACGCCTCGGCCGACCTGGGCGTGCGCCGCCAGCAGATCCACGAGAAGAACGCCTGGATGCTGCAAATGCACCTGGAGTGAGCCGGGGCGGGCGGCGACCAGTGCCGCTTCGCTAGGATCTGGGCCCCATGGCCACGATCTTCCGCGCTCTCATGACGGCCGTGCTCCTGCTGCTGCTCGTCGCGAGCTGGGCGGGACGAGAGGCTGCACACGCCGTGGCCGCCTCGGCGCGCGACGCGCCGGCGGCTGGCGGACCGCTGGCGATGCACTTGAGCCTCGGGCTCGTCGTCGCGCTCGTGGCAGCGCTCGCGCAGTCGCTGCCCTTTGCCTACTTCCTGGGCACCGGTTTCTGGGTGAAGGCCTTCGTGCGCGCCTCGGGCGCGGGCAGTGAATGGGAAGTGCGGCACCGCCAGTGGATGAAGGGCCGCGTCTATCCGCTGCTCTACCTCGGCCCGCTCTGCACGCTCGTGGCCGCGATCACGGGCGGCTTGGCCGAGACCGGGCGGCTGCCGGGCGGCGTGCACTTGGGCGCGGCCATCGCGGCGGTTGTGCTCGCCGCGCTGGAGTTGTGGCTCGTGCCCGCGCTCATGCTGCGCAACTCCGCACTCATGGATGCACTGGCCGAGCAGCATCGCGTGCCCGCGCCGGCCACGCCGGAACACGATGCGCTCGTCGAGCGCGAGAGCCGTACCGCGCTGCCGCCGCTCTTTCAGCTTTCGCGCCTGCTGATCTACGCCAGCGCGCAGGTCGTCATCGTGTGGCTGTACCTGCGCTTCGGCACCGACGGCTGGCGCGACACGCCGATGCTGCCCTTCGGCATCGCCGCCGTGCTGCTGCTCAGTCTCGGCCTGGGGCTCAATGCGCGTCACGACCCTGATCATCCGCGCTCGCCGCGCGTGGCCTGGGGCCGCGCCCTGGCTGTGGGCTTGGCCGGCTCGGTCGTGCTGGCGCTTTTGCCATGAGCACGACTGCAAGCGGGGCCGGCTCCGTGCGCGAGTTGCCGGTGGGCGATCTCATCGACCAGCTCATGCAGCATCCGCTCTACGCGCGGCTGCGCGGCGAGGCCGAGCTGCGCATCTTCCTGCGCACACATGTCTTCTGCGTGTGGGACTTTCAGTCGCTGCTCAAGGCTCTGCAGCGGCAGCTCACCTGCGTGACACTGCCGTGGCTGCCCACGCCCGATCCCGAAGCGCGCCGCCTGATCAACGAACTCGTCCTCGACGAGGAGAGCGACATCGCGCCGGACGGCGGGCATCTCTCGCACTTCGAGCTCTACCTCGCGGGCATGCGGCAGTCGGGCGCGGACGACACGCCCGTGCTCGCACTGCTCAACGGGCTGCGCGAGGGGCAGTCTTTGGAGCGTGTGCTGGCCGCACTGGCTGGGCCGCCCGGCGTGGCGGATTTTGTGCGCTGCACCTTCGCCCTGGCCGGCGACCCGGCGCCGCACCGCGTGGCGGCGGCCTTCACCTACGGCCGCGAGCAGGTCATCCCGGGAATGTTCACGGCGCTCGTGCGCCAGCTTGCCGACGTGGCACCGCAGCGCTGGTCCACGATTCGCTACTACCTGGAGCGGCACATCGGCCGCGATGACGAAGTCCACGGCCCCGCGGCGCGCCGGCTCGTGGCGCGGCTCTGCGGCCAGGACGAGCGGCGCTGGAGCGAGGCGGAAGCCGCCGCCCGCACGGCCCTCACTGCGCGGCTGACACTCTGGGATGCACTCGACGCACAGCTACAAGCGCTGACGCCCGCGAGCCGGGCTGCGCCGCCGACTCGCGCGGCGAACGAAGACTCTGCTCTGGAGACGGCGACATGACGACTTCCCCGGTTGCCCCAGCTCTGCTCCGTGCCTCACGACGGCTCTGCGCCACACGCCGCCTCCGTGTGCCGCCCGCTCTCGCGCTGACCCTGGTGCTACTTGCCACGAGCACGGGCTGCGGCTCGCCAGCCAAACTGCCAGCGGCGGCCCCGCCCATCGAACTGCAACTGCGGCACTTCTCCGGCACGCCGCTCACCGGACCGCTCACGCAGGCGCTGCCGCGGCCAGCCTCCCACGAGAGCACGGTGCATTTCTTAGCTCACATCTACTCCACCGCGCGAGCACCGGACTTCGAACTGCCGCCCGCCAGCGCCACAAGCCTGCTCATTCTGAGCGAGGGCGTGCCTCCGAGCGCCGCTTCAGGCGGAGCTTCCGGCGAGTCAAGGAGTGGCGCGGCGCGCGCTGGCGAAGCCTTGCGCTACGCCACGCAGCTCACCTCCTCGGTGCGCGTCGGCACCGGCAAGCTGGCCGAGGATGTGCTGGAACGCATGCGCCTCGACCTCTTGGGCGGCTGGAGCGCCCACGGCCGGCTCGACGGCGCCGTGCTGCCCGGCAGCACCGCCGTGCTCGCTCTTCAAGATCCGGACGATCCGGCCCAGCGCGTGGAGATCGAGCTGACAGTGTCGATGGAGGGCAGTTCGGAGGGCGCCGTCACCGTGCAGCGCGGCCCGCGTTGGCGCGAGACGGTGTTCCTCGCCCATGATCCCCTCGCTCAGCGCCCGCTCCTGTTGGCCCTGCCCTCGCCGCGACCCGGCGGCCGCACTCTGCTGGTGGAGATCCGCTCCTTTGCCGGCGGCCGCGCCCCGGCCGCACCGCTGGCCGAGAACCTCGCTCAGCAGCGCGAGACGGCCTACCGCGGCGCCGTGGAGAGCGCGCAACTCGCGGCCGAGCGCGCCGACGGTCTGTCACCGGTGGAATCCTCGTTGCGGCAGATTCTCTCGGCGATCGATGCTCTGGAAGCCGTCCAGCGGCATCGCCCGGCGCTCATCTTTCTCGCCGGTGCCACGGCGGCGCCGCTGGCCGAAGAGATCGCGCTCTCGGCGCCGCAGGAACTTGTGCAGGCCTTCGTCGCGCGCGTGCTCGCTGCCGCGGGCGGCGAGGTGCGCGATGCGCTCGCGCTGGGCTGGCTGCTCGAATCCTGCGCCTATGCCGAACTCGCCGCGCGCGCGGCAGCGGCGCCGCTGGCGCCAGAACTCGACGCGCTCCTGTTGCGGCAAGCCGGACAGCTCGGCCGTTTCCCCGGCACGCTGGCCGAGCTCGTTGCCGGCTCCGGCTCGCAGGCCGCGCTGCGCGCGCAACTCCTGCGCGAGAACCTCGTCTTTCTGGAAGACACTCAGCCCGCGGCGCGCGTGCGTGCCTTCGACTGGCTGAGCCGGCAAGGACGAGCCCCGGCCGGATACGACCCCTTGGGCTCGCGCGAGGAGCGCCGCGCGGCACTCACGGCCGCGCCCGGAGACCGCCGATGAGCGCCGCGAGCAAGCCTCTCCGCACCTCGCGCTGGCCAGCCCCCTTCCGCGAGCGCCGCTGGCTGCGCGTGCTCGCCTGGATCGCCCTGGTCCTGCTCTTGCTGCGCGCACTGCTCTCGCTCGCCGCGCCGATCGTCATCGCGCGCGCGGCGGAGGCCCAAGGCCTGCGCGCCTCCTATGACGAGCTCGACGTCTCGCTGCTCGGCGGTTCGCTGGAGCTGTGGAACCTCACGCTGCTGCCGCTCGCCGAGGAGACAGCTTCCGCTCCGCCTTCGTCGCCCATTCGGCACCCGCCCACGGCGCTCCTGCACCTGGAGTCGGTCACGCTCGACGTGGACATGACCGCCCTGCTGTTCTTCGAGCTGCTCGTGCGGCGCGCCGTCATTGACGGCCTCGATGTGCAGCTCGAACGCGGCGAAGACGGCCAGTGGTCCCTCGGCGGTGAACTGCCGTTCGCCGCTGCGGCGGCCGCTGGGCAAGCCAAGGCCGTCGCCGAAGCCACGCCGGCCCCGCGCAGCAAGCCCTACGAGGACGCGCTCAAGCTCACGCTGCCGCTCGAGCTCACCTCGTTGCGTTTGCAGCATCTGCGCGTCGTGGCGATCGACCGCCTGAGTTCGCCGCCGCGTGAGACCCGGCTCGACGTGGACTTGCGGCTCTCGAACCTGGGGCACGGCAGCCTGCCGGGACGCCTGAGCGTCAAGGCTCACGCGCCCGGTCTGCTCGACGCGCTCACGATCGACGGCAGCTTGGTAGCCGACGCCGGGCAGCGGCTGCAGGCCGAAGTCGACCTGCGTCTCATTGGCTTGCATGGGCCCCAGCTCGCTCCGTGGCTCGCGCCGCTCGGCATCGTGCCCCGCGCTGGGCGCCTCGATGCCGAGCTGGGCCTCACGGCGCAGCTCGAGCGCGCCGACGCGCAGGTCGACGGTGCAGTCCAGGCTCGCGGCCGCGGAGCACTTTTGCTCCACGGCCTGAGTCTGCGCGCCGACGGCGAGGAGCAGTTCGCGCTCGATTCACTGGCGGTGCGTCTGGATCCGCTGGGCGACAGCGCGCTGCGCCTGCCGAGCGTGGAGATTTCCGGCCTGCGCGCGCGCGCTGCGCGCCAAGCCGACGGAACGCTGCTCGTGGCCGGCTGCGAACTGCGGTCGCTGCCGGCGGAGAGCCTTGCGCCGGCTGCTGTGCCCGTTGCGCCGAGGCCGGCAGCCGCGCCGACCGCAGCCGAGAGGACTCTCCCGGACGACGCCCCGCCAACGCCAAGTCCGATCTTCGTCCTTGAGCGGCTGCAGCTCGGTCCCGCGAGCGTGCACTTCGAGGACCGCTCCGTGCGGCCCACCGGCACCTTGGAGCTGCAGCTCCACGAGCTCTTGGTCGAGAACATCGTCGACGATCCCGCGCGCCGAGACGAGTCGGCGCGCCTTTCGCTCCGGCTCGCCGTGCCGGGCGTCTGCTCGTCGGTGCAGTTGCTGGGCTCGGCGCAGCTCTTCGGCGCGCAGCGCGGCCTGGAACTGACTCTCAGCGCCGACGGCCTGGCGCCGGTGGCGCTGGAGCCCTGGCTGGCCACGGCCGGCCTCGAATCGGACTTGAGCCAGGGCTCGTTTGGCCTGAGTCTTTCGGCACGCACCGAGACCGATGCGCGTGGCGCCATTACCGGCGAGGTCTCGCTACGCGATGTGCTGCTCCGTGACGGCGAGCGCACGCTCTTCGCGCTCCCGGAACTTAGCCTCGGCGGTCTCAATCTCGATTCCCTCGCGCAGCTCACTCAGCTCGGACTCATCACCGTGCGAGGCCTGAACGTGCCCCTGCGGCGCGATGCCCACGGCCTGCTCCATGTGGCCGGTCTGCGCACGCGGCCGGGCGGCGCCATCCCCTCCTTGGCCAGCACGGCAACGGCTGCTGCGCCTGTTGCAACACCTGCTGCAGCGCCTGTTGCCGCGTCGGCGCGCCTTGAACTCGGGCAACTCGCCGTCACCGAGACGCGCCTCGCGTTTCGCGACGAATCTCTGGCTGAGCCGGCCGAGCTCGTCTTCGACGACCTGGGCCTGACGCTGGACGGCCTCGCCCTCGGCGGGCCCACGGGCTCGCCAGACAGCGTCGCGCAGCTCGCGCTCTGGCTTCTGGCCCCCGGCCTCACCGACCGGCTCGCACTCACGGGCAGCATCACCTCGCGCTCTGGCCCGCTGAACCTCGCGGTTCAGCTCGGCCTGCGCGGCGAAGGACTCTCGCTGCGGCGCCTCGAGCCCTGGCGCGCTCCGGCGGGCATCAGCTCGCGGCTCGTAGGCGGCACGCTCGCCGCCGACGTGAGCAGCCGGCTCGCCGCGCGCGACGAGGGTCTCTCCGCGTCCTTTGCGCTGAGCAATCTCAGCCTGCAAGGAGACGGCGAAGAATGGCTGGCTCTAGAGCGCTTCGCCGTGCAGGGCGCCGTGCTCGGCGGTGCACGCACGCAGATTGAGAGTGTGGAGATCGTGGGACCGCGCGTGCTCGTGTCGCGCGATGCCGAAGGTGCCCTGCAGGCGCTGGGCCTGCGCCTCGGCGCGCCGGCCGGCAGTGGCGAGGTCGCCGTCGTCGAGACGCAGCCCGCGCCGACCATCCCCACTCCGCCGCTGACGGCCCCGCCGCCTCCGGCCGATCCCCTCGCTGCATTGCTCGCCGGCATCCCGCCGCTCGATCTGGGCGACGTGCAGTGGAGCGGAGCGGAAATTCGCTGGCGCGACGCCGCAGTGCAGCCGGCGGTGGACCTCGCAGTGCAACCGGAGTTTCACTTCACGGGCCTCGCCTTGAACTCCTGGCCGGCAACGAACGGTGTGCGTGCGGCCGGCAGTGGCAACGCTGCCAGTGCGCGGGGAGTGGCCGCAATGCTGTTCTCGCTGCGCCTGCCGGGCGTGCTGGAAGCAGGCCTGCTTACAGGAAAGATTCGCTCCACGCCGGAAGAGTTCGGCGTCTCGGGCACGCTCGCCTTCTCCGGACTGCAGACCGGGCCACTGGCCTCTTACCTACCGCCAGGCGCTGGGCTGGAGTTCGGCCAGGGCGGCCTCCATGCCGCTTGGGGCGTGCGCGTGGCGCGCGTGCCGGAGGGCGGTCACTCCTTTGAAGCGACGCTCACCGATCTGAGCCTCGTGAGTGCGCCGGCGGGCCGGCCGGAGCGGCCGGTGTTCCTGCTGCCGCGCGTGCGCCTCGCCGCGCAGCGCGTTGATCCCGGCGCCTATCGCTACGACTTCGACGAAGTCGCGCTGCAAGGACTGCAGCTCGACGCACTGCGCACCGCCGACGGCGCTCTGCACGTGCTCGGTCTGCGGCTGCCGCCGGCTGCGTCGCCAGCCGAAGGCGCCTCAACAGCGGCTGCGTCGTCGGCCTCGACGTCGGCTTCAGCCACGGCCCCGGCCGCGCCGCGCGCGGTCGCTGCCCCCGACGAGGAGTGGCCGGCCGAGTGGGCGCGGCCGCCGCTGCCGCTCATCACTCTGCAGTCTTTCGACGTCGAGTTGGAGCGGCTGACGCTCACCGACGAAAGCGCGGGCGAGGGCGCCGCTCCGCTCAGCGCCTCGCTCTGGCTGCGCGCACCGCAGCCGCTGCGCCTGCTTGATGCACAGCCGGACGAGCTCCCGCCGCTCGAGCTGCGCCTGAACGCCGGCGTCGCGCCGGTGCTGCGCGATCTCGATCTGCGCCTCTTGCTCTCGCCCTGGGCCGCGCGCCCCGAAGCCAGTTTGGAGCTGCTCGCCTCCGGCCTGCGCGGCGCGGGCCTCACCGAACTGCGCCCGGCACTCGCGGCAACACTCGACGGCAGCGGCCTGCGCGACGGCCGCCTCTCCGCCGCGCTGCACGCGGAACTCAGCTTGCTGCGCCGCCGGCCCACCGACTTCGATCTCTCCAACGGCTTTGGGCTCTCGCTGGAACTCGGCGAGGTCAGCTTCCGCGACGGCGAGCAGGGCGAACGTCTCGCGGGATTGGGCGGCCTCACGCTGGAGGCGCCGCGACTGCAGCCCGCGAGCGGTGCGCTGGTCGTGGACAGCGTCGAGTTGCGCACGCCTTTCTTCCGCGCGCACAAGACGGCCGAGGGCCTGCACGCGCTGGGCCTGCGGCTTTTGCCGCCGCCGGAGCCGGCGCCGGGCGAGCCAGCCGCACAGGGAGGCGAGGCGAAGACCTCGGCCGCGACGGCGACCGCGGCGGCGAGTTCTGCACCGGCCAGTGCGCCGGGCCTAGCCCTGGCTATCGACACGCTCGCCGTGCGCGGCCTCGACGTGCTCTACCGCGACGACTCCGCCACGCCGCCGCTCATCGCACCGCTCACCGCGCTGGACGTGGAAGTCTTGGGCTTCGACACGCGCGCTTTCACGGAGCGCCGCGAGCTGCGCCTCGCCCTTTCACTCGGCGCGGGGCCCGTGCCGCTGCCGCGCCGCGTGCAGGCCTCGTCACTCTTGGCCGGCCTCGCTTCGGCGGCCGGCGCCGCCGTGCTCGGCGACGAGCACGAGGGCGTCATCGAGCAGCGCCCGCTCTTCGACGAAGTGGCTCTGAACGCGCGACTCGCCTTCTATCCCGCGCTCTCCGGCCACGCCCAACTCAGCCTCAACGCCCTGGAACTGCTCGGCGTGGCGGGCCCGGCCCAGGCGGCGGGTCTCATCATCGGCGACGGCATGCTGGACACCACGGTGCGCACGCGCTTCCGCGACGACGGCAGCCTCGGCGTGGAGACCTCAGTGGTCTTCTCCGACCTCGCCCTCTCCGAGCCGGCCGGCGGCCTCATCGAGCAGTACCTGCGCCTGCCCGCGCCCTTGGATTCCGTGCTTTTCCTGCTGCGCAATGCCGACGGCGAACACCGCATCCCGGTGAGCTTCTCCGTGGGCCAGGACGGCCTCTCCACGCTGGAGCTCACACGCGCCGGCAGTGCGGCGCTGGGCCGGGTGCTGGCCGGCGCCATCGCCAATGCGCCGCTGCGCGTGGTCGGCACCTTCACCGATCTCGTGCCGCTCGGCGGCGCCGAGCCCACGCTGGCCGAACAGGCTGTCGCGCTGGGATTCTCACCGGGATCGGCCGCCGTGCGCGGCGACATCGAGACCCAGCTCGCTCAGCTCATCGAGCTGCTCGACGATGACGATGACCTCGCGGTCGTGCTCGAACACCGCTTCGCTCCGGCCGATCTGGTGCGCGCCGAAGAGCTGGCCAATCCCAGCGAGGGCGTCTGCTTGCAGCTCGTGACCCGGCTGCGCCAGCGCCGCGCCGAACTGCAGCTCGAGCGCGACCTGTACTCTTCGGAAGCGCGCGCCCTGTTTGCCATCGACCGGCAGAGTGACGGGCGCCGCCGGGCGGAGGACGTCAGCGCGCTCGATGCCGAGATCGGCCGCACCGAGGCCGCGCTGGACAGCGTGCTGGAACTCCTGCGACCCGGCGCCGAGCGATATCGCGAGAAGCGCACGCGCAGCGCCGCGCTGGCGCTGGGCCGCGAGCGCCTCGCCACACTGCGGACGGCTCTGCTGGCCAGCGGTGTGGACGAAATCGCCGAGCGCATCGAGGAGCGCGCGCCGCGGCTGGAGCAGGTGACGAGTCCCGCAGAGCTCGACGGCGAGCCCGGCCCCACGCCGGCCGGCTACGTCCTCGCCACGCCCAAGCGCCGCTAGCGCGCGGCTGGCGCCGGCTGCTGCCAGGCGTTGTTGCTGCGCTCCACGTCCGGGAAACGCTGCTCGGGATCGATGACCACGCTCACGATGGCCTGCCGGGTCGTGACACCGGCCGCGAAGCGATTGCTGCTGGCCCACATCTCCACCGGCAGGCGCACGTCCTGCTGGGTGCCGTCCGCAAACACCACGCGATAGACCAGCGGCATCACCAGCTCGCCCTGATTCACGAAGCGGATCACGGCCTGGCCGGCCGGCTCTGCACCTGGCGCGGCAGCGGCTGGCACGACCGGAGCCTGCACAACTTCGGCCACAGCCTGATCGAGATAACCGGTCTCGCGGAACCAGCCGGTCCAGAACCAGGAGAGGTCGGCGCCGGCCGCGTCTTCCATCGTGCGGTAGAAGTCCGCCGGCCGCGGCGCCTTGTAAGCCCAGCGCCGGATGTACGTGCGGAAGGCGTGATCAAAACGCTCGGGGCCCAGAATCTGTTCGCGCAGCAGCACCAGCCCGGCGCCGGTCTTGGTGTACTGCAACTGGCCGATGAGGCCGCGCGGCAAGCGATCGGGCGGCGTGTCGACGGGCAGCAGATCGTCTTGCAGCATGGTCGGCGCGAAGAGCGCCGGATTACCGCGGCTGGGCGTCTTGCCTGGGAACCAGTCGGCGTGCGAGTAGTAATTGATGAAGGTGTTGAAGCCCTCGTCCATCCAAGCGTGCCGGCGCTCGTCGGTGCTGACCAGCATCGGGAACCAGTTGTGGCCGATCTCGTGCGTGGTCACGCTGTAGAGGCCTTCCTCGTTCTTGCGCTCCCCGCAAAAGATGATCATCGGGTACTCCATCCCGCCCTCGGGCCCGTTCACATTCGTAGCGACGGGATAGGGATAGGGATACCAGCGCTCGCTGTAGCCGCGCGTGGCCTTGAGCAACATTTGCGTGGAACTGGCCCAGAGCGGAAGTGCTTCCTTGGGGTAGGCCGATTGAATGAGAACTTGGCGCGGCGAGTCGAGGACTCCGGGCACCGGCTGCAGCGTGAGGCCGGCCGCATCGAGGATGAAAGCCTCAGAACTGGCGAAGGCGAAGGTGCGCACGTCTTCGGCGAGGAAGTGCCAGGTCAGCGGACCTTCGCCGGCCGGGCGGCTCGCTGGCGTGCCGACTTCCTCGGCGCTGCAAATCAGTACGGTCTCGGCGCTCGTGCGCGCACGCGTCAGGCGCTCCACCTGCTCGGGCGTGAAGACTTCGCTCTCGTTCTGCAGCACGCCGGTGGCCACGAGCAGGTGATTGCGCGGCACGGTGAGGCGCACGTCATAGTCGCCGAAGTTCGTGTAGAACTCGCCTGAGCCGAGGTAGGGCAGCGTGTTCCAGCCGTGGACGTCGTCGTAAACCGCCACCGCGGGAAACCACTGTGCCAGCTCGAAAATCTCGCCCTGCTCAACCTTCTCGCTGCCGAAGCGCCGGAAAACCCGCTCCGGCACACTGAACTCCCAGTCGATCTCGAAGACGAGCTCGCCGCCGCTTCCGGCCAACGGCGCGGGCAGGTCGATACGCGCCAGCGTGTCGTGGACCACGTAGGGCAGCGGCGCGCCGCCGGCGCCGCGCAGCCCACGGATCACCGCGCCGTCCGTGCCTGGGCCCTCCGGCCGCGCTCCGCCGCCGGCTCGCGGCGCGCGTGCCGCATTGCGCCGCAAGGTCTCGCCGAGGCTGTCGGCGCGGAAGAGATTCTGCTCCAGATGCAGCCAGACGTAGTCCAGCGCGTCGGGCGAGTTGTTCAGGTAGCGGATGCGCGCGCGGCCCTTCACCACCCGGCTGACCGGATCGAGAGCGGCCTCGATCTGGTAGTCAGCCTGCTGCTGCCAGTACTCAGCACCCGGCGCACCCGAGGCATTGCGCACGGTGCCGGGCGTGGGCAGATCGAGCGGACTGAAGATCGTGCGGTCGGCGCGCGCGCCGGGATGACGGAAGCCGCTATCCGGCGGAGCTTCCACCACCACCGGCGCCGAGCCACAGCCCGCCAAGAGCGCCGCCCCGAGCAGCGCTACGCCGAGCCGCATCTCAGACTCCCAGGATCGTGACGCGCTTGATCGCGTCGAGCTTGGGGAAGGACTTCTCGAGGTAGGCATTGCCCTGCGCCTGGATCTGCATCTGGTTGGGCTGTTCGCCGTAGCCGGAGTGAATCTTGTCCACCGACTCCATGCCCTGGATCACGCGCCCGAAGGACGAGAAGCCTTGCGGATCCAGCGCGCTGTTGTCGCCGAAGTTGATGAAGAGCTGCGTGCTGCGCGAGTTGGGCATTCCCGTCTTAGCGAAGCTGATGTTGCCGCGCCGGTTGCCCTGCTTGACCGGGTCATCCTGGATGTTGGCGTTCTTCCAGGCGGCGGCGATCGCCGGATCGCCGTGGATCCCGAACTGCGCCATGAAGCCCGGCACGACCCGGAAGAACTTCACGCCGTCATAGAAGCCGTTGGCGGCGAGGTTGTAGAAGCGGTCGGCGCCGTTGGGCGACAAGTCGCGCTGCACCTCGATGATGAAGTCGCCGGCGGTGGTCTCGAACTTGGCCTGAAAGATGGGCGGCGCGGTGCGATTGACCTCGGGGTTGGCGGCATTGGTCAGGAACTGCGGGCCAAAGGCCATGGCCGGCGCTTCAGCAGCGCCCGCTCCGCCGGCAGCAGCAGACTTGTCGGCGCAGCTCGGCAGGGCGAGCGCGCTCACGGCGAAGAGGGCCAGCAGGGAGTGACGCGAAACGAGGTGGCACGAGGCGAACATGAGCAGTGGGACTCCGGGAAGCGCGGGCGGAAAAGTGCGAAGAATACCGAGGAAGGCCCCCGCTTCGCACGCGCGTTTGGCAATCGGCCGCGGATAGCCGACAATGCGGCCCTTCCTTCCCGGACCCGGAGCTCCCCGTGACTGCGCGCCGCCTGCTGCCGATCGCCGCGCGTCCCGGCCTCTTCGCTCCGCCCAACCGCGGCTGATCGCCCGGCCGGCGCCTCGCCGGCACAGCTTTCCGCGATCTTTAGCCCCCGTTGTCCAGCAGCCGAGGAGTCCCCTCGGCGCTATCCGGAGTCTTCCCATGCCGAACCGTCCCTCGCCTTCTTCCACGCCCGCTTCCACCCCCGCCTCCACGCCGGCTGCTGGCGCCCGCGGCGCCGCCGCGCCCGCGCTCACCGTGCCCGCCGAGCAGGTCTTCCCGATCCTCCAGAGCAGCATCCTGGTGGACGGCTTCCACATCGTCATCGACCTGGAGAAGAGCCACGGCAGCTTCATGGTGGATGCGCGCGACGGCAAGGAGTACCTGGACTGCTACGCGCACTTCGCCTCGCTGCCGGTCGGGCACAACCATCCCGGCCTGGCCGAGCCGGAGTTCCAGCGCACGCTGCTGCGCGCCGCCGCGAACAACCCCGCCAACAGCGACGTCTACACGCGCGAGTACGCGGCCTTCGTGCAGACCTTCCGGCGCGTGGCCGTGCCCGAAGCCTTCCGCTACCTCTTCTTCATCGCCGGCGGTTCGGCCGCGGTCGAGAACGCCATGAAGGCGGCCTTCGACTGGAAGACGCAGCTCAATCGCGCGCGCGGCGTGCAGACGCCCGGCGACAAGATCCTGCACTTCCGCGAAGGTTTTCACGGTCGCGGCGGCTACACGCTCTCCGTCACGAACACCGACCTGATCAAGGTCGCCGACTTCCCCAAGTTCGACTGGCCGCGCGTCAGTAATCCCAAGCTGCGCTTCCTGCGGCCTGGCGGGCAGCCCTACGACGTCGCCGCAGTCAGCGCGGCCGAAGATCAGTCGGTGCGCGAGATCGAGGCGGCCTTCGCCAAGGATCCCCACGGCATCGCAGCCATCCTCATCGAACCCATCCAGGGCGAGGGCGGCGACAACCACTTCCGTGGCGAGTTCTTGGCGCGGCTGCGCACGCTGGCCGACCAGCACGAGGCCCTGCTCATCTTCGACGAGATCCAGACCGGCATCGGCGGCACCGGTTCGATGTGGTGCTGGCAGCAACTCGGCGTGCAGCCCGATCTGGTGGTCTTCGGCAAAAAGATGCAGGTCTGCGGCCTGATGAGCACGACGCGCGTGGACAGCGTGCCGGGCAACGTCTTCCACAAGAGTTCGCGCATCAACTCCACCTGGGGCGGCAACCTCGTGGACATGGTGCGCGCCAACCGCTACCTGCAGATCATCGAGGCCGAGGGCTTGGTCGAGAATGCCGCGCGCGTCGGCGCACTCTTTCTCGCCGGGCTGCACGAGCTGGCGCGTGAGTTCCCGCAGCTCGACAATGTGCGCGGACGCGGCCTCATGCTCGCGGTGGATCTCCCCGACCCCGCTGCGCGCAACACCCTGCGCGCGGCCTGCTGGGAAGCGGGACTCGCCACGCTGGCCTGCGGCACGCGCACGCTGCGCTTCCGGCCGGCCCTCAGCTTCAGCGCGGCGGACACCGCGCGAGCGCTCGAGATCCTGGCCGGCGTGCTGCGGCGCTAAGCGCTTAGTGCGCCCGCGGCGGGGGCTCGGCGGCGCCGCTCAGACACCTCGCCGACTCGGCCGATGCGGCCGAGAGGTCGGCTCGGAACTCGCGGTCCGCCCACCCCCGCCGCGTCGCACACCGCTGCACGGGTGAAAGGCAGTTGGCGGACGCGGAGCGAATCCGGCTCGACGCAGGGCCCAGCCGCCGCTCAGGCGGCCCCGCGCGCCAAGATGCCCCCCAGGATCTTCCTCGAGACTCCCAGCGCCAGCAACGCGCGCACGAGAAGATCCAACGACACCGAAGGGTCGGCCGCTTCCATTTTGGCCACGCGCGACTGACTCGAACCAATCTGCTCGGCAAACTCCACCTGCGAGAGGTGCTTGGCTTGCCGATGCTTCTTGAGGCCCACCGCAAGAGCCAGACGCATCTCGATGAGCGCGCTCTCCTCGTCGGTCAGCCCCAACAGCTCCTTGGCTGAACCAACCCTCCAGCCGGCCGCCTTGAGCTGCTTCCGCTTCGTCTCACGCATCGCGCTCTCCTTGGGCCTCAACTGGCCTGGTCATAGCTGCGCAGCCGGCGCCGGCAGACTTCTAATGTCCGTCCCGGAGTGGCTGGCGTCACCTTGGCAAAGATCTCAACGACCACGACGGCGTCGTCGTCGATGCGAACGACGATGCGCCAACTCCGATCGCGGTCCTGAATGCGGAGCTCGTGGCAGCGGGAGCCGATCGATGGCATGGGCCGCGCGTGCGGCAAGCCGAGACTCTCCCCCGCCTGAAGGCGGCGCAGCAGCCACCCCGCTTCCACGCGGGCTGCCGACGAGAACGGGGGTGTCTTGATCTCACCATGAAGCCACACGAGAGGTTTGTCCGCCGCCGAGGGGCGCTCAGAGTATGCCATATTCGACATACCCGCAGGAGTCTCTGAAGAGACCGCGACTCACCTCAACGCTTGGAGGTCGACGCATCTTCCGAACCTGGGCCCCTAACTCCACGCTCACCTGCTCCTGCATCGACGGTTGTTGCCGCTCGGCAAGTCGTCCAGGGCAGGCTCTTGTTACGCGCAGCGACGACGGGAGGCCTGGGCAGCCGAGTGTCCGCGGAGCGGCGCGCCCGGGGCTGAGGAGGCCGGCCTCCACAGCGCATCGCCAGTGTGAACGTTCGATCGCAGGAGTAGTGCTAGGGCGATCGCGAGGACAGCCGGCCGGAGCAGCCCCGTGGCAGCCGCGGAGCGAATCCGGCTCGACGCAGAGCGGAGCCCGTGGCAGCCGCGGAGCGGAGCTCCCGCTCAGGCCTCGCGCAGCACAGCCAGCGGTGAGGCACTTCGCGCGCGGCGGCCGGTGAGCGCGCCGGCCACCACGGCGAGCAGCGCAGCGCCGAGCGGCGCGGCGAGCAGCACCGCGGCCGAGGGCCGGAAGGGCAACTCAAGCACGACGTCGAGCATGGCCCAGGCCAGCAGGGCCGCGCCGGCCGCGCCGAGCCCGCCGGCCAGCAGGCCCACCAGCGCGTCTTCGACGGCGTTGATCAGCGCCACGCCGCGCCGCGTGAGCCCCAGCGTCCGCAGCAGAGCCGTTTCGCGCGAACGGCGCAGCGCGCCGGCACTCACCGCACCGGTGAGGATGACCAGACCCGCGATGACCGAGAAGCCGCCCAGCACGGAGACGCCAAAGCCGATCTTGTCCAGCGCCGCGCGCACCGTCTCGACGATGGCCCGCACTTGGAGCACGCTCACGTTGGGCGCCGTGGTCGCGAGCGCGTCTTGCAGGCGCTGCTCGCCCGCGACATCGAAGCGCGCCGCCGCCAGGCGCGAGTGCGGCGCCTCTTCGAGCCAGCCCGGCTCGGCGATGAGGAAGAAGTTGATGCGGAAGCTGCCCCAGTTCACGCGGCGCAAGCTGCTCACCGTGAACTCGAAGGGCACGCCCTGCACGTCGAAGCGCAGCACATCGCCCAAGCCCACGCCCAGGTCCTCGGCGTACTCCTCTTCCAGGCTGATCTCGGCCAGGGCCGGGTCGCCCCACGGCGCGCCCGGAGTCAGGCTGGCCACGAGTTCGTTGTCCGCGGGCAGCGCCTCGCGCCAAGTGAGCCGCTGCTCGCGAGTGAGCATGCGACGCGAGCGGCCCGTGCGCGGCTCGACGAGATCCGCAATGGGCGCGCCCTTCACGGCTGCAAGCCGCGCGGTGACGACGGGCACCGTGTCGAGATGCTCGGCGCCTTCCGCGAGCATGCGCTCGCGAAGGCCCTCCCACTGGCCCGGCTGGATGTCGGCCAGGAAGGTGGTGGGCGCTTCGATCGGCAGAGCGCCGCGCATCTCGCGCACCAGGCCGCCGCGCACGAGTTCGAGGGCCAGGACGGCGACGACACCAAGGCCCAGCGCGAGCACGGCGCCGCGCGTGCCGGCCTGCGGACGCGCGAGGGCCGCGACGCCGTAGCGCAGGCCCAGCGGCAGGACGCGCCGCGGCGCCCAGCCCGCGAGGCGTACGAGGAGCGCAGCCGCGCCCCAGAGCAGTAGCGCGGCCACGACGAGCCCGCCCGCGAAACTCAGCGCGCGCTCCCACGAGCCGGACTGCACGTAGGCCGCAAGGCACACGCCGCCGGCCAGGACGAGCACGGCCAGGCGCCGCGGCCAGGGCTTCGCGGCAAGCACGCCCGCCTCGCGACGCAGCACGAGGGCCGGCGGCACCGCGAGAATCGAGAGCAGGGGCGGCAGCGCGAAGAGCAGCGCGACGCCCACGCCCAGCGCGAGGCCACGCAGCAGCGCGGCCGGTTGCCAGAGTCGCACTGCGTCCGGCGGCAGGCCGTCGAGCACGAGCGGCAGCAGGCCTTGCGCGCAAAGTCCCGCGATGGCGCCGACGAGACTGCCCAGGCCGGCGAGCAGCAGCGTCTGCGCGACATAGAGCAGCAGGACTTGCCGCGGCCGCAGCCCCAGGCATTTGAGCAGCGCGATGGATTCTTGCCGGCCGGCTAGCCACGAACTCACCGTCTGTGCCACGCCGATGCCGCCGACGAGCAGTGAGAGCAGAGCCACGAGCCCCAAGAAGGACTCGGTGCGTTCGATGCCGCGGCGCAGCGCGGGCTGGCCTTGCACCGCGGTCTCGACTTGCGCGTCCGGCAGTTCAAGGCGCAGACGCGCGGCGATGCCGGCGACATCCACCTGGTCCGCGCCCAGCTTCAGCAGCGCCTTGTGCTCGACGCGGCTGCCAAAGCCGAGCAGGGGCGTGCGGTCGAGGCCGGCGCGCGAGACAAAGACGCGCGGGCCGAGCGTGAAGCCCACGCCGAGCCGGTCGGGTTCGGCGAGCACCTCGCCCGCGATGCGGAAGCGCTCGCCGCCGAGCAGGATCTCGTCGCCGACCGCCAGGCCCAGGCCTGCCAGCAACTCGCGCGCGCAAACCACCGTGTCCGGCGCCAGCAGTTCGGACAGCGGCTGATCCGGGGAGAGTTGCAACCGGCCGAAATACGGAAACTCGCCATCCACTGACTTGAGTTCGACGAGCCGGCTACCGAGCGCCGTGGGGCCGGAGCCCGTCGCGGGATCATCGGGCGTGACCACGGGCACGCGCGCGACGAGCGTGCTCAGCTCGACGACCTCCGTGCGCTGTGCGCCCAGCTCCGTCTCGAAGCCGGCCGGCAGCGGCTTGCGCGACTCGACGACGACGTCGGCAGCCAGAAGATCGCGCGCCTGACGCCGCACGGCTTCCTGCACGCCGTCCGAGAGCCCCGCCACCGCAACGACCGCCGCCACGCCGCTCGCCAAGCAGGCAGCGAAGAAGATCAGGCGGCCGCGCGAGCCCCGTGACTCGCGCACGAGCATCGCCAGCGCCTTCACCGCTCCTCGCGCTCGATGCGCCCGTCGCGCAAGTGCAGGCGCCGGTCGGCCAGCGCCGCCACGGCCGGATCGTGCGTGACGACCACGAGCGTGCTGCCCTCTTGCCGGCGCAGCGCCGTGAGCAAGTCCAGCACGACGCGGCCGGTGGCGCCGTCCAGATTGCCGGTAGGTTCATCGGCGAGCAGCAGGGCCGGGCGCGGCGCGAAGGCGCGCGCCAGAGCCACGCGCTGCTGCTCACCGCCGGAAAGCTGATTGGGATAGTGATGCCCGCGCTCGGCCAAGCCCACCGCGGCCAAAAGCGCGTCGGCGCGCGACTCGGCGTCTGGCGCATCGAGCAGCTCCAACGGCAAGAGCACGTTTTCGCGCGCAGTGAAGTTGCCGAGGAGCTGGAAGGATTGGAAGACGAAGCCCAGCTTGCGCCGCCGCAGCAGCGCCAGTTCGTCCTCGCTCAGCCCCGTCAGCGATTGGCCGTCGATGAGCACCTCGCCCGCGTCCGCGCGATCCAGCCCGGCCAGCAGACCGAGCAGCGTGGACTTGCCGCTGCCCGATGGCCCGAGGATGGCTACCGACTCGCCCACGCCGATGCTGAGATCCACCGCGTCGAGCACGGTGAGGGTTTTGGCTCCGGAGGCCAGGCGACGCGTGAGGCCGCGGCATTGCAGGCGAGGTGTCGGGTTCATGCGGGTAGGATTCGTACTGAGTGGAACGGGCGTGCGCCTCTGCGTGCAGGCGCTAGGATCGTCGCGTGATGAGGTCCTCGCCCATGATGAAGACCGCGCGCCCTCGGCGACAGCCCAAGTCTCGGGCGAAGTCGTGGCGTTCCTGGCCGCTTTCTTGCTCGCTCTGGCTGTTGCTCGCTGTGTTCGGTGCGTGCAGCGAAGCGGAAGCGCCGCCCGCGGCCGGCAGCGGATCTGTCCCTGCGGCAAGCCCCGCGGTCGGCGCGGAGACCGACGCGGGCTCGGGCGCCGCTGCAACGCGCGAGCGGCCGCTGGTGGTCTTTCTCGGCGACAGTCTCACGGCCGGATTTGGCCTCTCCGTGGAGCAGGCCTACCCGGCACTGCTCGAAGAGTTGCTCGCCTCCGAGGGCCGGCTCGTCGAAGTTCAGAACGCGGGCGTGAGCGGCGACACGACAGCGGGCGGCCGCTCGCGTCTCGACTGGCTGTTGCGCAGAAAACCGGACCTGCTCGTTGTGGCTCTCGGCGGCAACGACGGCCTGCGCGGCCTTTCCGTCGCCGCCAGCACCGAAAACCTGCGCGCCATCATCACCGGCGCGCGTGCGGCGGGCGCGGCCGTGCTGCTGCTCGGCCTGCGCATGCCGCCCAACTACGGCCCGCAGTACACGACGGAGTTTGCGGCGATGTACGGCGCACTCGCCGAGGAACTCGACGTGCCGCTGGTGCCCTACTTCCTCGAAGGTGTGGGCGGCGATCCGGCGCTCAACCTGCCCGACGGGATTCATCCCAACGCCGAGGGGCAGCGCCGCGTCGCGCAGAACGTGTTGCCGGCGCTGAGGGAATTGCTCGAGGAGTGAGCGCTCAGTGCGCCCGCGGATGGGCGCTGAGTGCGCCCGCGTCGGGGGCTCGGCGGCGCCGCTCAGACACCTCGCCGACTCGGCCGATGCGGCCGAGAGGTCGGCTCGGAACTCGCGGTCCGCCGACCCCCGCCGCGTCGCACACCGCTGCAGTTATTGGAAGGCAGTTGGCTGTCGATGAGAGTTCTGCCAACGACGGAGGGGGAACTGCTAGGCAGCCGATTGTCCGCGGAGCGGCGCGCCCGGGGCTGCGGAGGCCGGCCTCCACAGCGCCTCGCCAGTGTGAACGTGCGATTGCAGGAGTAGTGCTGGGGCGAGCGCGAGGACAGACGGCCGGAGCAGGCCCCGTGGCAGCCGCGGAGCACGCTCCGGGTCGACGCAGAGCGGAACCCGTGGCAGCCGCGAAGCACGCTCCGGGTCGACGCAGAGCGGAGCCCCTGGCAGCCGCGAAGCAGAGTCCCAGCCCCCTTTCCCTCTGCGGCGGTGGCCTGCTAGGCTCTGCGCTTTACTCGGCCGAATCCGAGTCCCGGACCTTGGGAAATCCATGACGGTGCCTTCCACGTTGATCGGCAAGCGGGTCCTGGTCACCGGTGGTGCCGGCTTCCTCGGCCGGCGAGTCGTCGCGCGGCTGCAACAACTCGGTGTGCAGCACATCGATGTCCCGCGCCGCAAGGACTGCAACCTCGTGCAGGGCGCCGAAGTGCGCCGGCTGCTCGACACCTGCCGCCCGGACGTCATCATCCATCTCGCGGCGGTGGTCGGCGGCATCGGGGCCAATCGCGAGCACCCCGGCCTCTTCTTCTACGAGAACCTGATGATGGGCGTGCAGCTCATCGAAGAGGCGCGCGTGCGCGGCGTGAAGAAGTTGGTGGCCATCGGCACGGTCTGCGCCTATCCCAACGACACCAAGGTGCCCTTCAGCGAAGACGATCTGTGGCGCGGCTATCCGGAAGCCACCAATGCGCCCTACGGCCTCGCCAAGAAGATGCTGCTCGTGCAGAGCCAGGCCTATCGCGAGGAGTACGGCTTCAACTCGATCTTCCTGCTGCCGGTGAATCTCTACGGCCCGGCCGACAACTTCGACTTGCAGACTTCACACGTGATCCCCGCGCTCATTCGCAAGTTTGTGGAAGCCAAGCGCGCGGGCCGGCCCAGCGTCGAGGTCTGGGGCACGGGCGCGGCCTCGCGCGAGTTCCTCTTCGTCGATGACGCGGCCGAGGGCATCGTGCTGGCCACCGAGCGTTACGACCGTTCCGACCCGGTGAATCTGGGCGCCGGCCGCGAGATCCGCATTTCCGAACTGGTGCAGACCATTGCGCGGCTCGTGGGCTATCGCGGCGAGATTGTTTGGGACCGCAGCAAGCCGGACGGCCAGCCGCGCCGCTGCCTCGACACCTCGCGCGCGCAGGAGCTGTTCGGGTTCCAGGCGCGCACCAGCTTTGAGGATGGCCTGCGTCGCACGCTCGAATGGTACGAGCAGAAGCACCCCGCCCCCGCCGTGCGCACGGCCTCGGCATCGGGCTGAGCCCATGCGTCGGACCCGCAACTCCACGGCACTGGCCCTGGTTGCGACGCTGGCCGCTGCTGCACTCACCGCCTCGCTCGCGCTGCCGCTGGCCAGCGCCGCCTTCACGCTGAGCGGCGAATCGCTCGGCCTCGCTCAGCGCGATGCGCGCGTCTTCAACACCTTCACGGACGCCAGCGCCAACGACAACACCGTGCCGCATCCCAACTTCCCCGGTGCGTCCGGCGCGACGCTGGCGATCTGGAAGGCCCACACCGAGTGGGGCAGCGGGCCCTGGGCGGGCGATGGCCTCGGTGACGGCCTCGCCAGCAATGCGCAGCTCGGCGACGGCGGCGCGAACTTCGACACCGTGTGGCAGGGCACGACCACCGATGCGGCCGGCAGCAATGGCAATGTGCATGTCGCGGTCTCCGGCCTGGGCGGCGGCGTGCTGGCCTTCACGGCCACGCCCATCACGGACGGCTGGAAGATCACCTACAACGACGATCTGCTCTGGGACGACGGCCCGGGACTGCCCGTGGCCGGCGCGCTGGACCTGCAGGCCGTGGCCACGCACGAGATCGGGCATGCGCTGGGCCTGGGGCACAGCGCCGTGGCCGGCGCGACGATGTTCGCCAGCGGCAGCGGTAGTGCGCTGTCGGCGCGCTCGATCGAGGCCGACGATCGCGCCGGGCTGCAAGCCATCTACGGCGTGGCCGCCGCGAGCAAGCCGCGCATCACCGCACTCAGCGGCGCGCTCGTCACGGGCGGCGCCATCTCGATCCACGGACTGAACTTCGCGGCCACGGGCAACGAGGTCTGGTTCACCAAGCTGGCCAGCGACGGCGTGCCGGTGAAGCTCGTGGGACTTGTGGGGCTGGCCGGCGGCACGCGCCTCGACCTCGCCGTGCCGCCCGGCACGCAGGCCGGCGCACTGCACGTCAAAGTGCCCGGCAGCAGCGGTGCCGCACTGAGCAATGGCTTCCCCATCGCGCTGGACTTCCCGCCCGGCAGCTTCGCGCTGACCGAAGCACCCAAGGCCGGCAGCCTCGGCCTCTTGCCGCTGCTCTCCGGCAGCGGTGATCTCACCTCGGGCAGCGGCGCCTTCACGCTCTTCCTGCAGAACTTCCCGGCCGCCGCGATGGGCCAGCTCTTCGTGGGCAGCGGCGAAGGCAATGTGCCTTTCAAGGGCGGCGTCTTCGATCCCCTTCCGCTGCTGCTCACGGTGCCGATCGCGCTGGACGCTAGCGGCGCACTGACGCTGCCCGCCACGATGCCGTCCGGCCTGCCGGCGGGCACCGAGCTCGTGCTGCAGGCGCTCGTCGTCGATCTCGGCGCGGACGGCGGCGTCGGCGCGAGCAACGGCCTGCGCCTCGAGATCCCCTGATTCGCGAGCGAGAGTTCGCGATGACGGCGCGCGCGGCCGGGCCGAACGCGGCCGGGCCGAGCGCGGCTGAGTCGAGTGCAGCATGAGAGTTTCGCTCGTCATTCCCAACTATCAGGGCGAGGCGCTCTTGCCCGAGACGCTGCGGACCGTCGAGGCCGCGTTGGGCGAGTTGCGCGAGCAGGTGGAAGTGCTCGTCAGCGATGACGCCAGCACGGACCGCAGTTGCGAAGTCGTGCGCGACGGCTTCCCGTGGGTGCGGCTGGTGCGCCGCGAAAGGAACGCCGGCTTCTCGGGCAACTGCCTCGTCGGTGCGCAGGCCGCGCAGGCGCCGCTGGTCTACTTCCTCAACTCCGATGCGCGGCCGCAGCCCGGCTTTCTGCCGCCGCTGCTCGCGGCCTTCGCCGGCCCCCAGTCGGAGAGTCTCTTCGCCGCGCAATCGCTCACCGTCGATGCGGCCGGCCGCCCCACCGAACCGACGCAGGTCGTGCCGCGCCTCTCGCGCGGCATGTTGCGCCTGCACGGTCTGCTCGACGCGCGCCCAGCACTGGGCGTGCAAGACTTGCAGGCGCTCTTGGCCGACCATGCGGACGCGGGCTCCGCTGCGCTGGGCCTGCCCACCCTGTACGCGACCGGCGGGGCCGTGCTGCTGCACCGTCAGCGCTTTCTCGAACTCGGCGGCTTCTCGGAAGCCTTCGCGCCCTTCTACTACGAGGACGTGGATCTCGGCTGGCGCGCCTGGCGCCGCGGCTGGCGCAGCCTCTTCGTGCCGACGAGCGTCGTCGTGCACGATTCGGGCGGCACGATCGGGCGCACGAGCCAGGCCGCGCGCACCGCCGCCTGGCGCAAGCGCAACCGACACCTCGTGCTCTGGCGCAACCTCGTCGAGCGGGGAGAACTCCTGAGCCGGCACGTGCTGCCCGTGACCAGACACCATCTGGGGCGACTGCTCTCGCGCGATCTCTCCTCATGGCGAGGCCTGCGCTTGGCGCTGGCGGCACGCGCGGGCCTCAGCGAGCATCGGCGCGCAGAGCGTGCCGCTGCCGCAGGCCGTGACGCGGAGTGGCTCGGTCGGCTCAGGGCGGCGCAACGCGAGGCGCTGCTGCGCTCGGCAAACCCTCGGCGAGCATCCTGATTCGCTCGCGGGCCGCGGTGTGATCCACGGCTTCGAGTGCGGTCTGGGCCGTGAGCTCGGCCTCCGACGGAGGCGCGCCCCCGGCCGCGCCGGCTGCACTGCGGGTTGTGGAGACGTCGGCTGCGCGCGGCGTCGCCAGAGTGTGGAGCGTGCGAGCGAGGCCGCGTAGGCCGTGGCGCTGGACGGCGCCGGCACGCAGGCCGGCGCGCGCGAGCAATTCGCGCAGCGTGCCGGGCGTGAAATGCAGCCGCCGCGCGCCGGCCAGATCCGAGCCCGCCGAGTAGAGCGTCGCGTCGGGCACGATGACCAGCAGCGCCCCCTCGGGCGAGAGCCGCGCGGCCGCACGACGCAAGAAGGCCACCGCGTCGCTGCGCTCCTCGAGTTGGCCGCGCAAGGCGAGAACGCGCTTCGGTGCAGTCGGTGGCGGAGCGGCCGGGGGCGACGCAGCCGGGGGCGACGCAGATTCCGCCAGAAGCGCGGCGACGCGCTCGCGATCTTCGGCGGTGAGACTCTCCAGCGACTGTTCGCTGAGGGCCGGCTCCAAACGTGCGGACGGCGGCGTATCGGTGAAGAGCAGGCCGCAGCGTGAGCAACTCAGGATGGGCCCCTCGGCGCGACTGGCGCCCTCGGGCAGCACGGTCTCAGCTTCGCGCGCGCCGCAGAGCGCGCAGCCAGCCGGCAGCGCCGCCGCGCGCCGCGGCCTTCGCGAGAGTGCGGCCCGCGCCGCGCCTTTGGCGGCCGCCAGCGAGAGCAGTGCACTGGGCCGGAGCTGCGCCGCGCAGCGCAGATGCTCCCAGGCGGCCACGGGCTCCTCCGCGGCGTGACGCCGCGCGAAGCGCACGCACTCCGCGGCCAGGGAGCCGCGCAGCGAGCGCAGCACGGCCGGCGCGAGCAAGTTCGAGCCTTCCCAGCGCGAGAGCGCCACGCGCTTCACGGCGATCATCTCCCGCGCGCGCGCGGCGCTCGACTCGCGCGAGGTCTGCTGATCCTCATGCCGGCGGTATTCCACGAGCGGCTCGCCCAAACAGCCCACGTCGTACTGCTCGCTGACACGCATCCACATGTCCAGGTCGAGGGCGAAGCGCCAGCGCGTGTCGAAACCGCCCACGGCGCGCCAGACCGTGCGCCGCGCGAGCACTCCGGGACAGACGATGGCCGTGGAGCGCCCGCGAAAGAGTCGCGCCATGATCTCGCGGCCCGGCAGAGCGCGCTCGCGCTGCTCCGGCGGCAGCTCTTCGTGCCGGTCGGGCACGAGCTGGCCAGCTCCGTCGATGACTTCGTAAGGCGAGTGCAGCAGGCCGAGGCCCGGTTCCCGCTGAAAGAGTGCCAGCGCCCGCGCGAGGTAGCCGGCGCGCAGGCGGTCGTCCTGGTGCAGCAGCCCCACGAACTCGCCGCGCGCCAGGTCGAGGCAGCGGTTCCAGTTGCCGGCGATGCCGAGCGGCCGCGGATTGCTATGCACGACAAGACCCTGTGCAGCGAAGCGCCGCGCGATGGCGAGCGTGTCGTCCACCGAGCCGTCGTCGACGAGCAGGACTTCCAGGTCGTCGGCGCGGGGCAGCGCCGCGCGCTGGGCGAGGCACGAGGCGAGCGCCGCCTCGAGATGGGCCTCCCCATTCCAGGTCGGAAGAGCCAACGTAACGAGCGGGTCCCGGCCGGGCATGAGGCCGATGGTACGATCCGCCCTCGCCGCGAGCTGTCGAGAGGAGCTTTCGAGAGTGAAGGCCGAGTCCACCGAGAGCCAGGCCGCCCCGCAGCGTGGGCTCTTGGGCAAGGGACCGTCGGGCGGCCCGGCCACCGAACCCTCGCTGGCGCGCGGCGACCGCTACGACACGCCCCCCAATCCGCAGCTCCTGGAACTGGTGCCGGCCGGCGCCAAACTGGTGCTCGATGTGGGCTGCGCCACCGGCAATTTTGGCGCGGCACTCAAGGGCCAGCGGCCCGGGCTCGTCGTGCACGGCCTGGAGCAGGATCGCGCGACGGCCGCGCAGGCTGCCGCGCGGCTCGACAGGGTCTTCGTCGCCGATCTGGGCGCGGGCCTGCCCACGCTGGCCGGCCCCTACGACTGCATCGTCTGCGGCGACGTGCTGGAGCATCTCGTCGACCCTTGGTCGGCTCTGCGCAGCCTCGTCGGGGTGCTCGCGCCGGGCGGCAGCGTGGTCGCCAGCCTGCCGAATGTGCGCCACTACCGCGTGCTGCGCGACCTGGTGCTGCGCGGCCGCTTCACCTACCGCGAGACGGGCGTATTGGACAGCACGCACCTGCGCTTCTTCACGCTGCGCGAAATGGAAGCCCTTTTCGAGCGGGCCGGACTGCGCGTCGTGGAGCGCCGGCCGCGCCTGCACGGCGGCAACGCGCTCATCAAGCTCATCGGCCTGTTCCGGCCGCGTGCCGCCGAGGAGCTGCGCGCGGTGCAGTTCACGCTCGTGGGCCGGAGAGTCTGAGCGTGCGCGGAGTGCTGGCGATCGTGCAGGCCCGTGCCGGCAGCACGCGCCTGCCCGGCAAGGTGTTGGCCGACATCGCCGGCGTCAGCATGCTGGCTCGCGTCACCGAGCGGGCGCGACGGGCGCGGCTCGTGGAGGCCGTCGTGGTCGCCACCTCGACACTGCCGGGGGACGATCTCGTGGCGGCCGAAGCGGCGCGCCTCGGCCTGCGCGTCTGCCGCGGCAGCGAGCAAGACGTGCTCGCGCGCTTTTTGCAGGCCGCGCGCGAGTGCGAGGCTGCGCACCTCGTGCGCCTCACGGCCGACTGTCCGCTGCTCGATCCGACCCTCGTGGATGACGTCGTGCGCGTCTACCAGGAGGAGCACCCCGACTACGCGAGCAACGGCCTAGTACCAGGCTATCCGCGGGGCCTCGATGTCGAGGCCTTCTCCACGGCCGCGCTCGAACGAGCCGGCCAGCAGGCGCAGCGGCCCTATGAGCGCTCGCACGTCACGCCCTACTTTTATGAGCACCCCGAGCTCTTCCGCTTGCGCTCGCTGACTCCAGGGGAGGATCTCAGCGCAGAGCGCTGGACCGTGGACACGCCGGAGGATCTGGCCTTTGTGCGCGCGGTCTACGCGGCCTTCGCCCCGCGCACCGACTTCTCATGGCAGGAAACCCTCGCTGCCGTGCAGCGCGAGCCGCGGCTGGCCGAACTCAACCGGCACGTCCGGCAGAAGGCGCTGCGCGAGGGATGACGAACGGTGTCCGGCTGCAGCCCGACCCGCGCTTCGGCTTCCTGCGCGTGCAGCCCACGCCCAGTCCGGACGAGATTGCGCGCTACTACGCCGAGACTTTCTATTCGAACTGCTACGGCCGCTACAACACCGCCGGCCTGCCCGCGCTGCAGCGTGACGCGGAGTTTCAGGCCGGCCGGCTCGCAGACCTGAGCGCGGCCATGAGCGTGGCGCTGGGCCGCCCCTTGAGCGGCGCAACCCTGCTCGATGTCGGCTGCGGCTACGGCCACGTCCTGCAGTACTTCCATGAGCAGGGCCTGCGCGGGCAGGGCGTGGACGCCGCGCCGGCGGCGGTCGAGCATGCGCGCGCGCAGGGTCTCGACGTGCAGCTCGTGCTGCCCGGGCGGCTCGAGGCTGTGCGCGCCCGCTTCGACATCGTGCTGCTGCTGGACGTGCTGCAGCACCTGCCCGACCCGGTCGACACGTTGACCGAGATTCACGAGCGCCTGCTGCAGCCCGGCGGCCTGCTGGTCCTGGAAGTGCCCAACAACTTCAACGGCTTCCAGCTCGCCGCGCGCGCTCTGCATGGCCTACCCGAGTGGTGGGTCGCGCCGCCGGCCCACCTCTCCTACTTCAACGCGGACACCTTGCGCGCCCTGCTGGCCGGCACGGGCTATGCGCTGCGCTCGCTGACCGGCAGCTTCCCCATGGAGCTGTTTCTGCTCATGGGCGAGAACTACGTGGGCGATCCGGCGCTTGGCGCCGAGTGTCATCGTCGGCGCGTGGCCTTCGAGAGCAATCTGCGCGCGCACGGCGGCACGGCGGCCCTGCGCGACTTCTCGCGCGCCCTGGGTGAGGCCGGACTGGGCCGCACGCTGCTGGCCTGCGCGACGCGCACCGCCCCTGACGCACCCGGCGCGGCGGAGCGGCGCGCATGAAGCTGGCCATGATGCAGCCGACCTTTTTGCCGTGGCAGGGCTTCTTCGCCCTGGCCGCCAGCGCCGACACCTTTCTGCTCCTCGACGACTTCCAGTTCAGCCGGCAGTCCTGGCAGCAGCGCAACCGGCTCTTCACCGGCCGCGAGGCCGTGGGCTGGTTCACTGTGCCGGTGGATCGGCATGCCGGCGCCGGAACCGGTGCCGGAGCCGGCGCGTGGCCGACACTGCGCGAGGCTCGGCCGATGCTCGATCCTTTTCGCAAGAAGTTTCTGGCCACGCTGCGCCAATCTTATGCGCGCGCCCCGCACACCGCCGACGTGCTCGGCCGCGTGGAGGCTTGGATCGGCCGCGAGTACGAAAGCCTCGCCGCGCTGAACATCGCCTTCATCGAGGATGTGCTGGCCCTTTTGGAGATCCGCACGCGCGTGCTGCTCGCCTCACAGGTCGGGCACGCGGGCACGCGCTCGGCCGTCGTGGACGATCTGCTGCGCCGCACCGGCGCCACCACCTATCTCGCTGCGCGCGGATCCTTTGGCTACATGCGCGAAGACGGTGTCTTTCCGCGGGCGGGCCTTGAACTGCGCTTTCAGCACTTCGCGCCGCAGCCCTATGCCCAAGTGCAGTCGCAGGCCTTCGTGCCGTACCTGGCGGTGCTCGACGCGCTTCTGCAAGTGGGCCCCGCGGCAACGCGCGCGCTCATCGAGCAGGGTCAGCGCCCCTTCCAGAGCTGGGAGGAGCTTGAGCAGACACTCGCACCGGGCGCCGACGAACTGCCGGAGTCGGCGTGAGCGCGCAACCCGGCGCGGGCCTCAAACCCGGTGCGGGCGCAGCGGGCTCCGGGGCCGAGCGCACCCTCTCCGTGTCGACGCTGATGAGTCTGGTCACCTGGTCGGGCGAGGCCCCGCGCGATACCGAGGCGCTTTATCCGCTCGCGAGCGCCACCGCCGATAGCCAGCGCTGCGCCGAGTTGCGCCGTCGCTATCAGCAGTGGCTCGCAGCCGAGCCCTTCGGCGGCGAGCCGCACTTGCTTGGTGTCGATCTGGCGCGCCATGTGGACTATTCGGTGTGCTATCCGATTGTGGAACAGCTCCGCGCGGACGCGATCGCCGCCGTGCTGCTGGCTGAAGTCGCCGCCCAGCCGCGCGCGCGCTTGGTGCTGGACACCGACATGACGCCGCTCGGCCGCGCGCTGAGCCGGCGGGCTGCGGCCTGTGGCGCATCCGTGCAGGTCCTCGGCCAGGCGGCCCCGCCGGTCACTGGCCAGACCGCCGAGGCTGCGGCCGGTCCTCGCACGGCAGGCGGCTCAGCGTGGCGGCTGCGCCGGCGCCTCTTGCTCTGGCGCCTTTTGTTCTGGCGATTGCGCCGCGGGCAGAGCCTCAGCGTGTTGAGTCGCGGCAGCCGCATTCTCGATCCGCTCGAAGCCACCGGCGAAGTGCGCGCCTTTCGCTATCGCCTCGCCGATCTCGAAGCCTGGAGCGCCGCGCCGCGCGGCCCGCTCGCAGCGCATCGCGCCGAGACCGCGGAACGTGCGCGCTTCCTGGCCCGTGTACGGCCCGGCCACTTCGCCGAAGGCGCAGTGGACCTCACACCTTTCACAAACTTCTACTTGCGCGGTGAGGCGCCGGCGCCCGGCGCGACACTCAATCGGGCCCCCTTCGGCTTTGCCATGTGGCCGCGGCTCGCGGAACTCAGCGCGCGGCTGGTGGCGCTGCGCCGGCTGCTGCTCTCCGTCCGCCCGCAGGCCATCGTGCTCGAGCACGATTCCACCGGCGACGAGCTGCTACTTGTGGAAGTCGCCCGCACACTCGGCATCCCCAGCGCCTGTTACCAGCACGGCCTGCCCTTCTCCTATCCGCACTTCCACGCCGATCGGCTCTTCCTCTGGGGCCCCGACTCCGGACAGATCTACCGGCAAGCCGATGCCGCGCTCGCCTCACGCCTGGTGCTCGTCGGGGATCCGGCCGGCGATCGCAAGACCGGTCAGCCCTTTGACCGCGCCGCCTGGCGCAGCGCGCACGGCCTATCCGCAGAGACTCGCGCCATCTGCCTGATCGGAAGCGTCTTCGTGGGCCTGGAACCCTTCGATGCGCCCTGGCGACGCTGGGGCCGTCTGGCCGCCTGCGTGGAGGCCGTGCAGGCCAACCCCGGCTGGCATCTGCTGCTGCGGCCACACCCCGGAGATGATCTGGGTCCCTACCAGCGGGCTTGCGCCGCGCTGCCCGGGCGCTGTTCATTGGCGGTGCGCGAGCCGCTTCACGCAGTGCTCGCGGCGAGCGACGTCGTCGTGCAAGCGAGCAGCAGCGTCTGCCTCGACGCAGCGCTCCTGGGCCGACCGCTGATCAACTACGAGCGCGCGGGCGTGCCCAAGCTTTTCGACTTTGCCCGTTACGGCATCCCCACTGTCGGCACACCCGCTGAGCTTGCGGTGGCCCTCGCCCAAGCACTCAGCGAGCCGGGCGCCGGTGAGCAGCGCGAGGCACTCGCGCGCTTCCTGCGCGGTCAGATGCACTTGTGGGCGGAGCCCGGCGCGGCCGCTCGCGCAGGGGCTGCCGCGTTGCGGGACTTGGTGGCCGGCGCGTATCCTCAGCCGGTGTGAAGAGCCACCTCAAGGGAAAGTCCTTTCTCGTCGTCGGCGGCACCGGCTCCGTGGGCCAGGCACTCGTGGACCGGCTCTTGGAGGAGGAGCCGCGCGTCGTGCGCATCTTCAGCCGCGACGAGGCCAAGCAGCACGCCATGCGCGCGCGGCTGCGCGACCGCACGGATGTGCGCTTCTTGCTGGGCGATATCCGCGATGCCCAGCGGCTGCGCCAGGCCGTCGAAGGCATCGATGTGATTCTGCACGCGGCCGCGCTCAAGCACGTTCTGGCCTGCGAATACAACCCCTTCGAGGCGGTCAAGACCAATGTCATGGGCACGCAGAACGTGATCGACAGCGCCCTGGCCGAGGAGGTCGAGAGCGTGGTCTTTTGTTCCAGCGACAAGGCTGTGAATCCCACCAATGCCATGGGCGCCTCCAAGCTCATGGCTGAGCGGCTCATCACCGCCGCCAACGACTACAAAGGCACGCGCCGCACGGTCTTCGCCAGCGTGCGCTTCGGCAATGTGGCCGGCAGCCGCGGCTCGGTTATTCCGCTCGTGCGCCGGCAGGTGGCCACTGGTCAGCCGGTGACGATCACGCACCCGGACATGACGCGCTTCTTCATGCCGCACCGCCAGGCGGTGGACACCGTGCTGCAGGCCAGCGAGCTCGCGCGCGGCGGCGAAGTGCTGGTGCCCAAGATGCCCTCGCTGCGCATCGGCGATTTGATGGAGGCGCTGCTCGCCGAACTCGGCGCGCCCGATGCACAGCTCCAGGAGATCGGCCCGCAAGCCGGCGAGAAGATGCACGAGGAACTCATGACCGAGACCGAGGCGGTCCGCGCCCTGGAGCTGGCCGACATCTTCGTGGTGCCGCCTTCGATCATGTTGCAGTCGGTGAGCTACGACTTCCCCGGCGCGCGGCCGGCGCGTCCCAGCGCCTACTGCAGCGCCACCGCCACGCGGCTCGATGTCCACGCCATCCGGCGCTGGCTGCGCGAGCACGTCCTGTCCACGCCGGAGACGGCGCTGTGAAGGCGCTCGTCACGGGTGGCGCCGGCTTCATCGGCCGTTGGACCGTCGCCGAACTGCTGCGCCGCGGGCATCAAGTCACCGCACTCGACAACTTCAGCAACAGCACGCCGGCCAATGTGGCCGAGTTCCGCAGCCACCCCGGCTTCCGCTTCGTGGAGGGCGACCACCGCGACGCAGGCCTGCTGCGCGAGCTGCTCGCAGGCACCGGCACCGAAGTCTGCTGGCATCTCGGCGCGAGCATCGTCGTGCAGAACTCCATCGACCGGCCGCGCGAGACCTTCGACAACGACGTCGTGGGCACCTTCGAAGTGCTGGAGGCCTGCCGTGCCGCCGGCACACGCTTGGTTTTCATGAGCACCTGCATGGTCTATGACCGCGCCCAGGGCGGGCGGCCGATCGCCGAAGAGCACCCTTGCGTGCCGCGCTCGCCTTACGCGGCGGCCAAGCTGGCCGGCGAGATGCTCGTGCGCTCCTACTATCACGCCTACGGCCAGCCGACCGTCGTCGTGCGCCCCTTCAACACCTACGGACCGTTCCAGCGCTCCGACGGCGAGGGCGGCGTGGTCTCGATCTTCCTGCACCGCACGCTGCAGGGCCAGCCGCTGCGCATCTTCGGTGACGGCACGCAGACGCGCGACCTGCTCTACGTGGAAGACTGCGCGCGCTTCATCATCGAAGCCGGGCTGCAGCCTGCGGCGGTGGGCGGACTCTTCAACGCCGGCACGGGCCAGGACCTCAGCGTGAACGAGCTGGCGCAGGCCATTTCGCGCGGGCGCGTGCCGATCGAGCACGTGACGCACATCCATCCGCAGGCGGAGATCGCCGTGCTGCGCAGCGATGCCCGTCACGCCGAGCGAGTGCTCGGCTTCCGTCCGGCCGTGTCGCTGGAAGAGGGCCTGCGTCGCACCGAGGCCTGGGTGGCGCAGTCGCTGCGCGCGGCGCAGCCCCGCACGGCGACGGCGCCGTGAATCCCCAGGCCAAGAGCCCGGCCGCACTGCCGCCGCTGCCCTACGGCCGGCAGATGATCGGCAGCGAGGAACTCGCCGCCGTGGAGCGCGTGCTGCGCTCCGACTGGCTCACGCAGGGGCCGGATGTCGGCGCCTTCGAGCGCGAAGTCGCCGAGGTCTGCGGCGCGCGCTTCGCCCTGGCCTGCTCCAGCGGCACGGCCGCTCTGCACTGCGCCTACGAGGCCGCCGGCCTCGGCGCCGGCACCGAACTGGTCACGACGCCCATCACCTTTTTGGCCACCGCCAATGCGGCGCACGTGCTCGGCGGCCGCGCGGTCTTCGCCGATGTGCAGGCCCAAGGCGCGCCGCTGCTCGACCCGCAGAGCGCCGACGCAGCCTGCACGCCGCGCACGCGCGCGCTGGTCCCCGTGGACTACGCCGGCCACCCCTGCGACTACGACGCCTTCCGGGCGCTGGCGCGGCGGCGCGGCCTCTTGCTCATTGCCGACGCCTGCCATTCGCTGGGCGCGCGCTACCACGACCGGCCGGTGGGCGCGCTGGCAGACATGACCGTGCTCAGCTTCCATCCGGTCAAGCACATCACCACCGGCGAAGGCGGCATGGTGCTGACCGACAACGCCGACTTGCACCAGCGCCTGCTCGCCTTCCGCAATCACGGCATGCTGCGCGAGCCCGCGCGCCTGGAGCGCCCCGACGAGGGCGCCTGGTACTACGAGATGCACGGGCTGGGCCTGAACTACCGCATTACCGACTTGCAGTGTGCGCTCGGGCGCGCACAACTCGCCCGACTGCCGGCCTTCGTCGAGCGGCGCAGGGCGCTGGCGCAGCTCTACGCCCAGGCCCTGGCTTCCGTGCCCGGCGTGGCCGTCTTGGCCGAGCCGCCCGGCACGCGCTCCTCCTACCACCTCTTCCCCATCCGCGTAGCGGCCGCGCGCCGCCGCGGCGTGTTCGACTCCTTGCGGGCCGCCGGCATCCTGGCGCAAGTGCACTACATCCCCGTGCACACGCAGCCCTACTATCGCCAACAGGGCTGGCACGCCGGGCAATTCCCGCACGCCGAGCGCTACTACGCCGAGACGCTCAGCCTGCCGCTCTTCCCCGGCCTGCGCGACAGCGATGTCGAGCGGGTGGTGGCGGCGGTCCGCGCCGCACTCGCGTGAGCGCGTCGGAGGACGCGGCCTTCAGCACGCGCGTGCGCGCCTTCAAGCGGCGCGCCTGGGTGGACGAGGATTTCGTACGCGGCTATGTGCGCCGCACGAGCGGCAACAAGGGCATCGCCCGTGTGAAGAACACGCTGGAGGCTCGCTTCGTGCTGCGCCATGCGCGCGGGCGCGTACTCGATGCGGGCTGCGGGGCGGGGCGTCTGCTGGGCCCGCTGGCCTCGGCCGGGCTGCGCCCCTTCGGCAGTGATCTCTCGCTCGCCATGCTGGCACAGTCACAGGAGCGCGTGCGCACGGCAGGAGCCGAGGCGCGGCTGCTGCAAGCCGACATCGAGCGGCTGCCCTTTGCTGCGGAGAGTTTCGACACGCTGCTCTCGATCACCGTGCTGGAGCACTTCCCCGGTTATGCCGGCATCCTCAGCGAGTACGCGCGCGTGCTGCGTCCGGGCGGCACGCTGCTCTTCGAAATGCCCAATGCGGAGCAGGCGCCCGCGGAGGAGGTCTCGGCAGAGGCCTTCGTGAACCGGCTGCGGCCCGGTGATTTTGCCGCGGTGCTAGAGCCGCTGGGTCTGCGCCTGCTCGAAGTGCACCCCTATGATTTCTGGAACGGCAATCAGGCCCTGGCGCGACGTTGGCGGCTCGGCGCAGCCGGACAAAAGCGCGTTCAGCGCTGGGCGAACCGCCTGCTGGGCCTGCCCGGAGCCGCGGCACTCTGGGTGCGTTGCGAACCGGCACTGCTGCGGCGGCTCGGTACCGGCTGGGCGCCCAACCTCCTGGCGCGCGCCGTCAAGGCGGGCTGAGCAGCGCCGCTTCCACCGCCGCGACGAGCCTCTGCGTCGGGTCGGCCGGAAAGGTGGCGAAGCAGGCGCGACGCAGAGCCAGCCGCCGTGACCAGCCGGCGGCGATTGCCGTACTGACGGCGCCGACGGGCAACTCCCAGGCATTTCCCGCCGGCACGCAGAGTCCTTGGCCGGCCAGCAGCGCCGTGTCCTCGGCCTCGGCGGGCGTCTGGCTCAGCACGATCGTGGGCAGCCCGAGGAAGCAGGCCTCGTACTTGATGCGGCCGCCGCCGGTCACGGCGACATCACAGCGCGCCAGAAGCTGAGCCAGGTCCGGTGTGCGCGGCACGATCGTCACGGCCTGCGACGCTGGCTGCGCTGTCGGTGCACTCGGCACCCTGCCCGCGAACTCGCCGTTCACGTCCACGAGCGTCAGCGTGCCTGCGCGCCCGTCAGCGAACTCCTCCACCAGCCGCCGGCCGGCGCCGTGCCGGTCGCTGCCGCCGATGCAGGCCAGCACACGCGGCGCTGGTTCGGCTGTCGAGACCGGCTCGGCAGAGTCCGGGGGGCGCGCCCGCCCGGCCCGCCCCAGCCCGAGGTGGGGCGAGGACCGCGTGGGAGCCACCCCCACCCCGCCCACCCCCCCCCCGGGGCGCCCCCCCC
>JBQTIY010000008.1:0-41275 GCA_052387675.1 Planctomycetota bacterium | reverse complement strand
TCGTGTAGTCGAGGAAGGCGCGCTCGTCGATCACGCGTTCGTTCAGCGCCCAGGTGTCCTCGGCGAGGCCGAGCGTGGCGAACTTGCCTTGCCGCTTGGCCAGGTAGATCGCGTACACGTCGGGGTGGCTGATCGGCATCGCCGGGTTCTCCGGATCGATGTGGATCGGCGTCATATAGAGCTCGACCTCGGGCTGCAGCGAGCTGATGTAGAAGCGCACGATGCCGTGCACCTTCACACCGAGGCCGGCCTTGAAGGTGAGCCGGATCCACTCGCTGTACTGACGCAGGCCGATCTCGAAGGCGTCGCAGCCGTCGATCTCGAAGCGCGCGCGCTGCTGGTCGTCGCTCACGGTGAGCGTGAAGGGCAGGGTCATGGCGCCGCCGCCCTTCACCAGCCCGTTGTCGGGGCCCATGATGCGCGAGCGGATGACATTGCCCTTGCGCCGCAACACGGTCTGTTCGCCGCCGGTAAAGGCCGCATGCCCGTCCTCGGTCTTGGTGGAGAAGAAGCCGAAAGTGCCCTGGCTGCCGCGCAAGTCCGGCACGCACATGCCCGAGAGCAAGTGCCCGTTGAACTTCACCGGCGGAAAGGTGATCGGCACGCGCTGGATCGTGGAGTGGATGTGCTTCTCGCCCAAGAGCTTCCAGAAGGCCTGGCTCTTCTGCAGCAGCTTGATGCGCGGCTTCTCGAGCGGCACCACGTACTTGCCGATGTTCACGACGCGCTTGGCGTTCTGAATGTCCGTGGAGGACAGCAGCGGCATGTAGGTGCAGGGGTCGCGCGTGAGGAAGTCGTAGATGCCGTGGCGCGAGGGGTCGACGCCGGTGGTGAACGAGGACCAAGCCACCGGCGACATGCCGGGGTAGCTCGTGGCCAGCGCGCGGAAGGCGCCCTTGTCGGCGAGCCGCTGAAAGTTCGGCAGCTTGCCCTGCAGCATGAGCCGCGTGGCCAGCCCGGGGTCCATGCCGTCGAAGCCCAGGATGACCACGCGCTTGACGCGGGCGTGCTTGAACGGATTGCCGGTGACCGCCAGCCGCCAGATCAGCTTGATCGGGAAGGCGATGATCACGCCCAACACGATGAAGAGCGTGGAGAGCAGGATGAAGGCTGAGCCGGCGAAGGCGAAGCCGGCGCCTGGACCGATGTAGGCCGCTGCCTCCGAGCCCGAAAAGAGCAGGCAGGCCGCAATGAGGGCCGCGCCGCGCAGGCTGAATGCCGGTTGGCCCTCACGGACGGAAGTCGTGGACAAGCTCATCACGTGCGGGGCAGTTCTGCCTGGGGGCTCACGAGAAAGGTCCCATTATCGGACCGCGGCCGCCCCTGTTGGCAGAAAAAGTCCTAGGAGAGGAATTGCAGCTCCTTGAGCCGTGCCAGGATGGCCTGCTCTTCGGTTGGCGGGATGTCCTCGCCGGGCGCAGCGGGGATCAGGCCCTTAAGCTCCAGATAGCGCACGATCTTGTCCGTGGAGGCGTCGATGCCCTCGCGCTCGGTGTCGATGGACACCTCTGGACTGGCGGGCGCCTCGTAGGGATCGTCCACGCCCGTGAAGCCCTTGATCTCGCCGGCCCGCGCCTTCTTGTAGAGGCCCTTCACGTCGCGCGCCTCGAGGGCGTCGAGCGAGGCGAACGTGTAGACCTCCACGAAGTTCTCGTGCAGCGTGCGCACTTCGTCACGCACGTCCTTGTAGGGCGAGATGGCCGCGGCGATGCAGACCGTGTTGTTGCGCGCCAGCAGGCTGGCCACGAAGCCGATGCGGCGGATGTTCGTGTCGCGGTCTTCCTTGCTGAAGCCGAGGCCCTTGCTGAGGTTGGTGCGCACGACGTCTCCGTCGAGCATCTCGACGTTGAGGCCGCGCGTGAGCAGCACGCGCTGCACGCGCTTGGCGAGGGTCGTCTTGCCGGCGCCCGAGAGCCCGGTGAACCAGAGTGTGAAGCCGGTGGTGGCCATGTCAGTCCGTTGGAAGAGTGGAGTGTGGTGGTGAGTAGAAAGAAGGCGGGGGAGGACGGGAGTCGGGGTCAGCCGGCGTTCAACGAACCATGCGTTAACGAACTAGGGCTTCGAGGAAGGGCACTTCAAAGACCTTCTCGTGCATGATCGGCCCGTGCCCGAAGTAGCCGCTCTCGCCGAACAGCTCGCCGTGGTCGGCGGTGACGGTGATGAAGGTGTTCTTGGGCACGATGTCGTAGAGCTTGGGGAACACGACCCGGTCTAGATACTTGATCGTATTGATCTGGCGGCGGCGCAGCTCGTCCAGCTTTTCCTGGTCGAAGAACTTGGGCACCTGATCGTCCTTGATCAGCTTGCCGCCCACGACCTGCTTGTCGAGGTGCTTGAACACGCCGTGGATGCCGCTGATGCGCGGCCATTCCTTGGGGTCCTCGTCCGGCAGCGCAAAGGGGTAGTGCGTCTCGCCGACATTGAGCATGTGGAAGCTGGGCCGCTCGTCGCTGAACTTGAGCGTGTCCAGCATCTTGAGCATGTCGTTGTGCTTGTCCATGAGCTGGAAGGTGTCGAAGGCGCGGTTCACGCCGGTCTTGCTGTTGAGCACCGGCAGCGAGACGCGCGCGTGAGTGGTGTAGCCCAGCTCGTTGCGCAGATACTCCGGCATCCACAGCGAGGGCACGAGCTTGCCGAACTCCATGCCGTCCGTGCCGAAGCGCGTGTTGTAGTTGAGGAAGTCCTCTTTGTAGTACTCGCTGGCGAACTCATTGGGCGGGCTGACGTGCGGCAGCAGGCCCATGAGCAGGTTGTAGTGCGAGGGGCCGGTCCAGCTTGCGTAGCTCCAGCGGCGCTCGACCTTGCCGCCGCTGATCTTGGTGATGTTCTTGGGCTCGGCCGCCATGAAGGAGTCGTAACGGCACGAGTCGAGCGTGATGACGATGTAGTTGTTCTTGGCCTTGGGAGCTGGACGCGGTGCGCCGCCGCCCGCCGGCCGCGGCAGGGGGCGCGGACCGCCCGCCGGCGCGCCTGGCTTGCCAGCGCCCGGCTTACCGGCGTCCGACTTGCCGAGGAACTTGTCGAGCAGCCCCATCTCAGACCGCCGACTTCTGGGCCATGGCGGCGATGAGCACATCGGCCACTTCGGGGCGCGTGAACTCCACCGGCGGGCGCTGTCCCGCGCGGAGCATCTCGCGCACCTTGGTGCCCGAGAGTGCCACCTGGTCCTCGGGCGCCGTGGCGGCCGAGGTCTTGTTCGTGGCCATCGTGCCCGCGCGCTTGTCCCAGAAGGCGTTCTCGAACATGAGCGGCTGGATGCCGATCTCGGCCGGGTCGAAGCTGCGCACGAAGGTCTGCGCATCGAAGCTGCCGTAGAAGCTGCCCACGCCGGCGTGATCGCGGCCGACGATGAAGTGCGTGCAGCCGTAGTTCTTGCGGATCAGCGCATGAAACATGGCTTCGCGCGGGCCGGCATAGCGCATGGCCTGCGGGTACACGGCCAGGGCCACGCGGTCCTTGGGGTAGTACTTGGCGAGCAGGACCTTGTAGCAGTCCATGCGCACGCGGGCCGGCACGTCGTCGCTCTTGGTCTCGCCCACCAGCGGGTGGATCATGAGCCCGTCCACCACCTCCAGAGCGCACTTGGTCAGGTACTCGTGCGCGCGGTGGATGGGGTTCCTGGTCTGGAAGGCCACGATCGTCTTCCAGCCCTTGGCCTTGAAGAGCACGCGCGTCTCGCGCGGGGAGAGCCGGAACTCATTGGCGAAGTCGTACTTGGGCTGGTTCAGCACCCACACCGGGCCGGCCAGGTACTTGTCCCCGATGCCGGCGAGGTACTGCACACCCGGGTGGGTGGCATCCGTGGTGCCGAGGCAGCCCTGGGCCTCTTCGTTCTTCAGCATGGAGTGCACTTCCTGCAGCTCCATGAGGCCCAAAAGCGCGCCGCTCTCATCGTGCAGGGCCAGGTCCGCGCCCGGGTGAAAGGGGCCGGCGCCCTTGGCGGAGAGCGTGACCGGAAGCGGCCACACGACACCATTGGCCAGCCGGCACTTGGTCACGACGCCGCGCAGGTCGTCGCTGCCCATGAAGCCCTCGAGCGGGCTCATCGCGCCGCTGCCCAGCATCTCGAGGTCGGAGGTCTCGCGGGAGTTGAGCGTGACGCGCGCAGCCTTCTGAGCACGCGCAAGGAGTTCTTGGCGCTGCGCACCTTGCGCGACGCGGTTGATCAGGCGGCCACCATGGGCGGGAATCATCGACGGGCTGCTCCTAGAGGTATCCGAGGTTGCGAAGTTTGCGGCGGATCTCGTTGATCTCGTCGTTGCTGGAAGTTTCGGAGACACCGGCCGAGCTATCGGCGGCGTTCAGAGCGGCCGGGCGCGCGGCACTGTTGGCCGAACTGTCGGCAGCGTTGCTGGCAGCCTGCGGCGACTTTTGCAGGGCACGGTCGCCCACGAGGTCGCGGAGCACGAAGACGATGAAGTCGGTGGGCGAGCTGAAACCCGAGTCCGCGATGACCTCCTGGATCCGCTCGTAGAGCGGCCGGGGGATCTTCAGGGTCACCTTGGATTCGCGCACCACAGACACTCCGGGGAGGCTCCGATTGGAGGGCGATCGTACTCCATCCGGAGCCTCCGTGTAAGGCGCGGGCGGCCGACCCTGGGCCGACCCCGGGCCCACCCCCGGCTCGGAGGCCCCCAGGGCCATTCCTCGGAGCTTTCACCGGCGGCATCGGCCCGTATGGTGGAGTTCGTTTCCCGCCCCGTGTTCGGAGCCCTGCCATGTCCCGCCTCGCTGCCCTCACCCGCCTTCCGCTCTGCCTCGCTTTGCTCGGAGTCTTGGCGTGCGGCGCGCCCACACTTGCCGAGCAGGCTGACAATGCTCAGGCCTCGCTGAGCAAGGGCAGCTACGACGAGGCACGCAAGGTGGCCGAGACGGCGCTGGCTGATCCCGCCGCGGCCGCGGACAAGGCCTTGTCTTGGCGCCTTGAGCGCATTCGTGTTGAAGCGACAGCCTGTCTTGGAGATTCGGCCGCGACAAACAGCCAGCTCAAAGCGTGCAAGGCGGCCTACCCGGCGCAGGTCAACGCCGAGCTGTACGCCGTGCTCGCCGGCAAGGCGCTGAACGCCGGCCAGCCCGTGCCCTCGCTCGAGATCGCGCACGAAGGCGCGCAGGTCTTCCCGGAGCAGAAGGTGCTCTTCGATTCGCTCATCGAGCAGCTCAAGAGCGCCGCCGCGAGCGACTCGGAACTGGCCAACGCGCTCAGTCAGCTCGGCTACACCTGAGCGACCGCGGCCACTCGGCCGCGCCTCAGCGCAGCGCGAGCGCGAGCAAGATCGCCGCAAAGAGCAGGGCCAGCAGCAGGAGCAGCAGAGCGCGCCGCGACGGCAGGACTCTGGACGTTGAGGGCTCGGCCTCGGCTTCGGCCAGCGCTTCGCTCCACTGCCCCGGCGAGAGCCAGCCGCGCGACACAAGAACTTCGCCCAGGCTGAGCGAGTCAGCGCTCGCGGAGCCGAGTTCGGCGCGCGCCTCTCGCACCTGAGCGGCGCTGAGCAGGCCCTGCTCCGCCAGCAGTTTCAGGCAAAGCGCACTGCGCCGCGCCTGAGCCGCGCGCTCCGCGCCGGAGACAAAGAGCAGGTCCACATCGCCCAGGATCAAGTGCGCGTGGTCGCGCAGAGCCGCCGGAGTGCGCACGCGGCGCAGACCCAGGCGCGTGCCGTTCGTCGAGCCCAGATCGCGCAGCAGCCACTGCCCGCTCTCCCAGGTGATCTCGGCGTGCTGTGCCGAGACCGAGGGGTGTTCGATGACCAAGTCGCAGTCACTCGCACGCCCGAGTGTGCAGCGCGGCGCGGCGCAGGTGGCTTGTCGCACGGCGCCTCCGAGCACGATCCACAGTCGGGCGGGGTGCGGCGGCGCACTCGGGGCGGCGGACGACGCTTCGGCCCGCTGCGGCGCCGCGGGCGGCAGCCCCCCCGGAAACGTGGAGGTGTCGGTGCCAAGCGCGGCCGAAAGCAGCGCCGTGCCCTCGCCGAGGCGCACTTCGAGCACGGTGGCGCCCAGCAGGATCTGGCTGTCCTCGTGCAAGGGGTGAGTCTGCCCTTTGCGCAGCGTGGGGCCGGCCGCGACGATCGAGCCATTGGTGCTGCCCAGATCGGTGTAGACCCAGCCGCCGCGCGCAAACTCGATGCGGCCGTGGTGTCCCGAGACGAGTTCGTCGTCGAGCACTAGCTCGTTCTCTGGGTGGCGGCCGATGCGCAGCGGGCTGGTGAGTTCGCGCTCGGCGAGCAGTCGATGCTCGCGGAAGACCCGCACGATCGGCGTGGAGTGCCCCGGCAGATTCGGCTGCGGGGTTTCAGCCGGCATCGCGCTGCTCCTCGGGCAGATCTGAGTCCACAAGACGCGCATCGGGCGCGCCCAGGCCAATGGAATGATGGTAGATCACCTGACGGCTGCGCCCGCTCAGACTGAGCCAGCGGTGCACGTCGTCATCGAAGAAGGCGCCGATGCCGGTGGCCTGCAGTCCGCGCGCCGTGGCCGAGAGATAGAGCGCCTGCCCGATGAGGCCGGCCTCGAAGTGCGCGTAGCGGTAGGCGCGATTTCCAAAGGCGCGCGCGCCGCGCTCCAGGTCGGCGATCATGCTGAAGGCTGCCACCGCATGGCCGGCCAGTTCCTGGCCCAGCGAGAGGCCGGCTGCGGCCGAGCGCACATCGCCCGCGCGCACCAGACGCGCTGCCGACCGCTGAGGGAGCGAGAGCCAGCAGCCGACGGGGGCGTCGTCGACACGATGCACATAGGCGTAGAGGTCCACGAGCCGCGTGGGCGGGCCGCCCGCGAGATTGCCGAGAAAGTCGGCGCGCGGCAGGCAGGCCGCCTCGCGCAGGATGCCGGCAAAGTCGGCGGCGCTGGCGCGACCCTCGGGCAAGTAGTCAATGGCACTGCGGCGCCGGTGCACAGCGAGCCCGAGCGGCATGTCCGCCGGGGAGCCGGCGGGCAGATCCACGGGCGGAGTCTCGGCAAGTACCGGCTCAGGGAGCGGAGGCGGGACGGGCTCATCTTCGACGAGCGTTGAAGCATGCATGCCGGCGATGAGCGGCCAGAGACGCACCTCCTCAGAGAGCACGTTCGGGCGGCCCTGCGGCCAACCGAGCTCCAAGTTCGCGGCAGTCGCCTGAAGTGGCCGTGCGGCAGCGCCGCGATGCTCGTCGCGCAAATCGAGCAGCATCAGCGGATGTTCCTCGTCGGGATCGACGGCCAAGAGCTCCGTCAGCGCCGCGTCGGGGAAGTGGCCGTGCAGTCTGGCCGAGAGGCCCAGCGCGCGCGCCGCGAGAGCCAGCGATCCGGCCGCGTGGCCCGCATCCAAGAGACAGTAGCGATAGGCGCGTTCGCGATACTTCCAGGACTCGCGCCAGAAAATGGAGGAGAGCACCAGCAGCGCGCCGCGCCCCTCGTGCGGCAGGCCGGCTTGTTGCGCAATGGCCGCCGCCGCCGGCCCGCTGCGCCGCTGCTCGAGGGCATGGTGACGCACGTCGTAGTGGTACAGCCCGTCCGGCACATCGGAGAGTCCGGCGAGCGCGAGCCAAATCTCGGTGGGATGCAGATTCCCTGAGGAGGGATTGACGCGCAGCGAGTAGCGCACATCCGTGCCGAGCACCTGCTTCCAGGCCGAGACGGCCATGGAGTTGCGCAACAGCGCGCCGAGGAGCGGCAGTCCCGCGCTGGGCCAAGGCTGCGCCTCAGCGCTCGCGAGGCCCGCGAGACAGGCGCCGACACTTGCGGTGCAGGCGGGCGCGGTGCCGGCCTGCGCCGCACCGGCCGGCGCCGCACCGGCCGGCGCCGTGCGCGACGACGCCTCGGGCAGCGCGAAGCGCGGCGCGCCCTCGTAGCGCCGAAAGGGATTGGGCTGGTTCGACCAATCCAGCGCCCAGCCGCCGCCATAGACGCTGGCGTAGTTGTGCTTGGTGCGCTCGTGATAGGCGAAGAGCCGGTCGGTCTCGAAGTTGCGCCGCAACGGCGACATTTCAGATGCCCAGCACGAGCCGCACCACACCGAAGTAGATCAGCAGGCCGGAGATGTCCACGAGCGTGGTGATCGCCGGGCTGGCCACGACGGCCGGGTCGCGCCCCATGCGGCTCACCAGCAGCGGCAGCGTGGCGCCGGCGAGCGTGGCCGTGACGACCTGCACCCCCAGGGCCAGCGCGATGGCCGCCGCGATGGTGATGAGCGACATGCCGGCCGGCATGGCGGCCTCGCCCGAGACCAGCAGCACCTTGCCGAAGGCCAGCGCGGCCAGCACCGCTCCGAGCATGAGCGCCACCGAGAGTTCCTTGAGCAGCACGCGGAAGAGGTCCTCGGTGCGGATCTCGCCGGTGGAGAGCGAGCGCATGATGACCATGGCCGACTGGCTGCCGGTGTTGCCGCCGGTGGAAGCGATCATCGGCAAGTACACGGCCAAGAGCAGCAGGCGCTCGATGGTGTGCTCGAAGCGATGCAGGATCAGGCCGCTCACTAGGCCCAGCACGGCCAAGCCCACGACCCAGCCGGCGCGATTCTTGAAGTGCGTCCAGGGCGACGTGCGCAGGTAGGCGCCGACTTCGTGCTCGCCGGCGATACCCACGAACTTCTCGGCGTCCTCCGTGTGCTCCTGGCGCAAGATGTCGATGACGTCGTCGTGCGTGACGATGCCCACCAGCGTGCCTTCGGGGCCGGCGATGGGCAGGGCGATCAAGTCGTACTTGGCGATGAGCTGCGCCACATGCTCTTGGTCGTCGCTCACATTGGCGAAGACCACGTCGCGCTGCATGATGTCCGCGATCTTGCGCAGCGGCGGGGCCAGGATCAGGTCGCGCAGCGAGACGAAGCCCAGCAGTTGGCGCTGCTCGTTCACCACGTAGGCGTAGTAGATGGTCTCCTTGTCGGGCGCCTCGTGCCGCAGCCGCTCAATGGCCTGCGCGGCCGTCTGCTGCGGCGAGAGCGCGGCGTAGTCGCTGCTCATCACCGAGCCGGCCGTGCCCTCCGGGTAGCTGGCCAGCCGGCGGATGTCCTCGCGCTCGGCCGTGGCCAGCGCCGGCAGCAGGGCCTCACGCTGCTCCTCGGGCAGGCGCTGCAGCAGGTCCACGCGCTCGTCGCTGAGCATGTGCGTCACGATCTCGGCCAGTTCGCGCCGGCCGAGCGCCTCGGCGAGTTGCGCCTCCATCTCCGGGTCGAGGTGGCTGAAGATGAGGGCGCGGTCGCGCGGCGGCACGGCCAGCAGCACGCGCCGCACCTCGTCCGGCTCCAGCAGGCTGATGAAGTCGGCGGTGGTCGCCGGGTGCATCGAGGTGCAAAACTCGCGCAGCGCCTCGTGGTCCTCGGCCGCCAGCAATTCGCGCAGTTCGGGAACGAGGAGCGGATTGTGCATGACGCGACCAGCCGGGAACGAAGGCAGGCGGGGACGCTAGCCCCGCTCGCCCTCCGGATCAAGGCCGCAGCAGTGGGCAGCCTCGTTGACCGGCAGGCGCCCGGCGCGCGACGATGAGCGCGTGAGCACCCAACCCAGCAAGCGCCTCGAGACCTTTCCCAATCCTCGGCCGGGCCGGGAGTACGAGATTCACTTCGAGTGCCCCGAGTTCACCTGCGTCTGCCCCAAGACCGGGCAGCCGGATTTCGCCACCCTGCGCATTCGCTACACGCCCGACCAGCTTTGCGTGGAGCTCAAGTCGCTCAAGCTCTACCTGTGGTCCTTCCGCTCCGAGGGGCATTTCCACGAAGACGTGACCAATCGCATCCTGGACGAGCTCGTGGCGGCCATCGCGCCGCGGCGCATGACCATCGAGGGCGACTTCAACGTGCGCGGCGGCATCCACACGACCGTGGTGGTCAGCCACCCCTGAGGCCGGCGCGGAGTTGCGCGCCCATCGCGCGCGTCGCCTTCTGCCGATTTAGCGCGGCACGAAGCTCAGCGCCGGCAGCAGCAGGCCGCCGCTGCGATCGAGCAGGATGTTGACCGCGCGGCGCGGCACCTTGGCGATCTGGCTGGTGCGTTCGATGCGGTAGGACAGCGTGGTGCCGTCGGAGAGGCGTGCAGTTCCGGCATAGCCCTGCAGCGGCGCCTCCTGCTGACTGAAATCCGCAGCCGCGCCGGCGCGCGCCAGGATGGCCTGCAGCTCGCCGCGCACAGCCTGAAGCTGCGGCTCGGCCACGGCGAAGTGCAGATCGAGCTTTGCGTAGGGCGGCCACTGGATGGAGTCGTCCGCGCCCTCCAGCCAAAGGCCCTCGATGCGCGCATCGCCCGCCAGTTCGGTGGCGAGCAGCCGAACGAACTCGGTGGGCAGGTGCAGTGCGGCGCGGGCCATGCGTGGATCCTATGTCCTGCGCCAACGCGGCGGAAGCGCGCGCCGCCCTGTGCTAGAACGGCGGCATGCAAGTGCTCGTGGTCGGCGCCGGGGTGCAAGGCCTCTCGATCGGCATCGCTCTGGCCCGCGACGGACACCAAGTGCAGGTGCTGGAGCGCGAGATTCCGGGGCAGCGCGCGAGCTGGGTGGCCGCCGGCTTGCTCACGCCGAGCAGCCCCTGGAAGTATCCGCGCGCCCTCATCGAACTCTGCCTGCGCTCCGAGTCGCTCTTCGCTGACTTCTGCGCCGATCTGCTGGAACACACCGGCCTGGATCCGGAATACGAAGTGGCGGGCATGCTTTACCCGGCGGGCCTGGGCGCCGACGACGAGCAGTTGCAGCGCGACGCGGAGCGCCGAACTGCGCTGGGCTTCCCAGTCGTGTCGCTGGCGCGTGCCCGCCTCGAGACGCTCCAGCCTGGCTTGGGCAGCGCGATGACCGGCGCCACTTGGCAGGCACGCAGCGCGCGCGTGCGTCCGCCGCGGCTGCTCACAGCGCTGCGTCGGCGGGCGGCCGGCCTCGGCGTGACGGTGAGCTGTCATTGCGAAGTGACCGCGCTGTTGCGCGGCCCGCGTGGCCCGGCGGTGGTGGGCGTGCGCGTAGAGAATGGCCAAGAACTGCTCGCCGACTGCGTGGTCCTCGCGGCGGGGGCCTGGTCGGGCCGGTTGGCTGCCACGCTCGGGCTACAGGTCGACGTGCGCCCGGTGCGTGGTCAGATCCTGCTCTTGCGCGGCGCGCCCGGCCTGCTCGGCCCGACAGTGAACAACGGCGACTCCTATCTCGTGCCGCGCCTGGACGGCCGCATCCTGGTGGGCAGCACCATGGAAGATGCCGGTTTCGAAGAAGTCACCACGGCGCAGGCTCTGCAGCGGTTGCGCGCCGATGCGCGCGCGATTCTGCCGGCCACCGCGCAAATGGAAGAAGAGTCGGCTTGGGCCGGGCTGCGTCCGGGCACCGCCGATCGCATGCCTTACCTCGGGCCGGTGCCTGAGTGCCCCGGCCTCGTGCTGGCCACCGGTCATTTCCGCAATGGCATCCTGCTCGCCCCGATCACCGCGCTGCTCGTCGCCGATGTCGTGGCCGAACGTCCAGCGATGGTGGACCTCTCGCCCTATGCCGCACGCCCTGTGGATCCCGAGGCGGCCTTGGTGCCGGTCTCGTGAGCGGGCCGTCGCGGTGCGCCGCAGTGCTGTGCGCCTTGCTCCTGCCGCTCGTGGCCGCACCGCGCGAGCCGCAGCGCATCGATCTCAGCACTGCCGAGTGGACCCTCGACGGGCGCTTGCCGGAGCCGACGCCGAGCGCCGCGGGCGAGGCGGGGCTGCGCACGCAGCACCTGCCGATTGATCGGATGGGCCGACGCTGGGCTGTGGTCCTTGAAGCGGCGGCGGTCGGCAGCGCGCGGCTGCACCTGGATTTCGCAGGAGATCCCGCCGGACTGCTCTTCGAGGTGCAGCTCGATGGACAGCGCCTGCTGCCGCTTATCGATGGCTGGCGGCCCGCGGCCAAGCCGCTCGCGGCGGACTTGGGCACCGTCTGGCTGGGGCCGGGGCCGCACCTGCTGGAGTTTGTGGCGCGCGAGCAGCCGGCGGGGGCGGGCGTGCTGCGTCCGGCGGCGCTGCACCTGCGATGGCTCTAACGAGTTCCGCGAGCCAGCGCCGAGTGGCCGCCGCCACACTGATCGTGGCGCTGCTGGTCTTCGCGCAGGCAGTCTTTCGCGCCGCCACCCAGGCCCTCACGCACGACGAGGCGCTGGGCTTTCGCTGGTACATCGATGCGCCCTTCAGCGCCATGTTCACGCGCTTCGAAGCCAACAACCACGTTCTGCACACGCTCTTGGTCTGGTGCTCGGCGCGGCTCTTCGGCAACTCCGAGCTGAGCCTGCGCCTGCCCGCGCTGCTGGGCTGCGTGGCCTTGCTCTGGGCGGGCCGCCGGCTGTGCCTGCGCTTCGCCGCGGGGGCCTGGCCGGCGCTCTTAGGCCTGCTGCTGCTCTGCCTGCATCCGCTCGTGCTGGACTTCTTCTCGGCGGCGCGCGGCTACGGCCTGTCGCTGGGCTTGCTCTTGCTGGGGCTCGAGCGCGCCCTGAACCGGAGTCCCGACGATGGCCGCGCCGCGTCGGCAGTCGTCGCTTCACTGCTGCTGGGCGGCGCCGTGGCCTGCAACCTCACGCTCGTGCCCGTGGTTTCTGCGCTGCTGCTGCTCATGGCGCTGCAGGAGCGCTCGGCGAGAACGCGGCTCGCGGTGCTCTTGCCTGGGCCGGCCTTGGCGCTGGCGCTGCTGCTGCCTGCGCTGGCGTCGGGAATCGAGGGCAAGTTCTTCGTCGGCGAGACGAACTTGCTGCAGGCTCTGCTCGAGATGGCCGAGCGCGCGCTGGTCCGCCCGCAGGAGGGTGGCCTGCTGAGTGAAGACGGTTCTGCGCATCGCTTCGTGAGGGCCGCGCTGGCGCTGGGCCTCGTACCCTTGCTGCTGCTCCTGGTGACGGTCGGCACTCTCTCTGCGGCCCGGGCACCGCGCCAGAGAGAGCTGCTGCTCATCGGCGGCGCGCTCCTGGCCGGCTGCCTGGCCGCCGCTGTGGGTCACTGGCTCATTGAGCTGCCCTGGCCGATCAACCGCACCGGCCTGCACCTCGTGGTCTTGCTCGTGCTGGCCCTGCTGCTGCTGGTCGCGGGCAATGGTCCCGCGCTCCTGCGCCGAGCGGGACTCGGCCTCATGGCGCTGCTCGTCGTGCAGCAGTGCGCGCTGCTGCCCGCGCGTGGATTTGCGCTCTGGCCGCTCGATGCGGGCAACCGCGCGCTCTTTGCAGCGATCGAGGAACGCTGGGCCTCGCGCGTGCAGGGCCGCACGCAGGACTCTGCCGAGGCGCCGCGGCCCGCTCGAGTGGCCTGCGACTGGTACTACGAACCCGGCCTCAACTACTACCGCGTGCTGCGCGGCGCCGACGAGCGTGGCACGGGCTGGATGGAGCGTGTCTCGCGGGAGGGCGCCACGGCGCAGGCCGGCTGGGACTTCCTGGTGCTCCCGCCGGGTGCCGACCTCTCCGTCTTCGCCGGCCGAGCGGAAGTCGTCTACACCGAGCCGCTGACCGGCACGCAACTGCTCGCGCCTCGCAGAGCGAGGTAGCCCTAGAGCCCCGTCCTAGAGCGCTGTCGCGTGGAAGCCGCCGTCCACGTGCACCACTTCGCCGGTGATGCCGCGCGCGCGGTGCGAGCAGAGGAACACTGTGGCATCGCCGACTTCAGCGGCCTCGATGTTGCGGCGCAGCGGCGCGCGCGTGCGCGAGATCTCCAGCATGGACTGGAAGTCGCCGATGCCGCTGGCGGCCAAGGTGCGAATGGGGCCGGCAGAAATGGCGTTCACGCGGATGTTCTGCGGGCCGAGCGCCGCCGCGAGGTAGCGCACGCTGGCTTCCAGCGAGGCCTTGGCCAGGCCCATGACGTTGTAGTGCGGCACGACTTTGTCGCCGCCGAGGTAGGTCATGGTGACTAGGCTGCCCCCGCGCGGCATGAGCGGCGCGAGGCGCTGCGCGATGGCCGTGAAGGAGAAGCAGGAGATGTCGTGCGCCACGAGGAAGCCGGCGCGCGTGGTGGCCAAGTAGTCGCCCTCCAGCTCTTCGCGCGGCGCAAAGGCAATGGAGTGCACGGCGAAGTCGACCTCCGGCATGTGCTTGATCAGTGCGGTAAAGAACTCGGCGATGCCGGCGTCGGTGGACACGTCGCAGGCCATGGCGATGGCGCCGTGCGGCAGTGTGGCAGCGAGCTGCTCGACACCCTCGCGCAGACGCTCGCCCTGGTAGGTGAGCACCAGCCGTGCGCCCTCGGCCGCGGCCGCCTGGGCGCAGGCGAAGGCGATGCTGCGCTTGTTGGCGACACCGAAGATGACACCGTTCTTACCGGCCAGCATGGCGCTTCCTCACGGGGAGGGCGCGGGACTGCCGCTCGCGCCGCCGGCCATTCTTCGCCGGGCGTCGCTCGCTTTCAATCGCGCTGAATCAGGCGCGAACTTCGCCCTGCACGCTGAGCTGCTGCGAACCGGCCAGGACCACGGTGCCCGTGGAGAGAAAAGCCCTGCGCAGAAAGCCCAGCGCCACGATGCGACCAGTGCTGGGATCCACGGCCACGCTCGTGAGTTTTCCAGCTTCCTGTCCCGCGCGCGCCTCCGTGCCGAAGAGCGTTGTGCCCGCCGCGGGCAGCGCCGCGCCGCTGTCCGGTGCGGCTGCGGAGGCGAGCCGTACGAGTTTGCGAGTGACCTGACCGAGATTCGTGATGCGCGCCACGACCTCTTGGCCCGGATAGCAGCCCTTGGTGATCGAGACCTGGGCATCGAGTCCGGCTTCGAGCGGAATCACGCCCTCGCCGAGATCCTCTGGAAACCAAGGCACGCCGGCCGCGATGCGCTGCACGTTGAGTGCGGCGGCGCCGACGCCGGTGCAGCCGGCCTCGCGTAAGCGCCGCTCCGTCTCGGGCCGCTCGGAGACCGGCAGCAGGATGTCGAAGCCCGGCGCGCCGTAGAGCCGCGAGGCCATGACGAGGGCAGGGGGCCCGCCCGCGCCGATCGTTGCCGCGAGCACTTCTCCGTCGCGCGGAGCCCTCTGGCCCAGGCGCTGCAGCACGGCCTCGGCCTGCGGGCCCAGCAGCGCGAGAAAGGCGTGGCTGCTGCTGCCGTCGCGCAGCGCAACGCGATCGCGCAGGATGAACATGTCGAGCAGACGCATGAGGCCTGGCGCCAGGCTGGCGGGGAAATCCAGCAGCAGCGGGGCTGTTTCCGGCAGCGTCTCGCCGCGCGCGGGCGCCGCGTTCGTTTGGGGCGGCGCGGCTCCCGGCCATTCGGCGCGCAGCACGCGCAAGTCGGCGCGCAGCTTGCCCTTGCCGTCCATGAGCGTGGCCAATGCAAACTGGCCCGCGCTCAAGTCGCGCACCGGCGACGAGACCAGGCGCTCAAGCCACTCCAGCGCATCGGGTCCGCTGGCGCCGATCACGACGCGCCTTTGTGGTGCGCTCACGGCCGCGCCGGTGCGCAGCGCCGCGAGTTCGGCAGTGGTCGGCGAAGACGCCGCGGTTTCGGGACTCATCTGCGGTGCATCCTAGCCAAGGACGCGGCTGCGTCGCTCGGCAGCCGCGGCCAGGATTCGGCGCGTCAGGGTGGTGAGCGGGCGGTCGGTCTCGCTCAAAGCGCCCCAGGCCAGCGGCGCCTGGACGCGGCCCTGCAAGAGCCGTCCCGCGAAGGGCAGCACTCGGATCTGATGCCGCGTGATGCTGTGACGCTGCTCGGGGCCGGGCTCCGCAAAGCGCACCAGCAGGCCGTGCTCGGCACGCAAATGCTTCGTCAGTCGCGTGCGCATCGCGGTCAGGTGCGCGGGGCTAGGCGCAGCGGGTCCGCCCGCGCCGCTGGCCCAGTGCAGCGCGCGCGGCAGATCCACGTCCGGGAGCTCCCAGAAGCCGGCATTGGGGGCCGACTCGCGCCGCCGCAGCAGCACGCGCTCGCCGCGCTGCACGAGCGCCAGCGCACGCCGTACCGCGATAGCCGCCGGACGCGGCGCAAGCTGAGGAAAGGCCTCGGGCTGGCCGGCGGCCAAGGCGCGGCAGTCAGCGCGCAGCGGACACTCCTCGCAGCGCGGTGAGGTCGGCCGGCAAAGCGTGGCGCCGAGTTCCATGAGCGCCTGGTTGAAGTCGCCGGGGCGCGCGGGATCGAGCAGTGCGCCGGCGCAGGAGCGCAGCACGGCGCGGGCGCGCGCGCGCCGCGGGTCGCCCGGCAGTGCAAAGAGCCGACAGAGCACGCGCTCGACATTGCCGTCCAGCGCCGCCACGGCTTCACCGTAGGCGATCGAGGCCACGGCCGCCGCCGTGTACTCGCCGACGCCGGGCAAGCTGCGCAGTCCTGCCGCGTCGCGCGGCAGAGCGCTGCTCGAACCGTGCGTGGTCGGGCTCACGCCCGGACCCTCGCACACCGCCAGCGCGGCGGCCTGCAGATTGTGCGCGCGCCGGTAATAGCCCAGGCCGGCCCACTCGGAGAGGAGTTCGTCGTGACTGGCCGCGGCCAGGGCTTGCGGCGTCGGCCAGCGTCGCAGGAAGCGCTCGTAGTAAGGCAACACCGCCGCGACCGTGGTCTGCTGCAGCATGACCTCGCTCACGAGGATGGCCCAGGGGTCGCGCGTGCGGCGCCAGGGCAAGTCGCGCCGGCGCGCGTCGAAATGTGCCAGCAGACGCGCGCGCAGTGCGGCCAGCCGGCGCGCGGGCAGCAGCGTGTCTGCAGGCGAAGGCTGCTGCGCACTGGCCTGACTCGAATCGGGACTGCGCCGCGAAGCCATGCTCTCCAGACTAACCAGCAGCGGCGCCGACTGAGCCGCCGCCTGCCGGGCCGCTGCATGCCGGGCCGCCGCCTGCCGAGCCGCAGACTGTTAGGATGGGCGGCCTCGCAGGGCCTCGGAGCCCATCGCTTTGGAGTACGCCATGCAGAGCCCGAGGATCCTGCTCCTGAGCTTGGCCATCGCAGGCCTGGTTGTCGCGGCTCTGGGCCGGCCGGCTCAGGCGGCCCAGCCGGCGGACGACGACTTCTACATCTCGTTGCCGCAGCTCGGCGCGATTCACCGGCTCGACCCCACCACGCTCACCATGACGCCCTTCGTCTCGGGCATGAGCGTGCCCTTCTACGGCGTGTGGACTGAGGACGATGTGCTCTACGTGCCGGATCGCGGGCTGGGCATCGTGTTCCGCGTCAGCGCGACGGGAGCGCTCTCCGTGCTGACCGCGGGCGGTTTCCTGCAGTCGCCGGTCACCCTGCTGCAAGCGCCCGACGGCGACCTCATCGTCTCCGACATCTTCCAGCAGACCATCGTGCGCGTCTCGCTCACCGGCCAGCAGACGCTGATCGCCGACGCGGTGAGTTCGGGCGGCCTGCTCTCGGGCCCGGGCGGCATGGCCTACGGCCCGGACGGCACGCTTTACGTGGCGAACAACCTGAGCCATACGATTGTCAGCGTGGACGACCGCACCGGCGCGGTGGCGCTGGTGAGCGACGGCAACGGCTTGATCTCTTCGCCGGGCGGCATCGCCGTGGACGGGGCCGGCAACCTGTACGTCGCCAACTACCACTCTTCGCGCATCGTGCGCGTGCGCCTCGACACCGGCGTGACCGACATGTTCTGCGAGGATCTCTTCATCGTGCATCCCAACGACGTGCGCATCGCGCCCGAGGGCGGTCTGCACGTCACGATGGAAAACTCCGCGCTCGTGCGCATCGACCCGCTCGGGCAACTCGAGGTCCTGCACCAGGACGTCTCGCTGGGCGAGTGGGATGGAGTCTGCGCCAAGTCCTATCTCGAGCCCTGCCTGGGTGCCTTCGTGCCCTACGGCGCAGGCCTGGCCGGCAGCGGCGGCTTCACGCCGCGCCTCTCCGGACTTTTCGCGCCCTGTCCCGGCGCCGAAGCCGCGATCGAACTCGACCGGCTTTTGGGCGGCTCGGGCGGAGCGCTGCTCTGGAGCCTGGCGCCCGCCACTCTGCCCTTCAAGCAGGGCAACATCTTGGTCGACCTCGGCGCGCCGAGCGGACTCATCCCGCTGGCCTTCCCCGGCGTCGGCGCCGGCGGGGGCGCGCTGCGCCTCTCCTTCACCTTTCCTGATGATCCGATCTTTTCCGGACTCAGCCTCTACTTGCAGGTGCTGGCGGCCGATCCCGGCGCTCCGGCGGGCTTCTCGCTCAGCAACGGGCTGCACGAAGCGATCGGCTGAGGCCTCGCGCCGCGCATTGATGCCGCCGGCCCGGCGGCATACAACAACGCGCCACTTCGCTCAGGAAACCCTGCCATGTCCTTCGTCGAGTACTCCGCCGCCGCCGCCCTGCTCGTTCTCGTTGTGCTCTGGGCGCTGCTCTCCGGCACGCGCAAGCGCCTCACCAAGCTGGAGGCCGCACTGGATGACCAGCGCCGCAAGTCGTCCGGCAAAGAGGCCGACGGCGAGGAACTCAAGGAATCACTTGAGGGGCTGCGCAAGCTCGTGGCGCTCATGGCCGCCGGCAAGCCGGTGGATGCCGAGATGATCAAGGAGAACCGGCTCTTCCGCAACGCGACGACCGCGGAGATCCTCGCCGAGCTGGAAGCAGGACGGCAACCCTATGTCGTGGACGTGCGCACCTCCCAGGAGTGGACCGGCGGGCACATCGAGTGCGCGCTGCACATGCCGGTGGACGAGATTCCCAAGCGCATGCACGAACTCGCGCGCGACGGCCGCAAGATGTATCTGATTTGCGCCAGCGGCGGGCGCAGCGCTGCTGCCGCCGAACTGCTCTCCAATCGCGGCTACCTCAATGTGCACAACGTGAGCGGCGGCATGGGCGCCTGGCGCGGCAAGGTCGCCAAGGGTTGAGCTCGGCGCGCGACGCCGAGCACTCCACGGCCGCCCTGGCGGCCTGCATCGACCACACGCTGCTGCGTCCGCAGGCGACGCGCGCGCAGATCCAAGCGCACTGCGCGGAGGCTCGGCAGCACGGCTTCGCCACTGTCTGCGTCAATCCGGTCTGGGTGGCCGAGGCGGCGGCGCGTCTGGCGGGCTCGGCGGTGAGGGTGTGCACCGTCGCGGGTTTTCCCCTGGGTGCAGGCTTGCCGGAACAGAAAGCGCGCGAGGCCGCGGCCGCCATCGAGGCCGGCGCGGCCGAAGTCGACATGGTGCTGCAGGTGGGCTGGCTGATTGCCGGCGATGAGCTGCCTGCGCTGCGCGACGAGATCGTGGCAGTGCGCAAGGCGCTCGAGTCGGCGCGCGGAGCCGTGCCGGCCGAGCGGCGCGTGCTCAAGGTCATCCTCGAAACGGGCCTGCTCGACGAGGGCCAGAAGCGGCTCGGCGCGCAACTCGCTGCAGAGGCGGGCGCGCACTTCGTGAAAACCTGCACGGGATTCTCGAGCGCCGGCCCTATGGGAGGCGGCGCAACCGTGGCCGACGTGCGCCTGCTGCGCTCGGTGCTGCCGGCTCAGGTGCAGGTCAAGGCCTCCGGCGGCATCCGCGACTTGGCCACGGCCCGGGCACTGCTGGCAGCGGGGGCCACGCGGCTGGGTTGCTCGGCTTCGGTCGTGATCGTCTCAGCCCAGCTCTGATTCGGCCGCGCTGCGGCCGTGCTTCGGCCGCGATTTAGCCGCTCTCTGTCGTGGCCGGCGCGACGCCGCGGTTACATGCCGCGTCGGCCGGCGTCCGCGCCTTCGCATGCAGCCCTCACCCCCGCAGCCCGCACCTTCACACTTGGCAGAACTCCTCGCGGCGCTGCCGCATGCCGTGTGGCTCACGGACCGCGCGGGCGTCGTGACCTGGGCCAATGAAGCCTTTGCACTGTCGGTGGGTGTGCCGTTGGAGACTGCGCTCGGTCAGCCGCTGGAGCGCTTGCTGCCGCCCGAACTCGCCGAGCGGCATGCCGAGCAGGCGCGCGCCGTGCTCGCGGCCGGCCAGCCGGTCTCCTTTGCGCTGGGGCAGTCCGTGGATGGCGTGCAGAGCGAACAGAGCGTGCTGCGCGTGCCGCTCAGCGACGAAACAGGCGCGGTCGTGGCCCTGGCGGCCTGCGCCATTGATGTCACGCGCGAACTGCTCGCGCGCCGCCAGCAGCACGAGCTGTGCGCGCGCGTGCGCTTACTCCAGGATCAGATCACACGACTCGTCGGCTGAACGCGGCGAGTTCATTCGACGACGAAGCTCAGCACGTAGCTGAGATCGTTGTGCCCGCCCTGCGGCTGGCCAAGCACCTGCATGTGCAGCGTGAGACCAGCTAGGCCCAAGAACTCGCCCGGCGCCGGCATCGGGAAAGTGAGCAGGCTCTCGCCGTTGGCGGCGAAGGCGCCCACGAAGAGATCGAAGTGGCCCAGCAGCCAGAAGGGGCCCAGGCTCGTCTGCACGGGCGTCGGCAGCGCGCCGATCGACACCATGTTGAGGTAGAGCGTGCCCGGCGCGCCGTGAGCGCGCAGCGCCAAGCTGCCGCCCTCGGCCACCGGTCCGGCGGCCTGCAAGAAGTGGCCGGCGCCCTTCACGAGCAGCGCTTCGCCGGCATTGCTCTGGCCGGCCGGGTCGCCCTGCGGCGCGCCGAGCAAGAGCTCACCGAACTCGTCGCCGTCGACATCGCCCACGAAGGCGGCGGCCTGGCCCGACAGATCCTGCGGATCGAGGCCTGCGAGGACGACGCCGCGCACGCCCAAGGTGGCCAAGGCCAGATTGCTGGGCAGTCCGGCTGCGCCGTAGACGAGGTAGCTCTCGCCGGCCGAGCCTTCGCCGCCCGGGTCGGCCGTGTTCGCGCCGAGGAGCAGGTCCGCGTGGCCGTCGCGATTCAGATCGCCGCCCAGTGCGACGGAGGTGCCGGCGCGATCGTCGGTGTCCAGGCCCACGAGCACGACGCCCTGCGCGCCCAGACTGCCGAGCGCCAGCGTCGCCGGCAGCGCCGGCCCGCCGTAAACGAGGAAGGCGCCGCCGCACTGCGTCGCGCCCGGGCCATCGCCAAGGTCATTGCCGATGAGCAGATCGTCGTAGCCGTCGCCGTTCACGTCGCCGCCGCCGGAGAGTGAATCGCCGACCTTCTTGCCCGGCAGCGAGCCGTTGATGCGCACGCCGGCTGCGCCGAGGCTGGCGAAGTTCAGCACGGTCGGCAAGGCAGGCCCACCGTAGACCAGATAGACCGAGCCGGCATCGTTCTGGCTGGCCGGGTTGGCCTGCCAGGCGCCGACGGCGAAGTCGCGGTAGCCGTCGCCATTCATGTCGCCGGCCGCCGTGCAGGCGTAGCCGCACTGATCGCTCGCCGCGATACCGTTCATGGTCATGCCGCCGCCTCCGGCCAGTGCGGAGAGTTCGAAGACCTGCGGCAGGCTCGCGCTGCCGTACACCAAGTAGGACTGACCTGCGAAGGTAATGCCGGCCTGACTGCTGCCGCTGGCGCCGATGAGCACATCGTCGAAGCCGTCGCCGTTCACATCGCCGGGGCCGGCCACCGACTGCCCGGCCAGGTCGGAGAAGAGGCTGGGGTTCACGCTGTCGCCGATGCCGTTAAAGGTCACGCCGAGGCTGCCGAGTGAGGCAAGATCCACCTGGGCCGGCAGACTCGCCGCGCCCCAGACGAGATAGGCGCGGCCCGAGGCCGTGCCGTGCGGCTGACTGCGCGGCGCACCGATCAGGAAGTCGTCGAAGCCGTCCTGGTTCACGTCACCGGCGGCAGCGAGCGACCAGCCCGCCTGCGCGCCGAAGGACTCGCCGTGAAAGGCTGCGCCCGCAGCGGCGGGCAGCGAGCCGAGGGCCGAGCCGGGCGAGGGCTGAGCCGAGCCGTAGACGAGATAGACCGTGCCGGCGTCGTTGATCCCGCCCGGCGATGCGGACCAGGCGCCGATGAGCATGTCGGCGAGACCGTCGCCGTTCACGTCGCCGGCCGGCGCGAGCACCGAGCCGGCGTTGTCGCCCGCCGTCGCGCCGCCATAGACCGCTCCCGCGCTGCGCAGCCACTCCAGTTCGATCTGTCGATTCTGCGCCGAGATCTGTGGCGCCAAAACCAGCGCCGCCGCGAGCGCTGCTCCCGCAGCGAGCCTTGTTCGTGCCGCCAATCCGCCTCTCGCCGCGAGCGCTGCGCCCGCTCCCGTCATGGTGAAATGGGCCACGAGGCGCGGGGCGGGGGACTGGGACATGGAGTTCTCCGGGGGCTGCGAACAGGGAAAGCTCCCTAGTTCGGTCAGCGCCGTGGACAACCCAAGTGCGAAGTTCCCGCGGCAGCATGAATCGCTAGGATCTGCAGCATGCAAGCTCACAAACTTTCCTCCCGCCCGGCCCACCCGCGCCGCTCAGGCCTGGGCCGATCGAGCGCCCGCCTGCTGCTCAGCCTCGCTGTGGCGCTTTCCGCCGCCTGCTCAAGTCCTGCCGACGGCTCTGCCGCGCCCCCCGGCGCAGTGGCGCTGCCGATTCAGCCGGGACAACTCGGCGGCTTCGAGCACCTCGTGGCGATCGGCCGCGTGTGGCTGGGCAGTCAGCCCACCGCCGAGGGGCTGGTGAATGCGCGCGATGCCGGCGCCACGCTGGTCATCAACGCCCGTCCGAGCGAGGAGATGAGTTTTCCCGAGGAGAGCGTCGTGCGCGGCCTCGGCATGGAGTACCGCTCGCTGCCCTTCACAGCCAAGACGCTGGACGTGCGCACGCTCGATAAATTCCTGGACGTGATGCGTGAGCACGAGGGGCGCGTGCTCCTGCACTGCTCTTCCGGCAATCGCGTGGCGGCGCTCTGGGCCGTCTGGGAAATTCGCGAGGGCGGCCTCCCGGTCGACGAGGCCATCGCGCGCGCGCGCAAGGCTGGACTCAAGAGTCCCGAACTCATCGGTGCTATCGGCGAGTACTTGCGTGCCAAGGGCCTGCCGGATGGGGCCAACCTGGCGCCTGGCAGCTCCGAGCCGTCTGGCCCCTGAGCCAGGCGTCCACTCGCGTGCCGGCCGTCTCTCTCATGTCTCCGGCAGGCCGCCTCGTCGCTCGTCACGATCCGCCCGCCGCGCCGCCGCCGTCGGCCGGTCCGCGCGTGGCGGTCATCTGCCATCCGCATCCGCTCTATGGCGGCACCCTCGACAACAAGGTCGTTTACGCCTTGGCTAAGGCCTGCAGTGCGGCCGGCCTCCATGCTCTGCGCTTCAATTTTCGAGGGGCCGGCGGCAGCGAGGGCCGGCATGACGAGGGCCGCGGCGAACTCGACGATGCCCGCGCAGCCCTCGACGCAGCCGTCGCGCTCGCCGCGCCCGCCGCGCCCGCCGCGCTCACCGCGGCAGCGACCAGCCGCGGGCCCGCCGCCGGCGACTGCGTGCTGATGGCCGGCTTTTCCTTCGGTGCTTTCGTGGCCTTGAGCGCCGGCCTGAACGATCCACGCGTGGGGGCGCTCCTGGCCGTGGCGCCGCCGGTGCAGCACTACGACTTCACCCCCGTCGCGGCCACCAGCAAGCCGCTCGCAGTGATCTATGCGCTGGGCGATGAACTGGTGCCGGCGGCGCTCGTCGAAGCTTGGCTGGCCCGCTGCACCCGTCCGCCCCGCGTCACGGCGGTGGCCGGCGCCACGCACCTCTTCCACGGCAAGTTGTCCGAGCTACGCACGGCCACGGCCGGCTATCTGGCCGAACTCGCGGCCTCCGCTTGCTAGACTCGCCGGCATGATCCTCGACCGCTGGCGCGCGCAACGCGCGATCGCGACCCGCTCCGCGCCCACGCCGGTCACCGACTCGGCCGATCCACGGCTTCTGGCCGCTGTCGAGGCGATCAAGCCTCTGGCCGACGCCCCCAACTCGCTCGGCGATCCTTCCTGGCACTATCGCTGGGAGGGGGGGCTGCAACTTGTGGGGCTGGATTGCCGCACGCGGTCCGTCACCGATCTTCGCCAGCGGCTGCTGCGCCTCGTGCACGAGTGCGACTTGCGCCACCTGAGCCGTCCGCAGCGCCGAGTCCTCGGTGTTGTGCTCTGTGAGCCGCAGGGGACTGAGGGCTTGCGCGGCTGGCACCAGCGTCTTGAAGAGGATCGCGACGAGGTCGGCACCGCCGATTGGCGCGCGGCCCGTGGCCGCATCGCCGTGCTGGCCATCGATGCCACCACCGGCGCGCGCGAACTCTTCGGCGCCCCGCGCGCCCTGGAGCAGAGCCTGGCGCCCTACCTCGCCGGCTGACCGGCCCCCGGCCGACCGATTCGCCCCCGCAGCGAGGCGAGTCCGGCCACTCGTCCACTGTGACAACAACGTTGTCCATGTGGAGAGCGGTGTGGATAAGTGCCTCTTTGGACAACAACGTTGTCTGAGTGGACGGCTAGAGAAATTGATGTGCCATTGAGCCTCCCGCTCAGGGGTGAGTAGGCCGCCGTGGCTAGAATCTCGGAATGCTAGCGGCGCTGATCGGAATCCTGGCGCTTCCCTCAGCCCTGTGGCTGGGGTCGCCGTCGGCTGAGAATCCGCCGCAGCAGGTCCCTGCGCCTGTCCCTGCGCCTGCCAGTGCGCCCGCCACCGCCACCGGCCCTGCCCTTGCGGGCCAGGTGCGCCCGAGCCTAGACCTCGCCGATCGTCGGCATGTGCGCGCGCTGTACCTCGATCTGTTCGGGCGCACGCCGAATGAGGACGAACTGGAACTTGCAGCCGCCGGTTCGGCAGCGCCGCTCATCGGGCATCTGCTCAGGTCGCGGGAGTTCTGGGAACACTGGCTGGAGGACGAGCTCTATTACTTCCTGCTCATCGACAATGCGCGGCCCGAGGAGGGGCCCGGCGAGGAGAGCCTCGCCGCGCGCCTCACCGCCGGGCGACTCGGTCTGCCTCAGGCCGTCATCGAGATCGTCAGCTCGTCGGCCTTTCACCGGGCCAATCCCGGCAATGACACTTTTGTAAGCGTGGTCCTCGAGCAACTGCTCGGCCTCAACGTGCAGCGCAGCAACGCCATCCTCGAGGCGGCCAAGAGGATGTACGACGGCCAGCCCAGCGCGATCTTTGGCGAGAAGGGGCAGAGCCAGGCGGATGTCGTGCGCATCGTGAGCCGCCAGCCAGAGTTCCCGCGTCTGCTCGTGCAGCGGCAGTACGAGCGCCTGTTGGGCTCGGCCCCCGCGGCGGCAGACCTCACACGCTGGGCCGCGGACCTCGCCTCCGGCCCGGAGTCGTTCACGAGGCTGGTCCAGGAGTGGCTGCTCTCGGAGGGCTATGCGCGGCGCCTGAGCACGCTACGGCAGAAAACCGACGTGCAGTATCTGCGCGGCCTGTATCTGGATGTCACCGGCGCGCTGCCCGAGGCAGCCGAACTGCAGCGCCTGCGCGGCGCCCTCTCGGTGCTGGGTGATGCCGGCCCGTTGCGCTCAGTGATTGCGCGTTCACTGCTGGACCGGCAAGGCGACCGGATGCCGGAGCGCAGCGCGATCAAGGATCGGGAAGCTTTTATCCGGGAGAGTTTTCTGCGCTATCTCGGACGGACCCCGTCGGCCGCCGAGGCCGAAGCTTTTGAGCTGATCTTTGCGCAGGAGGATGTCGAGCCGGCCACGGTCGTGCTGGCGCTGCTGACACATCCGGAGTACCAGGGCTACTGAACGGCGTTTCGGCCGGTGCCGCGGCCGGCCGCGCGGGCGGAAACGCGCGCGGTCGCGGATCCGAAGCGATATCATGGCGCCCCTCAGGAGGTGCCTCGATGGTCAGCCCACACGACCCGCTCTGGAGGCGACGCGAGGTGCTGCGTGGCGGGGCCCTGCTCGGCGCCTCGGCGTTGCTGGCCGGAGCTTTTCCGGGTGCGCTGGTCGGCGCCCCCTTCGGCGCGCCCGGCGCACTGGTCCCACAGCCGCTCTGGCCCGCCCACGCCTTCCTGCCGGGCGCACGCAAGACCAAGCGCGTGGTTCTGGTGGTCTTCGGCGGCGGCGTGCGCAGTCGCGAAACGATCGAGAGCGACAACGTTCCCAACCTGATGCGCATCGCCCAGGAAGGCGTGCTCTATCCGGCCACGCGCGTGGTCAACAACGGCCACTACGCGGCCTCCATGTCGATCCTCACGGGCGTCTCGGAGAGTTTCGGCATCCGCGAAAACCAGCGCTCGCCCAATCCGACGCTTTTCGAGATCCTGCGCCGCGAAGCGAATCTGCCGGCCAGCGAGGTGTGGCTGTCCACCGCCGGCGGCGAGCAAGAAACCAACTACGCCTACAGCCTGCACAGCAGCTACGGCCGGCGCTACGGCGCCAACCTCATCGGCGGCGAGGGCATCTTCAACGCCGAGTTCAAGGAGTTGCTCTCTGGCGGCGGTTCGCTGCGCGCGCCCGACCCCGCGCAGGAGGAACTGCTGGCTCGCCTGCGCGCCGCCGTGGAGCCGTCGCGGGCTGCGGCCGGCTCCGCCGCGGGCCTGGGCAACGACGTCGAGTCGGCGGCGCGCATCGAGCGCTATCTGATCGAGGAGCTGCGCGGCGGCACCTCCGCCATCACCGGACTGGGCGCCAATGACGCCAAGGCCCTGCGCGTGGCGCGCAACCTGGTGGGCATCTTCCGCCCGCGCCTGCTGGGCGTCACGCTGCGCAACGCCGACGTCGCGCACGGCTCGATCAACGACTACGTGGCCGTCATCCGGCGCAACGACGCTGAAGTCGGCGAACTCTTCGACGCCATCCGGCAAGATCCCGAACTGGCCGAAAGCACCGCACTCTTCATCCTGCCGGAGTTTGGGCGCGACCGCGACCTCAACGAGCGGCGCGGCCTGGATCATGGCGATGACAGCCTCGAACTGCACCGCGTCGCGCTCATCGCCTGGGGCCCCGACTTCCGCCGCGGCAAGGTCGAGCAGAGCGAAGTGCGTTCGATCGACGTCTGCCCGACAATCGCGGCGATGTTTGGCGTGACCGCCGGCACGGCGCGCGGCGGCTCGCTGCCCGGATTGTTTGCCTGACGTGCGACGCGGCGGCTCGCTTGGGCTGCTGCTGATTCTGGCAGCGGCGCTGGCCGGCTTGCCGGCGCAGCGCCCCGAGCCGGCGCTTGGCGGGACGCATGGCGCGGGAACCCCGCTCGCGGCCGGTGCGGTGGACGCCAGTTGTGTGCAATGCCACGCCGGCATCGAGGACATGCACCCCTGGGAACCCTTGGGCTGCGTGGAGTGCCACGGCGGCAATGGCAGCAAGACCACGGCCGCCGAAGCTCATGTGCTGCCCAAGCACGGCTGGCCGGCCGACGAGCGCGTGTTGGAGCGCAGCTTCGAGCCAGGCGCCGTGCGCTTTCGCAACCCCGGTGATCTGCGCATCGTGGGGCAGACCTGCGGCCAGTGCCACGCCACCGAAGTGAGCCACCTGGAACTGAGTCTGCACGGCACGACCGCCGGCCATCTCAGCGACGCGCTCTACGAGAACGGCCTGCTCGCCGAGCGGCGCAGCAAGTACGGCATCTTCGATCGCGTGTCTGCCGCCGGCGGCGGCGCCCTGCCGCACACCTTGCCGCGCTTGGAGGCCATCGAGCGGCTGCGCGTGCCGCGCGAGCCCAAGACCCTGGGCGATCACTTCGCCGACCTGCCGCGCAAGGCCTGCATGCAATGCCACCTTTGGTCGGAGGGTGTGGCCGTGAGCGGGCGGCTCGGCCAGGACGGGCTCTATCGCGGCTCGGGCTGCTCGGCCTGTCACGTGAGCTACGCCGAGGACGGGCGCAGCCGCAGCGACGCGGCCGGCACCGACCGCTTGGCGCCCGGCCACCCGATCCGCCACACCATGACCGCGGCGCCGCCCACCGAGAGTTGCGTGCGCTGCCACATCGGCGACGCCTCGGTGGGCAATGGCTTTCGCGGCCTGGCCCAGCTCTATCCGCAAATGCCGGCCGGTCCCGATGTGCCCAATACGACGGCCTCGCTCAGCGCGGGACAGTTCTTCATCAAGGATCCGCTGCTCACGCCACCCGATCTGCACCACGCCGCCGGCATGGCCTGCATCGACTGTCACACCGGGCGCGATGTCATGGGCGACGGCCAGCTTTACGGCGCCATGGAGCACGCCGTGGAAGTGGAGTGCAGCTCGTGTCACGGCGGCTTCGAGCGCGTCTCCGAGCTGAAGACCGAGCGCGGCCGGCCGCTGCCGCAGCTCACGCGGCGTGGCGACTTGTTCATCCTGGAGAGCAAGGTGGACGGCCGGTCGCGGCGCGTGAAGCAGGCCAAGGACGTCATCAATCCCGACAGCCTGGACTACAACCCGCGCGCCGCCGCGGCCATGACCCCCGAGCACGCCGCGCTGGAGTGCTACGCCTGCCACGCCGGCTGGAACACGAACTTCTTCGGCTTCCATTTCGACCGCAATCTGGGCTTCACGCAGCTCGACACCATCACCGGCCAGCGCACGCCCGGCCGCGTGAGCACGCAGGAACGCGTCTTCGCCACCTTGCGCCAGTTCACGCTCGGCCTCAATCCGGAAGGCCGCATCGCGCCCTATCTGGTGGGCTTCTCGAGCATGGGCACGGTGCGCGCCGCCGACGGCACGCTCTTGCTAGACCAAGCGCTGCCGGAAACTTCCGCCGGCCTCTCGGGCATGACCATGATTCATCACCAGGTGCACACGACGCAGCCGGTGGCGCGCTCATGCGTGGAGTGTCACCGCAATCCCGCGGCCTGGGGCCTCGGCACCGGGGACGGCGCCACCTCCTCCTTCGCGCTGGCGCGCAGCTACCTCTTCGTCGTCGGTGAGCGCGGCCTCGACACGCTCTTGCTCGACCGTGAGAACCCCGACCAGAGCCTGTACCTCGCGCGCCTGCCGCTGGGTGGCGCGATCAAGGTGGCACTCGACGCAGACGCCGTCGACGGCGCGGCGAGTACGGCCTTCGTCACGATCGAGAATGCCGGCGTGGCGCTGGTCGACGTGCGCAATCCCGCGCTGCCGGCCGTGCGAGCCTTTGTGGCCGCCGGCGACGCGCGCGATGCGGTGCTGGCCGGCGACCTGCTGCTCATCGCCAACGGCATCGGCGGCGTGCGCATTGCGGATGTGTCCGACCGCGACCGCCCGCAACTCGTGGCTGACCTCATCACGCGGCAGGCCAGCGGCCTCGCCGTGCAGTGGCCGCGCGTGTTGGTGGCCGACGGTCCCGGCGGCCTGTTGGTCGTGGATGTCTCCGTGCCGAGCCGGCCGCGCATCACCGGCCAAGTGCGCCTTTCGCCAGACGGCGCCGACGTCGAGGGCGACTGCCGTGCCGTGGCGGCCCTCTTCCAGCCGGCGCGGCCGCAGGGCCAGGGGCCGCGCACGGCGGCGCGCATGCTCGCCGTGGTGGCCAATGGCGAGTACGGCCTGGCTGTCGTGGACGTGACCGAGCCCGAGGCCGCGCGGCGCATCAGTTCCTTCGACCGCTACAACACGCAGCTCTTGGCCGTGGATGTGTCGGCGGGCGGGCGCTTCGAACTCGGCGACACGAGCGGCCTGCGCCCGACCACCGAGCGCGATCTGGCCTATCTGCTCGTCGCGGCTGAGACTGGGCAGAACGGAGGCATGCTCGTCTTCGATCTCAGCGATCCCACGCGGCCCGTGCAGCGCGGACGCAGCGTGCTCGGTCAGGGCACGGGCCTGGGGCGCGTGTGGTCCGGCACGCTGCTGCGCTCCTTCAATCCGCCGGAACTGGTCTTTCGCCATGCCGTCAGCGGCGAAGGCGGGCTCCTCTTTCAGGAAGTGAGCAACTCGGCTGAGCCCGAGAACGGCGCGCGCCTCACGGGGCTGGCCGGCGCACGCGATGCCGCCGTAGAGGCCTTCGCCTTCGATCGCATGCTCGACGAGACGGGCCGGCAGCTCAAGGACATCAGCCATGAGGAGGCGCGCTGGCTCACGCCGCAGGAGATTCATCGCGTGCTCGCGGTGCCCGGCGAAGTGCTGGGCACGCTGCAGGGCGGCGGGCAACTGCGGCAAGATGTGACGGCGGCCTTCGGCGACCGCACGGCCGAGGGGGGGCGCCTCGATCTGAGCTTCAAGCTGCGCGGCCTCGACCAGGGCCAGGTCTCCACCATGCAGGAGCGCCTGGAGGGCGGCTTCCGCATCGGCGCGCGCGAGGATCTCGCGCGGCTCGTGCGCCACGCTTGGCCGCCCGATTTCGACAGCAATCGCGACGCGGCGCTCTCGCGCGGCGAGCTGGAGTCGCTGGTCTTCTGGGTGCTCGATGCGAACGGCGACGGCACGCTCGACATCTTGGAGTGGCCGCGCCATCCGGGCGACGAGCCGGCTGCGCTGGACAAGAATCGCGACGGGCGGCTCTCGCGCCAGGAAATGGATCTCGGACCCGAAGTGACGAAGTTCTTCGATCCGGATGAAGATGGCGCTGCCGAGTTCGCCGAGTGGCCCTTCGTCGTGGACCCGGAGCCGCTGCCCTGCCTGCTCTACACCTCGCTGGAGGCGCTGAAGAAACTCCTGCGCAGCCAAGGCTTCGACCGCAAGCATCCGGATCTCTTCGCGCGCCTCGCCAACGGCCTGGCGCCGCACGACATCCCCGACGAAAACCTACAGCAGCTTCTCGATCGCGCCCGCGCCGATCCGCTCAGTGATCCGGCCGGCGCCTCGTCGGCGCCCGGCTTCATCGAGCGCTGGGATCTGGATGGTGACGCGGCCGTGGATGCGCGCGAGCATCCCGGCTTTGCCCGCCTGGCGCCGCGCTGCGACAGCAACGGCGACGGCGAGATCAGCAAGGCCGACCGGCCGTGAACGCGGCGCCTGCTGAGGGACGGGCTCCGCAGCGGGCCCCGCGGCGGGCGCTTGGGCTGGGCCTGTTCCTTGCCGCAGCCTGGCTCCTGCTCGCCGTGCCGCTGCTCTTCGACTTTGGGCCGAGCTGGGACTTCGTGCTAGGCGAGTACCCGCACGGCGAGCAGTACGTGGAGTTCCTCGCCACCAGCGACGCGCGCTATCTCGACTTCGCCGACGGTCCGCGTCCCGAGCCGCGGCAGCCGCACCTGCATTATCCGCGGCCGAACTTTGGCTGGGCCGGCATCCATCCGCTGGGGGCCACGCTCTCCGGCCTGTGCTGCAAGCTGCTCTGGACCACGACCGGCCTGCTCTCCAGCGTGCAGGCGCATCATCTGCCCGCGCCGCTCTCCGTGGCGGGGCTGATCGTGCTGCTCTGCCTCTGGCTCGGCCGACGCCTCGGACTCCTGGCCGCGCTCGCTGCCGTGCTGGCGCTCCTGCTCTCGCCGCCCTTCTTCACGCACGCGCTCAGCAATGTGCGCGATGTGCCCGAGGCCGTGCTCTTCGCCACGGCCGTGCTCGCTTTCCTGCGCGCCGTGCGCACCGGCGGCCGCGGCGCCTGGCTGCTGGCCGGCGCCTGCACGGGCCTGGCCCTAGCGCAGAAAGCCAACGCCTACTTCATTCCGGTGCTGGGCCTGCTCTGGTGGCTGCTCGCTGCGAGCGCGCGCCGTGTGCGCGGCCAGCCCGCGCTCGCGGTGCCCTGGCGCGGCGTGCTGCTGGCCCTGCCGGCCTTCCTGCTTGTCTATCTGGCTGTCTCGCCGATGCTCTGGTCGGATCCTTTCGCGCGCTTCTCCGAACACTTCGGCTTCTTCTGGACTTTTGGCTTTCACGGCGCCGCGGCCGATCCACTCGACGGCCTCAAGGCCTTTCTCTGGAGCACGCCGCCCGCACTGCTCGGCCTCGCACTGCTCGGACTCTTCGAGCGCCGGCTGCCCGGTGAAGAGCGCCTCCTGCTGGCCTTGGGCGTGCTGCTGCCGGTGGGGCGCACCATGCTGCCCAATGCCGTGAACTACGACGGCGTGCGGCACTTTTTGGAGTTTCAGCCCTTCCTCGCGCTGCTGGCCGGTGCCGGAGTGGCGCGCGCCCTGACCTGGGCTGGGGCACTGCGCGGCCGGGCCGCGGTGACGCCGCGCGAGCCGCAAGCACCGCGCGAGCCGCAGCCACTCAGCGGCCTGGCGGCGGTCGCGCTCGTCGCCCTGCTCTTCGCCACGCCGGCGGCGGCCGTGGTGCAGACCTACCCGCACGGCGTTTGCTACTTCAACAGCTTCATCGGCGGACTGTCCGGCGCGCAGGCCGCGGCGCGCACAGACCCTGAAGTCGAAGTGCCCTGCGACTTCTGGGGCCAGTCCTACTGGCAGGGGATCGCCTGGCTCAACGAACACGCCGAGCCCGGCGCGGCCGTGCACGTTGCGGTGGCTTCGCACATCGTGCGTTCAGCAGCGCCGGTGGCGCTGCGCCCCGACCTCGTGCTCGGCTTGCCCGAGCCCGTGCCGGGCGCGCCGCCGCCGAGCGAAACGCTGCCGCGCGTGCTCTATGTCATGTATGTGCACCGCGAAGTCTTCTACGACGATGTCGCGCGCTGGCTTGAGGCCCGCCCCGACCCGCCCGGCGATCTGGCGCTGGAGATCGTCGTGCAGGATGCGACCATTCTGGTCATTCACCGCCTGAGCAGTCCGGCCGAGATCGGCCGGCTCTTCGAAGTGCGCGTCCAAGAGCTTGCGATCACGCCAACGGCGGCGCGGATTGGGCAATGGGTGCGGACTCGGCCGGTGGGAGAGTGGAAGCAAGTGCGGCAGTTGATTCAGCAGAGCACGCAGATCGGCCGCGCCGAGGCAGAAGCGCAACTGCGCAAGCTCCTGCCGCCGGCGCTGCATGGTGATGCCGCCACCATGCTCGACTACGTCGCGGAGCGCGATGCCCGCTGAGTCAGCCGACGAGCGGCGCCAGTCCGGGTTGAGCGACGAGCCCGGTGGGTGCGTCGCCACGGCGAAGAGCCGGCGCGGCGCGCTGGGGTTGGCGGCACTCTGCGCGTTGCTCTTTTTCGCCCTCGCGCTGCCGCAGCTCGATCGCTTCGGTCCCACCTGGGACACGCCGCTCGGCGAGTACGCGCACGGCGAGCAGTACTTGGCCTACATCCTGAGCGGCGATCGCGCCTATCTCGAGTTCTCCGCGGACACGGCGGAGAAGCAGGCGCCACGCCCCGAGCATCGCGCGCCGCATCCGCAGTACCCGGCTCGGCTCTTCCGGTGGTATGAGACGCACCCTCTGGGCGGCCTGCTCTCCGCCGTGAGCTGCCGGATCTTCTTCAGTGAACTGAACTGGCTGCCGGCTCTCCCGGCGCATCACCTGGTGATCCTGCTCGGCACGGCGGCCTTGCTCTTCGTGCTGGTGCGCTTCGCCGCGCTGCGCTTCGGTGCGATCGCGGCGCTGGGCACGGCGGCGGCGCTGCTGCTCTCGCCGCGCTTCCTCGCCGACAGCTTCAATAATCTCAAGGATGCTCCCGAGGCCGCGCTCTACGCCCTCGCGCTCATCGCCTACGCGGCGGCCTTCGCGCGTCCCGGCGCCGCGCGATTCGCCTTGGCGGGCGCGCTCACCGGCCTAGCCCTCGCGCAGAAGGCCAACGCCTACTTCATTCCGCTGCACGCCTTGCTCTATTGGGCGCTGGCCAGCCTCGCCCGCCGCCGTCGTGGCGTGAGCGCCCTGCCCTGGTCCTGGCTCGGCGTAGCGGTGGCCTTCGTCGCTGGCGCGCTCGCCTGGCTCGCCGTCTCGCCCATGCTCTGGGAGGACACCTTCGCTCGCGCCTGGGAGCACTTCATTTACTTCTGGCGCCAAGGCCACATCGACTTTGTGGGAGGGCGCTGGGATGGGGTGCTGGCCTTTGTACGGACCACGCCGCCGGCATTGCTTCTGCTGGCGCTCGTCGGCGCTTTCTCGCCGCGCCTCGCTGGCCGCGACGAACGCTGGCTGCTGCTGCTCGGGCTGGCCGTGCCGCTGGGGCGCACCACGCTGCCTTCCGCCGTGAACTTCGACGGCGTGCGGCACTTCTTGGAGTTTCAGCCCTTCCTCGCGCTGCTCGCCGGGCTCGGAGTCGCGCAGTTGGTGCGCATTGTGTGGCGCTGGGCTGGGTCCGGCCTGCGCGCGCGAGCCATCACGGCGGGGCTGATGTTTTCGGCGTGCTTCGCCAGCCCGGCCTGGGCCCTCGCCTCCACCTGGCCCTACGGCACCTGTTACTTCAATGTCTTCGCGGGCGGCTTTGGTGGCGCACAGGCCAGCGGCAATCTGGATGCGAGCGACTACTGGGCCAACTCCTACTGGGATGCGCTGGCCTGGCTCAACGAGCACGCCGAGCCCGGCGCGGCGGTGCTCGTGCCCGTGGCCGAGCAGGTGGCCTTCTGCGCCGTGCCTGTCCGCCTGCGCAGCGACCTGAGCCTCTATCGCATGACTCTGGGAGCGCCTCCCCAATACCTCTATGTGCTTTACATCACGAGGCCGGCCTTCTATGGCCAGTTGGTCACGGAACTTGAGGCCCATGGCACGCCCGCGCATGCGATCTCGGTGCAGGGCGGGGTCTTGTCCAAGATCCATCGGCTGGCAGATCCAGTGGAGATCGAGCGAGCGCTGTCGCTCTGGTCCTCGAACCTAGGGGCTCATCGCGCCTCGCAGCGACTGCGCGCCTGGGTTGAGTCGCAGCCGGTGGAAATTGGCACGCGCGTGATGGGGCATGTCCTGGCCTTGCTGCGGATCTCGCCTGTGCAGAGTGCCGAGGACCCCAGCGCGGGGGCCGCCGAGTTTCAGGCGCTGCTGGAGCTCTTGCCTGCCAAGCTCCATGCCGACGCGGCACAGATTTTGAATCGCAAGCTCTGAGCGGCTGACGGGCCGGCGAAAGCCCGTGGGCGTGCGCTGCATGGTCTGGCGCTGCATGGCTGGAGGCCCAGCGCGTCGGTTATAAGAAGGGCTGGTGCCCGGGCCGGAAAAACGGGCACAGGTTCACGGCTTCCTCGCAACGGAACGCGCCCTCGGTGCTCAGCTCGCCCAGCCCCGTTCACGCGACCGGCCCCAAGCCGGACTGGCTCAAAATCCGGCCACCGGGCGGCCCGAACTACACGCGCCTCAAGGGCCAGTTGCGCGAACGCGGCCTGCACACTGTCTGCGAGGAGGCGCGTTGCCCCAACGTAGAGGAGTGCTGGGCCGGCGGCACGGCCACGCTCATGCTCATGGGCGACACCTGCACGCGCGGCTGCTCCTTCTGCGCGGTCAAGACCGCGCGCCGGCCGGCTGCTCTGGACCCGGCCGAGCCCGAGCGGGCCGCCGAGAGCGTGGCGCTCATGGAACTGGACTACGTCGTGCTCACCTCGGTGGACCGCGACGACCTGCCCGATGGGGGCGCCAGCCACTTCGCGGCCGCAGTGCGGGCCGTGCGCGCGCGCTGCCCCACGACGCGCATCGAAGTGCTGATTCCGGACTTTCAGGGCGATGCCGCCGCGCTGGCCACTCTGCTTGAGAGCGCGCCGGACGTCGTGGCGCAGAACCTCGAAACGGTGGAGCGCCTCACGCACCCGGTGCGCGATCCGCGCGCCGGCTATCGCCAGACGCTCGAGCTTTTGCAGCGCGTGAAACAGCTCCTGCCCTCGGCGCGCACCAAGTCCTCGCTCATGCTGGGCCTGGGCGAGCGCGACGACGAGCTGCGCGCGGCCTTCGCCGACCTGCGCGCCGCCGACGTGGACTTCCTGACCTTGGGCCAGTACCTGCGGCCCACGCCGCGGCACTTGCCCGTACACGAGTACGTGAGTCCGCAGCGTTTTGCGGCTTGGCGCGAGGAGGCCCTGGCCCTGGGCTTCCTGGTGGTGGCCTCCGGCCCACTCGTGCGCAGCAGCTACCGGGCCGGCGAGTTCGCCATACACGCCCTGCTTGGAAACCACCTCGAGGAAAGTGCATGACCAGCAGCGAGATGCTCCAGATCCTCACCGAGAGTGGCCGTGCGGTGGATGGCGGCGGCAGCACGCTGCCGCCGGCGCGTCTGCTTGAGCTCTACGAGCACATGCTGCGCACGCGCCTGCTCGACGAGCGCATGATCAACTTGCAGCGCCAGGGGCGCATCGGTTTCTACGTGCCGAGCACCGGCGAAGAGGCCGCGCAGGTGGGGGCCGGCGCCGCCGTGGGGCGCAGTGACTGGCTCTATCCCAGCTACCGCATGCCCGGCACGCTGCTCATGCGCGGCGCGCCCTTGGCCGGCATGGTGGCCAACTGCTTCGGCAACGCCTCCGACTTGTGCAAGGGCCGGCAGATGCCGGTGCACTACGCCTTCGGCCAGCAGCGCATCGTCTCGATCAGCAGTCCGATCGGCACGCACCTGATCCACGCCACCGGCACGGCCATGGCGCAGCGCCTCAAGCGCGACAGCGGCATCTCTTGGGCCTTCTTCGGCGACGGCGGCACGAGCAGCAACGACTTCCACTCGGGTCTCAACTTCGCGGGCGTCGCCAAGGCGCCGGTGGTCTTTGTGTGCACGAACAATGGCTGGGCCATCTCGGTGCCGCTCGAGAAGCAGACCGCCAGCGACGGCATCGCCGTCAAGGCCGAGGCCTACGGCATGCCGGGCGTGCGCGTGGACGGCAACGATGTGCTGGCCGTGCAGCAGGCCTGCAGCCAGGCGGCCGAACGCGCGCGCGCCGGCGGCGGCCCCACGCTCGTTGAGCTGCTCACCTACCGGCGCGGTCCGCACAGCAGCAGCGACGACCCGACGCGCTACCGCGGCAACGAGGCCGACTCCTGGATGTCGCGCGATCCGATTCTGCGCTTCCGCAAGTTCCTCGAACTGCAAGACCTGTGGAGCGCCGAGCAGGAGCGCGCCCTGGCCGAGCGCCTCAAGGCCGAGATCCAGGCGGCGGTCACCGAGGCCGAGCAAGGCGCGGCGCCGGCCATCGACAGCCTGTTCAGCGATGTCTACGCCAAGGTGCCGCCGCACCTGCGCGAGCAGTACGACGAGCTGGTGCGCAACGAGGGCACCGGCGGCGAACCAGATCCCGACGCAGCCTTCCCCCTGTGAGCCCGGCGCCAAGCGCCCTCCCGAACACTTCCACCGGAGCCGATTCCCGATGACCGAGATGACCCCATGTCGGAAATGACGATGGTCCAGGCGGTGCAATCCGCGCTGCGCGACGAGATGGCCGCGAACCAGGATGTCGTCATCCTGGGCGAGGACGTCGGCATCAATGGCGGTGTCTTCCGCTGCACGGCCGACTTGCAGAAGGAGTTCGGCGAGGCGCGCGTGATCGACACGCCGCTCTCCGAGTCCGGCATCATCGGCGCGGCCATCGGCATGGCGCTCTACGGCTTGCGGCCCGTGCCCGAGATCCAGTTCAGCGACTTCATCTGGCCGGCATTCGACCAGATCACGAGCGAGCTGGCCAAGATGCGCTACCGCAGCGGCGGGCAGTTCACTTGCCCGCTGGTCATTCGCACGCCCTACGGCGGCGGCATCCGCGGCGGCCACTACCACAGCCAAAGCCCCGAGGCCTACTTCACGCACACGCCCGGCCTGGTCGTGGTCGTGCCGAGCGATCCTTACGACGCCAAGGGCCTACTGCGCGCTGCGATCCGCAGCGAGGATCCGGTGCTCTTCCTTGAGCCCAAGCGTGTGTACCGCCATCCCAAGATGGAAGTCCCCGACGGCGACTGGACGGTGGAACTCGGCAAGGCCGCGATCCGGCGCGAGGGCAGCGACTTCACCATCACTTGCTACGGCGCGATGGTGCCGGTGGCGCTCGACGCCTGTGCCAAGGCGGCCGAGCGCGGCTGGGAGGGCGAAGTGCTGGACCTGCGCACGCTTCTGCCGCTGGATGAGCCGGCGCTGATCGAGTCGGTGACCAAGACGGGACGCTTGGTCGTGCTGCAAGAGGCGCCCAAGTTTTGCGGCTACGGCAGCGAGATCGCGGCCATCGTGGCCGAGAAGGCCGTGGACGTGCTCGAGGCGCCGATCCGCCGCGTGGCCGGCTTCGACACGCCCTTCCCTTACACGCTCGAACATATCTACATGCCGCACGCCGAGCGCGTGCTGCGTGCCATCGAAGAGGTGATGAGCTACTGATGGGCACCAAGGTCGAATTCAAGCTGCCGGATATCGGTGAAGGTGTCGCCGAGGGCGAGATCACGAGCTGGAAGGTGAGGGCCGGCCAGGCCGTGACCGAGGACCAGGTGATGGTCGAGGTCATGACCGACAAGGCCACCGTCGAGATCGGTTCGCCCGTGACGGGCACCGTGCTCGAGCTGCGCGCCAAGGAAGGCCAGACCGTGCCCGTCGGCTCGGTCATCATCGTGCTCGAGTCGGGTGCTGCCGCCGCCAAGCCTGCCGCGGCTCCCTCGCACTCAGCACCGGCGCACGCGGCTCCCGCCGCCGCAGCAAAGCCCGCTGCGCACACGCCTGCGCCCGCCGTTCCCGCGGCCAAGGCCGCCGCGCCCGCGTCAGCCGCCAACACCGAGGACGTGAACTTTGCACTGCCCGACATCGGTGAAGGCGTCGCCGAGGGCGAAGTCACGCGCTGGATAGTCAAGGCCGGCGACAAGGTGCGCGAAGACCAGCCGATGGTGGAGGTCATGACCGACAAGGCCACCGTGGAGATCGGCTCGCCCGTGGACGGCGAAGTCGTCGAGCTCCTCGTGCAGGCCGGCGAGACTGTGCCCGTCGGTTCGATCCTGCTCGTGCTGCGCGCCCGCGCGGGCGCGGGAGCATCCGTTCCCGCTGCAGGCGGCCATGCTGGCGCCGGCGCACACGCCGCAAGTGGCAAAGCCTTCGCGGCAGCACCCGCAGCCGCCGCCGTGAGAGCAGGCTCAGGAAACCACGCTCCCTCCGCTGGCGCCACGGCGCTGCTCGACACGGGCCTGCCCGCGCGCAGCGATGGCACGCGCCGTGTGCGCGCCGCTCCGGCCACGCGCCGCTACGCGCGTGAGGCCGGCGTCGATCTTGCGCTGCTCAACGGCAGCGGTCCGCACGGCCGCATCCTCATGGACGACGTGCGCGGTGCGCTGGCCTCCGGCCACGCGCGTCCGGCAGCGCCCGAAACCGCACAGCGCCTTCCCGCCTCCGCTGCGGCCACGCCCGCCGCTCAGCCGGCCAGCAAGCCCTCTGCCAAGCCGGCCGCCGCCGCCCCGCGCATTACTTCTGCCGCAGCAGCCGCACCAGCCGCCACGAGTTCCACCGCGCCCGCGCCGGCCGCCACGGCTCCCGCCGCTGCTGCCTCTGTGCGCACACATCAGCTCGAAGGCGACGAGCGAGTGCCTCTCCGCGGACTGCGCAAGCGCATCGCCGCGCAGATGCGCCTCTCCAAGCAGACCGCGGCGCACTTCACCTACGTCGAGGAAATCGACGCCAGCGAGCTGGTGCGCCTGCGCGGCGCCGCCAAAGCGCGCGCCGAGGCCCAGGGCGTCAAGCTCTCCTACATGCCCTTCATCTTGAAGTCGGTGGCCGCAGCGCTGCGCGACTTCCCGCTGCTCAATGCCTCGCTCGACGAGGCGGCGGGCGAACTCGTCATGCACCGCGCCATCAACCTGGGCGTCGCCGTCGACACGCCGGCCGGGCTCATCGTCCCCGTCCTGCGCGGTGTGGACACCAAGTCCATGCTCGACCTCGGCCGCGAGATCAACGAACTCGCCGAGCGCGCGCGCGCCGGCAAGACCCGGCCAGAGGACATCGGCGGCGGCACTTTCACCATCACCAATGCCGGCAACATCGGCGGCCTGCTCGCCACGCCCATCATCAACGTGCCCGAGGTCGCGATCATGGGCGTCCACGCCATCCGGCGCCGCCCCTGGGTCGTCGACGAAGAGATCGTGATCCGCGACATCATGCTGCTCTCGCTCTCGCTCGATCACCGCGTGGTCGACGGCGCCGTGGGCGCGCGCTTCATGAATCGTGTCAAGGAACTCCTCGAGAGCCCGGGCCTGATGCTCTTCGAAGGCCTCTGAGCCGACGACCCTGTGCCGCTCCGCTGCGCCCGATCGGGCGCGGCGGTTGCGGGCTGAGGCGGAGCGACCTAACTTGCTAGGCTCAGCGGCGTCGCGCCCTGCTCGCGCTGAGGACCGAATGGACCGATCGAGTGTCGGAAACGCAGCGCTGGCATGACTAAGCAAGCTGTCCTCGCGATGCTGCTCTTTGGGACGGCGTTCAGCGGCTGCGCGTCACTGGCAAAGTATGACGATGGCTTTCGCTATCCGTACGGCGCCACAACGACTGATTGCATGATGATCTGGCTGTCTGCAACGGCTCATGTCCCGCCTGAGCCTGATCCATTCGACTTCTTCTACTCGCCGTGGCTAATCCCTCTCTTTCTGGTGGATCTCCCGTTCTCGATCCTCACGGACACACTGACTCTTCCGATTGATCTCTACTACCTAGACAGAGTCAAACCGGCTCAGAGCCCAGGCGAGACTCGCTCAACGCGCTGCTCCCGCAACCCAGCCGAGCCTGCTGCGCTGTTCAGCGAGTCACCGGGCAGGTGACTGCAAGGCCCTTGCTCGCGCTGAAAGGGGGTCTCAAAGCCCATGCGATTCAGCCATCGGTGTTGCTTCAGGTTGTGGCTCGCCGTCATCGGGACTGTTCTTCCACAGACGGCGCAGGCCCAGGGCGCCGCGGAGCAAGTTGTCGCTGAGAGGGCCGCCTCGGCCGTGACCGCGCCACTGGTCCAGCAGTCGATCAGCGTCGCAGCGGTGGTCACGAATCAGCAGGGTGAGGTCGTGCCTGGCGCCTTGGTCAGGGCCTGGGCTTCCCACGAGGATTGCCTCAAGCGTCTGCCGGCTCTCGAAGCCACGACGGACGCGAACGGAAGCTGCCAGCTCGAGGTGCGGAGTTGTACGACGGTGCTGTCTGCAGAGCATGCTGAGCAGGAGGCTTCGGGGCTTTGGCTTGGGCCAATCCCATTCGCCCAGGCCTTCTCGGGTAACTGGCCCCAGAAGGATGTCTGTTACGAGAGCCTGATTCCGAAGCGCCAGGGCTGGCACATCGGCTGCACGGGCAGGCCCGAGCGTCTCAGCGAGGGCGTCAAGCTGCGCCTGCTTCCGCGAGCCAGTCTCTCAGGATTCGTCTCAACCGCCGACGGACTGCCTGCCGCAGGCGCGCGCGTCAGTGCGGTGTTAGAGGCGGGCCGCATTCCCACGCGGCGCAACGACTGCATCGGCCTCTTGCCGGAGCCTGTGCTCACTGGACCCGATGGCCGCTACACACTCGTGCTGGAGCCCATGTTCACAGGAGTGGTGGTGGCGACGCTGGCGGGACAGCGCTCCGTAAGCAGTTTCGTAGGCGTCAGCCCCGGCGATGCCCAGGAGCAGGACCTAGTCCTGAGCGCGCCCTGGAGCCTGGAAGCACACGTCATCGACAGAGCGAGGCGGCGCATTCTGAATGCGGAGGTCAAGGTCATCAACTTGGAAGCGCTACCGCTGAAGCTCACGTCGGATGCCAATGGCCGCATCGCGGTGAAGGACCTCGTGGCCGACGAGTATGTGCTCGTGGCCACGTCGGGAACACTGACGCAGCTCGCGCCGCTCAACGTGTTCAAACCTGCCGGTCTCGCTGCCAGCGTGACCATCGCGCTCGTGCCCGGAGGGGACGTCTCGGGAACCGTGGCGTTCGCCTGCGGACATCCGGCCAGCGGTGCAACCGTGGGTGTCGCTCACCAAGGCGACATTGACCTTGCCCCGATTCCGTGGACACGGGGTTAAGCACTGGTCGCCATTCCAGCCAGTGCGGCTGTCGTTTTGGGGGAGCCGCGCGGAGCCAGCCCTCGGCTGGCTGGAGCGTAGCGCGGCGGTGCGGGGGCAGCGCCCCCGCGAG
>JBQTIY010000007.1:0-453965 GCA_052387675.1 Planctomycetota bacterium | reverse complement strand
TCACGGTGCGGCAATTGCTCGAGCATCGCTCCGGACTGCCGGCGGACGTGGCCGGCGCAGCCACGATCGGCCGCGCCGAAGCCCTGCGCGCGCTCCTCGCCGCGCCGCTCGTCTTTCCGCCCGGCGAACGGGTGCAAGTCAGCGGCCCCGGCTACGCGCTGCTCATCGCGCTCGTCGAGGAAGTGGCCGAAGACACGTGGTCGCCCTACGCGGCCGAGAACCTCTTGGGGCCCGCGCGCATGACATCCAGCGGCCTGTGGGGCGAGCCGCGCTGGGACGGTCGCCGCCTCGCGCGCGGCCACGCGCAGGGCCAGGATGTCGGCACGCCCGCCGAACGCGTGCCCACCTGGGCCGATCTGGGAGCGGGAGCCTTCATTGCACCCGTGCGCGACATTGCTCGCTGGCAGGAGGCGCTCGACAGCGAGACGCTCCTCGATGAACCGCATCGTCAGCTCCTGCGCGCGCTCGCGCCGGACAGCGGCCGCGAGCCGCCGCGCACGCCCGGCTTCACGACGCAGAGCCTGTCCGGGCCGGTGCTCCTGGCGGCCAATGGCGAATGGCAGGGCGTGGCCGAGGCCGTGCGCCGGCTGGCGCAAGGTTCCGAACTGCCGCTGCCGCCGGCAGCGCCTTCGTCACCCGCGGACGTGGCTGCCGCCGCGGAAGTCCGTCTCGTCGAAGGCCGCGAGCCAGGCGAGTTGTGCGTGCAGATCCTCGCCGCCGACGGCACGGTGCTGGCCGAGAACCCGCCGCGCGACGGCTGAGCGCTTCGTGACGGCTCGGTGACGCGCAACGCGCCGCCGGCCGCTGGTTGGCGGTGCCTGCTCCCGCTCGGGTAGGGTGGCGACCCTCCAGGTTCAGGAGTCTTCGCCATGACGCGTTCCACGCTCTCCGCGCTGCTCTTCCCACTCCTCGCCGCCTGCGGCGCCACCGTCTCGGCCTCCGGGACGGCGCTGGCTGTGCTGCCTGTGCAGGCCGGCCAGGCGGCGGCCGCCGCGCAGCCCGGCGCGGAGCGCGTGCCCGGCATGCTGCGCTCGCCGGATGTCTCCGCCACGCACGTGGCCTTCGCCTACGCCGACGATCTGTGGCTCGTGCCGCGCGAGGGCGGCCTAGCCACGCCGCTCTCCAGCCCGGCGGGCTCGGAAGTCGTGCCGCGTTTCTCACCCGACGGCCGCGAGATCCTCTTCTCCGGCAACTACGACGGCGGCCGCGACCTCTTCGTGCTGCCCGTGAGCGGCGGCGTGGCACGGCGTCTCACGCATCACCCGGGCGTCGAGCAAGTCTGCGACTGGACGCCCGATGGACGCGTGCTCTTTGCCAGCGCGCACGAGAGCCCGCTCGCCTCGCGCGGCGTGGCGCAGATCTTCACGATGGGCGCGCAGGGCGGCCTGCCGCAGCGCCTGCCCGTGCCTTACGGCGGCAACGCCGCGCTCTCCGCGGATGGCGACTGGCTGGCCTACGTGCCGGTGCCCTTCGATGCGCGCACTTGGAAGCGCTACGAGGGCGGCACGGCCATGGATGTGTGGCTCTTCAATCTGCGCACGCTCGAGAGCCGACGCATGACCGACTGGAAGGGCACCGACACGTATCCCATGTGGCATGGGCGCAGCGTCTACTACCTCTCCGACGCGGGCAGCAATCACCATCTCAACGTGTGGGTCTACGAGCTGGATAGCGGCCGCCGCCGGCAGGTCACCGACTTCGGTGAGTTCGATGTGCGCTGGCCGGCTATTGGTCCTGGTGACAACGGCGGCGGCGAGATTGTCTTCCAGCATGGCAGCGCTCTGCATCTGCTCGATCTGCGCACGCAGCAGACGCGCGTACTCAACGTGACCGTGCCGGGCGATCGACCCGAGCTGGCGGCGCGCGCGGTGGACGTCTCGAAGGCGGCTGGCGGCTGGGCGCTCTCGCCGAGCGGCAAGCGCGCGCTCGTCGAGGCGCGCGGCGACATCTGGACGCTGCCCGCCGAACACGGCGCGCCCCGCAATCTCACGGCGAGCGACAACGCCAGCGACCGCTCGCCCGCCTGGAGCCCCGACGGTCAGTGGGTGGCCTACAGCTCCGATCGCGACGGCGAGTACGAGCTGCACCTCATCGCCTCGGATGGCTCAGCGAAAGGCGCGCGGCAGCTCACCGACGGACACCAGGCCTTCTTCAGCCGGCTGCTCTGGTCGCCGGACAGCAAGCGCCTCGCCTTCCAGGACCAGTCGGCGCAGCTCTACGTCCACGAACTCGAGAGCCAGCAGACCGTGAGCGTGGATCGCGACCCTTGGGCGCGGCCGATGCACGTCTCCTGGTCGCACGACAGCACGTGGCTGGCCTACAACAAGGCGGCCGACAGTCTGCCCTCACTCTGGCTCTGGGATGCCGAGGCGCGCACGAGCCAGCGGCTCACCGCGGGCGTCTTCGCGGACAACTGGCCGACCTTTGATCGCGAAGGCAAATATTTGTTTCTCGCGTCGACGCGCGAATGGAGCGAGCCGCGCTACGGCGATCTGGACACGACCTTCGTCTATGCGGCCACCGACCGGCTGCTCGTCGTGCCGCTGCGCGCTGACGTGCCCTCGCCGTTCTTGCCCAAGAGCGACGAGGAGTTGCGCGGCGAGGAAAAGACCAAGGCCAAGGCTGAGGAGCAGGCGAAGACGGAGCCCGAAGCCGACGCCGAGGCCCCGCCGAAGGAGCGGCTGCGCATCGACGTCGAGGGCTTCGAGCGGCGCGCGGTGCTGCTGCCCGTCGGGCGCGGCAACTTCAGCGACCTGGCCGTGACACACAGCGGACAGCTTGTTTACGCCCGCCGCCCGGCGCCGGGCCTCGACGGCCCCGCCTCGGTCCACTTCTTCGATCTCGAGGACGACGAGCGCAAAGAGAAGTCGCTCGCCGACAAAGCCAATGCGCTCGCGCTCTCCGCCGACGGCAAGATCCTGCTCGTAGCCCACGAGGGCCAGGCCACGCTGCGTGAGGCCAAGCCTGACGCCAAGGCCAAGCCGGTGGTCACGGCCGGCATGCGCGTGCTCGTCGATCCGCGCGACGAGTGGCGCGCCATGTTCGTCGACGCTTGGCGCCGCTACCGCGAGTGGTTCTACGACCCGCAAATGCACGGCGTGGACTGGGTCTCCATGCGCACGAGCTACGGCGCGCTGCTCGAGGACTGCGTCTCGCGGGGCGACGTCGGCTACGTGATCCGCGAGCTCATCTCCGAGCTGAACGTGGGCCATGCCTACTACAACGGCGGCCCCGACGAGGGCGAGGCGCAGCCGAATGTGCCGGTGGGCCTCTTGGCCTGCGACTTCTCACTGGAGCAGGGAGCTTTCCGCATCGCTGCGATCCATGAAGGGGCACCGTGGGATGCGGACGCCCGCGGGCCGCTCTCCCAGCCCGGCGTCACCGCCAAGGTCGGCGACTTCCTGCTGGCCGTGGATGGCGTGCCGCTGAATACCGAACGCGATCCCTGGCAGGCCTTCGTCGGCAAGGCTGACCAAGTCGTTGCGCTCACGCTCTCGGATCGGCCGCAACTCGACGAGAGCGCGCGGCGCGTGCTCGTCAAGCCGCTGGCCAATGACGGCGCGCTGCGTTATCGCGCCTGGGTCGAGTCACGTCGGCTGCGCGTCGAGCAAGCCAGCGGCGGGCGCGTGGGCTATCTGCATGTGCCTGACACCGGCGTCAACGGCCAGAACAATCTCTTCCGCCAGTTCGCCGGACAGATCCACAAGGAGGCGCTCATCGTGGATGAGCGCTGGAACGGCGGCGGACAAGTGCCCACCCGTTTCATCGAGCTGCTGGCGCGGCCGGTCACGAACCTGTGGGCGATTCGCGACAGCAAGTCGCTGGTGTGGCCGCCCGACAGCCACCAGGGCCCCAAGTGCATGCTCATCAATCAGCGCGCGGGCAGCGGCGGCGACGCCTTCCCGTACTACTTCCGGCAGGCGGGCCTGGGGCCGCTCATTGGCGTGCGCACCTGGGGCGGCCTGATCGGCATCGACAACCTGCCGCCGCTTTTGGATGGCGCCTCGGTCTCGGTGCCCAACTTCGCCTTCTACGAGAATGACGGCACCTGGGGCGTGGAAGGCTACGGCGTGGACCCGGATGTCGAGGTCATCGAGGATCCCGCGCGCATGCAACACGGCGAAGACCCGCAGCTCGACAAGGCCATCGAGCTGATGCTCGCGGCCCTGCAGCGCGGTGAGGGCTACCGGCCGCTGCCGGTGCCGGCCTTCCCCGATCGCAGCGGCTTCGGCGTCACCGAACAGGACCGCTAGACCGCAGCGGAAACTCTGAGCGGCGCGCTTAAGACGCTCACCGCGACGCCTGGCCGAGCTCGGCTACGGCTGCTGCGAAGGCGAGGGCGACGTGCCGAGCAAGGCCGCGCGCTCGCGCTCGACGATCTCGTCGGGAATCTTGGTGAAGAGAATGCCCGGCTCGCCGAGCGCGTGCCCGGCCGGAATCTCGTGCTCGTGCGTGGCGCCCGGCAGACTCTCGCCTGGCGGCAGGCCGCTGGGCGTCCACGCGCGCACGGGCGGCAGATTGAGCATCGCGCGCAGGCGCGCGGCCGCGTCGGGCACGAAGGGCGTGAGCACCACCGAGAGCCCGGCCAGGATCTGCACATGGATGAAGAGCGAACAGCCGCATTGCTCCAGGTTGCTCTTGCGCAGTTTCCAGGGAGCGTGCAGATCGAACTGTCCATTGCCGAAGCGGCCGAGGTTCAGGGCGATCTCGGCGGCATCTCGAAAATCGCAGTCGGCCAGAGCTTGGCCGGTGTTCGCGACGTATTGCGCTACGACGTCTGCGTAATGCTGCCGCGGGGGTTTGCGGTCCGGGTCATCGAGCTTGAAGCCCGGATCCCAGCCGGCCGTTTCGGAAAAGCGCGGCACGCCGCCGCCCAAGTGTGTCTGAATGAACTTCAGCACGCGTGAGGCGTAGTTGCCGATCACGTCTGCGAGCAGGTTCGTCTCGGCCTGCAGGCCGGCGAAGGTGAACTGGCTGTCGGCGGTCTCGGGCATGCTCACGGTGAGGTACCAGCGCAGCGCGTCCACGCCGAAGACTTCGGCGAGGTGATGCGGATCCACGGTCCATTTGTCGCTCGTGCTGAACTTGCGCCCTTCGAGGTTGTAGAACTCGTTGGCAGGCACGTTGTCGGGCAGCACGTAACGCTCACCGGGGCCGGGGCCCAGCAGCGGCGCACCCGGCGCCAAGCTGCCCGGCGGCAGGCACTCGGTGGCCCCGGCCGCGTCGGCGGCTCCGCCGACGCTGGCAGCGCTCTGCGCGTCGCCGGCCTCCGCCGACTGCCCGGCGAGCATGGCCGGGAAAACGATGCCGTGAAACGGAATGTTGTCCTTGCCGATGAAGTGCACGAGCTCGCCGGCGCGCAGATAGGAGCGGTCGCGTGACTCGGCGCTGGCGGCCGTGGCTGCGGCGGGAGCCGAGGCAATCCAGTACTGTCGCCAGGCTGCGGGCTCGGCGAGCACATCGCGGGCCCATTCGATCGTGGCGCTCACGTAACCGATGGGCGCGTCGAACCAGACGTAGAGCACTTTGCCGCTCACGTCGCCGAGCGACTCGCCTTGGCTCTCGCCGGGGCGCGCAGGCAACGCGTACTGCGGCAGCGGCACGCCCCAGGGCAGGTCGCGCGTGATGGGCCGCGCGCGCATCCCTTCGCCGTCGATGAGTTTGTCGAACATCATCGTGCGCACATTGGGCTTGAGCCGCGCGCGCATCCAGCCCAGATAGTCCACGAAGAAGCTGCCGTAGGCGCGGCGCAGCGCCTCGGGGCCGCCCGAAATGGGCGCCATGTCCAGTTCGAACTGCCAGGCCGGCCGCAGCTCGAGCCGGTCCGTGGGGTCGAGCGTGGAGACGGCATCCTTCAACTTCGTCGCATCGAGCCAGGCGCCACACTTGGGGCACTCGTCGCCGCGCGCCGGGCTGTGCCCGCACAGATAGCAGGTGCCGAGCACGTAGCGGTCGGCCAGAAAGCGCCCGGTCTTGGGCGAATACTGCTGCTGGACTTCCTGGCGGCGCAGGTTGCCGGTGCGCAGCAAGCGCAGAAAAAACTCCTGCGAGAGCCGGTAGTGCGGTTCGCGGTTCGTGGTCCGCGAGAACTGATCGAAGGAGATGCGGAAGCGCTCGAAGAGGCGCGCAATCTCGCCGTGCCAGTGGTCGACGTAGGCCTGGAAGTCCTTTTTCTCGCGCTCGGCATTCACCGTGATGGCTACGCCGTGCTCGTCGGTGCCGCAAATGAAGAGCACCCCCGGATCGCGGCGCGGCTCGCCGCCGGCAAAGCGGGCGGCGCTCGACTCCGCGCCGAGCCCGCGCGCGAGGCGCTGGTAACGGGCGTAGAGATCGGCCGGCAGGTAGGCGCCCGCGATGTGGCCCAGGTGCAGCGGGCCATTGGCGTAAGGCAGCGCCGCCGTGATGAGCAAGGGGCGCGGCCCGGCGGCGGCGGAACGGGTTGTGGACGCGGCGCTCACGCGTCTTTCTGTATCACATCGCGCCTTAGGCCAGATCGAAGAGCAGCACCTCGGCCGGCTCGGTGGCGCTGAGCCGCAGGGCGCGCTCGCCGCTGACCGCTGCGCCGTCGCCGGCGTGCAGGGCGGCGCTGGTCCGGCTCGTGTCGCCCGTGAGCGTGAGCGCGCCGCGCGCCACTTGGATCCAGGCCGCGCGTCCCTCCATGAGCGGGTGCTCCACGCTCTGTCCCGGCGCGAGCCGCTTGGCGTAAAGCCGCACGTCTTGGTGAATACCCACCGGCCGGAAGGCCGCGGAGGCTCGAACCGAATCCGCCGGCGCAGCAGTCACAGGCGCGGCGATGAGCGCCAGGCGTCCATCGGGTGCGCTGAGCACCTCCTCCGGGACGCGCCGCTGCTCGTAACTCGGCGGCAGGCCGCGTCGCTCGGGCACGATCCAGATCTGCAAAAGATGGAGCGGCTCCTTCGGCGACGGGTTGGACTCGCTGTGGCGCACGCCGGTGCCCGCGCTCATGGCTTGGATCTCGCCGGGCCGCAGCACCTCGCCGTGGCCGAGCGAGTCCTTGTGCTCCAGCGCGCCGGCCAGCACCCAGGTGAGGATCTCCATGTCGTGGTGACCGTGCGTGGGGAAGCCCTGGCCAGGCTGCACGAGGTCCTCGTTGAGCACACGCAACGAGCGAAAGCCCATGTGCTCGCTGTCGTGGTACTCGGCGAAGGAAAAGCTGTGCTTGGCGAGCAGCCAGCCGTGATCGGCGGTGCCGCGCTCGCCACTGTGTCGAATCGTGAGCATTTTCGCTCCTTTGGTAGACTGCGCCGCTTTGTAACGCGCCCCCTGTTTTAGCCTTTCGAAACCCGCTCGCCGGAACGCCTCGCCATGAGCACCTACCGCGGCCTGGACTACTACCTCCTCGACGAGCTGCTCAGCGAGGAAGAGCGCATGGTGCGCGACACCACGCGCGACTTCGTCACCGAGCGCGTCATGCCGGTCATCGGCGAAGCCTACGAGAAGGCCGAATTTCCGCGCGCGCTGATCTCCGCGGTCGGCGAGCTGGGCCTGCTCGGCGCCAACCTGCCCGAGGAGTACGGCTGCGCCGGCATGGGGCCGGTGGCCTACGGCCTCATCTGCCAGGAGCTGGAGCGCGGCGACAGCGGACTGCGCTCCTTTGTCTCGGTGCAGGGCAGCTTGGTCATGTGGCCGATTTTTGCCTACGGCAGCGAAGAGCAGAAGCGGCGCTGGCTGCCGCCCATGGCCAAGGGGCAAGCCATCGGCTGCTTCGGGCTCACCGAGCCCGACCACGGCAGCGACCCGGGCGGCATGGTCACGCGCGCCACGCGCGACGGCGACGGCTGGGTGCTCAACGGCGCCAAGATGTGGATTACCAATGGCACCATCGCCGACGTGGCCCTCGTATGGGCCAAGACCGACGAGGGCGTGCAGGGCTTCCTGGTCGAAAAGGGCACCAAGGGATTCAGCGCGCCGGAGCAGAAGCGCAAGTTCAGCTTGCGCGCCAGCGTGACGAGCGAGCTGGTGCTGGACCATGTCCACGTGAAGGACAGCGCGCGCTTGCCGGGAGTTAAGGGGCTCAAGGGCCCGCTCAACTGCCTGAGCCAAGCGCGTTACGGCATCGCTTGGGGCGCGATCGGCGCGGCGCAGGCCTGCTACGACGAGGCGTTGCAGTACACCAAGGGCCGCGAACAGTTCGGCAAGCCGCTGGCCGGCTTCCAGCTCGTGCAGGCCAAGCTGGCGCACATGGTCACCGAGATCACCGCGATGCAGCTCATCTGCTGGCGCCTCGGGAAGCTCAAGGAGAGTAAGCAGATCCGGCCGCAGCACGTGAGCCTGGCCAAGCGCAACAACGTGGGCCGGGCGCTGGAGATCGCGCGCATGGCCCGCGACATGCTCGGCGCCAACGGCATCACCGCCGAGTACCAGTGCATGCGGCACATGTGCAATCTGGAGTCGGTCTATACCTACGAAGGCACCAACGACATCCACACGCTCATCCTGGGCCAGGATGTCACGGGGCTTGCGGCATTCGAGTAGCCGTCCGCGCGCCGGCGCACATGGTGGCGCTCACAAAGCGCAGGGCCTCATCCCAAGTGCGGGCGACGTCCGCGGTCCAACGCTCGCCGAGCTGATCGGACATGGCGGCGAGCATCGAGGCGCGCACGTAATCGTACTGGTGCTCCTGCACGCCGATCTCGGCGTGCTGCCGGCCCATCGTGGCCAGCACCGGACCAAGCTGGTCGGGCCGATCGGCCAGCGAGACAACCGCCGCGACGCTGGCCATCAGCTTTTTGCGCTGCTCGGTGAAGTCGGTGATCTTGAAGAGCGGCCGCACCTGCGGATAGGTGGAGAACATGCGTGCGTAGAAGCGCTTGGCGAGCTCGTCGGCTTGGGGCTTGAGCTGCTCGAAACTGCTGCGCAGGACGGCGATATCCATGGGAGACCTCGATGGGCAGGAGAGCGGGGATGAGAAATGCGAGCGAGCCCGGCGCTAGGTGCGCAGGACGAGGTTGTGCACACCGCCCTTGCGACCCTTGGGGCGCGCGAGGTCGGCGATGGTCTTGGTGGCGAGCGTGTCGTAGAAGGCTTGCTCGGCCTGAATGAGCAGGCGGCGCAGGTCGCAGCCCGGCTCCAGCACGCAGACCTCAGGTTTCAGCAAGCACTCGAGCACTTGCTGCCGGCCTTCGAAGGCGGCGACGACCTCGGAGACGCGCAGCTTGGCGGGGTCGCAGGCCAAGCTCATGCCGCCGCCGCGGCCCGCGCGCGTGCTGACGTAGCCCAGGCGGGCGAGCTTCTGCACGACCTTCACTAAGTGCTCGCGCGAGATGGAGAAGGCCTCAGCGATCGCATCCACGGTGGCGGGCGCGGCCGCGTCGACAAGCTGGCCGTCAGCGTTGCGGTGGCTCGGTCGCCCGGTCCCGCGCGCGGCGCGGTGGGTGAGGTAGAGCAGCGTGCGCAGGGCGTAGTCGGTGTGCAGGGTCAGCTTCATGCCGAATATGGTATTTGAAATACCATGTTGATGTCAAGGCGCCTCTGGAGCAGTCGTTGAGGCCAAAGCGTCCTCTCCAGGCCGCGGGGCCTGCCGATGTGTTGACAGATTCGCCAACTTGACCGAGAGTGGCTTACGTTGCGCAACCGGGCGCGTCGATCCTCACTAAGGAAAGGGTCTCCAAATGGTCAGTCGATTTGCTGAGAGAGAGAGAGAGAGAGAGGCAAGAGCCTCTCTGCAAGTCCAGCGTAGCGAGCTTCGCCCGAGCGCTCATGCTGCTCGCGGCTTGCGCCGCAGGAGCACTCGCGCCTGACTTGCGAAGTCAGGCTTGCGATCCGATCGATCCAGACGATCCGGGCGATTTTCTGCCGCGCCCTTACGGCGGCTTCTCAGCCATGGGCGAAAGTTCGACGCAGCTTCCCAATGCTGAGATTGCTCACGCAGTCGTCTTGCCCCCGCCGTTGAATGAGCCCGACCTAGTTCGAGTGTTACTCATTTGCCGCACGAATTGCGCGGATGCGTGGGGCGATGGCGCCCAGGCGGGCGCGGTGAACCGGTCCTTTCTCTGGAAGCCGCTCGAAAACCCAGGCGGCGTCGAGGAACTCGTCGGCCCGACCTCCGGGCACACTGGCAGCGCGGACGCTTTCTGTTCCGGCCATGTGGTCGTTGCCGACGGTTCAGTGCTGGTCGTTGGCGGCCTGGACTACATGACGAAGTGCAACAGCCCCGAAGACTGCATCACGATGCCTTATGGTGCGACCTCGCCGGTCAACCCGGACGAGCGACTGCCCGTCGGCCATCGCTACATCTACAAGCTGGACACGTCGGTCGACCCACCAGCGTGGGTCGTAAACAACGATTGGCCAACGGTCTCGATGCGTGAACACTGGTATCCCACGGTCAAGGCGATGCACGACGGCAGCGTCTTCATCGGTGGCCACTTCGGGGCTCCTAGCCCGGCCTGTCCTTTTCCTTCGTGGCCCTACCCGGAGACGGGGGGCTTTGTGCTTTCGCGTCTGTTCGAGCTTTTTGATCCCATCTCGACGGGCTCGGTCGAGTTCAACAACTACGCCTTCACAACGTGCGCCTCGACGACCGAACTGGACCTCGGCGACTATCCGCGGATGCACTTGCTCAGCACAGGGGATCTGGTCCACACCAATGCACTCGCGGCACATCCCGAGGAGCCCGATACACGGCTCATGGACTTCACCGCCGGCGCACCTTGCGCGAGCAGTCTCTTTTGGGAGCAGCCCGGCTCAAACCCCGAGCACGATCCCGACGTGCATCGCGATGGCGGGAGCAGCGTTCACTTCGTGGTTCTGGATGCAACGGCTCCGGGTGGGCGCAGGGATTTGGTCTACGACTTTGGCGGCATCGAAGAGTTCGATGACGACCCCTGTCAGAACGGGACGGCGGTACCCGTGATCTACAGCTCCGTGCAGCGTTTCGACGGCGTCGAGATGTCCTGGGCGCAGCGAGCCGCTTTGCCTGTGTCGCGCGTGAATCACAATGCAGTGATCATGCCCACGGGAACGGTGTTTGTCCCCGGCGGGATGACCTACAACTCGACTTCGGGGTGCACTCCAGTCTACCAAGCGGTGGAGTACTACCCCGACGACTTCTTCGGACTGCCGCTCAGCAACGTCTGGCGTACTCGCGACGGCACGGATTGCCCTCGGCTATACCACTCGGTGGCCTTTCTGCTACCTGACGGGCGCGTCGCCGTGGCCGGCGGCAAGCCGGAGTCGTGCATCGGAGGCAAGAACTCCCAGCACACTGTCGAGATCTACGAGCCGCCGTACTACTCCAGCGGCTCGCGGCCGAGCGTCTCGGATTGGCCAGAGCCCGCAGAGCAATCCATTGAGATTGGTGGCCTTGACTTCGAGCTGAGCGTCACGTTGAGCTGTGAGTCCGCAACGATCGAGCGCGTAGTGCTCATCCGAAGCTCGTCCGTGACACATGCCTTTGATATGAATCAACGCTACGTGCAACTCAGCATTGGTATCGAGGGCATCACCGGAACTTTTCCAAACTTTACGGTTCCGGTCGTGCCGCCCGAGACCGGGTTTGTTGCTCCGCCTGGCTATTACTTGTTGTTCGTCATCGATTCCAACGGCATTCCGAGCGTCGGACGTTGGGTTCACGTGGCGGTCGGATGACAAGCAGAACCAGCAACTGGGGTTTGATTTCTGCACTTCTGCTCCTCGCTAACGAGGTGCTCGCGTCTGCTGTGCCTCAGTCAGCCCAAGTGCCAGGCAATCTGTCGAGCCCCATCGCGGTTTCCGGCAGTGATAGCGTCGCGTGGCCCTGGGGGTTCATCTCGAACGAAGGCCAGTGGGAGTCTCAGATCCGCTTCGCGGCCCGGCTTGGCGGGCTGGACTGTGCTGTCGACGAAAACGGCATCACCTTGGTTCATCACGCGCTGCGGGCCGACGGCTCGAGATTGGGATCGGTGGTGCGATTACAGTTCGCGGCAACTACGACTGAGGTGGCCGACTACCAATCGCATCAAGCCGAACCTATTGGCTCCGCGCTGCCGGGTCAGCTTCACTTTTTTCTGTCCCAGGATCCTCGTCTGTGGCGCAAAAACGTGCCTCGATACCCAGGAGTGTGTCTGCGCGATCTGGCGCCTGAGGTGGCGGCCAGCCTTTTCATTGAGCGGACTCGTCTTGGCCTTCGACTTGAAGGCAAGAGTGCGCAAAGCCTGCTAGGCCTAGGCGTTGAGATTGTTGGTGCAGAAGCGGTTGAGATGGCGACGGATGGCACAGGCGCGGTCGCGATCACGACCCGGGTCGGCAGCATCTCGCTTCGCCCATCTCGTCCGTCCTCGGACGCCGCCGCGGCCCAACTGTGCCTCCAACGAGTGGAGGGATCGACACTTCGGTTTGACGGCGGCTCCTCAACCAACGTCTCGGCAGTGGACTTGCAGTTGGAGTGGTCAACGTACCTTGGTGGTGTCCTGGGCGGTGAACACATCAACGCGCTGGCCGTAGACAACCAAGACCGGCCCGTCGTGGGCGGCGAGACTCTTGCACTGGACTTCCCGGCGACTCCTGGCGCGTTTGACACATTATGGGCTGGCGGTTCAGGGACCTTTCCGACGGATGCCTTCGTGACATGCCTCACAGCGGATGGATCAGATCTCGTGTACTCAACATTCTTGGGTGGGTCCCCTAACGAGAGTGTCACGGGGATCGCCGTTCTATCGACCGGGGACATCGCAGTTGCCGGCGCGGCGGGCGCCGAGTTCCCAACCACGCCCGGAGCATGGGACCCGGAGGCCGACAGCCTTAAGGAGTTTGTTCTCCGACTCTCCGCTGACGGAAGCTCATTGGTTTTCTCTACGATGCTCGGAGGCACCGATTCGTCCACAGCAATTACGTGTCTACTCGCTTTTCCCAACGATCGAATCGGGGTTGCAGGGTGGACGCAGGCGCTGACCTTTCCAATCACCGCGGGGGCCTTCGACCCGACTCTCGGTGGCTCTAGGGATGGCTTTCTAACGATCTTTGCCGAGGATGGCACGATTCCGCTTTACTCGACTTACTTAGGGGGCAATGGCTCTAGCGAAGGGGTCAAAGATCTCGCGCTTCGTTTCGACGGGACAGTGGCACTCACAGGTTCAACGAACTCCGCGGACTTCCCGGTGACGCATGGGGCGTTCGCTAAGACCATGGTTGGTTCGAGCGATGGCTTCGTGTTGGTGCTCGATCCTTCGTACTCCGACGCCGTGTACTGCACGTACATCCCGCAGTCGAGTTGCGAACGCATCGCCGCCTGTCCAGATGGAAGCGTGCTTGTCGCTGGCAATGCCTCGTCCAGCACAGTCGAACCGTTTCCGACGACACCGGGGGCTTTTCAAGAGGCCTATCAAGGCGGCCTCGACGCGTGCTTGTTCCGGTTGGATGCAACCGGCAGTTCCTGTCTCTACGCCACGTTCTTGGGGTCAGCTGGCTTCTTGGCGGCGGACTCATTGCTCGACCTCACTGCCGACTCGGCCGGCCAAGCTGTCGTCGTGGGCATGACCTACGGAGTCTTTCCGACGACACCGGGCAGCTTCATGCCAAACAAGCCCCCATCCGTCCAGGGCGCTGCCACGGATCTCTTTGTTGCCAAACTCGACGTTGATGGTTCGCGGCTGCTCTACTCGACACACTTGGGCGGAACCGGAGAGGACGGCTTCGATGCTGGTGTCGCGCTGGACTCCACGGGAGCCGCCATCATCGGTACGACGGGTGACTGGGGCTGGCCGACGACAGCGGGTAGCTTCGATCCAAACGAGGCAGGCATCTTCGACGCAACTGTAAGCAAGCTTTCTCTGTTGCCCACCGGAGTCCTGAAGCTCGGCTCGTCGACGCCAGGCGAATCAGGTCCGCTGACCATCGGTGTCACGGCGATGCCCGCGCTCGGCGCCACAGACTTCGGGCTCTCGTGCCTTGACGCTCCGGCCCGCTCGACTACTGGCTTCCTGCTGCTCTCGCTCGGCGCGTTGCAAAGCCCGCTCAGCGTGAAGGGCTGCGCGTTGTGGGTCGATCCGGCGATGCTTGTCCTCGTGCTTCCCCAGCGAGCAAACGCTGACGGTTATTCCGAACTGCCGCTCGTGATCCCGAATGACCCGCGACTGCTCGACCTATCGACTTACTGGCAGTACCTGTGGAAGCCCGAGGGCGGCGGCGTCCCGTGGTCGGCATCGAACGCGCTCGAGATCACATTCCAGCCGTAGAGTCGTCCGTCAGTGCAGCTCGACGGCCTCGGCCAGCGCGGCGAGCGTGCGCACGGCCGTGGCCTCCCAGGTGAAGTGGCGCAGAACGCGCTCGGGACCCTCCGCCGCGAGCTGGGCCCGCCGTGCCGGGTCCGCCGCCAGCTCGGCGAGTGCCGCCGCAAAGCCCTTCTCATCGCCGGGATCGAAGATTACCGCGCAATCGCCGGCGGTCTCGCGTAGGGCGCCGCGGTCGCTGCACAACACCGGCGCTCCGCAGGCCTGGGCCTCGATGACCGGCAGGCCGAAGCCCTCGTGTAGCGAGGCGCAACAGTAGAGCGCTGCGCCAGAAAGCAAGGCGACGAGCGTGGCGTCGTCGACGCGTCCGGGAAGCAGTAGCCGCTCCGAGGAGAGTCCATGGCGCCGCGCGGCTTCGCGCAACAGCTCTTGGTCCTGGCCCTCCGGTCCTGGAAGGACCAGCAGCCAGTCCTTGGGCAGTGCGGGCAGCGTGCCAGGGGGGCTGCCGGCGGCCGCGCGCGCCGCGCGCGCGAAAGCCGCCACGAGGCCCGCCTGATTCTTGCGCGTCGAGAGTCGTCCCGCCGACAGCACATAGGGCCGGTCACCGAGGCCTAGCGACGCGAGCGCCGCCGCGAGGGCTGCGCCGCGCAGCGGGCGAAAGAGCGCCGTGTCCACGCCGAGCGGCACGACGCGCGTGCGTTCGCGCGGCCAGTTCAGGTGCTGCACGAGCGCCGCGGCCCCCTGCTCGCTGAAGGCCAGCACGAGGTCGGCGCGTGCCAGAGTCTGCCGGATGCGCGCTTGGCGTCGCGCTCGCCACCCCGGCTCAGACAACTCGGAGAACTCGAAGACATTGAGATCGGGCAGCGTCGTCACCTTGGCGAAGCGTCCGCCCGCCGGCAGATGCGCGCCGATGGCGTGGAGCACGTCAATCTCGCCGAGCAGCAGGCCTGGCGCGCGGTTGGTCAGCAGGCGCACGCGCCGGCCCGGCAGCAAGTCGGCCACCAGGCCGCGTTTGAGCCAGCGGTTGGCGCGCACCGCGGGCACATAGTCGTGCGCAGGCAGCGCGCGCGCACAGGCCGGCACGAGCATGCGCCCGTAGCCGGAGATGCCGCCGCGCTCGGGCTTGGCGCAGGAGGTGAGGTCGAAGACGATCCTCACGGCGCACTCAGTCGGCGGCGGCGGCCACCGGGCGGCTCGACGCGCAGCGCCGGCGCGGTCCGCCCAACAGGCGGCGCGCCGCCTTGCTCACTTGCTGCGGGCCACGAAGGCCATGCGCAAGTTGCTCAGCACGCCGCGCAGATACTCTTCCTCGTCGGGCGAGCGGTTGCCGCGCGTCTTCTCTTCCAGCATCGCGATCGTGTCGATGAGGAAGCGCGCCGTGGGCAGATCCTTCTCGCGCTGGCCGGTGAAGGGGTTTTCGGTCTCGCCCAGCGCCATGCCCACCTGCGAGGCGAGGTGAAAGACGTGCAGGGCGAGGCTGGGCTCGGGCAGGCGCTGCTCACCGTGTTCGTGGCCGCCGTGCTCGTGGTCATGATCGTGATCATGGCCGCAGTGCTCATGCCCGGCGTGACCGCCGTGGCCGGACTCGTCCGCATCCGCTTTGCGCGTGAGCTGCGGGTCGATGGGTTGACCATCAGGTCCTAGTAAGCCGCCCATTCAGGCCTCCTTTCGCGTGGACTCTGCACGCAGCACGGCCTGCGGGCCTTTGCTGCCGGCGCCTCGCGCCTTGAGCGGCCCCGGCGCGCGACTGATCTCGGTTTCCGGCGCGTGCTGGCCCGAGCGGCGCAGCGCCGCGGCCACGAAGTCGCGGAAGAGCGGATGCGCCTCAGTGGGCTTGCTCTTGAACTCCGGATGGAACTGCACGCCCACGAACCAGGGATGGCTGGGGATCTCGACGATCTCCACGAGGTCGCGCTCGGGGCAGCGGCCGGAGCAGGAGAGCCCGGCGGCCTCGAGCTGTTTGCGGTAAGCGTTGTTCAGCTCGTAGCGATGGCGGTGCCGTTCGAAGACCTCGTCGGTGCCGTAAGCGGTGCGCGCCTTGCCGGGCGAGAGCCGGCAGCGCTGGCGACCGAGGCGCATCGTGCCGCCCTTGGCGGTGACGCGCTGCTGCTCGTCGAGCAGCGCAATGACGGGGTGCGGCGTCTTGGCGTCGATCTCGGTGCTGCTCGCGCCGGCCAGGCCGCAGACATTGCGCGCAAACTCGATGACAGCCATGTGCAGGCCGTAGCAGAGGCCGAAGTAGGGGATGCCTTGCTCGCGTGCATGGCGCACCGCCAGGATCTTGCCCTCGATGCCGCGCCCGCCGAAGCCGCCCGGCACGAGAATGCCGTGCACGCCCGCCAGCGCCGCCACGATGTTGCTCTCATCCAGCTTGTCGCTGCTCAGCTTGCGCAGCTTGATGCGCACGCCGTTCTCGATGCCGGCGTGGCTGATGGCCTCGTAGATGGACTTGTAGGCATCGTTCAGCTCGATGTACTTGCCCACCACGGCGATCTCGATCTCGCTGCGCGCCCCGATGACCGTGGCCACGATGCGCTCCCAGGCGGAGAGATCGGGCTCGCGGAGCTTGAGGCCCAGCTCTTGCGCCACCAAGTCATGGATGCGCTCGCGCTTGAGCATGAGCGGCAGCTCGTAGATCGTGTGATCGACATCGCGCTCTTCGATGACCGAGGCCGGGCGCACGTTGCAGAAGAGCGAGATCTTGCGGCGCATCTCGTCGGTCATGGGCATGGTGGTGCGGCAGACCAGGATGTCCGGCTGGATGCCGATCTCGCGCAGCTTGCCCACCGACTGCTGCGTGGGCTTGGTCTTCAGCTCGCCGCTGGCGGCCAGGTAGACCAGCAGGGTGAGGTGAATGAAGAGGCACTCGTGCGGCGGGCGCTCGATGCTGTACTGCCGGATGGCTTCGAGGAAGGGCAGGCTCTCGATGTCGCCCACCGTGCCGCCGATCTCGGTGATGACCACATCCACGTCCGGCGTGGAGAGCCGCTCAATGGCCGACTTGATCTCGTCGGTGATGTGCGGAATGACCTGCACGGTCTGGCCGAGGTACTCGCCGGCGCGCTCCTTGCGGATGACCGACTGGTAGATCTTGCCGGTGGTGAAATTGCAGTCGGCGGTGAGCGGTGCGTGCGTGAAGCGCTCGTAGTGCCCGAGATCCAGGTCCATCTCGCTGCCGTCGTCCAGCACGTAGACCTCGCCGTGCTGATAGGGGTTCATGGTCCCCGGGTCCACGTTGATGTACGGGTCGAACTTCTGCATGCGCACGCGCAGCCCGCAGGCCTCGAGGATGCAGCCCAAGGACGCGGCCGTGAGTCCCTTGCCGAGCGAGGACACGACGCCGCCGGTAATAAAGATGTGCTTGGTCATGGTGCTCGGCCCCGCGGCGCGCCGCCCGGCGCGCCTGCGCCGGCCGCTTGCCGCTCGACGAAGCGAGCGTAGTCCTCGGGCGTGTCGATTCCCAGTGAGCGATGCGCGCTGAGCACCACGCCGATGCTCATGCCCAAGGCCAGGGCCCGGAGTTGCTCGAGGCGTTCCAGCCGCTCGAGGGCTGCCGGCGGCGCCGCCGCAAAGCGCAGAAGTGCCGCGCGCCGCCAGCCGTAGACGCCTTGATGGACCAGGGCGCCCGCCGGATCGGCGCCGTGCGGGATCGGGGCGCGCGAGAAATAGAGCGCCCGGCCGCGATCGTCGAGCACGAGCTTGACCACGTGCGGATCGAGGAACTCGGCCCGATCGCCGGCTCCGAGCGGGCGCGCCAGCGTGACGAGGTCTTCGCCGCCGCCGACAAGCCGCTCGACGAGCCGGTCCAGGTCTCCGGGGTCGATTTCGGGCTCATCGCCCTGCACATTCACCAGGAACTCGTCCTTCAGGCCGCGCGCGACCTCGGCCACGCGATCACTGCCGGAGGGGTGGCTCGGATCGGTGAGCACGACGTCGGCGCCGAAACTCCGGGCCGCGCGCGCGATGCGCTCGTCATCCGTGGCAATGATCACCGGATCGAGCCGGCGCGCCTGGCGCACCTGCTCCCAGACATGCTGGATGAGCGGCTTGCCGGTGCGATCCAGCAGCGGCTTGCCGGGCAGGCGCGTCGAGGCCAGGCGTGCGGGGATGACAGCCGCGGCGCAGCGCGCCCGGCCGCTCACGAATCCCTCGGGAAAATGCGCGCGCCCAAGGGGTTGTCGATGAACTGCAGGCCGCCGATCCCGGCGTAGGTGTTGGCGATGCTCACCTGCATCTCGGCGAAGGCGGCCAGTGCGGCCGGGTCGGCTCTGCCGGCCGGCAAGACGAAGCTCGAGACCTGGGCGTCGAGGCGCACTTCGATCCAGCCTTCGATGGCAGCGGCGTCCGGGGCCAGTCGCTGATCGGTCGGGGAGGGAGCAGCCTGCGGCTTGGCCCAGCGCTGGAAACCCAAGTCGTCGAGCGTGGCCAGGAGCTGAGCCAGGGCCTCGTCGGGCGCGAGCTTGAGGGCCGCGTTCGAGCGGCGCTGTGAATAGACGCTGCGCAACTCAGGGTGGTCCTCGTTGGCCAGTTCCAGGCGAACTCCCTGGTCGCTGTCGTACAATCGAATGACGATTCGCTGGGCATCGGCCACCAACCTGCTGTTGGCCGCTGAGTGGGTCGCCGGGGTCGAGCATGCCGTAAGGGCCGCGAGCACCAGCAAATGACGGAAACCGTTCAAGCGCAGCAGGCTAGTGGAAGTTTGCAAAGCGTGTCAAGTCAAGCTGATACGACCATGGCTGCCACGGCCCCCGCCGTCGGGAACACCGGCGCTCTGCTCACGCGCCAAGCGGTCGAGGGCCTGCCCTTTCAAGTGCTGAAGGACAAGGGCGCGGGCGCTGCCAGAGTCGTGCGTTACGAGCTGCCCGAAGGACCGGTTGTCTTGAAGGCCTGGGAGCCCAAGTCCGGCCTCATTCGTTATTGGGCGCGCCTTGTCATGCGCCGGGAGATCCGGCACTACCGACTCCTCGACGGCACGCCGGGAGTCCCGCGTTACCGAGGGCACGAAGGGGATGCAGCGCTGTTCATTCAATGCGTGGATGGACTGCCGATCCAACGCGGAATGGACCCGCAACTTCTCCGCAAAGGCTTAGACGGCCTGGACCAAACCCTGGGCGCGCTGCACGCGCGCCGCTTCGTTCATCTGGACGCTCACCAGAAGCTCAACGCCCTGATCGATCGCGAGGGCCGGGCCTGGGTCATCGATCTTGGGCAGGGAGGCGACTGCTCGCGCAGTTGGCTGAGGCGTTTGTTCTTCCCGCTCCTCGCGCGCATCGACCGCAACGCCGTGCTCAAGTTCCGCGCGCGCTACGCACCGGAAACTCTCGATCCGGAACGACGCGACCGGCTCGTAGCGCGCTTCGGTGTGCGGCGGCTCTGGTGGCCGCAGCTTTTGGGGCGGCGGCTGCGTCGGCTTCTGTTGCGCGAAAGCTGAGCGGCGTCGCGACGGCGCGGCGCGCGAGCGCGCCTCCCCGCGCACGGACTCTCCGAAAATTCTTCGGACTTCGCGCGATCGTGAAGATTGAAAGCGTGAATTCGCGATCCTAGGATTCGTGCCTTGCACTAAGCAGCTTGGCGGCTGCGGGAGGTTTCTTTCGTGAACGGCATGGGTTCGGTCGAGCGCGTCCTGGTGCTCGGAATTGTGGTGGTCATTGTGGCGATCCTCGGGATCGCGATCTGGGGTGCCTCCGGTGATGAGCCGGGAGTGGTGACGTCGTCCGCGGCCGATGGCGGCGCGGGGACGAGTCTCACCGCTCTCGATGGCACGCCCGGCCGACTCATGTCGCCGACTGCTCCTGGTGAGCCTGGCGCATTGGGCGCGCCGCTCGCGCAAGACGCGCAGACTCCGGTGAGCCCCATCAGCGAGCTGGACGCGTGGAAGAAGATGGCCGACAAGGAGCAGGGCGACCGTTGGCCTGCCAAGTCTCCGGCTGCTGGCATGAAGCCGGCCGTCGGCACCGAGGTGCCGCTCAAGTCGCCGGGCGCCGTCGGCGGCGCGCCGTTGGCCAACTCCACGCTGCCCAGCAGCGAACTCTTCGTCGGCCCGCTGCCGCCGAGCACGCTCGGCCTCGCGAGTGACGTCGCGGCGGCGCCGAAGTCCTCCGCCGGCACGCACAAGATCGTCAAGGGCGACTCGATCTGGAAGATCGCGGCGCGCCATTACACCGGCGGCAACATCCAGGAGCACGTCGACGCGATCCTGGCCGCCAATCCCAAGCTCGACCCCAAGAATCTCAAGCTGGGTGCCGAGATCGTGCTGCCTGCGCGCGGTGATTCTGCCACGAGCCCTGCGGCTGCCACGACTGCGACGCCGGCCGTGAAGACCTCGGCCACGGGCGAGCGCCTCTACGACGTCAAGTCCGGCGACACGCTCTCCACGATCGCGAGCAAGCAGCTCGGCAGCGCGAAGCGCTGGCAGGAGATCTACGACCTCAACCGCGATCGCATCAAGGATCCGGCCAAGGTGTACGTGGGCACGACGCTCAAGCTTCCGAAGAGCTGAGCGCGCGCCGTCTCATCGGCCACTTTGTTGGGTTGATGTCGGGCACCTCCGGCGACGGCATCGATGCCGTCGTGGCGCAGGTGCCGCCGGGTGATCCGGCGCGGGCCACGGTCCTCGTGCATTACCACGCGGATTTCGAGCCGGAGTTTCGTGCGCGCGTCCTGAGCTTGCCGGCCGCCTCGCCGAGCGAACTGGCGCTCATGCATGTGGAACTCGGCCGGCGCTTGGGCGCCGCGGCGCGCACGGCCCTGCTGCAGGCCGGGCTGCAGCCTGCCGACATCGGGGTGGTTTCCAGCCCTGGGCTCACCGTTGTGCATCTGCCACCCGGGCCGCAAGGCGAGGGCGCCACGCTGACGCTCGGTGACGGCGACGTGATCGCCGCCGTCTCGGGCTGCGATGTGCTCTCCGATCTGCGTGCGGCGGACCGCGCTGCCGGCGGGCACGGCGCGCCGCTCGTGCCCTTCGCCGACGCGCTGCTGCTGCGTCCGCGCGCTCTGGCGGCCGGCGGACCGGTGGCGGCCCTGAATCTCGGCGGCATCGGCAATCTCACAATCGTGCCGCAGGCCGGCGACCCCTTGGCCTTCGACACAGGGCCCGCCAACATGCTGCTCGACGGGGCGCTCGCACGGGCCACGCGCGGCGCGCGCACCTTCGACGAGGACGGCCGCCTGGGGCGCGCCGGCCGCGTGCACGCCCAGCAGCTTGCACAGTGGCTGGCCGAGGACGACTTCCTCAAGCAGCCTCCGCCGCGCTCCACCGGCCGTGAGCGCTACGGTGCACAGTGGCTGGCGAATCACGCGGCCGCGCTCGACGCCCTCTCACTCGAGGACCTCTGCGCCACGCTCGCGGCCTACACCGTGGAGAGCGTGGCCCTCGCACTGGAGCGCTTCGTGCCGGAGCGGCCGCAGCAGCTCATCGTCTCGGGCGGCGGCGCATGCAATGCCTGTCTCATGGCCGGGCTTGCCGCGCGCCTGCCGGGGATTTCGGTGCAGGACAGCGCTGCCGCCCTGGGTGTGCCCGTGCTGGCGCGCGAGGCGCTGGCCTTTGCGCTCATCGGCGACGCGAGCCTGCGCGGCCTGCCCGGCAATGTGCCCTCCGTAACCGGCGCCCGGCGCGCCTGCGTGCTGGGCAAACTCTCGCGCGCACCGCGCTGAGCTGCGCCGGGTCCACGACGAGCGAGAGTCGCGTCGCGGATGCCGCGTTGCCAGTACGCCGGGACCTCGGCATGATGTCCGCATGAACCCCTCGCGCATCGGCATCATCGGCGGCAGCGGACTCTATGAGATGGAGGGGCTTGAGGGCGTGAGCCGCGTGCGGCCCGAGACGCCCTTCGGCCTGCCTTCGGATGAGATCACGCTGGCCACGCTCGGCGGCGTCCCGCTGGCCTTCTTGCCGCGACATGGCAAGGGTCACCGGTTGCTGCCCACGGAAGTGCCTTCGCGCGCCAACATTGCCGCGCTCAAGTCGCTGGGCGTGCGGCGCATCCTCTCCTTCAGCGCGGTGGGCAGCCTCTGCGAGGAGTACGCGCCGCGCGACCTGGTGCTGCCCGATCAGCTCATTGATCGCACGCGGCACCGGCCCGACACCTTTTTTGGCGACGGCATCGTGGGGCACGTGGCCTTTGCCGAGCCCTTCTCCGAAGGACTCTCCGAAATCCTCTACGACTGCTTGCAGGGCATGGACGTCACCTCGCACCTCGGGGGCACGCTCGTCTGTATGGAGGGCCCGCTCTTCAGCACGCGCGCGGAGAGCGAGCTGTACCGGAGCTGGGGCGCCAAGCTCATCAATATGTCGGCGCTGCCGGAATCCAAGCTCGCGCGCGAGGCCGGCCTGGAGTACGCGCTGGTCTGCTTGGTCACCGATTACGACTGCTGGTACGAGGGCCATGCCGATGTGGACATTCAAATGGTCATCGAGAACTTGAAGGCCAATGCCGGGGCGGCCCAAGAACTCATTCGGCGTGTGCTGCCGGCTTTCGCGGCCGCGCCGCCCGACGAAGCCGTCACCAAGGCCGCGCAGTTCGCGGTCATCACAGCGCCCGAGCTGCGCCCGGCCGCCACCGTGGCGCGCCTGCGCGGGATCATCGAGGGAGTATGAAGCGCTCGACGCGGAAGCACCTCGGCTCGCTGAGCTCCCTGCTGCTGTTGGCGCTCGGTGGCGCGCAGTTGGCCGGCTGCCTGGGCGTGCAGAGCACGGACGAGGCCGGCCTGCCGGGTGTACAGGCCTACTCGCTCACCGGCGAAGCGCTCTACGCGCCCGTGGTCACAGAGGAAGATCGCCGGCTCTACACCGAGCGGCTCATCGAACTCCGCGCCGCTTTCGAGGCCGAGCCGGGCCGGCTCGAAACGCTCCTCGATTACGGCCGCAATCTGAGCGGCCTGGGCCTCTATCGCGACGCGATCGAGGCCTTCGCGCATGCGGCCAAGCTGCACCCGGGCGACCCGCGGCCCTGGCGCTTCCGCGGCCACCGCTGGATCACGCTGCGTCGCTTTGACGAGGCGGTCTCCGATCTTGAGCGCGCAGCCAAGCTCATCGAGGGCCAGCCCGATGAGTTCGAGCGTGCGCTCAAGCCCAACGCCCGCGGCATCGACCTCGACACCTTGCATGAGAATGTTTGGTACCACCTCGCGCTGGCGCATTACCTGAACGGCGATTTCGAACAGGCCCTCGAAGGCTTTTTGAAATGCCGCAGCACCGTGCGCAACGACGACGGACGCGCCATGGCCGCTTACTGGATCGCGATGAGCGCTGGCCGCCTGGGCCGCGATGATGTGGCCCGCGAGGCGCTCGGCAACGTGCATCCAGCGATGGACATCGTGGAGTACAAGAGCTACCACCTGCTGGCGCTGCTCTTTAAAGGCGAGCACGACCCGGAACTCCTGCTGCGCTCGGCGCGCGGGGCCGGTCAGCTCAGCGTGGACTTCGCCACGATCGGCTACGGCATCGCCAACTGGTTCTATTGCCGCGGCGATGTGCGTCGCGCGCGCGAACTGCTGGAAGAAGTGGCGCGTTCGCCGAGCTGGCAGGCCTTCGGACGCATCGCCGCCGAGGCCGACCTCGCGCGCATGACACGATCCTGATGCCGCACGAGGCGATCACGACACACGCCTGATACGCGGCACCCCCGCTGCGTGCCTTCCGTCCTCAGACGCTGCCGGTCACACGCTTCCGGTTAGGCGCCGCAAAAAGAGACCGAGCTGCGTGCCGAGGCCCGCGTTGCCGCCCTGCACATGCGTGGCGTCGGGCGGATTGAAGGGCACCGGAATCGTTTCGATCTTGAGGCTGTGCTTGCCGCGCAGCCGGCCGACGCGCGCCATGACCTCGGCCTTGATGCAGTGGTCGCCGCTGCGCAGCGTGGCTGGCTTGATGAGTTCGAGCGCGCGGCGCGAGAAGCCGCGGTAGCCGCTCTCGTAGTCCGTCACGGGCGCGCCGACGAGCGTGCGCCCCAGGCCCCAGCTCTTGCGCGGCGTGCTGGCTGCACCGCCGGGCGCGGCGCTGCGCTCGCAGACGACAACGTCGGCGCCGGCAGCCAGCCGCGCGAGAATCTGCGGCAGGAAGGCCGGGTCGTCCGTGCGGTTGCCGGCCATCTCGATGACGTAGTCGTAGCGCGGCTGATGTTCGAGCGCCCACTTCCAGGCATCGCGCAGAGCGAAGCCGCGGCCCTTGTCGTGCCCCGGCCGGCGCAGCAGATGACAGCGCTTGCTGTCGGCTGCGTACTTGGTGCCGTAGGTGCGCCAGGTGCCGTCGAGACTGTCGTCGTCGGCGACCAGGACATGCAGGTTCTCGTCGTGCAGGTCGAGGATGCCCTGCATGAAAACGTGCAGGTTCTTCAGCTCATTGAGCGTGGGCACGGTGACGAGCGCCAGCCCGTGCGTGCTGCTTGGCGCGGGCTCACTCATCTCAGGCGGTCAGCATCCGGCCGAGGTTTCTGGCCTCAGCGCGCTTGAGCAGCTCGCCGGCCAGCGCGGCTTCCAGGGCCGGGTGGCCGAGATTGACCGAAAGCAGGATGGGCGCGCCCGCGCCGCGGCCCGGCGCACGCCCGGCCGCCACGGCGGTGAGTTCTTCCTTGGGCGCAGCGATGCCGGCGAAATGCCCGGCCGCCGTGCACTCCTGCCAGAGCGCCAGCGAGTCGGCGAAGAGCCGCTGCGCGCCGCTGAAGACGGAGGGCATGAGCGTTGCGTCGAGGTCGAGCGCGATGCACAGCGTGCCCGCTTGCAGCCAGTCAAACTCCACCATCGGTGCGGGCTGACCCGCCGCTGGTAGGCAGCTCACCAGGATGTGCGCGCCCTCAGCGGCCTCGTGCGGTTCAGGGGGCACGATCGAGGCCAGGTCGTAGGTGGTCATGATCTCGTCCGCGAACTGCGCCTGCAGCTCGATGTTCGGATCGAAGCAGAGCATGCGCTCGAGCCGCGGGAAGGCGGCCAGCAGCGCAGGCACGATCGCGCGGCTGCGCGGCCCGCAGCCGAGCATGGTGATGACCTCGGCGCCTGGATCGGCGAGCAGCTTGGCGGTGGCGGCCACGCTGGCTGCGTCGCGCAGCGTGACGAAGGCGGCCCGATCCACCGCCAGCTTCGGCGCCGGGCCGGTCAGCGGGTTGGCAGGGGCCGGCTGGCCAAGGCCGGCGCCGCGGAAGGCGGCCTCCGCGAGCGCCAGCGTTTCAGCGGGCGTAGGCGAGAGGGCCGAGAGGTCGGCGGCGCTGAGGGAACGGGTCGTGTTGCTCATTGGGGTCGCGAGAGTTTCCGCGAAGCGAGGGCGCCGCGAAAGGGGCCAGTTGGAATCAGGGGCGCGCCTGGCGGGCGGTTTCCTGGATGGCGGCCAGGTTGTGGACCGGGCCCTGCCCCACGCCCGGACAAAAGGCGGCCACGTCCTTGTTCCAGACGGCCTCGCTGCGCAGCAGCTCTGGCCAGAAGGGGAAAGTGCGGCATTGGCTGGGGCGCAGCGCGTAGATCGAGCAGCGGCCGCCCTCCAGGAAGATGCAGCCGCCGTCCCGGCTCTTGAAGGAGAGGTCGCCGCCCACGCGCTCGGTGAAGCGCGTCTCGAATTGCGCCAGATTCAGGTCCAACGACGCTGCGATGGCGGCCCGCTCGCGCCGCGTGGAGAAGACGTACTCGTAGCCATCGCCGTGGTTCAGGCAGCACTTGCCGCAGGCGGTGCACTCAAAGCGCAGACCCGCCCGATACCAAGGGCCCGTTGTTGGGGCGCTTGTTGGGCCGCTCGCGGGGCCCGTCGGCGCGTCGGCGCCCGGCTCGGCCGCAGCACTCATGAGGGCTCTTCCCACGACATGGTCAGCGGCCGCGTGAACTGCCGGTAGCCGTCGGGGCTGCCGAGATAGCCGAAGCCACTCTGCTTGGCGCCGGCCCAAGGCGGGTCGCCGGCGCCGCCCAGGCCACGGTTCACTCCAACCTGCCCGACCTCCAGCCGAGCGGCGAGCGTGCGCCCGCGCGCGGCGTCGCCCGTCCAGACACTGGCGCCGAGTCCATAGGGCGAGGCGTTGGCGAGCTGCAGCGCTTGCTCGGCGCTTTCCACGGTGCGGATGGCGGCTACGGGGCCAAACGTTTCGCGCTGCAAGAGGCTCATGGATTCATCGAGATCCGCCACGACGGTGGGTTCGAGGAAGCAGCCCGGGCCCGGCGTGGCGCGGCCGCCGAGCAGCACTTTCGCGCCGCGCGCGCGCGCGTCTTCGATCTGCGCCAGCACCGAGCGGCGCTGGTTCTCGCTGGCCATCGGGCCCATGAAGACCTCGCCGGTGGGGTCGCCGACCTTCAGCTCGCCGGCCAGCTTCACCACCAGCTCGGTGAAGCGCGGCGCCACGGCGCGCTCGACGTAGATACGCTCGACGGCGCAGCAGACTTGGCCGCTGTTGCGCATGGACTCGCGCACGGCGTAGGCCGCGGCGGCGGGCAGGTCGGCGTCGGCGCACACGATCATGGGGTCTTTGCCGCCCAGCTCCAGCACCATGCGCTTCAGGCCCGCGGCGCAGGCCGCCATGATGTGCTTGCCGGCTTCAACACTGCCCACGAAGCCGATCATGTCCACCGGCGCCGCGACGAGCGCCTTGCCGGTTTCGTCGTCGCCCTGCACCAGCACCAGCACGCCCTCTGGCAGCTCGGCCGCAAAGACCTCGTGCATCGCCGCGCCAGTGAGCGGCACCAGCTCGGAAGGCTTGAAGACCACGGTGTTGCCGGCGAGCAGCGCCGGCACGATGACTTCGCGCGCCATGCCCAGCGGAAAGTTCCAGGGCGTGATGGCCGCGACCACACCCAAGGGCTCGCGCGAGAGGCGCGTGCGCGTCGTCTTCTCGCAGCTCTCGACCGGCGAGAGCGCCGGCTCTGCCGCGCGCAGAGTGCCGCGCAGCCCCTCGGCCATGCGCCCGGCCTCGCCGCGCGCCGCCGCTAAGGGTTTCCCCATCTCGGCGGTGATGAGCCCGGCCACCCGCTCGACCGTGGCCGGGTCCTCCCAGGCTTTGGCGATGCGTTCCAAAGTGGCTCGGCGGCCGGCCAGGCCCAGAGCGGCCCAGCCAGGCTGCGCTGCCCGGGCCGTGGCCACGGATCGGTTCACCTCAGCCACATCGGCGCAGGGCAGGCGAGCCAACAGCGCACCAGTCGCTGGGTTACGGTCCTCGATTTCGCGCGGCCGAGTGGAGGTCGTGACGACCAAGGTGGGCGGGCCTCAAAGAATTTTTGGATCAGTCCCCCCAAAAACGGAGGACCGGTATCCTACGCGCCAGATTGCCCGCGAGGCGACGGCTGTTCGATCGCTGGGTTGCGCCCGAAGAATCCTTGGCAAAGCTTCCCGGTGTCACCGGGCCCTGGGTGGTGCACGGTGACGACGAGAAGCGGGGGCTGATTCAACGGACACGATCCCTGTGATCGTGCCCGTGTCCATCGCGGGCAATTTTCAATTCAGGCCGTCCAGCTTTCCCATTCGGCATTGGCGGCGCTGAGTTCCTGCTGCACTTCGGCGAGCCGGCGCGAGAGCGTCTTCAGCTTGTCGGCGGCGGCGTAGAGCTCGGGACGCGCCAGATCGGCCAGCAGCGTCTGCTGCTCGGACTCCAGCGCCATGATGCGCTGCTCAAGCTTCTGGAAGCGCCACGGATTGCGCGCCGGCTCCGCCGCGCGTGGTGTTTCGCGGCGCTCATCGCGGCGCACGTCGCGCCGGCTCGTGCGGGCCTCATCCGTTTCGCGCCGCACCCGCTCGCGCCAAGCAGAGTAGTTGCCCACCAGCAGGCGCACGCGCTGCGCTGAGGCGCCTACTTCGACGATGTGTGTGCACAGGCCGTCGAGAAAGGCGCGGTCGTGGCTCACGAAGAGCATGGCGCCGGCGAATTCCGAGAGGGCTTCCTCGAGGGCTGTGCGGCCGGGCAGATCCAGGTGGTTGGTGGGCTCATCGAGCGCCAGCCAGGTGGGGGCGCCGAGCACGAGCCGCGCCAGCGAGAGCCGCGCGCGCTCGCCGCCGGACAGCGCCGTGACCGGCTTGTCCACGGCGTCGCCGCGAAAGAGAAAGCGGCCGAGCCAGTTGCGCACGGCCTGGTCGGTCATGAGCGGGTGCCCGCGCCGGATCTCGGTCATGGGCGTGCCTTCCTGCAGAAGCCCTGCCGTTTCCTGGTCGTAGTAGCCGCAGATCGCTTTGTGCCCGTGGCGCAGCTCGCCGGACAGCGGTGCAAGCTGACCGGCCAAGATGCGCAGCAGGGTGGTCTTGCCGGTGCCGTTGCGGCCCACGATGCCGATGCGGTCGCCCTTGCTCACGCGCAAGTCCACGTTTGAGAAGAGCACGCGCGTGCCGGCGCCGGCGCTCGACCCGCGAGCGACGCGCGCGCCCGCGCCTGTGTCCGGCGCGTAACCGCCCACCAGGCCGCGCGCCTCGAGCACCAACTCGCCGCCCTCGCCGGCGGGCGGCAGGCGCAGCGCGGGCGCGTGCACGTCGTTGCGCGGCTCAGGGAGGCGCACCAGGCTCTCGAGGCGCTTGCGCCGGCCCACGGCCTCGGCTGAGCGATGGCTGCCGATGTTGCGCCGGATGAAGGCGTCTTCCTTGCGCACGTATTCCTGCTGCTTCTCCCACTCGCGTCGCTCGCTGAGGTAGCGCTCTTCGCGCAGCCGCACGTACTTGGTGTAGCCGCCGGGGTAGCGCGCCAGCCGCGCGCCTTCCAGTTCCACGACCGCATCCACGGCCGTGTCGAGCAGGCGCCGGTCGTGGCTCACGATGAGCACCGCGCCGCGCAGGCCGTGCAGATACTCCTCGATCCACTCAATGCCCTGTAGATCGAGGTGGTTGGTGGGCTCGTCGAGCAGCAAGAGGTCGTGGCCCGCGACGAGGGCGGCCGCCAGCGCGACCCGGCTCTTCTCACCGCCCGAGAGCGTGGCGGCCTGCCGCTCCCAGAGCGACTCGGCCAGCCCGACGCCGGCCAGCACCTGATCCACGCGATGCTCGTGCTCCCAGCCGCCGAGTTCGTCGATGCGGTGCAGCAGGCGGTCCTGCTCGCTGAGCAGCCGCGCGACTTCAGGCTCCGGGGCGTTTCCCGAGAGCTGCTCGGAGACGGCGTGATGCTCGGCGATGGCGGCGAGCAGATCGGCGAGTCCACTGGCCACGTGCTCGCGCACGGTGACCGTCGGAGGAAACTCCGGGCGTTGCGGCACGTAGCCCAGGCGCGCGCCGCGCCGCAGAGTGACCTCGCCGCCGTCCACGCTCTCCTGGCCGGTGATGAGCCGCAGCAGCGTGGTCTTGCCCGCGCCGTTGGGGCCGACCAAGCCCAGCTTCTCGCCTGGGTCGATCTGCAGGCTCGCGCCCGCGAGCAGGTCGCGGCCGGGCCAGTGCTTGTGGACATCGCGCAAGACGAGCAGGGTCATGGGGCGGGAGAGGATAGCGAGCGGACGGGCCCGCTTCGCGCCGGCTCCGCTCGGCCCGGCCCCGCTGGGCGATGCTTTGCAGTAGAGTCACGGCCTCGGGACCAGACTCCTTCGAAAGCCGGTTAGGGAGAGGTTGCTCATGCCGAGGCCGTTCATGCCCGGGGCGAGATCCCTCGTGGCGCTCGCTCTGTGCGCCCTGCTCGGCGTCTCTGCGCCGGCGCAGTCCGTCACAACCTGGCTGCCGACCTTCGGCGATTTGAATGGCCAGGTCGAGACGCTCTGCGTCTACGACGACGGCCTCGGCGGCGGGCCCGCGCTCTATGTCGGCGGCTATTTCACGATGGCCGGCGAAGTGCCTGCGGCGCGGATCGCACGCTGGGATGGGCAGCACTGGTCGGCCGTCGGCAGCGGCTTCAGCTACGGCGTACACAGCCTGGCTGTCTTCGATGCGGGCAATGGACCCGAGCTTTACGCCGGCGGCGTCTTCACTTTCGCGCCCTTCGGATCCCAGAGCCGCATCGCCCGCTGGAATGGCGTGTCCTGGAAGGGCGTTGGAAGCGGAATCCCTGGGAGCGGGCTCCCCGTTGGGGCCGCCAATGGTGTGTACGCCCTCGAGGTGTATGACGACGGCAGCGGGCCGGCGCTGTACGCGGGCGGGGACTTCAGCAAGGCCGGCGGCCTCTCGGTCAACAATCTCGCGCGCTGGGACGGAAGTGCTTGGTCAGCCCTCGGCGAGGACTTCCACAACTTCGTCGAGGATCTCGAGAGCTTTGACGATGGCAGCGGAGCCAAGCTCTACGCCTGCGGCCAATACTCAGACCCGCCTGGTCCGCTCGTGGATTGGTTCGCGCAGTGGGATGGCGTGAGTTGGGAAACGGTGGGCGGTGCCGGCAACGGCGTGAACAACGCCACGAACTCGCTGGCTGTGCACGATGATGGCAACGGGCCGGCGCTCTACGTGGGCGGCTCCTTCCAGAAGATCGGCGGCCAGGACTTGCGCTACTTGGCGCGCTGGGATGGCAGCTCATGGTCGAGCCTGGGCGCGGGCCCGGGCGGCCCGCCGCATGCCTTACTCTCCTTCGACGACGGCCTGGGCGGAGGGCCGCAGCTCTACGCGGGCGGCAGTTTCTCGACGGCCGGCGGCGCGCCGGCAGCTCGCATCGCGCGCTGGGACGGCACGGCCTGGTGGCCGCTCGAAGCGGGCCTGGATAGCCAGGTCTCATCGCTCACGAGCTTCAACGGCACCGCCTGGGGCGGGCCGGCCCTCATCGTCGGCGGCTGGTTTCAGCAGGCCGGCGGCATGCCGGCGAGTCGCATCGCGCAGTGGGGCGTGGCCTCCACCGCGGCTTGGCAAGACCTCGGCTCGGCGTTGCCCGGCGTCGCCGGCGAGCCACAGTTGCTGGGCCTCGGCACAGCCGCGGCCGGTGAGCCGGCCGCCCTGCGCCTTGCGCAGGCCGCGCCGCTGGCAACAGCACACCTCTTCCTCTCGATGGCCTCGACGCCCACGCCCTTCTTTGGCGGCGTGCTCGTGCCGGTGCCGGTGGCGCAGACCTTCAGCCTGACTACGAACGGCGCCGGAGCGCTCTCGCTGAGCTTCGCCGAGTGGCCGTCCGGCGTGCCGGCAGGGTTCGAGCTTTGGTTTCAGTACGCAGTGCTCGATTTCGCCGCCCCTCAAGGCGTTGCGCTGAGCCGCGCGGTGAAACTCACCACGCCCTAGGCGCTTCAGCGCTGCATGTACTTCCAGTTGCGCGGCTTGCCGGCCGCCAGCCATTCGATGGCCTGCGCCAGGCGGCGCGCGCGCGTGTCTTCGCCCTTGGCCTCGGCGATCCACTCGAGATACTCGCGCTTGCGGCTCGGTGGAAAGGCGTCGAAGGTCGCGCGGGCCTTGCGATTCTTGGCCAGCGCCTCCTTCAGCGCAGGATGCATCGGCACCTTCTTTTTGGTGCTCAGCTTGTTGCGCGGCGCCTTGATGCCCTCGTCGTTGAGCCGCTTGGCCGCGCGGATGTAGGCCTTGAGCGCCGTGGGGCTGGGCAGATCAGCGAGCGTGCGCAGGCAGCCGAAGCTGCCCATGGCCTGCCGCGCCTTGGCGTCATCCTTCACGAGCAAGGCGTGCTTCCAGAACCCAAAGACCGCGTGCTGCTTGAAGGCCGCCATGCCGCAGAAAGGACCCTTGTAGGCGAAAGCCGGCATGCCCCACTTGATCTCCTCGACCACCGCGGGGCAGGCCGCATGCACGCTCTTGCGCAGGTGCTTCAGGATCGGCTGAGCGAAGGGCGCCGCCTTCGCGATGTAGGCATCGATGCGCGGATCGCGAGTGGGCATGCCGAGGCTCCTAGTGCTTGCGGCTGATCATGTCGGCGATCAGGCCGACGAGCAGGATTTGCAGAGCCGAGACGAGCAGCAGCACCGGCCCTTCACCGAGATTTCCGGCGTGCACCTGCAGCCCGCCGTAGATGAGGCCTCCGACCGCGAGCAGCGCCGAGGCCGGCAGGAAAACTTTGAGCGGCTCGAAGTAGATGCTCACGCGCAGGATCAGCACCAGGAAGTTGAAGGTGTCGGCGATGGGGCGGATCTTGCTGCTGCCTGTGCGGCGGCGGTAGTCGATCGGCTCGAAGAGCACGAGCTTGTTGCGTGCCAGCAGCGCCAGCGTGACGGTGGTGGTGAAAGAGAAGCCGTCGCTGATGAGGTTGAAGCGCTCCACAACCGGCGGCCGGCGGAAGACGCGCAGGCCCGAGTTGAGGTCGGGGATGTGCTTGCCGGAGAGGTAGTTGGCCAAGCCGCGCAGAAAGGCCTTGGCCGGCCGGCGCACGAGCGGGATGTGCACGTTGGCGCCGGTGCGCGAGCCCACGACCATGTCGGCTTCGGCGGCCACGAGTTTGCGATACAGCCCGGGCAGGGGCTCGGCCGGGTAAGTGCCGTCGGCGTCGGTGATGGCCACGATCTCTGAGCGCGCGGCCAGGATGCCGGTCTTGAGCGAAGCGCCGTAGCCGCGGTTCTGGGCGTGGCGCAACAGGCGCAGGCTGCTCAGCCGCGGCAGCAGGGCTTCGACCGCCCGCGCCGTGCCGTCCGCGCTGCCATCGTCGACCACGAGGATCTCGTGCCGGATGCCCGCCGCCGCGAGCACGCGGTGGAGTTCCTCCAGCGTCGGGCCAATGCCGTCGGCCTCGTTGTAGGCGGGGATGACGACCGACAGTTCCACCATCGGCGGCGGATCATACCGGCCTCATTCGCCGGTCCCTGCCTGATATTCTCGCGCAGCGGAACGCAGCAGCCGATCTCGGCGTCCAAGGAGCGCGATGCAGCAGTCTCACGCCAGAAGCGGCTTCGGGTGCGCCCGCCGAGAGCGGCGCGCCAGCCTGCCACGTCGCGGTCTGCCACGACGCGGGCCGCCGCCGGGTCGCCGCGGCGAACACGGCGTCTCCCTCCTGCTGGCCATGCTCATCCTCATGGTGCTCGTCGTGGTCGTCACCGAGGTGCGCTACAACGCCTCGGTTGAGCAGGATCTGGCGCGTTCCGCCACCGACCGGCTGCGCATGGACATGCTGGCTGATGCGGCGCGACAGCAGGCCGAGTCGGTGCTGCTCATGGATCTTGAAGCCGCCCAGGACTCCGCCGCGGGGGCATCGGGTGACGCGGGCGGCGACATGGGGGGCGGCGCCGGCGCCGGGCTCTTCGGCTCAGACAGCGGCGCAGGAGCCGGCGCCGAGGGCGAGCCCGGGGCCGAGGAAGGCAGCGGTTCGGGCTCCGAGGCGAGCGTCGCCAACACGATTGCCAGCACCGACAGCCGCCTCGACGAGTGGAACGCCTCGGCCGCGCTCGCGCCGACTCTCGGCGAAGACCTGCGCATCTTCGTGGAGGTCGAGGACGAAGACGGCAAGCTCAACTTGCTCGGCCTCTGGACCAAGGACGAGGTCGAGCGCGAGGCTCACCGCGAGATGCTGCGCAAGCTCTTCGACCGCGCCTTCGAGGGCACCACGCACGACCTCTCCTTCGCGGACGCGACCTCGATCCTCGACCGGATGAGTGACTGGGCGCGCGGCAACCGCGGCAGCTTCGATCCCATTCCCACGCCCAAGCTCAAGCGCAGCAGCGCCGAAGAGGAAGCCGCTGAGAGCGGCGCCGAGCCGTCGACGCTCGAGCAAGAAGAGCGCAACTACCCGCTGACGCTGGGTGAACTCGCCATGATCGAGGGCCTGAAGCCCGAGCACATGAGCGGCTTTCTCGAGGACGAGGAATACTTTCCGGGCTTGAGCCGCTACCTCACGGTCTGGAGCCATCTCGAACTGAAGAAGGCGCCCAAGCCCGAAGACAATCCCTTTGCGGGCAGTCCCTTCGGCACAGCCTCAGGCGGCGAGGCTCCCAGCGGCATCGGCGGCACGGGCACTGCGTCCACGGGTGCTACGGGTGCGCCCGCGGGCGGCGAGGGTGAGGGCGAGGGTGAGGATCAGGACATCACCGCCACCGCCACCAACGACGGCTTCGTCAACGCGAACACGGCCCCGCTCATCGTGCTGCGCGCCCTGGCGCCGGACGAAATTCCCACCTCCTTCCTGGAGAAGATCGAGGAGTTTCGGCTGCGTATCGACGAGCTGCGTGACGAGGAGGGCGTCGACCCCGGCGCCTCGCTCTTCGATGCGCTGCAAGACACTGGCGACGAGGACGACGACGGCTCCGGCTTCAGCGACGAGGACGACGAAGACGTGACGCAGTTCGTCTTCGAACAGCCGCAGGAAGTCATCGACAAGATCGAGCAGGAGTACGGCATCAGCCTCAACGTCGACCCGGGCCTCACCGAGGCCTTCGTGGCGCGCCTGGGCGTCACCAGCCAGGTCTTCACGATCAAAGTGCTGATCTACGACCTCAGCGAGAACCCCGAAACCGGCGAGCCGGTCTTTGGACGGCGGGCCAGCTACCGGACCGTGGTCTGGCGGATGCTGGGCAGCGACCGGCCGCGCATCCTGACCCTGGAGCCTCTCGAGCCCTACCACGAGGTCCGCCGCATGGAGGACTTCGGCCAGGACTTCGAGCAGATGGCGCTGGACCAGCAGAACGCCTATCAGGAGAGCTGGGCCGGCCGCTAGGGCCGTTGACCCGACTTTGCAGCTTTTCCTATGCTGTGGGGCTCGCTTGCGGGCTCCAATTCGAGCCTTACGCGGACGTCCACGGGGTGCGCGCGCTTGATCATCCTCCTGTCGCTGGACGCCGGCCCGAGCCAACGGGCGGTGGTCCGATCCACACTGGAGGGCCTGGGTCTGTCCTTGGAGGACCTGCGCCTGGGCGACCGGAGCGGCTTTTTGGCCTCGCTCCGGCCGGGCAGCGACCCTGAGAGCGCCATTCCGGCCGAAAGCTTGGCGCGCATTCCCGGGGTGGACCGGGTGCTCCCGCTCGCGCCGCGCTCGCCGCTGACGCTTTCCACTTGGCGCGAGGGCGGACAGGCCGTGCAAGTCGGAGCGGCGCGCTTTGGCGGCGGCAGCGTGGGCGTCATCGCCGGGCCCTGCACGGTGGAGGATCCTGCCGCGCTGCGCGAAATCGCCCGGCAGGTGCGCTCGGCCGGCGCGGCGGCGCTGCGCGGCGGCGTCTTCAAGGTGCGCACCTCGCCGCACGCCTACCAGGGCGGCGGGCTCGAGGCCCTGCACGAACTGCGCACTGTCTCGCGCGAAGTCGGGCTGCCCTTCTTCACGGAACTCACCGACCCGCGGCAAGTGTCGCAAGTGGCCGACCTGGTGGACGGCATCCAGATCGGTGCGCGCCACATGCAGAACTTTCCGCTGCTCACCGAAGCCGGCGCCACGGGCAAGCCGATCTTGCTCAAGCGGCACATGGCGGCGGATCTGGACGAGTTCCTGCTTGCGGCTGAGTACGTGCTCAAGACCGGCAACGAGCGCGTGCTGCTTTGCGAACGCGGCCTCAAGAGCGCCGAGCGCCACGTGCGCTACTTGCTCGACCTGGGCGCGGTGCCCTGGCTCAAGCAGCGCGTGGGCCTGCCGGTGCTGGTGGATCCCAGCCATTCGGCCGGCGATTGGCGCCTCGTGCCGGCCCTGGCCCGCGCAGCCATTGCCGCCGGCGCCGACGGCCTCATCGTCGAAGTTCATCCGCGCCCGGAGACCACGCGCTGCGACGCGCTCCAGGCGCTGCCCATCAGCGATTTTCAGCAGCTCATGGAGCAGGTCCGCGCACTGGCCGCACTGGACGGCCGCACGCTCAGCACCCCGTCCGACGCGGGCGCCTCCGGGCCGAACGGCACCGAAGCGCGCGGCCCCGAGGCCCGTGATCGCGCGGTGAGGATCTGATGCGCCGCCCTTTCCTCGCCGCCAACTGGAAGATGCATCTCGACCGCGCTGCGGTAGCCGACTTTTGCCGGCGTCTGCGCGGACTCGATGAGGCACTCGCCGCCGAGGGCGAGCAGGCGCCCCGGCTCGGTGTCTTCCCGCCCTTTGTTTATTTGGCGCAGACCGTGCAGGCGCTGGCCGGCACGCGCGTGGCGGTGGGCGCGCAGACTTGCCGGCCCGAGGCGCAGGGCGCTTTCACCGGCGAAGTGGCGGCAGCGATGGTGCGCGACGTCGGCGCCAGTCACGTCATCGTGGGGCACTCCGAGCGCCGGCGGATCTTCGGCGAAGACGATGCGGCTGTGCGCGCGCGCCTCGACGCGGCGCTGGCCTGCGGCCTCGATGTCATCTTCTGCCTGGGCGAAACTCTGGAAGAGCGCCGCGCGGGCCGCACGACAGCGGTCGTGCTCGGCCAGCTCGAAGCGGGCCTCTTCGGGCTCGCCGGCGAGACGCTCGCGACGCGCGTGACGCTGGCCTATGAGCCGGTCTGGGCCATCGGCACCGGCCTCACCGCCAGCCCGGCCCAGGCTCAAGAGGTGCACGCACTTTTGCGTGGCCGCCTCGCCGAACACTTTGGCGCCGGCCCGGCCGCGCGCGTGATCCTGCAATACGGCGGCAGCGTGAAGCCGGCCAACCTGGCCGAACTCATGGACTGTCCGGATGTCGACGGCGCCCTCGTGGGCGGCGCGTCGCTTGAGTTTTCTTCCTTCGAAGCCCTCGCGCGCTACCGCCAAGGCGCGCCGCGAACGGCTGGGAGCTGATCGATGATCGAGTCCATTCTCTGGGTGCTCTTCGTGCTGGCCTGTCTCGTCGTGTCCTTCGTGATCCTCATCCAAGAGGGCAAGGGCGGCGGACTCGGTGAGGCCTTCGGCGGCGCGGGCCAGCAGGCCTTCGGCGTGAAGGCCGAGGGCATCAACACGTTCACCGGCTGGGCCTCGCTGGCTGTCGTGGTGCTGGCCATCACGATCACGCTGCTGCGCGCCGGCGACAGCACCATGACCTTCGCCGACGGCGTGCCGAGTGAGAGCAGCTCAGAGAGTGTGGCGGCGCCGGCGGGAGCGACGGGCGGCGACGCTGGGAGCGGCGACGCTGCGGGCACCACGGGCACGAGCGGCGAGACGCCGACGGGCGGCGGGCAGTGAGTTCGGCGAGTCTCATGGAACAGCGCCTCGTGCGCGCCCAGGCCCTGTTGAACGGGCATTTCCAGCTCACCTCCGGCCGCCACAGCGACCGCTACGTGCAGTGCGCGCTCTTGCTGGCGCAGCCGCGCGAGGCCGAAGCCGTCTGCACGCAGCTCGCCGACAAGCTGGCCGACACGCGCCCCGAGATCGTGATCGGCCCGGCGCTCGGCGGCGTCATCGTGGCGCACGAAGTGGCCAAACGCCTGGGCACGCCGGCGCTCTTCACCGAACGCAAGGACGGCGTCATGACGCTGCGGCGCGGCTTCAGCGTGCCGCGCGGCGCGCGTGTGGTCGTGGTCGAAGATGTGGTCACGACGGGCGGCTCGGTCAAGGAAGTCGTGGCGCTCGTGCGCGCCGCCGGCGGTCTCGTCGAAGCCGTGGGCTCGCTGGTTTGTCGCGCTCCGGCCTCGCCCTTCGATTTGCGCTACGAATACCTGCTGCCGCTGCCCATCGAATCGTGGGAAGCGGCGCATTGCCCGCTCTGCAAGCAGGGCTCTGTGGCGATCAAGCCGGGCAGCCGGCCGGGAGCCTGAGGAGTGGTTTTGGCCAGCATGACCGGCTACGGACGCGCGCGCGTGACGCGCGGCGCACTCGCTGCGGAGGTGGAGGCGCGCTCGGTGAACGGGCGCGGCCTGCAACTGCGCTGCCGCGTGCCGGCCGATCGGCTGAGTCTGGAACCGCAGTTCGAGGCGCTCACGCGCAAGCTCATCGAACGCGGCCACGTGGAGCTCCAGTTGCGCGTTTCGATTGTGCGGCGGCGCAGTCCGCCGCAGGTCGATCGTCGCTTGCTGGCGCGCTATCGCGCCGAGGCGGCCCGCCTGGGCGGCGGCGAGCCGGCCCTGCTCATGGCCCTGCCGGGTGTCATTCGCACGGCCGAGCCGGAGGCTTCGCCCGGTGTCACCGACGAGCTGGCGCTCTCCGCGGCACGCCGCGCTCTCGCGGCGCTGGTGACTGCACGGCGGGCCGAGGGTGCGCGCCTGCGCCAAGTGCTGCTCGTGATCCTGCGCGGACTCGCGCGGCAAGTGGCTGCTCTGCGCCGGCGCGCGCCGGCCGCGCTGCGCCGCCAACAAGAACAGCTCAGCCGGCGCGTCGCCGAGCTGCTGCACGGTGAGCGCCTGAGCGCCAACGATCCGGGCCTGCGGCGCGAGCTCGCGCTCCTGGCCGACAAGAGCGACATCCTCGAGGAGCTGGACCGTCTCGAGAGCCACCTGCAGGCGCTTCAAGAGGCGCTGGCGCAGGGCGGCGCGGTGGGGCGGCGCCTGGAGTTTTTGCTCCAGGAAGTCGGCCGCGAACTCAACACGGTCGGCAGCAAGTCCAGCGATAGCGAACTCGTGGCGCACGTCGTCGAAGCCAAGCTGCTCGCCGAGCGCCTGCGCGAACAGGCGGCCAACTTCGAATGAAAAGCCGCCCCGGAACACTCGTCGTGCTTTCAGGCCCCAGTGGCGCGGGCAAGACCACGGTCAAGAATCGGCTGCGCCAGCACCCGCGCGTGCAGGTGGCGGTCACGGTCACGACGCGTGACCAGCGCCCAGGCGAAGTGCCCGACCGCGACTACCACTTCGTGAGCCGCGAACAGTTCCTGCAAATGAAGTCCGAGGGCCGCTTCGCCGAGACCAACGACGTCTTCGCCAACGGCAAGTTCTACGGCTCGCTGCGCAGCGAACTGGATGCCGCACTGCAGCAGGCGGGCCAGATCTACCTTATGGAAGTCGACGTGACCGGAGCCAAGCACCTGCGCGAGGCCGGCTACGAAGGCGTCTATGTCTTCATCGAGCCGCCCTCAGCGGCCGTGCTCGAGCGGCGGCTGCGCGACCGCGCCACGGACAGCGAGGAGGCCATTCAAGGCCGCCTGAACCGCGCCGCGCATGAGAGCCAGGCGGCGCGCGCACTCGGCGCGGTCATCGTCGTGAACCAGGACGTGGAAGCCACTGTCCGACGCATTCTCGAACTCATCGAACTGCCGCACCAGGCGCAAGCCCGGCCCTGAGGCGCCCCGACGGGCGCGCGGAACCCCAGAGCTTTCTTTTCCCAGACGGAGTCAACGAAACATGGATCGCACCAAGGTGATGGAGCTGTCGGACAAGGTGGGCGGAGTGTTCCGCCTTTCAGTCCTGCTGCAGAAGCGCGTGCAGGAGCTGGTGGCCGGTTCGCCCAAGCTCGTGCAGACCAAGGAGATCAACCCGATCAACATCGCCATGCTCGAGATCGAGGCCGATGCGATCGAGTTGGTGGATCTCTCCCCCGAGGAGATCGCGCAGCTCGAGGCTCAGAGCCAGATGGCGAACGACGAGGCCGAGCTGCTCGAGGCCCTGCGCACGCGCATGACTCGCAACCTCACGGCCCCAGTGGCCGACACGGCTTACGAGGCCGGACCGGCAGCGCCCGCCGACGAAGAAGACGAGTGAGTGACGGCGGCCGCGGCGGGCAGCTCCGTCGCGGCCGCGGCGATCTGGCGCACGCGCTCGGCGAGCGCCAGGCGTTCGCGCAGCCGTAGCCCGACGAAGCGCAGGCCCGTGCAGAGGCCGTTTTCGTCGGTGGTCCGCACGCTCACGACTTCGGCCAGCGGCAGGCCCAGCAGCCGTCCGTCCTGCTGCAGGAGCACGACGTGCAGGCGCGTGCCGAGCGGCAGCGCCTGCTCCAAGGCCAGGCAGCAGCCGCCGCTGGAGACATCCAGCAGCACGGCGTCGCGGCGGCGCGCCCAGACCGGCGAGTTGCGCAGCGTCTCGTTGCCCAGGCGTTCATCGAGCAGCAGGCGCTCGCGCAGCCGGCGCAGTTCGAGGTCCTCCGGCAGCGTGTGCACCTCGATACGGCAGGGCACGCGCTCTGCGGCGCGGCGATTGTTGATTACCTCGATGAGGTCGTGGTTCAGGACCCACTCGTGGTGCGGCGGCATCGGGCGCAGGAGCAGGCTGGCCCGGTAGCCCTCGCCTTCGGTGCGCGGCGAGACCAGCAGCTTGTGCTGCGCCGGCCAGGGACATTCGTCCAGCGTGGTGCCGCGCGCCAGCGCGATGACGGTCAGGCTGTGCTCGTCGACCGCGACAGCGAAAACCGTGCGCCGAACCGTGGTGGGGTCGGCGGCGTCGAGCAGCAGCAGTTCCTCGAAGACCGCGGGCGCGCCCTGAAAGGGGGGCTGGTTGGCGCCGAGTTCCTGCAGCAGCCGCTTGGCAACGGAGGCGTTCTGGCGGGCGACGTGCAGGTCGACGGCGCCGCGCACGGTCTCGGCCAGCCGGCGGCGCAGCACTTCGGGATCGGACAGCCAAGCCTCGGCCTGCTTGCGGCCGGCGCGCTCGGCGAGCCGCCCGAAGAGCGCCGCACTCTCGGCGGAGAGGCCGCGGCGTCGGCCGGCAGCCGTCGCTCGGCTCCTCTGCAGCAGGCGCCAGAGCGCAACGCAGCCGAGGACGGCGAGGATCGCCGCCGTGAGCAGGTAGGCGGCCAGATCCAAAGGCAGGCTCTCGGCCTCTGAAATGCCGTTCCACGAAAAGAGATTGATGGTGTGCATCGCTGTCGCCACGATGGGACTTCTCGACCCGCGCGGCGGCAGGCTTGAGATCCAGTCGGTCGCTGCGCTTCGGAGGCGGCGGTAGGCATGGCACGGGGCAAACGCAGGGTGCAGGCCACCCTGCTGGCGAGCAAACGCGCGGCGATGGGGCTGGCGTCTTCCACGCGCCGGTCGCTGCTGCAGGCCACGGCCGCGGCGTCCACCGTGGTGGATGCGGCCGCCGAGGCCGCGCTGCGCAGCCCTCAGCGCAAAAAGCGCCGGCCGCGCCTGAACCCGCAGCCGGCCGATGGCTCAGGCGAGGAGGGCTCGGGCGACGAGGCGTCGCTCGACGGGGCCGCCAGCCGCCGCACACTCCTGGCCGACTGGTCCGAGCCGGCCCGCCGGCGCCTGCGCGAAATCGGCGCCCTAGCCCTGCTCGGCTTCACAACCTTCCTCTTCCTCGCCTGCGCGAGCGCCTACGGTTCCAGCAACTGGTGCGGCCCCACCGGCGACTGGATCGCCAGCGTGCTGCTCGGCTCCTTCGGCTATGCGGCCTGGATGGCGATTCTGTGCCTGGGTCTGTGGAGCAAGTCGCTCTTCACGCAGCAGCACCCCGAGAACTACGCGGTGCGCGTCTCCGGGCTCTTCCTGGGCATGCTCTCGCTCGCCGGGCTCATCACGCATCTGCTGGGCAATCTCTCGGGCCGCTTCCCGGCCGGCGGAACGGTGGGCGAGTACATCCGCTATCAGCTCGTCGAAGTCGGCGGCTTGGGTTCGGCGGGCACGCTCATCGTGCTGCTCTTCCTCAGTCTCGCCACCTTCGTGCTCGCCACCGACGTGGCCTACTCGGCCTGGATCCAGAAGCTGCTCGCGCGCGGCCGCAAGCCGGACGCCGCCGGCTTGGCGGGTTCGGTCGGCGCGCTGGCCGGAGTCGGCGCGGCGAACGCCGCGCCGCCCACGGGCGTAGCGGGCAGCGCCAGCGGACCGCGCGGCGCCGACGCGCTCGTCGCAACGCCGGCCGCGAGCAGCGGCGCAGACACCACCGACCTCGAACCCTTCAAAGTGCTGGAAAACGTGCCCGGCGCCTCGCTGCCGGAAGTGCTGCCTCCGCGCGCCCGCCGCACGCCCCGCACGGAAAAGCCTGCCATTGCAGACAGTTCCGCCCTCGGCGAGAAGCCCGTCGCCGCGGAGAAACCTGCCGCCGCGGAGAAGCTTGCCGCCGCCGAGAAGCCGGCCCCCGTCATCTCACCGCGCGCCAGCGAGCCCTCACCGACCGCCGCAGCGTCGAGTGCCGCCTCATCCAGTGAAGCAGACCTCGCTGCTGCGCAAGCTGGCGCGGACGGCGGCGCGGACGGCGGCGCGGACACGGGCGCTGCCAGCGCAGCGGCCGCCGAGCGTCGCCGCGCGCGCCCGGTCGTGCGGCCCACGGTGAGCAGCGAACCCGTGCAGCTCACGCTCTACGGCGAGCCGGCCGTGCCCACGCCCACCGGCCCCAGCCCTTACAGCTTCCCCGGCGACGAGTTGCTCGACGAGCAGCACACCGTGGACCAAGCCGAACTCGACACCTTGCTCGCCGCCAAGACGAGCCTGCTCGAGAAGACGCTTGAGTCCTTCAAGATCGAAGCGCGCGTCGTCGAGATCCAAAAGGGGCCGGTCATCTCGATGTTCGAGATGGAACTGGGCCCGGGCATCAAGGTGGAGCGCGTGCGCTCGCTGGAAGATGACCTGGCCATCGCGCTGCGCGCGCGCACCGTGCGCATCGTGGCGCCGATCCCCGGCAAAAACACGATCGGCATCGAAGTGCCGAATCCGCTGCGCGAGACCGTGCGCCTCAAGTCGCTGCTGCATTGCCGCGAGTACACCGAGGGCAAATACGCGCTGCCGATCTTCCTCGGGCGCGACGCCAGCGGCCGGCCCATGATCGTGGACCTGGCCAAGATGCCGCACCTGCTCGTGGCCGGCGCCACGGGTTCAGGCAAGTCGGTCTGCCTCAACTCGATCCTGGTGTCCTTCCTCTACACGCGCACGCCCGAGCAAGTGAAGCTCATCCTGATCGACCCCAAGATGGTGGAGCTGACGCAGTTCGCGCACGCGCCGCACCTGGCCTGCCCGGTCATCTCGGACATGAAGCGCGCGCCCGCCATTCTGGAGTGGGCCATCGCCAAGATGGAGGAGCGCTACAAGCTGCTCAGCCAGGCCGGCGTGCGCAACATCTACAGCTTCAACAAGCTCGGCCCCGAGGGCCTGCGGCCGCACTTCGGCGACCGCGTCGACGACCCGGACTTCCCCTGCTTCCTGCCCTTCATCGTGATCGTCATCGACGAGCTGGCCGACCTGATGATGAGCTCGGCCAAGGAAGTGGAGACCTCGATCACGCGCTTGGCGGCCAAGAGCCGCGCCGTGGGCATTCACATGATTGTGGCCACGCAGCGCCCGTCTACCAATGTCATCACCGGCCTGATCAAGGCCAACTTGCCCACGCGCATCGCCTTCATGGTGAGCAGCAAGATCGACAGCCGCGTGATCCTCGACGAGAACGGCGCCGAGCAACTGCTCGGCGAAGGCGACATGCTGGTCATGTCGCCCGGCAGTGCAGCCTTGGTGCGCGGCCAGGGCACCTTCCTCAGTGAAGACGAAGTGCGCAAGGTCATGACGCACGTTGCCGCCTCCGGCGGGCCGGCCTACGTGCCCGAACTCGTGCAGCGCCGCTCAGCCGACGCGCGCGACCCCGACGAAGAGGACGACCTCTACGACGCCGCGGCGCGCTTCGTCTTCTCCACCGAGCGCGGCAGTGCCTCGCTCCTGCAGCGCAAGTTCGCCATCGGCTACACGCGCGCTTCGCGGCTCATCGACATGATGGCCGAGGAGGGCGTGCTCGGTGAGTACAAGGGCAGCCAAGCGCGCGAACTCACCATGACGCTCGAAGACTGGATCGCCCTCAAGCCCGACCACCGCGGCTCTGCCGACACCGGCGACGGTGGCGGCGACGAAGCCGAAGCTGGGTAGAGCGCCGGGGGCTCCGCTCTGCGGCGACCCGGAGCGTGCTTCGCCGGGCTGTCCTCGCCCTCGCCTCAGCAATTCGCCCTCTGTCGTTGGCAGTGCACCTCGCGTCCGCCAACTGCCTTCCCACAACTGCGGCGGTGGTGCGACGCGGCGGGGGTCGGTGTGCCGCGAGTTCCGAGCCGACCTCTCGGCCGCATCGGCCGAGTCGGCGAGGTGTCTGAGCGGCACCGCCGAGCCCCCGCCGCGGGCGCACTGAGCGCCCTACTCAGAACTCGAAGAGAAACCCATCCGTGGCGACCTTGTTGCCGCCGCCCTGCGGGTGCGTGTTGCCCGTGCTCGTGACGCGCAGCACGTGCCAGCCAGGCTGGGCGAAGGTGCGCTGAAAGAGCGGCTCCTGCGCGGAGATCGTGGGGCTGAACATGTCGACTGGGATGGCCGGTTCGTTGTCGAGCTTGACCGAGGCGATGCCGCCGTCGGGGCGGCGGTTGCCGAACCAGCGGATGCTGCGGCCGAAGAACTCGATCTCCTGGTAGGCGCCAGGCGTCGTGGCAATCTCGACGGCGGCGCCGTGATTGGGATTGGAGGCGCTCTTGAGCCAGGTGCCAGTGACGTGCACCGAGGGGTGGCTCTCGTCGGCGCGGATCGCGCCGCTGAGGCGCTTCCAGGTGAGGCCGGCGTCGCGCGAGACCCAGGCCCAGTCGAAGGTGGAGACGATGACGGTCTGGTCTTGGCTGTAGGCAGGTGAGATGGCCAGGCTGCGCGGCGGGGCGGTGGCCGGCAGGCCCATTCCGGCGGGGGCCCAGCTCAGGCCGCCATCCATCGACTTGAAGACACCTTCATTCAGCGTGGCGAGGAAGACGGTCTGATCGCTGGCGAAGGCAGGCGAGCATTCCACGGCTTCCACGATGAGCGGCACATCGCGCGGCAGCCCGGCGTTGGACAGCGCCCAGGTGGCGCCGCCGTCCTGGCTGCGCAGCAGGCCGTCGCCCACCGTGCCGGCGAAGACCACGCCATCCCCAACGAAGTTGGGCGAGATGGCCATGGCGCGCACGAAGCTGTTGGTGAGAGCCACCGGCGTCGGCGTCCAGCTTTGTCCGGCATCAACGGTCTTCCAGAGGCCGTGAGCGCGCGAGGCCAGGAAGACGGTCTGATCGCTGGCAAAGCCGGGCGAGCAGAGGATGCGCGTCGCATCGAGGTCGTCGGGCAGTCCGCCCTCGAGTCGCTGCCAGCTCTCGCAGCCGTTGGCCGAGATGAACGTGCCTTCGCTGGACGTGCCCACGAAGACGATGGCGTCGGTGGCGAAAGCCGGCGAAGGCGCGATGGCTCGCGCGACGGACACCGAGGGCGGCAGATTGACTGAGTTCCAAGTCTTGCCCGCGTCAGGCGAGACGAAGAGGCCGAAGAAGCCATAGAACAAGGTCTGGTCGACGGCGAAGTTTGGTGAGGCCGCCAGAGCGTCGGCCCACAGCGTGGGCAAGTTGTTGGAGAGTGTCTTCCAGTGCGGCAGCGCCGTGAGGCTGGGTGCGCCGCCGGAGGAAGCGACCCCGCCCGGTGCGGGCGTGATGCCCGGCGCCGCGAACTCCGGAGAGGCCACGAGGCCGGTGGACTCGGGCCGCACGGACACTGGCAAGTCCTTATCAACGTCCACGTAGAGGAAGACGCCGCCGCCGTAGTTACCGAAGAAGACTTTGCAGTCCGCGGAGTAGTTGGGCGAGAAGCGTACGTGCCGATTGAAGCGCTGGTCGTAGAGATTGCTCTGCCGCCACGCGTGGCCTGCGTTGCGCGAGATGAACAAGCCTTCGTAGGCGCCGAGGTAGACGAGGTTGTCCGTGGCGAAAGCCGGCGAGATGGCCAGCTCGGTCCAATGCACCTGCGTGAGCGGCGAGTTGGGCTCCAGGCCCTCAACGCCTAGCGACCAGGACAGCCCTGGGCCGTCAGCGCGAAAGGCACCGGAGGTCTTCGTCGCGGCGAAGCTCACGCCCGTGGAGGCGAACGCCAGGTTGTAGACGAAGAGATCGCTGAGGCCTGTGATCCAGGGGTCCCACTGCACGCCGCTGCTTTGCGTGAGCTGGATGCCGCCGCCATAGCGTCCAAAGCACACCGCCATGGTGCCGTCGCTTTCGAAGCTTGGCGAGAGCGCGAGGCTGTCCACCGGGAAAGCGAAGGCGCCCACGATGGTGAAGCTCAGGCCGCCGTTGTCGGAGCGGTAGAGATTCTTGCCGGTCACAAAGACGGTGGGCTGCGCGTTGACCGGCGCGAAGCGCACCATGGTCAGGTTGGTTTCGAGAAGGCCGGTGTTGGCCGGGGCCCAGGTGCTGCCGCCGTCGGTGGAGCGGAAGCAGCCGCTCGCCGTGGCCGCGACCACGAGACCATCCTGAGCGAAGAAGGGCGAGACACTCACGCCGCGCACCGACAGGGACACGAGCCCCAAGATGACGGGCTCCCAGGTCTGGCCGTGGTCGGTCGTGCGATAGACGCCCAGGTTGTTCGTGGCGCAGAAGGCCGTGCCGTCCACGAGGAAGTCGGGCGAAAAGGCAAAGTCGTTGATGGCGACCTGCATCATCGGCAGGCCGCGCAATTCCCAGCTCCGGCCGGCATCGAGCGAACGCGCGAAGAAGTGGTGATCGGAGAGCGTGACCGCAGCGAACATCGTGCGATCCACGGCGAAGGCCGGCGAGAGCGCCAGCTCCTGCACGATGTCGTGGGGTGAATGGGCCCGGGCCGGCGCCGCGAGGAGCACGCCGACGAGCAGGCTGGACAAGAGTCGGGTCGGCAGGGACATCGGGGAGAGCCGGGGGCGGGAGTGCGGGAGAGCGTCGGGAGATAGCCGCTTCCCGAGGAGCATTTCTACTCCTGCCGCGCCAAATCGGCAAGACGAGACCGCGGGCTGAAGCTCGGGGAATCACGCGCTTTTCGCGGCCGGACTGCCAGGGAGGGCGTGGACGCGGCGGCAGGCGTGCTTGCTAGACTCGGCCTCTCCATGGCAGTTCGCGCCCCTCATCGTCGTGTCCGGCGCGGCCCCGTCCGGCCCGCTCCAGAGCGCTCGGTCTGCTTGGTCTCCCTGGGCTGCAGCAAAACTCTGGTGGACAGCGAGGTCATGGCCGGGCACCTCGGCCGGGCCGGCCTGTCGCTCGTGACGCGCCCGGAAGACAGCGACCTCGTGGTGATCAACACCTGCGGCTTCATCGATGAGGCCCGGCAGGAAAGCCTCGACATGGTGCACCGCATGCTGGCCCTGAAGACGCGCGGCACGGTGCGCGGCGTGGTCGTCACCGGCTGTTTGGTGCAGTTGCAGCAAGCCTCGCTGCAGGCCGAACTGCGGGGCGTTGACGCTTTTCTGCCGCTCTCCGACTACAGCGGCGTCCCGTCGATCGTGCGCCAGGTGCTCGGCGATGCGGCCACCGAGGGCGAAGGCGCCGCGCGCGCGGAGGCAGGCTCGGCCCTCGCCGTGCCCGGCGGCCTGCTCAAGCAGCACGACACCGACCTCGGCCGCTCGCTGCTCACTTCGCCGCACACCGCCTATCTGCGCCTCGGCGAGGGCTGCAACCACATCTGCGCCTTTTGCGCGATCCCCAAGATCCGCGGCAAGCTTAAGAGCAAGCCGATGGAAGTCCTGGTGGAAGAAGCCGGCGCGCTGGCCCAACTCGGCGCTCGGGAACTCACGCTCATCGCCGAGGACAGCACGGACTGGGGCAAGGATTTGCGCCGGGGCTACGGCTTGGCCGACCTGCTCGTGGAGTTGGGCAAGCTCGCGCCGCGCGCGGGGGTGACGGATGCGTCAGGTTTGGCGAGCATTCACTGGGTACGCGTCATGTATGCGCATCCGGCCACGCTCGACGATCGCCTGATCGAGACCATGGCCAAGGTGCCCAATGTGGCGCCCTACCTCGACCTGCCTGTGCAGCACGGCGACGCCGAGATCCTCAAGCGCATGCGGCGCGGCACGAGCCCCGAGCGCATTCGCGAGATCGTGGGCCGGCTGCGCGCGGCGATCCCGGGCATCACGCTGCGCACGACGATTCTGGTCGGCTTCCCCGGCGAGACGGAGGCGCGCTTCCGGCGCCTGATGGAACTGCTCGAAGAGCTGCGCTTCGACCGCGTGGGCTGCTTTGTCTTCTCGCCCGAGTCCACGACCGAGGGCTGGACGCTGCGGCCGCGCGTGCCGCGTCCCGTGGCTGAGAAGCGCCGCGCCGAGGTCATGGCCTTCCAGCGGCGGCTGCTCACGGCCGGCAACCGGCGCCGCATCGGCAGCGACGATCTGGCGCTCATCGATGCTGTCGAACGCACGGCCGCCGGCAGCGGTGAGCTGGCCATCGGTCGCACGGCCTCTGATGCGCCGGAAGTGGACGGCCGGGTGCTCATCGAGCTGTCGACCGCTGCGGCGCCTGGCCGCGGTGCCGGCGATCGCGCCCGTGGCGCCGCGCGCGGGCTCAAGCCCGGCGATTTCCTCAAAGTGCGCATCACCGGCGTACGCGGCTACGACTTGGTGGGCGTGCCGCAGGCATGAATCTTCCCAACCGCATCACGGTTGGACGGCTCGTGCTGGCCCTCATCTTTTTCGCCTTCTTCAAGCTCGGGGCGCTGGCCTCGGCCTCCGAGTGGTGGAAGCCGGCCATCGCGGGCGGCATGTTCGTGCTGGCCGTCGCCACGGATGCGCTGGATGGCTACTACGCCCGCAAGCTGGGCCTGCTCACCGATTTTGGCCGCATCGCCGACCCGGTCGTGGACAAGATCCTCGTCGCCGGCGGCTTCATCTTCCTCACGGCCTGCGACTGGGCGCGCGATCTGGTGCCGGTGTGGATGGTGGTGCTCATCATCAGCCGCGAGTTTCTGGTGACGAGCCTGCGCGGCTTCATCGAGGCGCGCGGCGTGGCCTTTCCTGCGCGCTGGGACGGCAAGCTCAAGATGATCCTGCAGTGCATCGCGATTCCGGCGGTGTTCCTGCAGCGCACGATCGATCTCGGCTGGGCCGACCTGCGCTGGCTGAGTGAGAGTGTGAATGTCTTTGCCCTGGTGGCGGTGTGGGCCTGCTTCGCCATGACGATGACCTCGGGCGCGCGTTACATCGCCGCTGCAGCGCGAGTGCTGCGCGAGGGCGGCGAGCGGGCATGAGCGCCGGCCTGCGGCGCGGGCTGGGAACGCTGGGCGGACTGGGGCGCCTGCCCAAGGCGCCGGGCACCTGGGCCAGCCTCGCCACGGCGCTCGCCTTTGCCGCGGTGTTCGGCGTGGGGGACCTGTGGCCCGGACTGATCAGCGACGTCGAAGCGCCGCCCGCGGTCCCGAACGCGCCGTCCCCGTTTCCACTCTCTCCGCGCGAGCTCGTCGCGCTGCTGCTGGCGCTGACTTTCGTCCTGGGCTGGTGGATCGGCCAGCGCGCGCCCGACGACTACGCCGCCAAAGACCCCGGCGCCTTCGTGCTCGATGAGTTCGTAGGGCAGGGCGTGGCGCTCTTGCCGCTTCTGCCGGCCGCGGGCGCGCCGCTCGCACCACTCTCGCCGCTCGGGCTGCTCATCGCTTTCGCGGCCTTCCGCGTGGCGGACATCGCCAAGCCGCCGCCCTGCCGCCGCCTGGAGAGTCTGCCGGGCGGGCTCGGTATCATGGCCGACGACCTCATGGCGGGCGCCTATGCCGCAGCGCTCGTGTGGGTCGTGGGCGCCTGAGTCGAACACCGATGGCCAAGAAGATCCGCACCGAAGGCCGTCGCGTGCGCGAGATGCCCATCGCGCTCAAGCTGGCGCTCATCATGGCCGGGCTCGTAGCTGTCTTCATGCTGGGCTTTGGCGCCTTCGCCTCGGCCTTCGTGAAGGATGCGGTGCGCCAGCAGATTCTGCGCGCTGCGTACGAAGCGGCCTTCACGGCCGCGCACGCTGATCTCGAGGCCTGGGGCGAGTGGTTCGGCACGGAGTTCCAGGGGCTCACGCGCGAGGAACTGGCCGCCCAGGTGCAGACCATGACGCCCAAGGAGTATGCCGAGCGCTACCAGGGCTCGGCGGTCACGCTCCGGCGCGACCGCAACAAGGAGCGTTTCACGCGCATGACCGGCAAGGGCCTGCGCATCGTGGCCGTGGAACTGCTCGATCCGCACGGCGGCGAAGGCGGGCAGGGCCGGCTCCTGGCCAAGTCCTACAGCGGCGGTCTGCAGTTTTCGGGCCTGCCGGACTCGCACTATGTGGCCGAGCGCGGCGGTGCCGTGGAAGGCTGGATGAATCTCGAGGGCATCGACCGGCACGTCATCCGCGGCAGCTATCCGGTGGAGAGTCTGCGCGGGCCGTCCACGGTGGAGCTGGCCGTTTACATCGATGCCGACGCCATCGAAGGCGCCACCTCGGAGCTCATGGCCAAGGTTTCTGTCGGCGCCATGGGCATCGTGGCCATCGGCGCGGTCGTGGCCTTCTTCGCGGGGCGCTGGCTGATGAAGCCGCTCAAGCTCCTGCAGGACGATCTGCGCATCGTGGCCGGCGGCGACCTCGAGCACCGCACGCAAGTGCACAGCGGAGATGAGATCGGCGCGCTGGCGCGCAGCGTGGACCAGATGACGCAATCGCTGGCCGAGGCGGCGCGGCTGGAGCGTGAATCCGCGCAGAGCCGCCACCAGATGGGCGTAGCTGCCGAAGTCGCCACGAGCCTCTTCCCCACGCAACTGCCCGCCCTGCCGGGCTACGACCTGGCCGGACATCACGAATCCTCCGGACAACTCGGCGGCGAGTACTACGACGTGCTGCGCATGCCGGGCGGCCGGCTGGGCCTGCTCGTGGGCTCGGCCTCGGGCACCGGCGTGCCGGCGGCGATGGTCATGGCGATGGCGCGCTCCTTCCTCGCGGCTCTGTCGCGCGAGCGCCAAGATCCGGGCGCCGTCCTGCGCGAGGTCAACGCGCTGCTCTCCGGCGATCTGCGCCGCGGCATGTACGTCACCGTGCTGCTCGCCGTGCTCGATCCGCAGACGGGCGTGCTCGAGATTGCCAATGCCGGCCATCCGCCGCTGCTCTTCTGCCGCGGCGGCAAGGGCGTGGCGCCCGTGCACAGTGAGGGCATTGCGCTGGGCTTCGACAAGGGGCCGGTCTTTGATCGCACGCTCAAGACCGTGCGCGTGTCGCTCCAGCCCGGCGACCGCGTGGTGCTCTACACGCCGGGCATCACGCGCGTGACCGGCGGCAAGGGCGAGGCGCTGGGCGAGGAGCGTTTCGCGGCGCTGGTGCGGCGCGAGGCCGGCCATCCGGCGGCGCTCGTGCTGCGGCGCATCGCGGCCACCGTCACGAAGTTCCGCGGCGATGCGGCGCTCACCGAGGATGTCACGCTGCTCACCCTCGGCCGTCAGGGAGCGGTACCGAGCGGCGGCGCGGCGACCGCCGAGTCTCCGGCCACAGGGCCTGCCGGCCGGCCCACAGGATCCAGCGCATGAGAGTTCAGGAGTTTCAGGCCCTCATCGAGCGCATCTACGGCGCCAAAGACAGCGCCCGCGGCACGGCGGGCACCTTCATGTGGCTGAGCGAAGAAGTCGGCGAGCTGTCGCGCGCGCTGCGCCGCGGTGAGCACGAAAACCTCGAAGAGGAATTCGCCGACGTGCTGGCCTGGCTGGCCACGCTGGCCTCGATGAACGGAGTGGATCTCGAGCGCGCGGCCGCGGCCAAGTACGGCGCCGGCTGCCCGCGCTGCCGCGGCACGCCCTGCACCTGCGGCGAACCGAAGCCGCGCCCGTGAGCGCGCCCGAAAGCGGGCCAGCGAGCACGCCCGAGAGCGCGCTGGGCGAACGCGTAGCGTCGGCCCCTCGCTATGCGCGCGTCGCGCCGCCGTTGCCGGTGTCCGGGCTCTTCACTTACGCCATTCCGCAGGCCTTGGCCGGGCGCGTGCAGCCGGGCTGCCGAGTGCTGGTGCCCTTCGGTGCGCGCCGGCTAGCGGCGATGTGTGTGGGCGTCGACGACGAGCCGCCGCCGCGCGACTTCGTGGTGCGCGAGCTGGCCGGTCTGCTCGAAGAGGAGCCGCTGGCGGGCGCGGACATCTTGCAGCTCGGCGCTTGGGTGGCGACGGCCACTGGCTGCTCGTGGGGCGAGGCGCTGGACGCCATGCTGCCGGCGGCGGTGAAGAGTGCGCGCCAGGGCCGGCACGTCGAGGAGGTCGTGCTCGCCGGCGATCCGCGCGCGGCCGCGGCTGTCGTGGAGCAGTTGCAGCCCAAGCGTGAGAAGCAGGCGCGCGCGTTGCGCATCCTGGCCGATCGCGGCGGCGTGCTGCCGGTGCGCGAGCTGATGAGCCTGGCGCATGTCTCGCGCTCGCCCATCGAGAGTCTGCAACGCGCCGGACTGCTCAGCCTGCGCACCGGAGCCGCGCTGGCCGATCCCTTGGCCGGCGCGCCCGTGCCCCGCACCGCAGCACTGGAACTCACGCCCCAGCAGCGCCTCGTCTGCGAGCGCATCGTAAGCCTCTCGCGCGCGGGCGTCGGCCGCACGGTCCTGTTGCACGGCGTCACCGGTAGCGGCAAGACCGAGGTCTATCTCCAGGCGCTCGACGCCGTCGTGGCCGCCGGGCGGCAAGGCATCGTGCTCGTGCCGGAGATCTCGCTCACGCCGCAGACCGTGCGGCGCTTCCGCGAGCGCTTTGCCCGCGTGGCCGTGCTGCACAGCCGGCTCACCGAAGCCGAGCGCGCCGCGCAGTGGCGGCGCATCCGCCGCGGCGAGGCCGACGTGGTGGTGGGCGCGCGCTCGGCCATCTTCGCGCCGGTGCCTTCACTGGGCCTGATCGTCGTGGACGAGGAGCACGAGACCTCCTTCAAGCAGCAGAGTGTGCCGCGCTACCACGCGCGCGAAGTGGCCATCGAGCGCGCACGCCTCTCCGGCGCGATCACCGTGCTGGGCACGGCCACGCCCTCGCTCGAGAGCTGGCATCGCGCGCAGCACGGCGAGTATGAACTGCTCGAACTCCCTGAACGCGTCGCCGGCGGCAGCGCTCCGCAGATCGTCATGGTGGACCTCACCATGGAATCGCGCCGCCACGGCTTCAGCTATCTCTCCGATCCGCTCAAGGCCGCCATCGAAGACGCCTTGGCGCGCGGCGGGCAGGTGCTGCTCTTCCTCAACCGGCGCGGCTGGGCGGGCACGCTCTTGTGCCGCTCGTGCCGGCAGGTTGTGCGCTGCAAGCACTGCGACGTTTCACTCACGCTGCACCGGCGCATCCGGCGCGCGCTGTGCCACTACTGCGGGCACGAGGAACCGCAGCCGGCGATCTGCGCGGCCTGCGGCGGACCGCTGGCGCTGCTCGGCTACGGCACCGAAAAGGTCGAGGACGAAGTGCGGCAGGGCTTCCTGCAGGCCAGTGTCGCGCGCATGGACAGCGACACCATGAGCGGGCGCGGCTCGCACGAGCGCGTGCTGGCCGACTTCGCCGCCGGCCGCACGCAGGTGCTCATCGGCACGCAGATGATCGCCAAGGGCCTCGACTTCCCCAATGTCACGCTGGTGGGCGTGATCTGCGCCGACAGCGCGCTCTTTCTGCCCGACTACCGCGCGGCCGAGCGCACCTTTCAATTGCTGGCGCAGGTGGTGGGGCGCACCGGCCGCGGCCCGCGAGGCGGGCGCGTCGTCGTGCAGGCCTACGATCCACGGCACTTCGCCATCCGCCTGGGCGTCACGCAGGACATGGCCGGTTTCGCCGCGCTGGAGCTGCCGCTGCGCCAAGAGGTCGGCTATCCGCCCTTCCAGCGCCTCGTGCGCGTTATCGCGCAGTCGCGCCTGCTCGACTCGGCCCGCAGCCGGCTCGACGCTCTGGCCCGCGCCGTGCGCGGCGAAGAGCCCTCAGCTCCTGCACTCGAAGGCGTGTTGGTCATGGGCCCCGCGCCGGCGCCCATTCCGCGCCTCAACGATCAGCACCGCTTTCACATCGTCTGCAAATGCGCCACGGACGGCGCGGTCTCGGCGCTGCTCGGCCGGCTCTCCGGCCTCGTCGCGCCGAAGCGCAACGTGCGTCTGCTCGTGGACGTCGATCCCGTCGCGATGCTCTGAGGCTCCGCTTCGCGGCTGCCACGGGCTCCGCTACGCGGACAATCGGCAGCCCACCCCTTCTGCCGCCGTTGGCAGAGCACTCCCCGTCCGCCAATTGCCTTCCCACAACGGCGTCGGTGTGCGACGCGGCGGGGGTCGGTGTGCCGCGAGTTCCGAGCCGACCTCTCGGCCGCATCGGCCGAGTCGGCGAGGTGTCTGAGCGGCACCGCCGAGCCCCCGCCGCGGGCGCACTATGCGCTCAGTCCAGCTTGCGCGCCGACACGAGCAGTCCATCCACGTCGGCGTACAGATACTCGCCCGGAGCGAAGGTCACGCCCGCAAAGCTCACGGGAACATCGCGCAGGCCGGTGCCGGCCTTGCCGCTGCGGCGTGGGTGGCTGGCGAGCGCGCGGACGCCGAGCAGGATGCGGCCGACGACGGCCGTGTCGCGCAGGGCACCGTTGAGCACGACGCCGGACCAGCCGTTGCGGGCGGCCAGAGCGGCGAGCTGATCGCCGAGGAGCGCGCAGCGCAGAGAGCCGCCGCCGTCCACGACGAGGACCCGGCCCGCACCGGGCTCCTCCAGCGCCGCGCGCACGAGCGAATTGTCCTCATGGACCTGCACGGTGGCGATGGGGCCTGAAAACACGGCGCGGCCGCCGAAGTCGCGCAGCACGGGCTGCACCACGCGCACGGCATCGCCGTGCTGGTCGCAGAGATCGGCCGTCGCAAAGCTGCTCATGTCACGCCCTCCCGAGCCGGCGATCGTAGCAAGGCACAGCGGTTTTCTCGGGGCTGTCTGTCGGTATCCTTAGGTCATGAGCAAGACCGAAACGATCCAGCTCACGAACTTCCCCACGGCGCTGGGGCCGATGACGCTGGCGAGCAGCGAGCGCGGCCTGCTGGCCTGTTCGCTGCCCAGCGAGAACGCCGCGCGCGGCGAGCGCATCGTGCGGCAGTGGCTGGCGCGGCGCGTGCCGCAGGCCGAGGTCGTGGAGGGCCTGGGGCGCAACCGGCCTTACGTCGCCGCGGCGAAGGACTACTTGGCGGGCAAGCTGCGGCGGCTGGACGTGCCGCTCGATCTGCGCGGCACGCCGTTCCAGAAGAAGGTGTGGAGCGAGCTGCGCAGAGTGCCGTACGGGAGCACGATCAGTTACGCCGAGTTGGCGCGGCGCGCCGGCCATCCGCGCGCGAGCCGGGCCTGCGGTTCGGCCAATGGCAGCAATCCCGTGCCGCTCTTCGTGCCCTGCCATCGCACCGTGGCCTCGAGCGGGGGCCTGGGCGGTTTCGGCGGCGGCCTGCCGCTCAAGCGCAAGCTGCTGGACCTGGAGTCCCGCGGCGCAGCGAGTTCACGCGGAGCCGCGCGGCAGCGGCGCGGCGCGGTTCGCTCCTAATGGCCGAGCCGGCGCCGTCGCACGAGCGCGGCCGCATCTTTCGCACGGGCCACGCCTACGGGGAGATCGAAGAACTCCTCTCGGCGGTGCAACCCAAGGGCCTCTGCCTGGATCTTCCGGCCGGCGAGGGCCCCAACTCCGCCGGTCTGCGCGCGGCCGGCTTTCGGCCCGTGTCGGCCGATCTCTTTCCGCAGCCGCCGGCCGAGACAGGCACGGCCGCGGTGCGCACCGACTGGAACGCGCCCCTGCCTTTCGCCGATGGCAGTTTCGCCGCCGTGCTCTGCAGCGAGGGCATCGAGCACCATCCCGCGCAGACGGCCTTTTTGCGCGAACTCGGCCGTGTGCTTTCGCCCGGCGGCACGCTCGTGCTCACCACGCCCAACACGCTCTCACTCGAGGCGCGCCTCTCGCACCTCTTCAATGGGCATCACGCGCACAATCGCTCAGCCATCTCCGAGGTGACCCAGATCTGGAACGCCGAGGCCGGTCCGCGCGCCTACGTCGGGCACGTACACATGGCCAACTACTTCATGCTGCGCTTCATGCTCTGGCGCGCCGGGCTGGTCATCGAGCGCGTGGCGACGGCGCGCTTCAGCAAGAATGCACTCGTGCTGGCGCCGCTGCTCTGGCTGCCGGTGCAGATCGGCACGCGCCGCGTCTACGCCGAGGTCAAGGACATCGACCGGGGGATCTACGACGAGATTGTGCGGCACGTGCTCTCGGTGCCGGTGCTCTTCGGCAAGAAGCTCATCCTCGTGGTGCGTAAACCGGCCTGAGGTGCGGGTTCAGGCCGCGGCGCCGGCGCGCAGCCACAGCCAGCCGGCGGCTGCTGCCAGTGTGAGCAGCGTCACCGGCACGCCGATGCGCGCGTGCTCGCGCCAGCCGATGCGCACGCCGTAGCGCGCCGCCTCGTCCACCACGATGAGATTGGCGATGCTGCCGACGAGGAGCAGGTTGCCGGCGAGCGTGCTGGCGAGGGCTAGGATGGCGCCCGCTTGCGGACCCTCGGCGGCGGGCAGCAGCAGCATCACCGCGGGCACGTTGGAGACGAGATTGCTGAGCACCACGCTCAGGCCGAAGAGCGTGATCGGCTCGCCCGGCTGCACGCCCTGCGCGCCGAGCCAGGCCAGGCCGGAGGCCAGCGCGCCGGAAGCAGCGAGCGCGTGATTCACCACGAAGAGTCCGGCGAAGAGCACCAGAAGTTGCCAGTCGACGAGCCCCAGCACGATGCGGCTCTCGGTGCGGCGGCTGAGCAAGAGCAGGCCGGCGCCGGTGAGCGCCACGAGTTCGCGCGGCCAGGGCGCCCAGAGAAAGGCAGCCACCATGGCGATGAGCACGGCGAGGGCCTTGCCCGTTTGCCAAAGATCGAAGGGCGGCGCTTCGCTGGCGACGGCGGACACGGAGCGCGAAGAGTGCGTCGATGATGGGCGATTCGCGTCGGTGGCCGTGAGCGCCGACGGTTCGAACGCAACTTCGCCAGGTGCGTGCCATTTGCCGCCGACGCTGCGCACGATGACCCACCAGGTGAGCAGCAGTCCCAGTGCGGCGGGCACGGCGCCGTCGAGCAGGTAGGCGGCGAAGTCGAGCTGCAGCGCCTGGCCGACGAGAATGTTCTGCGGATTGCCGATGAGCGTGGCCGCCGAGCCGACATTGCTCGCGCAGGCCAGGCCAAGCAGAAAGGGCAGCGGCCGCAGCCCGCGCTGCGCGCAGCCGGCGGTGAGCACCGGCGCCATGGCCAGGCAGACGATGTCGTTCACCAGCAGCGCGGAGAGCAGCCCGGCGACGGCGAGCAGCGCGCCGAGCAGGGCCGGCGGTGAGAGCGCGGCTTGGCCGAGCCGGCGCGTGACCGAAGTGTAAAAACCGCCCAGCCGGAACTGCGCCGAGACGATCATCAGCCCGAAGAGCACGCCGAGCGTGGGCGTGTCCAGGGCGGCCTGCGCTTCGGCCGCCGTGAGCCGGCCGGTGGCCAGGACCGCGATGGCGCCGAGCAGCGCCACGCCCGCGCGGTTGAGCTTCAGCCCAGGCACGCCGCCCAAGAGCAGGCCGAGATAGACGAGGCCGAAGATCGTCAGCACCACACCGTCGAGGCCCGCGCCGTCCATGGAGGCGAAACGATACAATCCCGCCCCGTCGCGCTGTCCACGCGACCGGCCGCCGGAGCGGCGACAGGCACCAAGACACCCGGGGGCGCATGGGCACGATCCACGACAACATTCTTTCCTGCGTCGGCCGCACGCCCGTCGTGCGCCTGCGTCACGTCGGCCGCGACGTGCCCCCCGAAGTTCTCGCCAAGTGCGAGTACCTGAACCCCGGCGGCTCGGTGAAGGATCGCATCGGCGTCTTCATGCTGGAGGAGGCCGAGCGGCGCGGCGAGATCCGCCCGGGCGACACGCTCATCGAAGCCACCTCAGGCAACACCGGCATCGGCCTCGCGCTCGCGGCCGCGGTGAAGGGCTACCGGCTCATCATCACCATGCCGGAGAAGATGAGTCGCGAGAAGCAGGTCGTGCTCGAGGCGCTCGGCGCCGAGATCCACCGCACGCCCACCGAGGCCTCCTTCGATGATCCGCGCAGCCACATCGGCGTGGCGCGCAGCCTGAACAAGCTCATTCCGCGCTCGCGCATCCTCGACCAGTACAAGAACTACGACAACCCCAAGATTCACTACGAGGCCACCGCCGCCGAGATCCTGGAAGCCTGCGACGGCAAGCTGGACGCCTTCGTGGCCACGGCCGGCACGGGCGGCACGCTCTCGGGTGTAGCCAAGCGCCTGAAGGAAGCTCTGCCCAACTGCCGCATCGTGGGCGTGGATCCCAAGGGCTCGATCCTGGCCGGGCGGCCGGACGACACCGTGGGCAGCTACAAGGTGGAGGGCATCGGCTACGACTTCGTGCCCGACGTCATGTGGCGCGATCTCGTGGACGAGTGGATCAAGACCGAGGACGGGCCGAGCTTCCGCATGTCGCGCCGGCTCATTCGCCGCGAGGGTCTGCTCGTGGGCGGCAGCTCGGGCTCGGCGGTCTGGGCCACGCTCGAATACGCCAAGAAAATGAAGAAGGGCCAGCGCGTGCTCACGATCCTGCCGGACGGCGTGCGCAACTACATGACCAAGTTCCTGGACGACAAGTGGATGTCCGAGAACCGCTTCGTTGAGGAGCCTTGGGCCGAGGGCGAGATCGGCGACCTTGTGCAGCGCATGCCGCGGCGCACGCTGCACACCGTGCGCGAAGCCGAGACCGTCGGCGCGGCCGTCGGCTGCATGAAGCAGCACGGCATCAGCCAGCTCCCCGTGCTGGATGAGCAGGGCAAGCTCGCGGGCATCCTCACGGAGACCGATGTGCTCGGCGCGCTCTTCGACGACCGCTGCACGATGGACACGGTGGCGGCCGAGGTCATGTGCCGCCGAGTCTCGAGCGTGCGCATGCACGAGCCAGCCTCACTCCTGGCCGAAGTGTTCCGGCGCGGCGAGACGGCCATCGTGATCGACGAGCAAGACAAGCTCATCGGCCTGCTCAGCAAGCTGGACCTGATCGAGCATCTCGCGGGCAACAGCACGCGGTGACGCAGGCGCCGGGGGCAGCTCCGGATCCTGCCGGGCCCACTGACAGTGCGGCCACGCTGCTGCGCCAGCTCCGCGAGCATGCCTCGCCGCGCAGCCGCTACACCGAGCACGGCGAAGTGGCGCGCGGCGGCATGGGCGTGATTCTCAAGGTCTGGGACGCCGATCTGCGGCGCGCCCTGGCCATGAAAGTCACGCATGAGCAGGCTTCGGACGCCGACGGAAAGCTCTTGGTGCGCTTCTTGGAAGAGGCGCAGATCACCGGCCAGCTCGATCACCCCGGCATCGTGCCGGTGCACGAGCTGGGCCTCGATGCGCAGGGCCGTGTCTACTTCACCATGCGCCTCGTGAAGGGGCGCGACCTCTCCACGATCTACGAGCTGGCGCGGCGCGGCGAGGAAGGTTGGTCGCTGGCGCGCGTGCTCTCGGTGCTGCTGCGCGCCTGCGAGGCCTTGGCCTACGCGCACAGCAAGGGCGTGACGCACCGCGACCTCAAGCCCAGCAATCTCATGGTGGGGCGCTTCGGCGAGGTCTACGTGATGGACTGGGGCCTGGCACGCGTGGCCGGCCGGCCCGATCACCGCGACTTGCGCATTGCCGGCGATCCGGCGGCGAGCGCGGCCGGGCCGGTGAGCACGCTGCGCCGCGACGGCAGCGAGCCGCAGGACTCGCCGCTCATCACCGCCGACGGCGATGTCATCGGCACGCCGGCCTACATGTCGCCCGAGCAGGCGCGCGGCGAGCTGCACCTCATCGGGCCGCGCTCCGACGTCTACGCCCTCGGCGCGATGCTCTACGAACTCTTGGCCGGACACCCGCCCTTCTTGCCGCCCGGCCACAAGCGCACGGCGCGCGAAGTGCTCGAGGCGCTCAAGCAGCGCGGGCCTGAGTTGCTCGAGACGGCGGCTCCGCAGGCTCCCGCCGAACTCGTGGCCATTTGCTCCAAGGCCATGCAGCGCGAATCGGTCGACCGCTACGAGGACATCGAGCGGCTGGCCGAAGACCTGCGCGCCTGGCTCGAAGGGCGCGTCGTGCGTGCCTACGAGCAAGGGCCCGTGGCGGCCGCGACCAAGTGGGTGCGCCGCAATCGCGCGCTCGCGGCCACCAGTGCCGCGGTCGTGCTGCTTTCGGCGGGCTGGCTGGTCAGCACGGCGCTGACCGCGCAGGCCGACCGCGACCTGCTCATCGATGCGGTCAAGACCAAGGACCGCGCGCTGCACGAGATCGAGTCGAGCCGGCGCGCGGCCGAGCTCGCGCTGCTGGACGTTCGCCGCGAGGCCTACTACGGCAATCTGCGCCTGGCCACGCTGCATCTCGAAGCCGGCCGCATCGAAGAGGCGCAGGAGCGCCTTGCGGCCTGCCCCGAGACGCTGCGCGGTTTCGAGTGGCACCGGCTCGTGCTGCTCCTCGATCCGGCGCTCTATCGTCTGCCAGTGCCGGGACGGCTGGTCGGCGGCGTGGCGCTCTCGGCCGACGGCCGCGTGCTGGTCATCGAGGGCGAGAACCAGACGCTGGAAATCCATGACGTGGCGCGCGGCGAGCGCCTGCGCCTGCTCAGCGGCCATCACGCCACCGTGCAGTGCGTGTCCGTCTCGGCCGACGGCAGCCGCGTGCTCTCCGGTTCGCGCGACGAGAGCGCGCGCCTGTGGGATGGCAACAACGGCGCGCCGCTGCACGTCTTGCTGGGGCATGAGCGTGCGGTGCGCTCGGTGGCGCTCTCGGCCGACGGCCGAATCGCCGCGACGGCCGCCGACGAGGACGACGTGCGGCTATGGGATGCGGCCACAGGCGAAGTCTTGGCCCTGCTGCATAGCGCCGAGAGTCCCCTGGGCAGCGTGGCCCTCTCAGCCGATGGTCAGCGCGCGGTGACCGGCGCCGTGAACGGCGGCGTGCGCCTTTGGGAAACCGCCACCGGCCAGCCGCTGCGCGACTTCACGGGGCTGGGCACGCGCGCCGCGGCGGTCAGTCTTTCCGCGGACGGCTCGGTCGTGGCGGCCGGCGGACTCGACGGCCTCTTGCTGGCCTGGGATGCCGAGAGCGGCGCGCTGCTCGCGACTCTGCCGGGCGTCGAGGCGGCGATCACGGGCCTCGCACTTTCGGCGGACGGCCAGCGCCTCGCCTCCAGCTCCGAGGATCATCGCGTGCGCCTGTGGGACCTGCGTACGCGTGCGACGCTCGCCACTCTGCCCGGGCATCCCACTTGGTCGGGGCCGGTGTCGCTGTCGGCCGATGGCCGGCGGCTCGCGGCGGCCTCGGCGGATGACACCGTGCGTGTCTGGTGCGTGGAGGATGGCCGCAGCCTCGCGAGCGTGGGCGTCTCTGCGCGCGAAGTGCTGGCGCTGTCGCTCTCCGCGGACGGCCGGCGCCTGCTCACCGGCGCCGCAGATCTCCATGTTCGGCTCGCGGATGCCGGCCAAGGAGCCGAGCTCATCACGCTGCGTGCGCACGAAGGCTGGGTCACGGCGGTGGCCAGCTCAGCGGACGGCGCGCGTTTTCTCTCCGGCTCGCTCGACGGCACCTTCAAATGGTGGGGGCCCAGCGGCACACCGGGCGCGGCTTCGAGCGCGGCCGGGCCGCAAGATCGCCCGGCGCTGATCGCGACGCGCGTCGCCCACGGCGGCGTGCTGTGTCTGGCGCTCTCCGCGGATGGACAGCGCGCGGTGAGCGGCGGCCGCGATGGCCAGCTCAAGATCTGGGACGCAGCGCAGGACGCGCCGCGCGCCACGCTCTCCGGACACGGAGGCAGCGTGCTCGCTGCGGCGCTTTCGCCCGACGGGAGCCAGGTGCTCTCTGGCGGCATGGACGAAACCGCGCGACTCTGGCAGGCCGACACCGGCGAGTTGCGGCTCATGCTGGGCGAACACAGCAGCGGCCACGCCGGGCGCGTGAACGCGGTGGCCTTCACGCCGGACGGCAAGCAGCTCCTCACCGCGGCGGAGGATCGCAGCGTGCGCCTTTGGGATGCGACCTACGGCAACACGCTGCGTGTCCTCAGCGGACATCGCGCCGCTGTGAACGCACTGGCCGTGAGTGCCGACGGCCAGCGCCTCGCCTCGGCCTCCGAGGACGGCACCGTGCGTGTGTGGGAACTGCCCTCCGGCGAACCACTGGCCACACTCGTCGGCCACGAAGGCGGCGTCACGGGTTTGGCCTTCGACGGCAGCGGACGGCGCCTCGTCTCGGTGGGGCGCGATGGCAGCCTGCGCGTCTGGGAAAGCGATCGCGCGGCCGCGCGTCGCTGGTGGCTCGGCGAGCCGGCGCCGCAGAACTAAGTCGCTTGCGTCTCGCCGGTCGGCGCGAAGAGCCTGGTCAGGGGTGCCTTGCTTTGGGAGAGCCGTCCAGCAAGAGGTCCGCGTAGACGAATCCATCGCGCGTGACGACCTCGCCCACGCGGACGGGGATGGGCGCGCGAAACATCGGGCCGGCCGACACGAAGGTGTGGAACTCGCCGTTCTCGCCACAGGGGTCGGCGGTGGGCGGCAACTCGGCGATGAGGCCCGCATCCCAGCGGCGTCCGACGAGCCGCGCCGGGACTTGGCGTGGATCCACGGTGGTGATGTGCGCGCGTACGCCCGCGGCGAGCATTTCTTCGGCCAGCGCGCGCGTTGGCCGGCCCCACAGCGGAAAGAGCGGCGAGAGGCCGGTGCCGGCGAGCTTCTCCTCGCGGTAGCGGCGGATGTCTTCGAGGAACAGGTCGCCGAAGGCCACGTGCGAAAGACCCTCCGCGCGCGCCGTCTCCATGGCGGCGCTCATGGCGCGTTCGTAGTCGGCATTGCTGCAGGGCCAAGGGATGAGCACTTCGCGCAGCGGCAGGCCCGCGGCCGCGGCCTGCGCGGCCAAGAGCTCACGGCGCACGGCGTGCATGGCCACGCGCTCATGCGTGGCGTTCACCGTCGTGAGCAGGCCCACGACCTGCGGCGCCAGGGGATCGCGTGCGGCGGCCTGACGCAGCATGTGCAGCGTCCAGGCGCTGTCCTTGCCGCTGGACCAGGCGAGCAGGATGCGTGGCGCGCTGGACGAAGGCGCTGACTCGGATTGAAGCATGAGCCGCGTACACTACCGGCCAGCGGAGTGCAGATCACGCCGCGATCGCACCGAGGAGTCTTCGATGGGCTGGTTCTCGCGAAAGTTCGGCAAAGAGGCTTCGGTCGCCTACTACACCTGGCACGTCGGGCCGGCGAGCGGCGCTTGCGCGGCCTGTCGCGAGCGCGACGGCCAGTGCTGGCTGCCCGAGCGCACCGATGTCGTGGCGCCGCCGCTCAAGACGGGCTGCACCTGCCCCGGCGGCTGCAAGTGCCGCGCCCTGGTGGTGGCCACCGATGAGGCCTGGGGCCCAGGCAATGCCGAGTGGATCAAGAAGCGCGGCGGCTTCGTCACGGCCGCGCAGATGAGCAAGTTCCTCAGCAGTTGAGGCGCGCTGCGCCGCGGGCGATCAGCGTGAACGGAACTCGCGATTGGACGAGGTCGCTGCGGCTGCCTATGGTCGGCCTTCGTCGTGGCGGGCGCTGCGCTGCCACCGACGAGGAATCCGCACCCGCAGCACTGCAAGGACCTCTGTCATGCTCACCGTCGGCGATCGTTTCCCCTCCTTCACGCTCAAGGGCGTGGTCTCCAGCGACGCGGCCAGCGCCTTCCGCGACTTCGGCCCCGCTGAACTCGCCGGGCGCTGGGCGGTCTACGTCTTCTATCCCAAGGACTTCACCTTCGTGTGTCCCACCGAGCTGGCCGGCTTCGGCAAGCTCGAGCGCGACTTCGCTGACCGCGAGGCGCAGCTCCTGGCGGTGAGCACCGACAGCGAGTTCGTGCACTTGGCCTGGCGCCAGAGCCACGACGATCTGCGTCAGTTGCCCTATCCCATGCTCTCGGATTTGCGGCGGGATCTGTCGCGCGAGCTGGGCATCCTCGACGAGGAAGGCGTGGCGCGCCGCGCGACTTATGTCGTGGACCCGCAGGGCGTGATCCGTTTTGCGATGGTGACCGACGGCAAGGTGGGCCGCAGCCCCCAGGAAGTGCTGCGCGTACTCGATGCGCTGCAGACCGACGAGCTTTGCCCCTGCAACTGGAAACCCGGCCAAGAGACGCTCAAGGTGGCGTGAAAGGAACCCATGACCGCGACACTCGACGCTCTTCTACAGCACGATTCCGCGCGCGATCTGCGCCTCAACCTGCGCGTGATCCGCGCGCCGCAGCACCTCACGCCGCAGCAGGCCTGGGGTGCGGCGCTGGCTTCGGCCATCGCCGTGCGCTCTGAGCCGCTTGCGGCGGCCGTCGCCGAGGAGGCGGGCGCGCATCTTTCCGCGGAGGTCGCGCAGGCCGTGCGCACGGGCGCCGCGCTCATGACCATGAACAACGTCTACTACCGCTTCGTGCATCTCATGGAGTCGTCGGAGTACAGCCAACTGCCGGCTGGGCTGCGCATGCAGGGCCTGGCCAGCACGGCGGCGCCCAAGCTGGACCTCGAGCTGTGGGCCATCGCGACCTCGGTCGTGAACGGCTGCGGCATGTGCATCCAGGCGCATGAGAAGCAACTGCGCCAACTGGGCGCCAGTCCGGCCATGGTGCAGGAGATCGTGCGCATTGCCGCGGTCGTGGTCGCGGCCGCTGTCGAGCAGAACCGTATGATGCCCGCGTGAAACGCGCCACCCGCCCTCGCCCCACACTGCGCCAGCTCGAGTACCTCATCGCCGTGGCGGAGACGCTCAACTTCCGCGCGGCGGCGGCGGCCAGCCACGTGAGCCAGCCCGCGCTCTCCGAGCAGATCCGCCTGCTCGAGGAGCAGCTCGGCGTGCGCCTGCTGGAACGCAATCGTCGTCGCGTCGCGCTCACCACGGCCGGCGTGCACGTGCTGGAGCGCGCGCGCGCCGTGATCGGCGATGTGGACACGCTGGTCGAGGCGGCGGTCGGACAAGGTGGCCCACTCGTGGGCCCGCTCTCCTTCGGGGCCATTCCCACCGTGGCTCCCTACGTGCTGCCCGGCCTGCTCACGGCGGCGCGCGCCGCGCATCCCAAGCTGCGTCTCGTGCTGCGCGAGGCGCGCACTTCGGAGCTGCTCGAACTGCTGCGCACGGGCCGGCTCGACGCGGCCCTGCTGGCGCTGCCCATCCCCGCGCCGGGGCTCACCAGCCTGCCGCTCTGCGACGACCCCTTCCTGCTCGTGGCTCCGGCCGGGCACCGCCTCGCCGGCAGCGGGCCCGCGCGCCTCTCGGAACTGCGCCGCAGCGAAGTCCTTTTGCTTGAGGACGGGCACTGCCTGCGCGATCAGGCGCTGGCGCTCTGTCACGAGAACGGTGCGCGCGAGCTGGGCGATGCGAGCGCCACGAGCCTGCGCACGCTGCTCGGGCTGGTCGGCGCCGGGCTGGGCGTCACGCTGCTGCCCGCCATGGCGCGCGCAGAAGCGGAGTGCCTGAAGGGCCTCGTGGTCCGCAGTTTCAAGGAGCCCGCACCCAAGCGCCGGATCGGCCTGGTCTGGCGCTCGACCTCCTCGCGCTCAGTCGAGTTCCTGATGCTCGGCGAAATCTTTCGGGTGGCCTTTCCCGCGGGAGCGCTGTCCAGAGAAGCCCCCTGAGGGCGATCTGAGCCGTCGACGGCGGCTGCCAGCCCGGAACGGGATCGAGTACAGTCCCACCAACGCACGTCCTCGGAGGTGCTGCGATGTTGAAGCTCTCGATCCTGCTCCTGGTCCTGCTCGCCGGCGCTTGGTTGCCGGGCTGCTGCACCGTCTGTTGTGAGGACAGTGAAAGCTCGGCCACGGCGATGGCGGCTGACGACGAGGACGAAGACGAGGACCGCGTCGTCAGCTTGGACAAAGTGCCGGCGATCGTGCTCGCCGCAGGTCGCGCGGCTCTGCCAGGCGTCCTGCTGACCGGCGCCGAGATCGAACAGGAGCACGGCCAACTCGTCTACTGCCTCATCGGCTCGCACAACGGCGAGGCGGTTGAGATCGAGGTCACCGCCGCCGGCAAGGTGCTGGAGATCGAGCGCGGCGAGGACGACTGACCGCCGCTTAGCGGTCCACGCGCTCCATCACCGCTCGCACGATGAGCGGCCAGGCGATCGTGGCGTCGTCCTTCACTTCGGCCCAGCGGCCGCCTTCGCTGCGCGGCACGATCTTGCCCCAGCTCACCGATTCGCTGTAGTCGCAGCCCGAGAGCCCGCCCCAATGCACAGGCTCGGGGCAAATGCGCACGGCGTACTTGTAGCGGCGCAGCGGCCGCTGCATCTGGGGCACGCGCTTGCCGAGGATGTCGATGTAAGGCGCCACTTGCTGGGCCCAGTTGCGCGGCACGCCGCCGCCGATGGTGAAGATGCCCCAGGTTTCATTCGCGTCGATGCGCTCGCGGAAATCCTCTAGGTCTAGGAAGGGGTCGAAGGGCAGCGGGCCCTTGCCGGCCAGGCGACGGCGATGGTTGTTGGTGCCGTAGTCCAAGCCCAGTTCGCTGTCGGTGAAGGCCGGCACATAGATGGGCACGTCCTTCTCGAAAGCTGAGCGCAGCGGCCCGCGGCCCGCGCCCTGCTGCGCCAAGTGCGCGCCGATGCGCCGCGTGAGCTTGTGGCTGCACATGACCTCGCCTTCGGGCACATCGCGCAGCACGCGCGCCATGATCTTCTCGGTGTCGTCGAGGTTTTGCTCCAGCTCGATCGTGTCGTAGACCCGGTTGTAGCCCTTCTCGAAGAGCACCTCGTCGGAGAGCGTGGGGTCGTGCTTGAAGTGCAGCATGCCGGCGGTCTCGACGAGGCCGTGGCACATGAGCGCGCCGGTGGAGACCACCGCCTGCACCCAGCCGCGCTCGATCATCTCGGCGATGATCAGGCCTTGCTTGGCGATGGTCATGGCGCCGGAGAGCGTCAGCACGACCTTGCAGTGCGGGTCGCGCACCATGACTTCCAGGATGTCGGCGGCCTCGCCCAGGCTGCGCCCGCCGAAGCTCGTCGCGGCCATGCCGCGCACCAACTCATCCACCGAGCCCACCTTGGCCAGGTCGAGCGAGCGCACCGGCTCCAAGCCGTCGCTGTGGCCGGTGCCCATGTTGGCGTGCCGGTGATGCTCTCCGTGCCCTTTGTTGGCCATGTCCTCGATCACCTCCCTGGGTCGGGGCAGGCCGCGCCCTGTGGGCGCCCGCCGTGAAGTCCGCGGATTCTAGCGCTTGCCCCCGGCCGGATCTGCTGCGTTAACACCGCCGCGCCCCGCGGACTCTTGGCAGACGAGTTTCCCTGGCCCGAACGGGCCGACCCTTTCTGGAGCCTGCTCATGTTGACCGCCTTGCTGCTCACGAGTTTGACCAGCCTCTCACTCTCGGCGCCACCGCTCAGCCCGCCAGTGCTCGATCCGATGGCGCTCGGCCCCGCAGCGCTTGGCCCGCCGACGCTGTGCCATCCGCTCGATATCGGCCAGTCCGCTTCGCTGCCCTGGGATGGCGGCGCCTTCGGAGTGAAGGCGGACTACAACCTCGACAAGCTCGCCGGAGACACCTACGAGATCCTGCTGCGCAGCGAGGACCCGCTGGTCCACGTAGAAACTCTGCGACGGGCAGTGATCTATGCCACCGGCGTGGGCGAGCGGCGTGAACGGCCCTCTGACCTGCAGCGCGAAGCCTTGCTCGCGGCGCTCTTCCGTGAACTGCAATACGACGCCGACGTCCACGAGGCCGCGGCGAAGGCTCTGCGTCCCGGGAGCGCGTCGGGATCCGCATCGACAGCGACGCCGGCGTCGGCGCACATGCTCGTCAACGCCGCGCCGGTGCCGGCGCCGTCGCCGGCACTGGGCGGTCGCTACTGCCAGGCCCAGGCCCGTTCGGCGGGGCTGGTCTTCCTCGACCTGGGCTTTTTGCGCGCGGCGCTGCGCGAGGCCGGCTTCGCGCGGCACGCCGAGGAGGCCAGCACTCTGCGCGACGCCGTGCGGCTCGCGCCGGCCGACCCCGGCGTGCGGCTGGGCGCCGCGCTCGGCCTGCTCGCACAGCCGGATGCGGCCGTGCGCGCCGAAGCCTGGCTCCATCTCGACAGCGCGGTGAAGCTGACCGAAGATGCTCCCACTCGCGACGTCGTCCGCCGAAACCTGTTGGTCACGGTAGGCCCGCTGCTCAACGCGAAGACGCACGATGAACTCGTCCAAGGCATCCGCAGCCGCCTCCCCGCGGGTTGAGCCGATTCGGCCCGTGGTCGAGGCGGAAGCTGCTCGCTCAGGACCGGCCCTGGACGCGCGCCTGCACGCGCGCGCCCTAGACGGCGACGAGCAAGCCTTCCGCGCCCTCTACGAGCGTTTTGCGCCGATGGTGCACGCCGTGCTCGTGACCCGCGCGCCGCGTGGCGAAGCCGACGACCTCATGCAGGATGTCTTCCTCGCCGCGTGGCGCGCGCTGCATCAAGTGCGTGACGGCGAGCATGTCGGCGCCTGGCTGGCGGCCATGGCGCGCCACGCCGCGCAGCGCGGCTGCGAGCGCGCGCGACGTCGCCTTGAGACGCCGATCGAGTCCGAGCCGATGGATCCGCGCCGCGGAGCCGATGGGCGTCTCGACGTGCTCGCGGTGCTGCGCGGCCTGCCCGTCGCCTACCGCGAGACGCTGGCCATGCGCTTGGTGGAGGGCCTCAGCGGCCCTCAGATCGCCGAGGCCACCGGCCTCACGCATGGCTCGGTGCGCGTGAATCTGTCACGCGGCATGAAGCTGCTGCAAGCGGCGCTGCGCGAGAAGGGCTGGCCATGAAGCCGCAAGATTCACTCGACAGCGACGGCACCGGCGACGATCCGCTCTGGGATCGCCGCGGCGAACACGATCCGGAACTCGCGGCACTCGAAGCCGAGCTTGGCCGTCATCGCTGGACGGGCCGGCTGCCGGCCGCTCCGCTGCCCGCTCGGCGCAAGTGGCCTCGGCTGCCGCCGCTCGGCGTCGCTCTGGCCGCAGGCCTGCTGGCTCTGCTGCTCGGCGGCCTGTGGTGGTGGGCGCAAGGAGGCGCCGCGCCGCCGGCCGCGCCGCCGGGCGAACTCGACGGCCCGGTCTATCTGGCCAGCGCGCTGTCGGGCGAGTTCACGCGCTCGGAACTGCGCGACGGCGAGCGCCTCGTCACCGACGAGCGCACGCGCGTCCGCATCGAGATCGGCGACATCGGCGCGCTGCTGCTGGAGCCGGAGTCTGCGCTGCGCGTCGGGCGCCCGAGCCCGGAGCTGGCCGCCGATGCCGAGCACCTGCTCTGGCTGGAGCGCGGCACGCTCACGGCCAGCATTTTTGCTGCGCCGCGATTGTTCCAACTCGGCACTCCGGGCGGGCTGGCCGTGGATCTGGGCTGCGTCTACACCGCGCAAGTCCAGGACGATGGCAGCACGCGGCTCTCGGTGCTCTCGGGCCAGGTTTCCTTTGAGACACCGCTGCGGCGCGTCACGGTGCCGTCGGGCGCGAGCACGCGCTCCGCGCCAATGAGCGGTCCAGCCACGCCCACGTGGGACTCCGCTCCCGAAGCTTGGCGCGCGGCGGTCGCGCGCCTCGACGAGGCCGTGCTACGCGGCAGCGCCGACGCCCTCGAGCGTGACCAGGCGTCTCATGCAGCGAGAAGTCAGGCGCTTGCTCAGGCTCTAGCCGAGGTGCTGGCGACCGAGCGCGAGACGGACAGCTTGACGCTCTGGCATCTTTTGGCGTGGTCGGCGTTGCCCGAACAGGAGCGCGCGAGTGTCTGTGATGCCCTGCAGCGCTTGGCGCCGGCGCCGGACGGACTCGACCGAGAAGCGCTCGTGCAGTCCCAGGACCGCGAGGCGCTCTTGGCCTGGCGTGCGAGCTTCGACTGGAGCTGGTAGCTCAGCGCGCCTGGCGGCGAATGAACTGCCCCAGGAGCGGCACGGCGAAGGAGTACCGTCCGTGCCGGTTCTTGAAAACCAGCCCGGCGTCCAACAGCGAGCGAAGAATCTGGCTGACGTGGCTCGAGCTGAAGGACTTCGCGAGTGTCGACTTCGACTTCTCGACGATCTCCTGTGTAGTGAATTCCGCTTCGCAGCTTTCGAGCATCGCGATCACGGTGAGCAACTCGCGCTGGCGATCGGTGACCCGCACCCAGCGGCCCGCGAAGAAGTCCCGGTCGAGTTTGAGCAGGATCTCGTGAACCGGGACCGGCGCCCTCTCGCCGGCCGAGAGCCGCTGAGACAGCGCATCGAAGTACTCCCGGCAGATGAACTGGATGAAGTACGGGTAGCCGCCCGACTCCTTGATGATGACTGCCACGGCTTCGTCGCTGAAATTCACCGGCCCGGACTGCTCCTTCAGCGGCCGGATGATGGCTTGCCGGCTCGACTCCTCATCGAGCCGGTCCAGGAACAAGACCCGAAACATCCGCTCGGAAAAGGTCCGCGCCTCAACAAGCTTGGGGAAGAGCGTCGGCAAGCCCGTGAGCACGAGCAGAAAGGGAATGCCCTTGGCCTGTATCGACTGAAAAGTGTCGAGCAGGAGCGACAAGGGATACTGCTTGTCCGGCGCGTGGTCGGCGAGATTCTGGGCTTCGTCATAGGCGAAGACGAGGCCGCGGACACCCGTTCGCGGAAGGTGCTCGTGAACGGCCTCGAGGACCGCCTTGAGTTTGTCTGTCGCGAGACCGGGCGTGTTGTCGTGAATGAACCGGAGCGTCTCGAAGTTCAGAGTCACGACGGCCTGCTGAGGCGCAGGGACGAAGCCGATCTTGGCGACGTCATGTCGGGCGACTTCCACGTCGGCAGTCAGGACGGCTAGGTCGGTCAGGAGCCTTGTCGCGAGATGCTCCTCGCTGATGCTCGCCGACTCGGAGAGGTTGGTGCCGACCCAGCCCCAGCCGCGGCGGATGGCGTGCGGCCGAAGCAGTTCGAGCAGAACGGTTTTGCCGACTCCACGCAGACCCGTGAGGACCGCGTTGTTCAGGATCGTGGTCTGGTCGAGCAGCCCCTCAAATTCGCCGATCTCGGCCTGGCGGCCCGCCAGGTAAGGAGGCATGTGGCCAGCCCCTGGTCGGTAGGGGTTGGGCTGGGCCTTAGCTTGAGTCTTTAGAGGAAATGCTGGCATCGGCTAACTTTAGTCAATCAACTAACTATCTGTCAAGATTGACTAGGCCGACCCCAGCGGCCGATCCAAGAACCGGCTGGGCCGCCGAGGGCCGTCAGCGCGCGGCGGCGCCGCGGTGCTGCTCGACCAGATCGCGGAAGCGCCGGAACAGGTACATGGCGTCGCGCGGGCCGGGCGCGGCCTCGGGGTGGTACTGCACGGTGAAGAGCGGCAACTCGCGATGGCGCAGGCCTTCGACGGTGCGGTCGTTCAGGTTCTCGTGCGTGATCTCGACCATGCCCTTGTCGAGGCTGGCGCGGTCCACCATGTAGCTGTGATTCTGGCTGGTGATCTCGGTGCGGCCGGTGGTGAGGTCCATCACCGGCTGATTGGCGCCGTGATGCCCGAACTTCATCTTGACCGTGCGGCCGCCGAGCGCGAAGGCCACGAGCTGATGGCCGAGGCAGATGCCGAAGGTGGGCAGGCCGGTGTGCACCAGCTCACGGATCGAGCGGATGGCGTAGGAAACGGGCTCGGGGTCGCCGGGGCCATTGCTGAGGAAGAGGCAGTCGGGCGCGTGCTCCTTGATCTGCGCAGCGGGCGTGCTGGCGGGGAACACCGTCACATCGAAGCCCACCGAGACGAGACCGCGCAGCATGTTGCGCTTGATGCCGAAGTCGTAGACCGCCAGGCGCGGCCGGCTCGCCGGCGGCGCCTTGAGCACCGGCAAGAAAGGCTCGTTCAGGCCCTGCGTCCAGGCGAAGGGCTTGGCGCAGGTGACATCCTTGACGACGTCCAGCCCGTTGAGCCCCGGCCAGGCGCGCACCTTGGCGAGCAGCGAAGCGGGGTCGGTGTCGGTGCTGCTCACGATGGCGCGCATGCTGCCGGCCTCGCGCACCTTGAAGACCAGCGCGCGCGTGTCCACGCCCGCCAGGCCCACAACCTTCTGCTCGGCCAGCCAGCTCGACAGGTCCGTGCTGCTGCGCTGATTGCTCACGATGGGCGACAGCTCCTTGATCACGAAGCCGGCCAGGTCGCAGCGCGCCGACTCGTCGTCCTCGCGATTGATGCCGTAATTCCCGATGAGCGGGTAAGTCATCAGCACGATCTGCCCGCGGTAGGAGGGATCGGTGACGATCTCCTGGTAGCCGGACATGGAGGTGTTGAAGACCACCTCGCCGCACGACTCGCCGTGATGGCCGAAGTGCGTGCCGCGGTAAACGTCGCCATCTTCGAAGACGAGCAGGCAAGGTGCGGGGCTGCGGGTGGCCATGGGATGCTCGCGGCGCCGGAAGGCGCGGAATTCGGCGCATCGTAACGGCCCTGGCCGCGGGCGTCCAAGGCCTCAGTCGGCGCGGGCGAGGACGTCCAGTTCCAGGCCGGCAGTGCGGCCTTCGGCCAAGAGCCAGTGGCCCAGGCCGGCGATCATCACGGCATTGTCGGTGGCCAGCGCGTGCGTAGGCAAAAAGAGCGGCAGGCCGCGCCGGCCCGCTTCGGCGGCGGCGCGCGCGCGCAGCGCCGAGTTGGCCGCCACGCCGCCGCTGACGACGAGCCCGCCGGCGCCGATGCGCTCGGCCGCCGCCATGAGTCGCTCGACGAGAATGTCCACGACCGCGGCCTGGAAGGAAGCCGCGACGTCGGCCTTGTGCACCGTGGGCAGGAGCGGTGCGCCGCGCGGCGCGTTCGGCCCGCGCACTGCATGCAGCACGGCGGTCTTGAGCCCCGAGAAGGAGAAGTCCAGGCCGCCCGGCCGGCTGCGCGGAAAATCATAGGCGCGCGGATCGCCGTCGCGCGCGAGGCGATCAATGGCCGGCCCGCCGGGATAGCCGAGGCCCATCAGCGCCGCGACCTTGTCGTAGGCCTCGCCGGCGGCATCATCGATCGTGCGCGCGATGCGCCGGTGCTCGGTCGGGCTGCGGCTCTCGAAAAGCGACGTGTGTCCGCCCGAAACCACGAGCGAGGCCAGCGGCCAAGGCGGCGTCTCCGGCTCGCCGCGCGCACGGCGCTCGGCCATCCACGGCATAAGCGCGCCGTAAATGTGCCCGTGCACGTGATTCACCGGCACGAGCGGCAGGCCCGTGGAGATGGCCAAGCCCTTGGCGGTGGAGAGGCCCACGAGCAGGCAGCCCACCAGCCCCGGCGTCACCGTCACGGCCAGCCCGTCGAGTTGCGCGAGCGTGACGCCGGCCTCGCCGAGAGTCTCTTCGATGGCCGGAAACAGCGCCTCGAGATGGCTGCGGCTGGCGATCTCGGGAATGACGCCGCCGAAGCGCGCGTGCAAGTCCACCTGCGAGGCCACGCGCTGGCCGAGGCACTCCACACCGCCGCGCACGACCGCCGCGGCGGTCTCGTCGCAGGAAGTTTCGAGGCCGAGAATGAGGTTCATGGCAGCACGGCGGCCGACGGCGTCTGGCGCTGCGGCTCGTCGATCTCGAAGTAGGCGCGGCGCGTGAAGCCAGCCACGCGCGCCATGAGATTGGAGGGCACGGTCTCGACGAGGTTGTTCATGTGGCGCACATTGGCGTTAAAAAAGCGCCGCGCGCGCTGGATGCGATCCTCGGTGAGGGCGAGTTGCTCTTGCAGTTCGAGGAAGTGCGCGTCGGCCTTTAGCGCCGGGTAGGCCTCCACCACGACCGCCAGTTTGCGCAGGCTGCCGATGAGCGCATTCTCGTCACGCGCCTGGCTTTCCACGGGCCCCTCGTTGGCCTTGGCCGTGTTGCGCGCGGCCACCACCCGGTCCAGCGTCTCGCGCTCGTGGGCCGCGTAGCCGCGCACGGTCTGCACCAGATTGGGGATGAGGTCGTAGCGGCGCTTGAGTTCGGTGTCCACGTCGGCCCAGGACTCGTTGCAGTGGTTGCGCGTGCGCACCAGCGCGTTGTAGAGCAGCGTGGCCCAGAGTGCCAAAAAGAGCAGCAGGCCAAGGGTGATGAGCAGGGGCGTCATGTCGTGCGCAGCTCCTGAAGCACGGAAGGCGGCAGCCGGCCGAGCACGCCGTTGAGCACGGCCAGCGCCGCGGCGAACTCCTCCACGCGAAAGGTCTTGCCACGGTAGGCCATCGCGCGGTGCGGATGAAGCTCGAGGCTGAACTCCGGCGAGGCCAGCAGAAACTCCATGGTCTCCTGGTGCAGCACGTCAAAGGCCCAGGAGCGATCGGGCGCCTTCACGTGGAAGCGCTTGCTGAACTCGGCCGACTCAAAGTCGATGTCGTCCACGCCAAAGAACTCGGCCAGCCGGTCGCCGAAATGCTCGGGCCGCAGCATGAGCGAACGCAGCGGCAGCTTCGTCTCCAGGATGAGTGCGGAGAAGTGGTGGTGGTGGGTCGTGCGCCCGTGCTTGCCGTGCGAGTAAGTCTCGTAGTGGTAGTCGAAGGCGCACAGCTTGCCCGCGTCACTGAGCCGGCTGGCCCCCACGATTTGGCCCGGCCCTGAGAGTTGGACTGAGCCGAGCTGGCCCTCGCAGAGGTTGTAGCCGTAGCGCCGCGCGCCTTGGCGCAGGCAGGCAAACTCGGGGAAGCGGGCCTCCAGACTCTCGTCGCGTTCCTTGGTGTAGCTGAGTCCCAGGCTCGTCGCCCAAGCCTGCAGGGCCTGCCGGCGCTGCTGAGTCGCGCGGTACGACAGGACGAGCAGGCCGACGACCAGCACGCCGATGGCCACGACAAGGACTGCATTCACGGCGGAACAGTACGGCCCTGCCCTCCAGCGATCAAGCTGAACGCGCTGGGCCAAGCCTCATTCGCTATCGTCGAGCCTCATGCTGCTGACCGTGCTCGCCCTGATCTTGGTGCTGGTCTCCGCGCTCGAACCGCACCCCAACTCGCTTTCGCGCTCGCTTCTGGTTGTGCGCGGCGAGAAGGTGCGGCTGGAGCTGCGCTGCCAGGCGCTCTCGGTCATCGAAGTTCTGGGCGGCGACGACAACGAAGATCTGCGCCTCGACGACCGCGAGTTGGCCGCGCTCGCGCAGCCACTCGCGGAGTACCTCGGCGAGCACTACCTCCTGCGCGCCGGCACGGCCACGCCGGAGGAGGCGCCACTGACAGGCCGGCTCGTGCATCTTGCTTCGGCGCCGCCGGAGCCGGGCTTCGACATGCCGATCGTTGGCCCGCCGCTGGAGTGGATCGAACTCGTCGTGGAGTACGCAGCGCCGCAGCCGGTGGGCGCGCTGCTGGTGGAGGTGCGGCTCTTCCGTGAAACGGCGCCTGATCACCGCGACCTGTGTCGCTTGGAGTGGAATGACGAGCCGCCGCTGGAGACGGTCTTCTGGCTCGATGAGTCGGTGCGCCGCTACGTGCCGGCGGAGAGCGATGCCACGGCCAGCGGCGCGGATGCGACGCCGGCAAACGCTGCGCCAACGAGCGGCGTCGCGGCGCCCTTCGACCGGCGCTTCACCGACTGGTTGGCACTCGGCTTCGACCACATCCTCTCCGGCTGGGACCACCTCGCCTTCGTGCTCGCGCTCGTGCTCGGAGCTTCGACGCTGCCCTCGCTGCTGCTCGTCGTGACGGCCTTCACGCTGGCGCACTCCGTCACGCTGGCGCTGGCCGCGCTGGAAATCGTCTCGCTGCCCGGCCGCCCGGTGGAACTGGCCATCGCGGCCTCCATCGCCTGGCTGGGCTTCGTCACACTGCGCGCGCCGGCGCCGGTTTCGCGGGCGCGCGAGGCCTTCGCCTTCGGCTTGATTCACGGCCTGGGTTTCGCCGGCTTTCTGGGCGAAGCCCTGGCCAACGAACCGCAGCGGCTCCTGCCTCTGCTCGGCTTCAACCTCGGCGTCGAGGCTGGCCAAGTAGCGGTGGTGCTCGCCTTGGCGGCGCTCTTGCTGCTGCTGCGCCGCCTAGCCCCGGCTCGTGAAGAGGCGTCAGCAGGAGGCGCCGCGTCAGTCGCTTCGCCGCCGTCGTCGCAATGGCTTGCGCCGACTTGGCTGCGCCGGCCGCTCGCTGCGGCCGTCATGCTGGCCGGTTTGTGGTGGTGCCTCGAGCGCGGCTTCACTCTGTAAAGACAGCATCGCTGCCTCCAGCGGGTGCAACTCATGTGTGTCCGGCGATTTCTCGTCGTGGCGCAGCGCCTTCGGAAACCATCGAGAATTGATCGACCGCGATGGTGGATCTTCATTCAGCGGCGCGAGCATCCCTCTGGTTCAGCCGGTCCGGATGGGTGCGAGGTCTGCCTGCACCCCTCGGGCACCTCCCTCCCACACACACAGCTCCATCCGGGTCACGATGCCTACGCGCCCGCGAGGCATCCGAGGGGGCCCTCACTCCGGGTGAGGGCCCCCTCCTTTTTTGCCGCACTACTTCGCGCTGTGCGGGCCCGACGTCGCGAGGGCCGGCACTCCGCCTGCTGCTTGCTCGCGAGGCGAGCGCACTTGCGAGGCTGAGCGGTCCTGCGCGGCGATGAAGCGCCCCAAGACCACTCCGATGGCCAGCACCGAGAAAAGCAGGCCCGCCAGCGCCCACTCCAGTTGCGCGGCGACTTCGAGTGCCGGCGCGAGGTCGGCACCTTTGCCGGGCCGCCGATGCATGGCTCCGAGCAGGGGCGCCAGCACGAGCGTGAGATTGGAGAAGGCGGTCCAGAAGGCCGCGCGCGACTCCGTGCCACACAGCTCCACGAGGAGCCGCTGCAGCGGTCGTCGCAGCACGAGCGCTGCCGTGAGACTCACGAAGACAGTGACTGCCAGGCCGGTTAGGTACGTGTAGACAGGAGTCATGGTGATGACGCCTCCGCGTGAAGTGCTTGCATGTCGACCCTCGCGCGCAGCCGAAAGGCCAGCGCCCGCAGGCCGACGAAGTTGCGGTTGATCCAAAGATTGAGAGGCATGCTGCGCGTGAGCCGCTTGCGCACGAAGCTGGCCCAGAGCGTCATGCCGCGACGGATGTAGTCCTCGCTGCCGAAGTCGAAGGGGCCCGCCTGGCGCAGCGGCTCCCAGTGCCAGTTGCCGAAGTCGCGCAGCAAGCGCCGGTGCTCCTCGGTGAGCGGCGCGCCCGGCGCCAGCCGCGTGCCGAGCCGCAGACCCTCCTCATAGGCCGCTTCGTCGCCTTGAAAGGCGCGCTCCATCAGATCGGTGTAGGCCAACTCCTCGCCTTCGATGCGCCGACAACTGCCAAAGTCCAGAAGGCCCAGGCGACCGTCGGGCAGGAAGAGCACATTGCCGGGATGCGGGTCGGTGTAGAGGAACTGCGAGCCGTAGTAGAGCTGGAAGGCCGCTTGCATGAGCTGATGACCGTGCGCATCGCGCTGCGCCTGGCTCGGGTTCGTGGCGAGATAGTCGTCGAGGTGCAGGCCTTCGAGCAGATCGCTGACCAGCACGCGCTGCGTGCTGTGGGCTGCATGCACGCGCGGCACGACAATTTGCGGAAATCCGGCCAGAGCCAGGCGCGCCTCTTCCTGCCATTGCGCTTCGCGCCGGTAGTCGGTCTCCGACTCGAGCATGGCAACGAGATCACCCAACTGCTCGCGCATGTTCTCCCAGTCGCGACTGAGGCGCATGGGCAGCATCAGCGCTAGCAGATTGCTGAAGTCAGCCCGGATCGTGCCCGCGATGCCCGGATACTGGATCTTCACCGCGACGTGTTCGCCGCTGTGCAGCCGCGCGCGGTGGACCTGACCCAGCGAGGCAGCCGCGAAGGGTCGGGTCTCGAACTCTGCAAAGACTTGCTCGGGCTCACCGCCGAGTTCGCCGCGCAGCATCTCGCGCAGGAGCGAAAAGTGCATGGGCGGCGCCTCGAACTGCAACACCGAAAGGACTTCCGCGAACTGCGCCGGCGCCAAATTGGGCCAGCTTGCAAGGAGCTGCCCGAACTTGCCCACCGCCCCACGCAAATAACTCATCGTGCCGAGCAGATGGAGTGCGGCTCGCAGATGGGCCTCGTTGCGCAGGCGCGCGCGCTCGTCCTCGCTGCGGAATCCTGAACGCAGCCAGGTGGCGAAATAGTCAGCGGCGATGCGAGTTTGCGTCGTGCCCAGGATCCAGCCGCGATGCAGACGCCCCGTCGGCAGGCTGCGCGTTTCGATGGAGGCCAGCAGGCGCGCGAGTTCTTCGCGCGGCCCGGGGGGCAGGGAATCGGCGGCGTGCGTCATGGCGAGTCTCCACGGACGGCGGGGCCGTCCAACGAAGCGAGGAAGAGCCGCAGCGATTGGTCGAGCAGGCCCAGCGTGTCTTGCTGGTGCTCGCTGCGATCGGCGGCCCACCAGCCCAGGACGCCTATCCAGAGCGTCCAGTAGAGATGCAGCTCGCGCGGACCGGGCCCGAGCGCGTCCGGTCGCCGCGCCAAGATCGCTTGGACCGTGGCGAGGTGGCGGGTTTGCAGATCGGCGGGTGTGTCTGTGTCAGCCTCGGAGGGCGCGGAGGCCTTGCCGTCGAGAGACTCGGCGGACGCCGGACTCGGTGCCGAACTGGGCGTTAAGCCGGGTGCCAGTGCGGAGGCCAGCAGCGTGCCGGCCCAAGCGCGGTAGGGGAGCAGGCGCCGCAGGCCGGCGGCCGCGTGTGCGAAGAGGGCCTCGTCCACGGAAGCGGAAGTGTGCGCCTCCGCGGCGAAGTCCGCTTCCGCCTGCGCGAGCAACTCGCTGCACAGGGCCAGGGCCAAGTCTTCCTTGGTCGGGAAGTAATTGAAGAGTGTGGCGTGGCCGATGCCGCCACCCTCGGCCAGTTCGCGGGTGGTGACTTCCGCCAGCGTGCGCCGACTGAGCAGGCGTCGAGCGGCCTGGAGAAGGCGCTCCCGTGTCCTGAGCTTGGCCGCAGCGGTGATTCGCATCGAAAGCCTCTAAAGCGAGTGCGGTCGCAATATCGGCGAACCGGCCTCCGGCGTCAACGAAAAATCCGAGCATGCTCGCAATAGCTTAGACGCCGCGCAGAACGTGTTATCAGATCATCACTTAAGGCGATACGCCCGCCATGTCGCGTTCCTTCAATCTCGCCATCCGTCGGAGCCCTACCATTTCGAACTGGGCTGCAGCGCTCAGCCGCGACGCCCCAGTCTTGCCGCCCCAGTCTTGCCGCCGTTGTCGCCCTCCCTGTCCTTCTCCCGGAGCTAGCTCATGCCGCTGTTGAAGTGTCTCGCGCCCAGAGCGCTTCTGTTCGCTTCTCTGGCGCTCCTGCCCATGCAGTCCGTGGCCGCGCAGGCGTCCGCGCCGACTGCGGAGCAGGCCGCGAGGCAGACCGCAGGGCAGACCGCGAGCGAGAGCGAGATCGCGGCGCTTTGCGAAACATGGCTCTGCGCGCGCGACATCACGCCTGACCGCGCACCGGCCGATCGCTCGCCGAGCTACGGGTCGGTGTTCACGATCCGCCGCGAGGCTGACGCGCTCTTTCTTGATCGGCCCAAGTCCACCACGCGCCCGCACCTGCGCGTCCCGCTCGACGGCAGCGAGGCCAAGACCGTCGAAGGCAACGCAACGACGACCGTCCGCGGTCAGTTCCACGCGGGTGCCTGGCAGGTCGACCTCCGCGTCGAGAGGTCCGCGGCGGAGAAGACCTCCGTGTCCGTCTTCCAATGGACGTTCAAGCCAGTCAGCAACGGGATGGAAGTGAAGCTTGTGCTCTCCGAGCCCGTGTCGATGGAAACCCTCTGCCTCTATCAGACGAGCGAGCAGATCGAGGTGCGTCCGCCGGTGACGGCGCAGATCGGCGCGCTCGCTTGGGTCGCCGGTCACTGGAGCGGCAAGCTGCGCACTTCGACGGTGGAGGAGCGCTGGTGCGAGCCGGCGGGCGGGGCGATGCTGGCGATCTCGCGCACGGTGAAAGGCGAGAAGATGGTCGCCTTCGAGTTCCTGCGCATCGCCGAGCAGGGCGGGACGCTGGTCTACTTCGCGCAGCCGGGCGGCCGCACCGCCACCGAGTTCACGCTGGTTGAACTCAGTGATTCGCGCGCCGTGTTCGAGAACCCGCACCACGACTTCCCTCAGCGCATCACTTACGAGCGGACCGGCGAGCAGCTCACTGCGGAAATCAGCCACGTCGACGGCGGCGCACCGCAGCGCTTCGAGTTCACCCGAGCGCCTTAACGGTGCGCTGACGGCGCGCTGAGGGCGCGGTCAGGCGCGCGCCGGCGCGGGGTCGACCAGCAGCGTCTCGAGCCCGCGCTGCTCGCGGCGGAAGCGGCCGGGCGTTGTGCCGGCCAGTTCGAGGAAATCGCGGGTCAGGTGCGACTGATCGCAGTAGCCGGCCGCCAGCGCGAGGCGCGCGAGCGGACGCTCGTCGTCGGCGGCGAGCGCGGCGACGACGCGCTGCAGCCGCGCGACGCGCAGGAAAGTCTTGGGCGCCAGCCCGACGTGGCGCAGGAAGGTCCGCTCGAGCTGCCGAGCGGTCGTGCCGGCAGCAGCCGTGAGCGACTCGACCCTCGCGCTACCCACGCCGCTCTGCGCGAGCCGCACCGCCCGGACCAGCGCCATTGGCGGCGACAGCGCGGCGCCACGCCGAGCGCGACACCAGTCGGCGGCGGCGGCGACGCGCGCGGCGGCGTCCCGCGCCTGGCAGAGCGCGTACACGAGCTGATCGGCAGCGCTGCCCAGCACCTGATCGAGCGCGACGATGCGGCCGGAGAGTTCCTCCGCCTCGATGCCGAGCAGGCTCGCCACTCCCCAGGGCTCGAAGCGAATCGCGAACAGGTCGATCGAGCGCCCGGGCACGAGGAAGAGCGGCGCCGCGAGCTGCCCGGCGAGCAGCGCACGCGGCTGCGGGCGGAGTTCACCGCCGCTCGCACCGGGCCGCCACTCCGAGAAGGCGTCGCCGAGGTGGACCACGATCTCCATGCGCCCGTCGGGCACGACCCTTTCGACTGGCTGGTCGGCCGACGGACCGGCCGATGCGTCGCCCCCATTCGAGGCGAGCGACCAGAAGCGCCGAATCCACGGCCTCAGATCGGTTGGCGGCAGCGATTCGCGGTAGTCCACGGCGCGATTCTACGCGTCCGCAGATTCAGCGCTCGCCGGCGGGGACCCCGAGTTCGGTCAGGGCCTTTTGCAGCTCGTCGGCGTTGGGCGTCACGCCGTGCCAGTGGGGCTTGTCGAGCATGAAGGAGATAGGCGTGCCGATGACCGTGCGGCACAGGATGACTTGCGGCCGGCCGCGCACCGCGCGCGCCGTGCGCAGCGCCGCGTCGAGCGCGCGCAGGTCGTGGCCGTCCACCGTCTGCGCGTGCCAGCCAAAGGCCTCGTACTTGGCCTGCAAGTCGCGCACGTCCATGACGTCGCGGTTGTAGCCGTCGATCTGGATGCCGTTCCAGTCCACCAGCACGGTGAGGGTGTCGAGTTTGTAGTGCGCGGCCGCGGTGGCCATCTCCCAAACCTGGCCCTCTTGCGATTCGCCGTCGCTGCTGCCGGCGTAGACGCGGAAAGCCTTGCCCTGCAGCCGCGCGCCGAGCGCCATGCCGAGGCCCACCGAGAGTCCGTTGCCCAAGCTGCCGGTGCAGCAGTCCACGCCCTTGGTGAAGTGGAAGTCAGGGTGACCTTGCAGCGCGCTGCCGAGCTGGCGCAGCGTCCAGAGCGTCTCGCGCGGGAAGTAGCCCTTCTTGGCCAGGATCGCGTAGAGGATCGGGCAGATGTGGCCATTGCTCAGCACGAAGCGGTCGCGGTCGGCCCACTCCGGGCGCGCGGGGTCTACGTTCATCCAGCCGCCGAACCAAAGCGTGGTGAAGACGTCGGCCATGCCGAGCGAGCCGCCCGGGTGGCCGCTGCCGGACTTGTGCAGCATGCGCAGCACGTCGATGCGCAACTCGCGCGCGATCTCGGCCAAGTGCTTGAAGTCCGGCGCTGGCGGCACGGCATAGGTGCTGAGCATTGCGGCGGCCGGCTTGCTGTCATTCATGGTGGTCATCCCTTGGCCAGGAGCTTCTGGGCGGCGCGCGCGATGCCCGGTGCGGTGAGGCCGAAGTGCTCCATGAGCTGCATGCCGTCGCCGCTTTCGCCGAAGCGGTCGGCCATGCCGAGGCGGATCACCGGGCAGGGCCGCGTCTCGGCCACGGCTTCGGCCACCGCGCTGCCCAAGCCGCCGATGCGCTGATGCTCTTCCACGGTGACGATGCCGCCGGTTTCCTCGGCGGCCGCGCGCACGGCGTCCACATCCAGCGGCTTGACCGTGGCCATGTTCAGCACGCGCGCCTCGATGCCCTCGGCGGCGAGGACCTCGGCCGCGCGCAGGCAGTGATACGTGGTGAGGCCGGTGCCGATGAGCGTGAGGCAGTCGCCGTCGCGCAGCTTGGCCGCGCGGCCGATGACGAAGCGGTAGTCGTTCGGCAAAAACATCGGCGTCTTGAGACGCGAGAGGCGCACGTAGGCGGGGCCGCGGCTGGCCGCGATGGCGCGGATGAGCTGCTCGGTCTCCAGGCCGTCGGCCGGCGCGAAGACGCGCATGTTCGGCAGCACGCGCATGATGGCCAGGTCTTCCAGCATCTGGTGGCTGGCGCCGTCCTCGCCGGTGGTCACGCCGGCGTGCGTCGCGCAGATCTTCACGTCGGCCACTGGCAGCGCAACTTCCTGCCGCACCTGCTCAAAGGCCTTGCCCGCCGCGAACATCGCGAAGGAGCTGGCGAAGACGGTGAGCCCGGTGAAGGAGAGCCCGGCCGCCATGCCGATCATGTTGGCTTCGGCGACACCCGAGTTGATGAAGCGCTCGGGGAAGGCCTTGGCGAAGACATTGGTCTTGGTGGAGCCGGAGAGGTCGGCGTCCAGCACCACGATGTCCTTGCGCTCGGCGCCGAGCGCGGCAAGCGCCTTGCCGTAGGCGTCGCGCGTGGCGACCGACGTGGTGGGGGCCGTGGACATTGTGGCGCCTCCGCTCAAGACCGCCTCCGAGCCGCCGCAGCGGTCGATGGAGAAGTGGATGGTGATGTCGGCGCCGACGTTGCGGCGCCCGGTGTGTTAGGCGAGCCCGGTGTGCCCGCGCGCAGCGAGTGCACGAAGCGCGCGAAGCGGGCCAGACCCTCGGCGAGCAGCTCGTCCGAGGTGGCGATGGAGAAACGAATGCAGCGATCCTCGCCAAAGGCCGCGCCGGGCAGCGCGGCGAGGCGCTCCTGCTCCAGCAGCGCCGCGCAGAACTCACTGCTATTGCGCACGCGTCCGCCGTAGAGCGCATCGACGCGCGGGAAGACGTAAAAGGCCCCGTCCGGCGGGGCCAGCGAGAGGCCCGGCAGCTTGGCAAGCTGGTCCAGCGCGAAGCGCCGCCGCCGCGCAAAGGCCTCGCCCATCATGCGCGAGTAGGCGTCGCCGCTCTGCAGCGCGCCGAGCGCCGCGTACTGGCTGGGCGCCGCCGCATTGCTGGTGAGATGGCTCTTGAGATTGTCGATGGCCTCCGCGATCGGCAGCGGCGCGCCGACATAGCCGATGCGCCAGCCGGTCATCGAGTAGCTCTTGCTCACGCCGTTGACGACCACGGTGCGCTCGGTGAGGCCGGGCAGCGCCGCCGGCGAAACATGCTGCCCCGTGAAGACGAAGGGCGAGTAGATCTCATCGGAGACGATTGTGATGTCGCGCCCGGCCAGCACGGCGGCCAGCGCGGCGAGTTCAGCGCGCGTGTAGACCGCGCCGGTGGGATTGTTGGGCGAGTTGAGTACGAGCACGCGGCTCTTGGGCGTGAGCGCAGCCTCGAGGCGCGCCGGCGTGAGCTTGAAGCCGTCGCTCTCGGCGCAGGGCACCGGGCAAAAACGCGCCTCGGCCACGATGATCATGGGCTCGTAGCTGATCCAGGCCGGTGTAGGCACCAGCACCTCATCGCCGGCCTGCACCGTCGCCAGGAGCGCCAGGGCCAGGCCCTCTTTGGCACCATTCGTGATGACGATCTGTGCGGCCTCGTACTTCACGCCGGTGGAGCGCGAGAGCGCTGCCGCGGCGGCCTCGCGCAGCTCGGGCAGGCCAGCGCTCGGCGTGTAGCGCACGAGTCCCTTGGCGAGGAAGGCGTTGGCGGCGGCGATGGCCTCGGGCGGCGAGGGAAAGTCCGGTTCGCCGGCCCCCAGCGAGACCACATCCACGCCTTGCTTCTTGAGCGCCGCGACGCGGGCTGTCAGCTCGAGCGTCGCCGAGGCCGACAGAGAGAGCGCGCGCCGAGCCAGGTGCATCGCCTTGACGATACTGGCCCGAGGACGGGGGCGGCAAGGCGCAAACGGGAGGCGGATCGGCGCCCTCGCCGTCCTAGAATCGGCGTCTCGGCCAGGAGCGGCCGGCAGCGACCAGTGCGAGCAAGCATCCCCCCGCGAGGCGGCCATCCGGCATGGCGATTCGGCGCAAGACGGCAACCCCCAAGCGAGCCCCAACGCGCGCGCCGGTGAGCCGCGCTCCCCAAAGCCGGCGCGAGCGCCGCGAGCGGAGCAGCAAGACCCTCAAGCGCATCCTCATCGGCCTGGGCCTGACCGTGCCGATTCTCTACTTCGTCTTCACCAAGCTGCTCTTCGACCCCTTCGAAGGCAGCCAGCCCAGCTTCCCGGCGCTGGTGCCGCGCGACGTGGACGTCTTCGTGCACCGGCTGCGGCTGGACAGCGACATCAGCGAGTTTCCGCGTCCGGCCCTCTTCGACCGGCTCTCCGCCACGAGCCAATACAAGGAGTGGGCCCAGAGCGAGGCCTTCGCTGCGCTGGACTGGCCGGAGCAAGTGGAGGCGGCGGTCGCCGAGCTGCAGGGCCTGACGGCGGATTCGCCGCTAGACCCGTTGGCCGATCTGCTGGGCGAGGAGGTCGCGCTCGTCGGGCGGCTGCCGGTGGCCGGCACGGGCGACCCTCAATTCGCGCTGCTGGCGCGCATCAGCGGCCGCACCAAGCTGGCGCTCGAGGCACTGCAGTTTGGGTGGGTGCTGAAGCGCGTCCTGCCCGGCGCCACGCTGCAGACCGTGAGCGATCCGAGCCAGGCCGCACTGAGCTGGCAGCGCCTCGATCTGCCGGCGGGAGCCATGGGCGCGGCAGGGACGGTCGGCGCTGGGGGCGCCTCGGGCCCCGGCGGCCGGCCGTGGTTCTTCGCGCGGCGGCTCGACCTCTTGGTCATCGGCCAGCACGAGCCCTTGGTGCGCGATGTCGTCGCGGCCGTGGATGGTCCGCGCGAGAACTCGCTGGGCCTCTCGCGCCTCTATCTGGAGAGCTTGCCGCCGGCGCCCGGCGCGCCCGACGAGCGCTTCTCCTCGGACTTCCTGCTCGACATCGGGCAGTTGCTCAAACTCATCGAGGGCCAGGACGAGCTGGAGGCAGTGAAGCGCGACGCGCTGGCCAATCTCCTGCCGCGGCTGGTGGATCCCACGCTGCTCGGCGAAGCGGTGGGGCGGCTGGATCTGGACGAGCACGTCTCGCTGCGCCTGCATGCCGACGTGGACAGCGTGAAGGCGCGCGAGGCGCACACCGGGCTCATGGGGACGGCCGGCTTCCCGGCCGCCGAGCGCCTGCGCGATGTCATGGCGCTCTTGCCGGCCGACACCTCGGTGGTGCTGACCATGAATGTGGAGCTGCGCGCGCTGCTGCAGTCCTTCATCTCATCGCTCAGCCCCGACGTGCTCGAGTTGATGAACTCCACCTTGCGCGACCTGCGCCGCTACAACCAGGACTGGATGGTGGACAACGTCCAGGATCTGGCCGGCCAGCTCGACCGCATGTTCGGCGGCGAGATCACCATCGCGCTGCGTCCGCTGGATCACGAGGTCATGCCGGGCACCCAGCCGCTGCCGCTGGTGGCGGTGTTCTTTCGCGTACGCGACCTCTCGCTGTTTACGCGGCTGGACGAGGCCGTGGTGCGCGGGCACAAGGCGCTGGGCTTGGACAGCAAGCGCATGTGGCTGCAAGACGAAGGCGTGGGCGTGCGCAAGTGGCTGGGGCTGCCGGCGGGCCTGCCCATGGAGGAGATGTCCTACGTGGTGCTCGACGGGGCCACGGCGGTCATTGCCACTGATGACGACTTCGCGCGCGAGATCGTGGCCTGCTACACGCGCAGCAAGGGCAGCCTGGCGGCCAAGCCCGACGTGCGGCAGGCCATCGAGCGGCTGGGCAGTGCGCGCGCCAACTTCGCGGCCTGGGGCTCGACGTCCGAGCTGCTGCGGCTCTTGGCGCCCTACGCGGAGCACGTGGCCGACGATCGCACGCGCATCGAGCTGGGGCCCCTGCGCGTGACCAAGCAGCGCGAGATCTTGGCCGCCAAGTACGCCAGTTACGTCGGGCGCGAGGGGGCCATGCCGGCCGACCTGAAGGCCAAGCTCGACGCCGAACTCGACGCCGTCGTGAGCGAGATCGAGCGCGTGCGGCTGGAAGTCGAAGTGCCCCGGCTGGCCAAGGCCTGGCGCGACGGACAGCGCTGGCTCAGCCTCTTCGGGCAGGTCTGTGTGGCGCTGCAGCTTGGCGAGCGTGACGCCCAGTTCGCGCTCGAGGCCACGACCGCGTTGAAGCGGTAGGCCTTGACGCCGCGCAGCGTTTTCCGGTGCAATCAGTGGTGTGGCGCGCCATCGGCGCCGACGCCGGAATGGTGGAATTGGCAGACACGCCAGCTTGAGGGGCTGGTCTCGGTCAAACGAGGTGCAGGTTCAAGTCCTGTTTCCGGCACCATGCTTCGCTGCGGGGGCGAAGCGGTCCGCGCACGCGCTCGGCGTTGCGCGCCCGCGAGGGCGAATGCGGGCCGCAGAGAGGCAGCAGCAGAGCCGCCCAGGCCGCCAGTGGTTTGACGCCGCCCCCCGCAAATCGCTAGAACGGTCCCCTTCGCGCCAGGCATCACCGGATCCTGGCTCAGGTCGCGGGGTGGAGCAGTCCGGTAGCTCGTCGGGCTCATAACCCGAAGGCCGCGGGTTCAAATCCCGCCCCCGCTACCATTTTCTCGAGATGTTGCTCTCAACCGAGCTGCCGGAGGCATCGGCCTCGTGGCGTTCATCAGCAGCCGTGACGCCTCCGGCTCCCCAAGCGATTGAATCCGCGCCACTTCATTCTGAGATCATGCGCCCATGATCGGCAGAACGTTGGGCGTCTTCGCCCTCACGGCAGTCGCTGAAATCGCTGGCTGCTACCTTCCCTACCTCTGGCTACGGAAGGGCGGTAGTCCGTGGCTCGTGGTCCCAGGGGCCCTGAGCTTGGCGACGTTCGCATATCTGCTCAGCCTCCACCCCTCGCTTGGCGCCGGCCGGACCTACGCGGCGTATGGGGGCGTCTACGTCGCCGCGGCAGTCCTCTGGATGTGGTGGATCGAGGGAGCGAAGCCGGATCGCTGGGACCTGCTCGGAGCGAGCGTGGCCCTGCTCGGCATGGCCATCATCGCCTTCGCTCCGCGCGCGCCGTAGCCGCGCATCTCAGAGCGAACGAAGCATCTCTCGCGTTCCAGGAGGGCCGGTCACGTCAAGCGTGATCGCCCCCGTCCCCGGTTCGGCCGTGAGCTGGAACCGCAGGAACCGGCAGCAACCGCGCTCCTGCTCCATCATCGTCGCCAGCTCGGAGAGCAGCCCCGTGCGCGTCGTGAAGCTGATCCGCAGGCCGTTCTCTAAGTCGGTGACGCGGTCAGCTTGCTCGACCAGTCCAGGGATCAGGCCCTCTCGGGCGGCGTTCATCTGCTCCGGAGTCAGCGTGCAAACGAGGGGAAGGTCGGAGTTCGACACAGAGGGTTCCTTGGGATGAGGCGCGGCTGCGCAAGACAGTAGGGTCACGGCGGCGAGGGCAGCGAGAGATCGAATCACGGACCGGCTCCAGCTCGAGAGGATTCCCCATACTCGGCGACGAATGCCTCAAGCCGCAAGCGGATGGCGTCGCGCACCTCCCGGAACTTGGTCCGCGCGCTTCCGGCCCGCCTGGCCAATCGGCTGGGTCGTCAAAGGGCCATCGGTGTACGCGCGCAGCAAACGGATAGCCCGAGGGTTGGACTCGCCCAGTGGCAGAGGCCTGCTAGCCTAGGAAGGATGTCGACGAGCTATTCGATCGGCGAGCTGGCTGCTGCGGCGAACCTGCCTGCCAGCACGATCAGGCACTATGAGCGCGAAGGGCTGCTCTTGCCGGCTGGGCGCTCGGAGTCCAACTACCGCCTCTATGGACAGAACTCGCTCGAGCGGCTTCGCTTCATTCGGGCTGCCCAGGCAAGCGGGCTAGTACTGGACGATGTGAAGGTGCTCCTCTCGATCCGAGATGGAGGGGCCGCGCCGTGCCGCGACGTGCAAGCGGTCCTCTCCCGCCGGCTGGAGGAGATCGAACAGCGACTCCAAGATCTGCGCCGGGTTCGCGGGGCGCTTCGTTCGGCGGTGGCTGCCTGCAGAGGTGCGGGGGAGGAGGCCGGAAAGTGCGAGGTGATCGCCCGTCTTGATCGCGAATCCAGCGCGCCGCCAGCCGTCTCAACGCGCCACACCCGACGAGGCGGCAGCAAGAAAAATTGAACTTGCCCCAACGTTGAAGCCGGGTGCAAGGCCGTAGAGTCCGCCGATCGGTTCGAGCGTCGATGTCGCGCGAACCGGGCCACCTCTTTGGAGATCGATCCATGAAGGCCAGTTCAGTGGCGCTTGCAGGATGCGGACTACTTGCACTCACAGTTCCAAGTTGCTCGTCGGTAGAGCCGTGCTGTGCTCCGGAGGCTTCCGCATCCTCAGGCACATCAGGACCACTCACCGTGATGACGGACGACTTGTCGCCCCTTCGGAATGCTTTCAATGCCGGGAGCGACCAGTGGCGAGCAGTCGCCTTGGTTTCGCCTACCTGCAGCGAGTGCGTCCTTGGCGCGGAAGTGGTCAAGCAGGAGCTCACCGACCGATTCCCGCTCGACCGGATGCCCGCATTCATCGTCTGGATCCCCATGCTCTCCTCCGACAACGAGCAAGCCGCTCGGGGATCCGCGGCGATCTTTCCTCCCGAACGTACCGAGCAGTTCTACGACGGCCGCCAGAGCCTCGGCTGGGAGTACGCGCGCCGAACGTTCTCCGGCTTCATGCAGCGGGCACGACAGTCGATGTCGGACGATGATCCACTCGCCGAAGTCTTCGACGAACGGGCCAAGAACGAAGGACCGCAGTGGGACCTCTACATGCTCTACGCGCCCGGTGTGGTCTGGCAGGCGGACGCCGGGCCTCCGATGCCGACACACTGGATCCGGCATTGCGGGCGGCAGGACGGTGAGATCTCGACCTACTGGCGGGACTCCCCGGACACGCCGCCTCAACGCGGCGACCTCTACGAGGCGATGCGAGACATGGCGGACGACGCGATGGATGCTGGCGCTGCCATGACGATCGAGGTGCTGAGAGTCGAAGACTGCCCGAATGCGCAGGCGACGCATGACGCCGTCGAAGCGGCGGTGGCGGCATTGGAACTCAACGCCACTGTGCGATTCGTCAATCAGGAGTCGCTCTCCGAGGACGATCCGCGTCGGCGCTGGCCCTCACCAACGGTACTCGTCCGGGGACGCGACTTGTTCGGCACGACGCCTTCGACGGGGGCCGCGAGCGCGTGCCGCACGTATCCTAATGGCGCGCCCTCATTGAAGGAAGTCGAAGACGCTTTCCGCGCACTCGCGATGCGCTGATACATCGCCGAACGTCTCGCGAGGACAACGACATGACGCTCACGATCAGGGACTTCAAGGTCTACATGCCGGCGAAGGACTTCGAACTGTCGAAGCGCTTCTACACGGCCCTCGGATTCACGATGACGCCTGGCTGGGGCGATACCGCGGATTTCGAGCTCAACGGCCATCGGTTCCGGCTGCAGGACTACTACGTGAAGGACTGGGCCAACAACTTCATGGTGGTCATCGGCGTGGACGATGTCCAAGCGTGGCATCAGCACGCGAAGGCTCTCGTGGAGAGCGGCGAGTTCCGTGGGAGTCGCGTCAAGGAGCCCGAGGCCGTCGATGACTCGCTCGTCCTGCACGTCTGGGATCCCACGGGAGTGCTGCTCGTGTTCGTCCAGTGAGCCCACAGCTCCGCGACACGGCGCGGAACCCCGGAGCCCCGTGAGGGCACGACGATCGCCCTAGAATCCGGCTGCAGCGTCAGGTGCGACGAGTGGCGCTCCGCCGGAAGCGAGGGGTCTCCGGACTGCTGGAGGAGTCGACTCGGCCACCCACCGAGCGCGCGCTCGAGGCTGACGCGCTGTGCTGAAAACGTGCTGACGGAACGGCGAACTTGGCGAACATGGCGAGCGTTGACAGCACCGCGCTCCGTGCCTAACCTCTTGCGGCGTATCAAGTTCAGTTCCAACTCGTTCCGCCGCTGGTAGTTACGGAATTCGGTAGGTAGGCGCCTCATAACCCGAAGGTCGCAGGTTCAAATCCTGCCCCCGCTACCACCTTCTTGAGATGAATTTCGCTGGACGAAGTCCTGGTAGGGACTTACGAATTCGCCGGTCGCGGGTTCATAACGGGGTGTCGCGGCCAGGTCGCCGACTCGGGAGTGCCCCCCGTACCACCTGATCGACAAGAACCGAAGCCTCTGCTGCTCGCGCTCCTGCTCGTGGCCCACTCCTGCGACGCGCTTCCCGCGGATATCCGGTTCGATTACGACTAGGCCGCCGGCGATGCGGTCGAAGGCGAGATCCACGGGGCCTACTAGGCGCTGGGACGGAACGTCTTCGCCTATCGCACCCCGACGACTTCTTTGGCTTCGTGCAGGTGTCGCTCGTCGCGCCCGCCGAAGGGCCCGGGGAACCCGGTCGCCGTGGTGCGCCGCCCCGGCCACATTTTTATTTCGGCACGCTGATCGAGCCTGTCATCGCAGCGTCACCTGGAGCTGGACTCCATCAGCCAGGCGCGGCCTCCAAGACACCGGTATCGCTCACTCAGGTGTCACCGGAGTTTTTGGGACTGCGTGTGCCTGCGAAGGAAATCGGCGCCAACATATGGGTCGTGTAGTCGGTGATCGTCGTGCCGTGCGAATAGATGAACGGGTCGCAGACGGCGTTGCTCAGCAATAGTGCCGATTCCGCAGCACGCAAAGTCTGACCTGCGTTGGTGAAGTAGCGCAGACCGCCACCCAAAGTGAGCTGTTCAGGAGGGGGGATGCCGGAGCCGCACACGGTGGATAGCACAGAGGGATATCACCCATAGCGTCGAAGTCTTCGAACGAGTAGCGGCCGACTCCGGAAGCTGGCCCAGGCGTGCAGTCCTCAACCGTGGGCTCCTGCGAGACGGGCCGGCGGCACCTCTTACACGCTCAGAAACCGCCTGCGGTTGCGCATGGGTATCCTAGTCGTCCGCAGTCGATTTAATGACGATTTGAGACACTGCGTAGTTCATGAGATTCTTTCCTTCGGCCACGGACATTCCGGACGACCTGATAAGAGCCGTCTTGTCAGGTGAGGTCGTCTTCCTCTGTGGGGCTGGAGTATCTAAGCGCGCTGGCTTGCCGCTGTTCGACGAACTCACCGAGATGGTCTACACCAGGATGGGGGAGTCGCCCCGTAATGATCCTGCGGAGGCCACGGCGTTCGATCGGCGTGAGTATGACCGCGTCCTTCGATCCCTTGAGAAGCGGACGCATGTTCCGAGAGCAGTATCGCGCGTCCGAGAAGCCGTGGCAGCGCTTCTGGCAGCCGACGGCGGCGCCTCACTGCCAGACCATGTAACGCTCTTGCGCCTATCCAGGAATCTGGAGGGCCAGCCGAGGCTGTTGACGACCAATTTCGACACCCTCTTTGAACGCGCCGCAATTAACGCTGGGCTCGCTCTTGTTCCGAGCCATGCAACGAAGGCGCTCCCGAAGCCAGGAAGTGATCGGGACCACGGCGTCCTCCACCTACATGGTCGGCTGGGGTATCCGGCGTTACATCTGGAGCTGACGGACTTGGTCCTCACGAGCGCGGACTTCGGTGATGCCTACCTCCGAGATGGCTGGGCTTCAAGGTACGTCGAGGATCGCATGCGGCTCGACACGCTGGTGCTCGTCGGCTATGGTGCCGAGGACGCAGCCCTGAGGCTACTTCTGGAGACGCTGGACGCCGACCGGAACCGGTTCCGCGATCTCAAGCGTATCTTCGCGATTGATGCGGCAAGAGGAAACTCGTCCGCCATCTGGCGGGCGAAGGGGATCCAGCCAATCGAGTTCGCCAGCCATGACGAGTTGTACGCGTCCCTCGCGGAGTGGGCAAATCTCTCCGAAAGGCCCGTGGCATATGGGCGGGAGCGGCTTCGAGCAGTCCTTGGAAAGCCGCCGGACCATACCGACGACTTCGAACGCGAACAGGCGAAGTTTTTCTTAGGTGCGCCTGAATGCGCGGATTCGCTGGCAGACATGAATCCATCGCTGGCATGGCTGCCGCTCCTTGCCAAGTGGCAGGCGATTGGCCTCGATGACCCGCGCCTCGCATCGTGGATCGAGCGTAGGTTCGTGGACGTTGACGCGGTGAGTGATGTAGTTGCCGGAATTGGCATGCTACGCCAGGAGACAGCTCGCCTTCTTGGTAATGCCTTGCAACGACGAGAGCGTGACTTGCCGGCGGTGTTGGCTAAGTCGTGGCGGCTCATTATCCGGCATTGTGAGACCACGCCGATCGGGTTGGCTCACTATGCCTGGTTTGAGATCAAACCGAGAGTGTCGTCCGGGGACCATTGCCCAGAGATAATGGAGAAGTTGGTCGACGCCTTACGGCCAAAGCTGCGCGTGAGCAAGAGAATCGTCTTACACGAAAGCGAACCACGCGATCTAAGGCATCCCCGCGATCTGATGTCGATCGAGTACGAAGCTGCAGATGGCGTCACTCCGGAGGAGGTCTTGGAGGCATGGCCAGCCGATGCTACGTCAGTGGTGGATGCGGACTTGATTGACCGGTTGGGCGCTGCGCTTGACGCCGCGCTGGCCGATGCGACAGACGTGGGTGTGGAGGGTGGAAGCCAGTGGAGCATGTCAGACATGCAGGTGCCGTCAGTGGCTAACCACGCCCAGAACAGTCATCAATCCGGATTCCTCAGCATTACGCGCGTCATGGCCGACCTGTGGCTGCGACTGAGTGCTAAGGACCCGGCTGCAGCCATCCAGCGCATAGGCAACTGGTCCAGGAGCAATTACCGCCTCGTGCGCCGGCTGGCACTGTTCGCCTGCTCTTCCTCAGCAACTCCCGGAGTGACTGCGGCCGCGACGCTGCTTGAGATGCCGCAGGCTGAGCTGTTCCTGACGTCTTCGACCGTGGAAGTTGCCCGGCTGCTCCACACGCGATGGTCAGAGTTTCCGGCTGCTACACGGGAACAACTTGAAGCTCGGCTTCGTGATGGCCCCCCAACATCGATTCGGATGGTGGACTCAGAGATGATTGACCGGTGCCGATACGACGCACTTGGTCAGTTGATACTGCACGGCTGTGAACTAACAGAGGAGTCGCGTCGTCTGCTTGGCGAGATTCAGGAGCGGTATCCGAACTGGGGCCAGCGATCGCCGGAGCGTGCGGGGTTTCACGTATGGCATGAGGTCATGCGCTCCTCCGAAGTAAGCGAAGCGTGGTTTAAGGATGTACAAGACGAGGCCTTGGTGGAGACCGCTGAGCGTAGGGACTCAGGTGATCGCTTTGGTGACCAGCCCAGCTGGGCAGCACTGTGTCGAGCAGATCCGGACAAGGCGCTGCGCGGACTTGAGGCGCTGGGCATCCAGAGAGAGGTGCCGAGCAAGCATTGGAAGGAGTTCCTTTGGTCAGACGGTAGTCACGGAGAGTCTGATCGTGTGCAAAGAGTGGCGAGATGTGTGCTTGCGTGGCCAGACAACAAGCTACGCGACCTAGCTGGTGACCTGGCCTTCTGGCACGACCGTGGCGGGAACATCTTGCCAGAGGACGATTTCTTCGCCGTATGGGATCGCATCTATGCCTGTCGCGGCGAGGATGTGCCAGTCGTGGGGAGCCGAGATGTCTTCACTGCAACCCTTAATTCGGTTCCGGGCCGGCTGGCTCAAGCCTTGCTGTCGCGCATTCGAAAAGCGCACGCTGGAACTGAGCTGCCGCAGCCGGTCCAGGCGCGTTTCGAAAGACTCTTGGCAACGCCCGGCGCTACAGGAGAACTCGCTGTTGCCCGAGTCGCAGCAGAAGTCGGTTGGTTGTACGACTTGGCTCCGGAGTGGACCGGTGAGGTACTCCTTCCGGTGTTCGAGTGGTCGTCGGCAAGAGCCTTGGTGGCATGGTCAGCGAGGACGTATGCCACCTACTTGGGCTCGCCCGCGTGTTTTTCGAGGACAAAGAGAGCTTTCCTGGAACTCTTCGGGCGACCGGATGTGCCGGCATCGGACAAGGAGACGTATGCTGGGTGGCTTCCGACAATACTGATCGCCAGACAATGCGGGCGTCCATACACGCTGGACTACCCGGAAGCACGTCAGGCGCTGCGGCTTGCTGGCGCGGGCGTGCTACCCAGTGTCGGCCATGTGCTGGCGCAGGAGATGGAGGGGACACAACCGGCCGAAAAGAAAGATCGCTGGCGGCAGGTTGTGGGTCCTGCCTTCGCAGGGCTTTGGCCACTGGATGTGGAACTACAGACATCAGCGACGGCATTCAAACTAGTTCAGTTGCTTCGTGCGACTGGAGACGCCTTCCCAGAGGCAGCTGACGCCATTATTCCGTTCGTCCGATCCGAAGGAGACAAGTACAGGGCCACCGTGTTCAGTGTCGCGCACGCGGATGAGGCGATTTACCAGAGCGCTCCCGACAGAGTACTAGACCTGCTTGTGGCATTGGTTGGCGACAACCCCGGACAACAGGTGTTCGCTCTCCGGACCGCTCTGGACAGAATTCGCGACGGGGCGCCGAGGCTTGCAGAGACGGTGAAGTTTCAGCGTTTGCTGGCTATCGCAGGTCCGTCTTGACATAGAGGCACTTCGCCTTTGGCATGGGTTTCAGTCGTGGCAGGCGGCAGAGGAGCGCTTTGAGAATCGGTGTGACCATCGACGCCAAGCGCGTAGTACTGGCGGGTTGGAGACAATGCGCTGCACAGCCGAGAGCCCGTGGCGCGTCGATCGCGTCATAACCCAAGTGTTGCGAGTTCTGGCGCAGCTGGCAAGTGTATGGGCGAGACCTATCCTGGCATCAACTCGAGTGGGCGGATGTGTAGTGAGTCCGTCATCGCAGTTCCGCAACACGCGCATTCATCCATCGCGCGTTCCTTTTCGTAGCGTCCCTGCCCGATCAACTAGAGGCTACCCTTCTTAACTTCAAGCGGAGTGACGGCAGGTGCATGTGTCTCCATCGAACTCCTTTGGTCGTCGCGCGACAGTCCGACGCAAGCGGTCGAGTCCAGCGAGTCGAGCATTTACTATCGCCTGGCTGGCCGGTGGGTCCACCGTACTCGAGCATTTCGGCGAGCCCCTGGTACCTCACAAATACTCGGGTAGGCCAAATCCGAGCATGGGCAAGCAATGTCGCGGCGGAGCTTAGCGCGACCGGACGCGCCAGCAGCGCTGCCAATGGGGCGGTAGCGGAGGGATAGCCGAGCCGACCGGCCCGGAACTCGAAACGGGCAGATTGATCTTCCTCTTGGCCCGTTCGCTCTAAGAGCTAACTCGGTTATGTGAGGAGCCACAGGAACACTGGACCAACAAGCATTGGCAGCTTCGAGCCGCGTGCCCACTCGTCGGGACCTTGGCATTGGTGATTGACTGGAATGCGAGCATGGTTTGCTGGCCCCTTGCCTGCTTCCGTGCATCGCAGGGATGATCGAACTCTGACTGAGAACGCCTTTGCCGGGTTGAGGAGCAGGGACTTCGTAGAAATACGAGCCCTCGCTAGAGTAAAGCCCTTTGCCCTCTAAGAGTCGGCCATGACCAGCGCTTCACCTGAGTTGACCACCAGCATCGCCTGGTCGATCACCACCGCTTCTTTCAAGAACGCCTGGGACTACCTCAAGCAGGCACGGCTCCTCTCCCGGAACGGCTACCACGGGAGAGCTCGTTCCTTGGCGATCCTCGGCCAGGAGGAACTCGGCAAGACGCTCTACTTCTGGAACGTGTCCGTAGGGGCTCTGCGGTTCGAGAAGGGCTTCGCGCGGGCGATGTTCCGTGAGCACGAGTGGAAGCAGCGCTTCCTACACATGTTGCTGCGGATGCTACCGAGGGCGTCGGATGACTCGCTGCTCCAACGCCTTCTTGAGCCTGCGATGCCGATCCTCAAGAAACAGTCACCAGCGCTGGAGGATCTCGAGGCGTTGGTCCAACTCGTTCCGCAGCTCCGAGCCCACTGGGAGAGCATGGAAGCAGAGATCGAGCCGTTCCTGGAACCGATCGGTGGAGTGATCCAGGACACCGCGAATTTCTCAGCGCAGGACGCGAAGCACGAAGGCCTGTACGTGAGCCTAGCCGGCGACGGCGTGACGGTCACTACGCCGGCGGAGGTCGATGAGGGGTCGGCAAATGATGCAATCGACAACCTGCAGCGAGGAATCGTTGTCCTTCGAAGTATGCAGTCGGGCATGGATGCAAATGCAGCTGCGATGGTTAGAGAGATTCTGGGTCAACGACGTCGATGCAGTGAGCAGGGGTCCTCGCCAGCCGACGTTTCCGGAGGCGCTGATGACGCACTCTCTAGAGGATGACCTGACGGTTCATGGCCACCCGTTTCTAGTGGGTGACCGCCCTCAATGCTTCTGGGAAATAGCGGGCCGCCAGGAGAACCTGCGGTTCCTTGAAGGAATAGATCCGGGGTATTTCGAGTACATCGCCGAGAGCCTTGCCGCTGATCTCGAGGGAGAGCACTCTCGTCGGGCTGCTCTTGCCATGCGGTCGGCCTATAGCCATGCGTTGGAAGCATTCTTTGCCCTGATATGTGCCGCACTTCAGGCCCCTCACTGCGTGGCGGCGTGGCTGATGAAGTATCGACAGCCAGACCTGCTCGATGTGGTCGGTCGCATTCAAGAAGGTCACGTGGGCGATGTCATTACTCAGGTCCCTCTCGCAGAACTTAGCTGGGAAGGTGTGTCCCGGGTCGTGCACGCTGCGCTGTCTCATCAGGACAAAGAGCTCGAGGGCCGCGTCAAGGATGGGTTCGGGCACCTCTGGGGCATGTTGGCTGCCGACTTCCTCAATGAAGAGGTGGCAGGCGAGTACAACAGTATTAAGCACGGCTTTCGCGCGCGTTCCGGTGGGTTCAGCCTAGCTTTTGGCCTTGAGAAGTCGCCGGGAGTACTTGCCCCCGATGCAAAGATGGAGCTGTTCGGAGCAAGCAGATACGGATCGACGTATCCCGTGGCTAGGCCTGTGGGAGAAGACAAGGCGAACTTTACGATGCGGTCGGTGTCGCGAAACTGGATCCCGATGGGTCAAGCCGTGGCGCTGCAACTCATCGAGATGTCGATCGCGAACGTTGTATCGGCATTGAGAATATGGAACTCGGTGCCACCGATAGACGTGAAGTTCTCGTGGCCACGCGACCTGCGGGATTTCGACAAGCCCTGGATGACGGCGATGGGGGTAGGAAGTGCGTCGTTCAATCCCCACATCCAAGACCACGAGATTCAGCGGCAGTCGTCGGACATGATTCGGCAGGTCCTAACTCCACCGGCGGTACAGGTTAGCCCCGGATGGTCGGAGGATGTCCCCAGGGCGCCGGGGTGGTACGAATGCCGACTGCGGGGAGGCCGCGGTCCGACCGAGCAGTTCTCCCTCACCGGTACAGTGTCCCTCGGACTCAGGGTAGTGCCAGCAGAGGGCGGGAGACTACGGCCTTGGGTCCGGCTCGCGGTCGGCAATCGTCGTGAGTGGCGAGAGTACGCCGGAGTGCCGGAGCAAGCAGCTTGGGGAAGGGGGCGGCCCGTCGTGCCTGGCTGGTATGTGCGTCGCGCCGCTGGTGCCACTGAGTCCCAGTGCTGGACCGTGTGGAGAAGTCCGCAGGGTCAGATCATCGGCGCGGACCGAGGTGGTGTTTTGCAGCCTACGGTCGTGGGTGAGAGCGACGCGTCGGCCGAGTGGGCCGCAGTCGTCGGACGGGTGGAGTGAAGCAGCGATCGGCCCGGCTGTCGCTCACCAAAACTGGGACGTGGCGAATTCGGCGACATGGCGGCGGTTTTTTGTGGTGTCGAGCGGCTGCACAGGCTGCGGCCTACCAACACCAAGCGCGGATGACGTTCAAGCGGAGAGGGCGGTCGCTACGCAAGGCCGGCACGATATGGCTGCGCAGGGACCTCGGCTCACCCTCGGAAGTGAATACCCGCGGTGCGGAATCGGCTGGCGCGAGCCGGGCGCCCCGCCAGCGGGCCCCGGAGCAGCGGCTCGGTTCACCGCCACGGCGCGAGGAACAGTCGTTCCTGGACCATCGACACCAGGAGTTTGCCGCAGGTTGCAGCACGAACGCGGGTTCAGATAGATCCGCAAACCACCAGAATCGGGGAACCCGCGGAGAACCGCTGGCGAACCGCCGCCATCTCCTAAAGCTCGCTGACCGCCCCCGCTACCACCACCCTCAGGTTGGTCGTTGGCCCAGGGCCGAGCCACCCCGCCAACTCTTGGATGCGACCGGCGGGGCAGTTCCCCGGACGCAAGCTGACTCGCGTAGAGGCCGCGCAGCCCAATCAATGGTCAAGATGAAGCCCAAGGCCACCCACGCCGCGCTGCCATGCTGATTCGATGCTCGATTTCGGGAGACACGATGCTTCTGCCGAAGGCTCTCATCACCGGTCACCTTGCGGATGGCCTGCTCATTCAGATGTTGGGTGGTGACGTCGAGATGTCGCTGTGCTGTCCACCGAGCACTGCCTTCGGCTTCCTGTCGCGAAGCGCTGATGAAGCGGCGCGGGTTCTTCTAGCCCGCTAACGATGGCCAACTGCCGTGGCTGCGGATGTCCAGACACCGAGCGCACGCTCGACGTCGGTTGGTGCTCACATTGCACCGCTGCGGTGCAGATGGAGGTGACGTCAATCGAGCGTGTACTGAACGACAGCTACCGCATCTTGAGGGAAAGCAAGAACCCAGACACGAAGCTCAGCCGATGCAACCTGATCGAGCGGCACTTGACGCGACTGGTGGAGATTGCGGCCGCTGGGTTTAGCTATTCAGGCTCTGACCCGGCTGCGCTGCTGGCCGAATTGTCTCAGCGGCGCGCCGACTTCGAAGCGGAAGCGCTGCAGCGCCCGTTGAAGCGCAGCACGGCGACGGCACTCAGGCCACAGGGGCCCGGCTTCTATGCAGCTCAAGATATTGATGTGGGTTCACAACCGGATACTGACGTTGGTCTGCTTCACGGACGCCACTACACCGAGTCGATCGAACGCGTCATGGCCCTGAAGAGGAGCGGCATGCTAAACGAGGCGCGCTTACTTTTGACCGAGATGGTCGCCGCCTGTGAGGAGGAGGCCGCGGCGATGACCGCCAGGCGCGGCCCGTGGAAACTGGCGCCGTGGTACTACGAGCAGCTCGCCATCGTGAACCGCAAGCTGAAGCTGCACGATGAGGAGTGCGCCGTGCTAGAGCGCTATCTCGGAAGCAGGGGTGCCATCCCGGAGCGGCGGCCAGACTTTGAGGCTCGGCTCGCAAGGGCACGCAAGCTTGCGAGGCGACCGCTGGACAGCCCATCCCCGGCCGCCACTCCACCGCGCCCGCCGCGGTCCACGTAGCCCTGATCCTGCTGTTCATCTGCTGGATCCTCGGCTCCTCACGATCTCTCGCTTCAGGTGGACTAGCCACGGGGAGCAACTTAACCCAGGCCATGTCTCGGTTAGGATGATGTGTCAACGTTCTCTTTTCTCAAGATCACGCCATGGGGCCAGACGCCACTTTGCCGGCAGACGCGAGCAAGAAGGCCAGCATCGACTGGTTATTGCAGCGCGACACTATCAACCAGCTCGTCGAGCGCATCGGCAGGTCTCAATGCCAAGTGGTCAGCGCCTACCGGACAGACGGCCGCGACTCCGTCGCGATCTTCAGCGCCCTGATGCCGATGTCCAAGGTGCCGGCCGCGCTACAGCAGTGCGGCTGGGATCTGCATGTAGGGCATGGGCTTCCCGGTTTTGTCGAGCACTACGAGAACCAAGAGACAATTCGGACCTATCACTCCTTCGGCGATGATTCGGGGATCCGCCCGTTCGTCATTGAGCGCGAATTCCACGGAACCTGGCCAAGGTATTCCGAACTGTGCGAGGAGTTCCGGCTTTTCCACAACCTGGCGCACGATTATCAGCGCGGCAAGCTGCTCGCGTTCGACGAGTCAGGATACGAGGTCATCGTTGCTGACGTGGCGTCTCGGTTCGTTGAAGTGGACCTCGGCTTTCTTAAGCGCTTCCTGTCGGGCACTGGCCTCACCTGCGCGGTCTACTTCGACATCTTCCGCTACTCGGACCTACTGCTCAGCGCCGTCCCCGAGGCTGACCGCAGACGCATCGTCACGACCGAGAATACTCACTACTGCCTAGATGTCGTAGAGGACTTCGATGACCAGAAGAAGTCCTTGTCGAGGCTCTGCGGCAAGGTGATTCTCCTTCCTGGACCCATCGAGGCGTCTGGGGCCTGGCCGTTTGAGCAGGAGCATGCCGACGAGGGCGTAACCTTCATCATCGGCACGGACGGGAACGGCAACGCGGTCACAGCAACATCGGACCCAAAGCGACTCGACGACTACTTCGGGAAGAACCCGGGCGCTCCACATTACTTGACGCCGGTCTTCTTCCGCCGGGATGTACTCACCAAGTACTACGCGGACCCGAAGCGCTACAAGGTGTCGGATGGCCTAGTGCAGTGCCTCGGGCTCTGGTCGATGAAATTGGACAACGACAAGCCGGACTACGTCGTCGCTTTCCTCGGCGACTTGGGCCGCGACTTGCCGTTAAACGAGCGCCGGCACTGGCGAAGCGTCAACATTCCCCCTGCCGGCGGAATCAGCAAGACCAACTGGAGGCGCAGCTTTCTGGGAGAGTTCGCGGATCCGGAGTCGCCCGACCTGCGCTTCAGACAGGATTACGCCGAGCTCATCCGGCGCTGGCAGGCACGGCACGGTTGGGCACTCTACCGCCCCCTCGATGAGGGCGACGACCACTTGCTCGACACGGTGCGAATTCCGATCACGCTCGGCCAGAGCGAAGTCGATGAGCAGGTGCTAACGCTGGCGAAGCTTCTCGTCGACCGGCTGAACGAGCGGGAGATCGTGCGGCAAATCGGCGCGGGGCCATCCAACGAGAAGGGGATCTCAAAGTTCAAGCGTTTCCTGGATCAGTCGCAGTTCCCGGCAACCGAAGACGCCATCTTGCTGCTCAGGAGCCTGCAGCAACTCCGTTCTAGTGGGTCGGCACATCTCAAGGGAGACGGTTACCACCGAGTACTAGAGACGCTGGGAATTGATGCCGGTAAGTCGGAGCGGCTCTTGCCTACTCTGCTCACGCGTGCGCTGGGAATGATTCACCAGCTTGAGCAGCACTACTTGGCCTAGCGGCCAGCGTTCGCAGTATTCAGACCGCAATACAGGACATTCGGTGGAGTGGGAGCGAACCGCCGCCATCTCCTTAAGCTCGCTGACCGCCCCCGCTACCACCTAGCTGAGACGAGGCTCAGCCTCGCAGCCGCTGCTCGAGCAGCAGTCGGCAGCGGAAGGTGAGTGCCGTCGCGCAACAGGAGCCATGACTTCTTGGCCTCGCAGCACATGTCGGCGACGTGTTCGAGGCGGACGATCGCCGAGCGGTGCAGGCGGAGAAAACGATCCTCGCTGGGGCGCTGCGCCAAGTCGTCCATGCTGGCCCCGACGACTTCGACCTCGGGGGCCCGACCGAGCGGCTCACCAACGACGATCAGGACTCTCAGGCGACGTGCTGGCCTAGCCAGAGGCTGTGTTCGCGCGAGACGGCGGTTTCGACGCGCTTGACCAGCTCATGCAGCCGTGCCTCGGCATCGCTCGGCGGGGCCGGGCCCTGGACTTCCTTCTCGAGCAGTTCCGCCTGCAAATCCAGATGAGCCAAGTCGTCGGCGGCAATGCGGTAGGTGTGAACAAGGTCAGAGAAGCGCTTGAGCTGGATCCAAGCCAGCGCGCTGGCCGCCAAGGCGGCGATGATGCTCACGCCGTTGATGTTGATCAACGATTCGTCGGACCCAACCAAGACAAAGTAGGCCTGAATGGATGCGGCCAGCAAGGCCAGCAGTTCCAATCCGAGCAGTGTGCTGGCCCAGCGGTTCTCCAGCCGCGCGTTGATCGCGGCCTTGCCGTCGTACCAAGCCCGCTGATCGGCAATGCGGTGTGCTCTTAACGCAGCGACACGCTCGGCCAGGCTGGCACCGCGCAGCCCACGCATCCAGCCCGTTATCCAGTCTCCGGCGGTGCCTTCCTGAGAGATGCACTGCTGGGCGAAGAGCAGTCGAGACTGCAGGCGCCGGACCGCCTGGAAGTACTGGCTCTCGGCCTCGGGATCGCGAAGGACGCCCATCGCGTACTGCCACACCAAACCCTTGACGTTCTCCGCCAGGGCTCGGCAGTGGAACCACTTGTCGTCGATGCGCTCGATGCGCAACCTCAGTCCGGCCAGGAGCACTAGCACGGTCAGGGCGATCGTGAGCAGCGCGAGGCCCTTGTTGATGAACTGCGCGTGCCCGGCGGCGGCGGCGTACTGAGTCCCCGAGACGACAGCAACGCCAATCAGTGCGATGAGCTGAGTGCGTGACCACCTCAAGTACTCGCGTTGCTGGGCCGACGCGGCTTTGTCGGCGGCACGGAAGACCGAGGGATATTCGATGGGGGTGTTCATGGCGGGTGTGTGCGGGCCTCGATATCTCGCCTGAGTGTGACTACCGCGAGCGCGCCGGGATCAGCGCGCGCGCCTTGTCGACGAACGCCTTGCCGTCAGCGTCCCGGGCGTCAGGAAACTCCTCGCGCAACCGTTGATACTTCTCATCGCACCGGATCCACGCCGCATTGCTCTCAACCCAATCGTTTCGGCTTCTGCTGACTTCGGCGCGGCCCTCATAGTACTGAGCTAGGTCGACGTTCAGCAGAATGAAGCAGTAGAGCGCGCTGGCCGTACTGTGAACTCCTCGTGCGTCGCAGGCAGCCGAGCCCTCTGCGATCGCGACCTCCGCATGCTTGATGGCTTCCCGCAGATCGGGCAGCGCGTCGCGAACGCCTCCGGTCTCGGTGACGACCTCGAGGTAGCTCCGGTACGCGCACTCGGCGAGGCCGGCGAGCGCTAGGCCACGCAGATCCGTCCCAGGGTCGGACTGGTTGCGCAGCGTCTCGAACAGCGAGCGGGCCTGGGTCAACTTCTTCAAATTGATCAGACTCTGAGCCTCGGCGATGCGGCGCAGATCCTCGGCTCGGGCTGCCTCAATGACGCCCTCGAGTTCCGCTTCGAGCGCCGCCAAGGCCTCGGCGACGGCCCCCGCGGCGGGCAGCTTGGCGCGCTGCCCGGCGAGCCAGTCCTTGCGCGACACGGCCTGAACGGTGTCGAGAGCGGGACGTCGCAGATTGTCAACGAGCGCAGCGACGGCCTGCTGCAAGGCATCGGACGCCGCGTCATGCGGCCGGACGGCCTTCAAGTCGGCCAGCACCCTGGCCGCTGCAAGCGTGTCGTCATCGCCAAGCCCCTGCACAGCCGAGTGCAGCGCGCCGCCCAGGCGCTCGCACCACGAGAGCAGCAGCTCGTGGAGGTCGGTGCCCTCCGCAGCGCGGCTGGCGGCAGCGGCGGTGGTCTCCAGAGCGACGCGGATCGCACGCACGTCCGAGAGGCTCGACGCGAGCAGGGCATAGCGCGTTTCGAGAGTTGTGGCCAGCGTTGAGAGGCGCGTCCGCTGCTCGCCCTCGGTGAGCGCCGACGCGCGGGCCTCGGCCTCGGCCGCGATCTGCAACGCCGTCGGCAAGTCGGACACCCTGCCCGCCCTGCTCTCAAGCCCGTCGAAGGCTTGCTGGGCCGCAAACTCCGCCGCGTTCGCCTCGCCCTCCGCAAGAGTCGCGGCGGAAGACAGGCCGAGCCGTCGGTCTAACGCCGGAGTTGCCTCCACGAGCCGCAGGGCCGCGGCGATCGCGGCGCGCTTGGCCTGCGCCGTCGGGGCGCCGCTCATCTCGGCGAGCACGTGCCGGCCCTGCCGCTCTTGGTCGCGCGCAATGACGAGTGCCTTCGCAAGCGAGGCGAGCTCGGGCTGCGCGGGAGCGATCTCTCGCGCCCGATCGAGAGCCTGCTCAGCGGCGTCGAGTTCGAAGTTCATCAACCCCGAACGGACCACGGCGACTTCGCTCTCGAACAGCGCGGAGAGAGCTGCCGTCGGCTCGCGCGGCACCGTTTCGCGCGGCGCCAAGGCGCCGGACACGTCGGCCTCCGGCGAGGCGTTGAGCGCACCCGGTTCGGCGTCGTCGTCCCCTGTCACCGGCTGCAGCGCGCTGAATGGTTCAGCGGGGGGCAGCTCGGAGTCGTCGGGCGGCCTGCTCCCTCCGAGGCCGGACACCCACCAGATCGCGGCGATGGCTGCGATGACGAGCACCCCCAGCAACACCGCGAGCACGATGCGATGGGATGGCCGGCGCCCACTCCGAGCTTCGCTGGCGTGAGCCGCTTCGCGGGTCGCGGGTTGCGAACCGGCCGCCGCCGCCGCCTCGGCGGGAATCTTGACCTTCGCTCCGCAACGCCGGCACTTGGCGAACTGGCCGGCGAGCCGGGCGGGCGCGACGCTCAGTCCGCCGCACTCGGCACACGTCACGCGGACGCGGGCGAGCGTATCGAGCGCGGCCGAACGAGCCAGCGCGGCGCGGACTGCCGCGACAAGCTCCTTGGCGGGCTCATCACCGGGGCGCTGCGCGGCGAAAGAGATCGTCTGCCGGCGCCGAAACTCGAGCGGCGGGCGCGTGTCGTCCATCGTCACTGGCACGAGCACGCTCCGCGAGGAGCCCTCGGCCGCCTCGGCTTTCACCCAGTCGCTGCGTACGGAGCGCGCTGACCACACGACGACGACGCAGCGCGCCAGGCCGAGTTCTTCCTCGATGACGAGGTCGTAGGCGGCGCCGCCGAGCAGTTCGCGGTCCCACCAGACCGTCCAGCCCTCGCGCTTGATGATCGCGACGAGCCTCTCAGCGAAGGCCCGGTCGTCACGGGCGTAGCTTAGGAAGACGTCGCTCATACCCCCCTCGTTTCCGCGTCGAGGGGCGACACTCTAACAGAGGCCTCGCAGGCCGATTCCTGGCGAACCAACCACGGGCTGCGGGACCCTGGCGGGGTCGTCGCTGGCGGGCTTGCCGACGGGGGCGTGCAGAAAGCGGCGAGAGATGGCAGACTCTGCGCCCCCCGCTTATTGGAACTCAATCTCATGAACCCCTGCCGCTCCCTGGCCGTCGCCCTTCTGCTCCTGCCCCTGCTCCAGGCCTGTGCGGCCCTGCCCGCGGACGAGCGCTTCGATCACGACTTGGCCGCCGGAATTGCGGTGGAGGGAGAGATCCACGGCGCCTACCCCGAGCTGGGCCAGTACGTGTTCACCTACCGCATCCCGGGCAACTTCTTTGAGTTCGTGCAGGTGTCACTCGTTGCGGCCAACGAGGAGGTGGCGAGCACGCTGGCCGGGCTGCGCCGCCACGATCGCGTGCGCATCCGCGGCACGCTGCTCGAGAATCCGTCGGCGCAGCGGCACGTGGAGCTCGACTCCATCGAACTGGTCAAGAGCTTCAACCCCACGCCGCCGGTGGGGCGCTACGACTACGCCACGAGCGTGCCGCAGGACTTGGTCGGCCGCGAAGAGGGCGTTTTCCTCGTGCACGCCGTGCAGGCAGGCGGGAGAGTGCTCGTGCTTGAGTTGGGGGACATTGTCCTGCCCGTACACATCGAACGCCCCGAGCTGACGCGGGACCTCGCGCGCAACGACGTCGTGCGCGTGGCCTACGAGATCCGCCGGCGGCCCGAGGGCACTGCGCACCTGCAGCTCAAGAATGTCGAGCGGCCGATCGAGGTCGTGGAGGCCGTGATGGACCTGCACGGCGAGCCGGCGTCCGTCGAGGGCGCCTTAGTGCTGTTCCCCAAGAGCCCGCAGTTGCTCTTCAACACTTTTGCCGTGCTGCAGGAGCTGCCAGGCGGTCTCCGCCGGCAGTTCACACTCGCGAACTTCGAGGACCCGCAGGCTTTCCTCGCCATCCGCGACAAGCTGCAGCAGGCCTGGGACGCGGCCGGCGTGGAGGGCGCGGTGAGCGGACGCAACAAGCTTGTCAGCACCACGGTGCGCGTCCGCGCCACCGGCCTCTTCAACCAAGTGGACCAGAACCAAGCCAACGTGCAGATCCTGCTGGACGGTCCCGACGCGATCGAGGTTGCGTCGGGCTAGTTCGGGGGTTGCTTTCGCGCAGCTCCAGCCGGTCCCTGCTCTAGGGATCGCCGCTGAGGCTGCGGCCGCCCTTGCGGCTCCGCTGTCGGTCGAGGCGCTTGGCGAGCAGACGCTTCATCTTGCCGACCGCGATGGTGAGCGCCTTCTCCACCGTGCCCGCGGCAGCCGTGGCTGAGACGGGCTGCTGCGACGCGGGGCGCACCTCGATCTGGCAGCGCTTGTCGTCGCCCCCGTGCTTCTTGGCGTTGGTGTCGGAGAAGTGCACTTCGATCCGCGTGAGGCGCGCCATGAAGCGGTCCAACTCGTCAGACACGATGGCCTCTGCGAAGGCGTCGAACCTGGCGCCGCCCTTCACCGAATGGGCCGTGCGCACTTCGATCATCGGGGAAGTGCGGTACTGACGCGCTTTGGAGTCGGCGTTCGCTTTCTTCGCGGCGCCGGGCTTTCCCTGCGCGGGTTCAGCCGGCAGGGTGTCGGCATGGGTCGTGGCATCGGCCTTGGCATCGCGCTTCGCCTGAGCCTTGCGCGCCCTGGCAGAGGTATGTCCCGCCCGGGATTCGCCCATTCCGGTTTCCTGCACCAGCGCCCGCTGGGCAGCGGCGTTGACCTTGGCTCGGACGGTCTTGCTCACACGGAGAGGCGTTCGAGCCATGACAGGTTTCCTTCGCTAGCAATTGAGAAATGGAGCACATTGAGTAACGGAACACTCACGAGGCGAGCGTAGCACTGACCCGCCGGAAGGAGGAGACGGACATTGAGTAGCGCGGCGCTAAACTCTCACCATGACTAAGGAACCGATTCCTCTCTGGGAGCCAGAGCGGGGGCTCGCTCCACAGAAGATGCGCGTGATGCATGACGACTAGAGCGATGGCGGGCGGCACGGTCCATGCACTGCCGGCGGACTTCCGGAGAGCCATCCAATCCGACGCCGCTGCCAAAAGCCTCTGGGCCGATATCACCCCGCTGGCGCGAAATGAGTGGATCTGTTGGGTCAGTTCGGCCAAGAAGGAAGAGACGAGGAAGCGCCGCATCGAGGTTGGACTCGATAAGATGCGTGGTGGAACGCGCAGGCCGTGCTGCTGGCCCGGCTGCCCGCACCGCTAAAGGCTGCCGCGATGCCTCTCGCCAACCATCACAGATGAGCTTGTCGCCCAACGACGCACTCCGGCCGTCGCTCACGCGTCGCGGGAGTCCCTTCCGGCCCTCGGCACGGCAAAGTGCGGGCCTTTGGCATCTAGGAGAAACGTATGAACCCTGCGGATGAGGTTCCGGGTAAGAAGGCCGACCTGCCACTGCACATTGCTGGCCGCGACACGCGGACTGGGCGCAGGGGTGTCTTGAATCCGAGGCGCGTGCGCGTGTTCTCGTTCGGCATCATCGTGCTGGGGTTGTTTGCCACGGCCTTGCTGTGCGTGCTGGCCATCTGGGACTACGCTTCTCGCGACACCGCCTGGCGCGCGCTCGCCACTCTCGGCGTGCTGGCCGCAACCCTGGGCATCTTCACCGTCATCAATGAAATGTTCGGAGCACGGCTGGATGCCTGACGCAACTCACGCCAAGTTGGAGCGGGTCTTCAAGATTTCGTTCGCGAGCGTGTATCCGCTCTACGTCCAGAAGGCGGAAAAGAAGGGACGCACGAACCAGGAAGTCGACGAGGTCATTTGCTGGCTGACCGGCTACAGCGCCCAAGCGCTCGCGAGGCAGATCCAGCAAAAGAAGGATCTCAAGGCCTTCTTCGGCGAGGCCCCGGCGCTCCATCCCAAGGCCGGCAAAATCACCGGCGTCATCTGCGGCGTTCGCATCGAGGAGATCGAGAACCGGCTGATGCGGAAGATCCGTTACATGGACAAGCTGGTGGATGAGTTGGCCAAGGGCAGGCCCATGGAAAAGATCCTGCGCAAGTGACTCGACCCACTAGCGCGGAGTTGCGATGACCACGTGGGAGCTCAGCGGCTGAGTCGCGTTGGGCGTCGTGGTGCGCTTCATTGCCGGGAACAAGGCCGGGGGCCAGCCGGACTCGATCGCCTGGTATCTGAGCGATCCCACGGCGTGGAAGCGCAAGCTCGAGGAACTCAAGGCCAGCAACGCAAGGCTCTCCGGCTAGACTCGGCGCTCATGAGCCTTGTCGCCGGGCAGACCCTCTCGCACTACGAGATCCTCGGCCGCCTCGGTGCCGGGGCCATGGGCGAGGTTTGGCGCGCGCGCGACTCGCGCCTGGGCCGTGAGGTCGCGATCAAGGTGCTGCCCGCCGAGGTGGCCTCCGACCCCGACCGGCTGCGGCGCTTCGAGCGCGAGGCCCGCGCACTGGCGAGCCTTTCCCATCCCCACGTCGCCCAGGTCTACGGCATCGACGAGGCGGGCGGCATCGCCTTCATGGTCATGGAGCTGGTGCCCGGCGAAGACCTGGCGGCGCGACTGTCCCGTGGCGCACTGCCTCTCGACGAGGCGGTCGACGTGTGCCGCCAGATCGCCGAGGGACTCGAGGCGGCCCACGAGGCCGGCGTGGTCCATCGCGACCTCAAGCCGGCCAACGTGCAGCTCACTCCCGAAGGGCACGTCAAGCTCCTCGACTTCGGACTGGCCAAGGCCGTCGGACCTCAGCCCGACAGCGGCGAGGTGTCCCGCGCCGAGATCGACAGCGCGCTGCTCACCGAGGAGGGCCGGGTGCTCGGTACGCCTGTGTACATGAGCCCCGAGCAGGCCCGCGGCCGCAGCATCGACCGGCGCACGGACCTGTGGTCCTTGGGCTGCGTGCTTTACGAGTGCCTCACGGGCCGACGGCCCTTCGCCGGCAAGAGCCCGTCCGACGTCATCGCGTCGATCCTCAAGGAGGAGCCGGACTGGAGCGCGCTGCCGCCCGTGCCGCCGCGGATCGACGAGCTGCTGCGCCGCTGCCTGAAGAAGGACGCGCGCATGCGGCTGCGCGACGCGGGTGAGGCGCGAGTGCAGCTCGCGCTCGCCGCCGGCGAGCCTCTGGCCGCTTCCTCGTCGTCGCCCGCCGCGCGCGCTGCGGGCAGAGCCCCGTTGCGGGCGGCGTTGTTCGGAGTCGTGGGCCTGGCAACCGGCGTGGCGCTCGCGCTCGTGCTGACGTCCGACGATGACGCCGCTGGAATGACCGGCGCCGCCGTCGGCGCTGACGCGCCGGCTTCCCGACACCTGCGCTACACCCTTACAAGTTTCGACGAGCCGACCAACCTGACCTCGCTCGAGCTGTCGCCGGCCGCCGACGCAGTGGCTTGGCTCGACGAGCGGGGCCTGCACGTGCGGCGCCTCGACGAACTTACGGCCCGACGGCTGCGCGACGGAAAGGCGATGGAAATGGTCAGCGGGCTGTGCTGGTCTCCTGACAGCCGGGAACTGGCGTGGGCCCAGAAAGGCACGCTCTGGCGTCTGCCGGTCGACGGGGTCGAACCGATCCGCATCGGGGAACTCGGCAAGGAAGACAGCGCCCTCGTGCATTGGGGGAACGATGGGCGCCTGCTCACCGTCCAGAATGCATCCTTCGCGGCGCAGTCGGCGGCCGGCAGCTCCTCCGAGGTGGTCTTCAACGCGGGAGACAACCCGGACTTCCACTTCGACGGCGCCACAGTGCTCCCCGACGGCCACGGGATCTTGGTGATACCCCACCGCCCGGGAAGCGACCGCGAAACGGTGGAGCGCATCGTCAACGGTGAGCGCCGGCTGCTCGCGCGCTACGAGGGCTGGGACCTGCTCGGTCTGGAATGGGCCGGTGATCGGCTCTTCCTGCTGACGACCTCCGATTCTGTCTCGCGCTGGTGGTGGGTGGACTGCCCGCCCGATGCCGAGGGCCCTTTGGGCGAGCCGCGTCCCACTCCGTTCAACTCCGCCGAGACCGAGTTTGGCCCGGGCGGCACCGTGGCCTGGCTCGCTCAGGAGGGGCAAGTCGAGAGCCAACTCGTGCGGGTGAGCCCCGACGGCGCCATGCGCACGATGGGCCGTCGCCACGAGGGATCGCTGATCCCGGCACCCCAAATCACCGACGGGCGCAGGCTGCTGTTCGGTCTCGGGCAGGATTCTTGGCGCAGCTCGTCGATCTGGGCCCACGACCTGGTGCGCGGCGTGGACACCTTCGTGGTGAAGCCTGCGACTGTGACCCCGGTCGTCGTCGCTCTGCAGGACGGCCGCTTCATCGCCTCCTCGTTCATGCCCCCCCGTGCCGATCTTTACCCGTCGCATGCCAACGCCGGGCCTGAGCCGCTCAACGTCGACGGCATGGTGATCCACGCGACCCCGGACGGCGGCCAGCTCCTGTTCAGCAACCCGAAGAACGGGGACAAGGGCCCGCTGAGCTGGGACGACCTCAGAGACGAGGCGCCGCCGGTGGTGTTGCGAGAGAACGCGCCCATGAACGTGCTCAGCGCGCGCTTCTCGCCGGACGGGCGTTGGCTTGTGTTCATCGCCGACGACTCGGGCGAAAACCAAGCCTATCTGTCGGCGGTGCCGCCGGACGGTCGTGAATGGCAAGTCAGCATCGACGCGACCGACCTCGCGTGGTTCAGCGCGGCGGGCGACGCCATCCTGCTCGTCCAGGGCGGGGCGGACATGAACGATTCGCTGACCCTCCGTCGGGTCTCACTACGGTCGGGAGCGGAGCCCGAGCTGGGCTTGCCCGAACTCGTGCGCACCTTCGAGGGCAAGCACATGGTCCTCGTGGGCACGATCCCCGGCAGCGAGGATCTGTACGGCGCAGTCGAGCACCCGCCCGTCACCCACGGCATCGTCATCGAGATGGGCTGGCTGCCCGACGAGAAGTAGGTGCCGGGCGAATGAGCGAACTCAGCAAGTGTGCGGTTGAGGTGCTGCTCACGGCGCGAGCCGAGGCGCAGCCGATCCAGAATCTCTTTCCGCTCTACCTGCACGACATCGCCTCGTACGAGCACAAGCCGCCGAACCGGCATGGCGTGCTCGCTGATGATGACCGCATGCGCACCTGGGATGAGTTGCTCGAGGGTCAAGCCGCGTGGTGGGAGAAGCCTGGCGTGCTGTTCCCGTACCTCATCAACGCGACGAGTCTGCCCGCCGGGTTTCTCTTCATCGCCTCCGGCCCCTACGTGCCGACTCCGTCGAGCGACTTCGTGGTGCATGAGTTCTTCATTGCGCACGCCTGGCGCGGAAGCGGAGTCGCGGCCGAAGCCATCCGGCAAGGCTGCGCGCGCCACCGCGGCCGGTGGGAGGTTGCGACCTGGCCCAAGGCGAGCCGCGCGCTGGCCTTCTGGAGGAAGACTCTGCCGACGTGCGCTTCAGGCGCCGTGCGCGAGACGGAAGAGGATCACCCCTGGGGCCGGCGCGTCGTCTTCCGCTTCGACAACCGCGGAGTGTGATGGACTCAATGCGCAACTCACCACGCCGATCACGCGCGGGAGCAGGCGCCGCACGGGGCCTGGCCGCTTCGACTACGGCACATCCCCGCGCAGGGCGTTGCTGAGCGACTTTCCGAAGGGGCCGGCCGCGTCGACGATGGCCCATTGTGCGTACAGCTCGAATCCGGGCGGCAGTGGGTCGGGCATGGTGAAGGCCAGCGGCAGCGTGCCGAGCGGCGTGGTCGTGAAGTAGTAGGGCCCGAGGAAGGGCACCGGGATGAGCGTGCCGCCAGCGAAGGGCGTGGGTGTGCTCGACGTGGCCAGGAAGAGCGCTGCCAGCGCCGACGGCGCCGCATTCGAGAGGTTTAGCTCGATGAGTTCGCCACACTGCAGCGCGCCGGTGGCGGTGAGCAGCGGGTCGCCGGTGATGCCGGCCAGAGCGAATCCGAGGTCGGTCCAGGTGTTGAAACTCCCCAGGCCGTTCCAGGCGGCGAGCCGGCTCGCGCCCTCCGGCAGCACATCGGGCACGACGCTGAATTCGCCGCCGACGAGGAGCCGCGGTCCGTCGCCGGAGAGATCGTCGAAGACGCCGAGAGCGTCGACATTCCCAGGCAGCACACCCGCGCCGAGCGCGGCCCAGCCCGCGCCGTTGTAGCGCGCGATCCTCGCGGCGGGGACGGTGCCGATCGAGGTGAAGAAGCCGCCGACGAAGAGCGAAGGCCCAGAGCCGTCGTCGAAGGCCTGCAGTGCGCGGACTGAACTTCCGGGGCCGCCGGCGCTGGACCAGGCGCTGCCGTCCCAGCGCCCAAGTCCGAGCGTGCCGGGCACGCCGCCCGCCGACACGAAGTCCCCGCCGACGTAGAGCTGCGGCGCGCCGCAGCCGCTGTCGTAGACCTCGAGTGCGCGGCCTGAGCCCGGAGAGCCGCCACCAAAGAGCAGGCCGCTTCCCAGGTTTGACCACGAGGTTCCATCCCAGCGCGCAATGCTCACCGCTGGTGCGCCGCCGGCCATCGAGAAGTTGCCGGCGGCATAAAGGGCCGGCCCGGTGCCGTCGTCGAAAACTTCCAGCGCGTAGACGACGGCCGTGCCAACCAGCGCGCCCACACCCGAGCCGAGCGCCGACCACGAGCTGCCATTCCAGCGCGCGATACTTGCCGCCGGAGTTCCGCCAGCTGAGGAGAAACTTCCTGCGGCATAGAGCGCCGGCCCGGTGCCGTCGTCGTAGACGGCCAGGGCTAGGCACCAGCCCGAGAGGCCGCCAACCCCACCCCAAGTGCTGCCGTTCCAGGTGGCGATGCGCTGCGCCGAAATGCCGCCGATATTTACAAAGGTTCCGCCGACGAAGAGCCTGGGGCCGCTGCCGTCGTCGAACTCGACGAGCGCGCGGACATCAGCGAAGTCTTCAGAGATGGCGCCAAGCGGGATGAAACCCACATCGGGTTGCCAGGCCGCGAGGCCGCGATCGTGGGCCGTGCCGGGCGTAGCGAAGGCGCCGCCGAGGAAGAGCGTCGGCCCGCCGAGAAAGGTGGTTGAGGAGGTGATGGCGTAGACGCGGTCGTTGAGGCCGTAGCCGGTGTTGAACCAAGCGCTGCCGTTCCAGCGCGCCAAGGAGTTGGCGCCGACGACGCCGGCGAGCGAGAAGCCGCCGCCCACCCAGAGACTTTCGCCTGCGCCGTCATCGTGGACGATGAGGTTGTAAGCCTGATCCTCGAGGCCGGCATCGAGCGGCTGGAAGTTCGTGCCGTCCCAGCGAAAGACGTGTTCGGAACTCACTGAACTGCCGGCGGCCCAAGTGAGGTGCCCGGTGATGTAGAGGTCTTCGCCGCCGCCATCGTCCCAGGCGGCGAGGGCTCGCACTTGCGGGGCGACGCCGCCGCCGACCTGCGTCCATGAGCCGGCGTGCCAGCGCGCCAGGGCGTTGGCCGTCACCGGCGTCGTGCCGCCCACCGTGTTGAACTGGCCGCCCACGTGCAGGCCGAAATTCACGCCCGCACCCCAAGAAAGCAAAGTGTAGACGGTGCCGCCGACGCCGCCGTTCACGTCGACCCACTCGGTTCCGGTCCAACGCGCGAGTCGCGAGAGCGGCGTGACACCGGAGGCGGTGAACTCGCCGCCGGCGAAAATCTCGCCGTCGTGGACGGTGAAAGTGCGCACGGTCCCGTTGAAGCCATTGCCGAAAGGCACCCACGATCCGCCGAGCAGTAGTGCGGCGCGATTGGCCGGCAGGCCGCCGATGGTGGTGAATTCGCCGCCGGCGAGAAGGTACTCCGCGGAGCCGTCAATAACGCGCTGCAGGGTATGTACGAAGCCGTTGGCGCCGCCGGCCACGGGCGCCCAAGTCGTGCCGTCGAAGCAGGCGATGCGGTTGGCGGCCACGCCGCCGACGCTGCTGAAGATGCCGCCGACGTAGAGCTTCTCGCCGCTGCCGTCGTCGTGCACGGCCATTGCCAACACTTGCTGGTTCGCGGCGCCAGGGTTTGTCCACTCGCTGCCGTCCCAGCGCGCGAGGTTGCCCATGGGCCGGCCGCCAGCCGAGCCGAAGCTGCCGCCCACGTAGAGCACCGGTCCGTCGCCCAGCCCGTCGTCGAAGACCGCCGAACAGAGCACGAGCGTGCTGCTCGAGTCGTTCGGCCCGAGGCCCGGCTCACTGCCGAAGGCGGCCTCCCAGCCGGGTGCGAGTTGCATCGGCGGGGCGGCGGTGGCCGCGCTCGCCGCTGGCGCGCTCGAGAAGAACAGGGCTAACGCGAGAGCAAGTACAGGCCGGTGATAACAAGCGGTTTTCATGACGCCACCTTAACCGCCCTAGCCGGTTCCATCGGGAGAACGGCTAGCCGATTTGGGCGTAGCCGATCGGGAACTTGCTCTTGATCCGACGGAATTGCCGAGCGAGGCAGGCCTCTGCGCCGTGGCGCTCAATGGGTGAGATCACGCCTTCGAGCCGGTTGTCCTGACGGCACTCGTCGACGACCTCGCGAATCATCTCCTCGAGCGAGCGACCCTCAATGAGCTCGTCGAAGAAGCGGCGGGTGGCCTTCGGCAGACTCTCGACGCGACGGCGAAACTCACGACGTGGGTGGCGGCGTTGGAAGAGTGTGATGCGGCCGACCGTTTCGGTGACGACGCGGCGATCGTGCAGGATTGGGCCGTCCGGCTGTTGTGCGAGCTGGCGCAGGGCACACATCGCGCAGAGCAAGTCCTCAAAGTCGATGTGCCGATCCGACTCGAGCAATTCCCGCAGTTTGCGACCGCCGGCCTCGAACCGCTTCAGCTCGGCGTCAGTGACTGGAAGCTGGTTCGTGATGAAGCAGTCGACAAACAGCTCGCAGTCGCCACCCTTGAATAGCTTGGAGGTCACGCGCATGACCAAGCGGAGGGCCTCATCGCGGCTCAGAGCACACTCAAGAGATCTCTCTGGGGAGAGTTGGGCTTGGTTCGGTAGAACGGCGCACGCGGCTTCGCGCGCCCTACGACGCGATGAACTGCGTGCCTGCGCGATGAGTTCGTTGCGCAGGCAGACCCTGAGGAAGATGGCGAGGCGGCCGTCGTTGTCCAGCACGCGACGAATCGAGCCGCCATTCAGCAGGCGTTGGAACTGTCTCGCCAAGACAGCCTGGCGCGCCTGGGCGAGTTGCTCGGGCTTGTACCCGTAGCGGACAGCGAGCAGGCCGGACTGACGAACGAGATGGTCGTGCATTCGAAGGCAGTGGGCTTCCGTCCGCATGCTCCGCACCTCCTCGGGAAGAAGCCCGATGAGAACACCCACGAGTCGGCCGAAATTCTTGAAGGCGTCCGCAGCGATCGGATCACTCTTGACGATCTCGACAGCGCGTTGAGTAAGACGCATGTTGAGTTCGTTCTGCTCAGTTGGCGCGAGGCCGAAATGACGCTCATGCAGGAACTTCAGGCTTTGGAGGGCGGTGCGCAGTGCATCCTCGAAGGTGTTCACGAAGGATCTCCAGCGTCAGAGTTCTCGGGGTCTTTCCGGAATTCGGATCAGGGCAGGATTGAAGACGTCGCCGCTTCGAGCCGAGCCCACAATTTCCCCGCGACCGGCGGGGACTAGTTCACTTCGGGAGCAATGATCGATTGGATCGCTGGTCGCGCGGATTTCGACTCCGGACTAGTTCCGCGTTTGCAGTCGGCAACAGCGAGCCACGCAAGGCTGAGCGAGTCCATGATGTCGAGCAATCGAGCGAGCGTCTCGGCGGATGTCGCGAGTTCGAGAAGATCCTCGGGACAAACTTGCGATCGTCCGTGCAGCCAATCGAGATAGGCCGCTGTTAGCTCTCGCACTTCTTTGCTTTCCTTGTTCATGGAACCCTCCACAGCGTCTGATTTGTCGAACAAACTCTTGCGTGACCGAACGCCGCCAGAGCAGTCGGTTGGACAACTTTCCTCCACAATTGTTGTGACGATCTCTCCGCGGGGGCCGGCCCCGACTTCGCGGCCGCCAAGCAGCGAGGCCGAGAGCGAGCTTGAGTTCGTGGACAGCTCCGTGGCCCGCGTCTAGAAGCTGGGGACGATCGGAGCTAACCTCACAAGATGTTGGGGTACAGCACCGAACGCATTGGGCATGAGATCCATGGTTGACGAGACATCGAGAGCTCGACGTCTCGAGCTTTGGCTTGGGAAATGTCACCCAAACTTCCATCACTATCTGCCTCCATGGTTAGAATCTTGCCCGGCGTGCCCGAGTTTGGCCCGGAAAAGCTCGTAGGCCCTCGGCAACAGGAACGTGCATCTGCAGGGAGGATTTTCTGTGCCAGAAGTTCCACAGGCGGTGTTGCTCCATGACCTCCACCTCTCGCGAGCAACCGAGGAAGTGGCGGTTCTGTCGGCGCTGTACGCCTGGACTCATGGGGGAGCGAAGCGGCCTACGCTCATGCAAGTGGCGGACTCGGCGATGTATGGATACCTCGCCCACGCATTTTGCCGCGGAAGTGTCGTGCACCCAGAGAAGTGGACTGAAGCCTCAGATTTAAAGGGCCGTAATCGACTTCGAGAGGCCTTCTCTTCGTCCCTTGACAGGACAGACGGCCGATTCGGGCAAGCTCCCGTCCCCGTTAGCCCCGTGGATGAGGATCCGTGGCGGCTGAATTTCGTGATCAGCCCCGTGGACGGCGCCCGTGCACTGCTGGAAGGGATCGAGGGCGGTTCGGTGTCGGTGCTGGTCGGTGGGCCGCCGAGGTCGTTCATTGATGAGGCCGATGTGAGCACTCGGTACCTCGTTCTGGCGCTCAGTCCGGAGCTCACGCGCAACGGGCCTTTGATCGAGCGACTGAAGAAGGAGGGTGCTCGAGCGAGTTCCGTGCACGTAGCCAATCTCGTTATCCCGCTGGTCACGGCTCTCGGTGAGCGCCGTGACGGTCGGATACTCAGCATTGCCGTCTGCACCAACAAGGACGACTACGCAGCGCGCCAGATCTACCCGCTGCTCCATGGAGACAATGTTGGAGACCATCCAGGGGATGGTGCCAAGTCCACCGCAAAGCAGTCTCGGGCCGCTCGCAAGCTGCACACCCGACTGCGGTGCCGCGCGTTCCGTGGCTCCTCTGTTTCGGCCTGCCTCCAAGTCTTTCTGTCGAAGACGGGGCTGGATGCATTTGTGGGTGTCGTGCGGTCGCACCACGCAATTCAAATCGCAACAGCAGCACGTGCCTTGGATGCAGAGGTCATTGCGGTTCCAATCGCCTCAGACGGCACGGCCAAGACGACTCACGACCCGGAGCCGATTGAAGCGTACACGGATTCAACCAAGCCAGTGCTCGGAGCTACTGACTTCGTGCCCATGGGTGACACCAAGCAGGAACCCTTCATGGTGGTGACGGGCATTTCTGATTCGCTATTGCTCAGAGGAGTGACCCGTACTCCCGATGGGCGCTTCGATACTCATACCCTCTGCCTAAGAGCTCGAACCAAGATCTCGCGCTTCATCCAAGGTCGCCACGATTTGAAGCTCAAGCTACTGCGCTTTCACGGCCTGGCGATCAATGAGACCGTGACGGCTTATCTGAACGAGCTCAAGGGGTGGGGTCTCATCCACGAATCCAACATCGTCAAGGTGGGAGCGCCGCACCCCAGAGAGCGGCGAGAAGGAGACCCCAGGCGGAACCCGAACCGACGCGCTCGACGACCAGGGGTTGCCGAAGCCTGATCGAGGGTGACCAGACCACTGTGCTGGATGTCCGCGGCGGTTTCGCCGCAGAGTTTGCGCGTACATCACAGGATGAGTCGCGGCCTCGAGCCGCGGGCCGGGGGTGGGTTCAACACATCGAACCGCCGTAACTCAGCGGGCCATCGCTCCGTACAATGCCGGGCGCTTTCGGATTGCGAGCGCAGGAGGCTCTTCGTGTCCAGTGCTCTGCGGGTGATCGTTGTCGTGGCCCTGTTCGGCGTGGCCGGGTTCTGCGCCTTTGGTTTCCTGGCCAGTTATGAGCTCACCGAGGCCTCGGCGCGCCGGCCCTGGCTCATCGGGTACGGACTGGTCGGCTGTCTCAGCTTTGGCGGCGCGCTCGCGCTGCTCTTCGCGGTGGCGCGGCAGCCCTACGAGATTGCGGCCGCGCAGGCGCTCGGCTGGGCACTGCCGCTGCTCGAGATCGCGCGTCGCCGCACGGACTTCAGCGATCCGCCGGCCTACGTGGACGACCTGCTCATGGGCGCGCTCCTGCTCTGGGCGAGCCGCGTGGCGCGGCGCGGCCAGGCACGCGGCCGAGTTCTGCTCGCCGGCGCTTGGGGCGTGCTCTGCGGCGGCCTCTACTACAGCGTCTTCGGTCAGCTCAGCAGTCCGGCCGCGCAGGACATCTCAGGACTGCCCAATGCGGCCGTCGTCATCGTCAAGCTCATGATCTACGGGATGGCGCTGCTCGGCTTAGTGCTCTCCGTGCGGCGCGCGCGAGAGAACGGCATCGAGTGAAGACCCTGCCAAGCTGTCGACAATTCGCCGCGAAGAGCGCGTGAGCGCTGGGCGAAGTCACGCCGCGGCCTTCATCGGAGCTTCACGCCGAAGCTGAGCGTCGGCGCGCGGCCGCCGGAATTGCGCAAAGACTCTTCCCGGCTTCGCCGCGTCTTCACGAGGCGCCCCTAGCGTCTCGGCCTCGGTGGTCGGCAGCCGGCGGAGAGCGTCTCCGCTGGGCTGGCCAGCAACGAAGCCTTGCTCAAGGAGTCCTACAACGTGAAGTCATCCCTCAAGAGGTCTGCGGCTCTGCTCGCGACGCTCGGTGGCCTGTCCGCCGGCGCGCAAGCGGCCGACATCCTCGTCACGAGCAACATCGCTGTCTCGGAGACGTGGACCAAGAACAACACCTACAACCTGCAGAATCAGGTCTACGTCCTGCCGGGCGCGACCCTGACCATCGAAGCAGGCACCATCGTCGCCAGCACGACGAACATTGGCGGCTCGCTCGCCGTCTGCAAGGGCGCGCAGATCTTCGTGCTCGGCACGCAGGTTGAGCCGGTCATCATGACCTCCACGGCCGACGTCGCCACCTGGGTGGGCGGCGATCCCAAGACTGGCACGTGGCGTGAAGTGGCCAATGAGTGGGGCAACCTCACGATCATGGGCGCCGGCTACGTTTCCGAAAACGCGGTTGTCGGCAACACGGCTGTGCCCAGCGCCAGCAATGTGGCCCCGATGGAAGGCCTGGTCGCGGATTTCCCCGGCGACACCAAGGTGCTCTACGGCGGCGGCAACGATGACGACGACAGCGGCACGGTCCAGTACCTGTCGATGCGCTACAACGGCAAGGTCATCGGCCTAGGCAATGAGCTCAACGGCCTGGCGCTCGGCGGCATCGGCCGCGAGACCGACATCCACCACATCGACATCATGAACGGCGTGGATGACGGCATCGAGATCTGGGGCGGAACCGTCAACCTGAAGTTCCTCAATATTTGGAACATCGGCGACGACAGCCTCGACATCGACCAGGGCTGGCGCGGCAAGGTGCAGTTCGGCCTCATCGTGCAGGGCCACAGCGCCAACGCGGCGCAGGGCTCAGGCGTCGGCGACAACTGCCTCGAGCTGGACGGCGCTGAGAACTCGGACTGGCAGCCGGTCACGACCTCCACGCTCTACAACCTGACCGTCATCGGCCAGCCGGCCGACGGCGACCATGGCACGGCGTGGCGTGACAATGCGCGCGTCCAGATCCGCAACAGCATTTTCATGGATCTGGGCGAGCGGCTCGTCGGCTTCGACAACGTGGATGGTGACGGCGGCGCCGGCTACGGCTTCAACGGCACCCTCTCGTGGGCGGCCACCTGGACCACGCCGTACACGGCGACCTCCACGGTCAACGCGCCGGCGGTTCCGGGCGATTTCTACACGGTGCAGACCTCCGGTTTCTTGAACGAGATCACGGACAGCGTGTTCTTCCGCAACCTGAACGCGGCGGCTTACACCGAGGCAACGGCTCAGGGCGTCCTGGCCCCGGCCAAGAACAACGTGCTGATCGCCGGCTTCGCCGAGGTTGACTCGCCGATCCAGTCGATCACGCGCGGTGCGCCGGTCGTCAAGGGCGGCAAGACCATGGTTCCGGTCACGGGCCTGGATCCGCGTCCCAAGAACGCTGCTCTCGTGAGCGTCGCTGCGGCTCCGGCCGACGGCTTCTTCACGCCGGCTCCGTTCCGCGGCGCCTTCGCTCCTGGTGACCAGTGGCTCACCGGCTGGACGGCCGCTGACGCTTTCGGCTTCATCACGAGCCCGGACAGCCCGTGGACGGATCTCGGCTTCTCGCTCGACGGCGTCAACGGCGCTCCGCACCTGCACGGTGCGGGCCCGCTGACGGTCGGCAGCGCGGGTCTCCTGGATCTGACGAATACCAAGGGTTCGGTGCTGGCGATCCTGTTCACCTCGATCTTCAACTCGCCGACTCCGTTCAAGGGCGGCACCATCGTTCCGGTGCCGGTCCTCTCACAGCTCCCGTTGTTCACGATCCCCTCGGGAGCCATGCCGCTCTCGTGGCCGTCGTGGCCGGCGGGCCTGGCGGGCGTGACGCTGTACTTCCAGTACGGCGTCTTGGATCCGGCAGCGGTTGCGGGCGTGGCCTTGAGCAACGCTCTGGCCGGCGTCAACACCTGAGCCTCACGACTCTGTCTTAAAGGTGGTCCTCGCCCGGGAGTCCGGGCGGGGACCACCCGCTGTCGTTGCAGGGGTGTGCTGCAACTCCCGGAACAGTTAGTGGGTGGGCCATGAATCGCTGTGCAGTGGTGTTTGCTTTCTCGGTCGCGTCAACGCTCGCTCTCGGAGTGAGTGCTTGGCCGCTGTCCGCGCAGGCCTCTGCGTCTGAGCCAGCCATGGAGCTGGCCGCGCAGCTCGTCGATGCGCCGCTGCCGGAGTTTCAGCGTGAGCTGCTCGACGTGGCGGAGGCTGCCGCGACGGCCCTGCCGCTTGCGCCGCACATCAAGAATCGTTCGCGCGCCCAGGAGCAGGTGGTCAGCGCCTGCCTGGAGCTGAATCAGCCCGCGCGCGCGCTCGCAGCGGCCGAGCGCATCGAGAACTGGCGGCGCGCCGCGGCCCTGGCCGCTCTGGCCCAGCAGCGCGCCGAGCACCAGTCGCCCGACGAAGCGCGGCACTTTCTGCAGCGCGCCTTGCAGGCCCTCGCGGCCACGTCCGATGAGACCTCGCAGGATTGGCAGCGCGAGCGCGTGCGCGCCAAAGTTGCGCGCACTCATCTGCTCTTAGGTGATGCCCAACTGTCCGCCGAGTTCGCAGCGGGCGTGTCCGACGCCGAAGCCGGCGACTTGGTCCTCCTGCAGGCCGAGCTGGCCGCCGACGAGGCCTTCGACGCCAAGCTGAAGACCATCGACGAGGCCATCGCCCTGGGCAGCTTCGACCAGGTGCGCAACGCGCTGGGCATCTGCCTCGAACTCATCGAGCGCGTTTACGACGACGTCGAGCGGCGTGCGCTCGCCGAGGCGCGCCTGCGCGACGGCGGACGCAAGCTGCCCGTCACGATCCGCATCGGCCACTTTCAGCAGCTCGTCGCGATAACGCTCGCCCACGGCGACCAAGCGCGTGCACTGGAGCAGCTCGACGAGGCCAAGCTCTTGCTGGAGGGCGCGGCGCTCACAGCCGATCTGCGCGTGCCGCTCATGGCGGGGCTGGCCGAGCTGCGCTTCCGGGTGGGCCGCCGAGCCGAGGCGCAGAACGAGGCGGCGGCCGCCCTCGCTCTCTTCGTGGCCGAACGCGACCGCTTCGCCGACATCGACCGCGCCGATGCCCTGCGCCCCGTGGCCGAGGCCTATCACGTGCTGGGCGACACGGCAGCGGCGCGCGCTCTCTACCGGCGCGCGCTCGATGAGGGCGCGGCCAATCCCAACTCCCGACCGAGGGCCGAAGATCTCGTCGCCACCTGCCTCTCCATGGCCCTGCACGGCGTGGAGCCGGATGCCGAACTCCGCGCGCGCCTGCTCCAGGTGCGCGACGCACTCGGGCCGCCGTGGTGAGGTGGAGGCGGCTGTGGGGAGGTGTCATCGCCGTCCTGTGCGCGCTCAGCGCAGCCGCCTTCGCGCAGGATGCGCCGGTACCAGCCGGCTCGGTGCGTGGCGTGGTCTACGACCAGGACTTCAACGCGCCGCTGCCCGAGGCTCGCGTCCTGATCGTCGAGACCGGGCAGTCCGTCATGACGGCTGAGCGCGGAAACTACGTCTTCGGCCAGGTGCCGGCGGGGCGCTACACGCTCGTCTTCTCCAAGGACGGCTATGTGCGGCAAGTCAAGGCCGACGTCGTTGTCACGGCCGGCCAGCTCACCGACGTGGACGTTTGGCTGGCCGGCGAGTTCACCGAGATGGACGAGTTCGTCGTGCAGGACCTCTTGGCCTTCGGCACGGGCTCGGAGGCCGCGCTGCTCGAGCTGCGCTTCGAGAGTCCCTCCTTCATGGACTCGATCAGCTCGGAGTTGATGAGCCGCGCGGGCGCCGGCGATGCGGCGAGCGCGCTGCGGCTCGTGGCCGGCGCCTCCGTGCAGGATGGCAAGTTCGCCGTCATCCGCGGCCTGCCGGACCGTTACGTCAGCTCGCAGATGAATGGCGTGCGTCTGCCCTCGGCCGACGAGGACAAGCGCGCCGTGCAGCTCGACCAGTTTCCTTCGGCGATCATCGAGAGCATCCAGGTCAGCAAGACCTTCACGCCTGATCAGCAAGGCGATGCCTCCGGCGGCGCGGTGAACGTGCGGCTCAAGGGCATTCCCAGCGAAGACCTGCTGCAGCTCAAGGCCGACGTCTCCTACAACGACCAAGTCGGCCAAGGCAACGACTTCCTGAGCTTCAAGGGCAGCCCGCTGAACACCTGGGGCAAGGCCGGCTCGGGCCTCGACAATCCGCTGGCGCCGCTGGGCGCCGGCTGGCCCGGCACGGTGGGCGTGTCGCGCGACGGCGCGCCGCAGGACGGCAAGTTCTCAATCGCTGCAGGCAGCAAGCAGGACATCGGCGGCGGCGTGGAGATCGGCGGCTTGGCCAGCTTCTTCTACGAGCGCGACAGCTCTTACTTCGAGGGCGGCACCAATGACTCCTACTGGGTCGATGGCGTCGGCAAGCCGCTCACGCCGGAGAAGAGCCAGCAGTCGGGAGCCACCGACTTCTTGACGTCGCTCTACGACGTGACGCAGGGCAGCGAGTCGGTGCAGTGGGGCGGGCTCGGCACGGCGGGCATCGCCTCCGAGGACCACTCGCTGAACCTCACCTATCTCTACACGCGCGTGGCCGAGACCACCGCCACGCTGGCCGAGGACACACGCGGCAAGGAGTACTTCGTCCAGGAGTTCTTCGGCGTGGACTACAACCCCGACGACCCCATGGGCCCCGGCAACGGACCGGATGACCTCGAGCTGGCGCCGTACTTGCGCACCGAGACGCTGGAATACACCGAGCGCACGACGGGCACGCTGCAACTCCACGGCGAGCACACGCTGCCCGTGGATGCCTTCGGCATCGGTGAGTGGTTCAGCTTTCAGGAGCCGAAGCTGGACTGGACCATCGCCGACAGCAGCGCCGACCTCTACCAGCCCGACAAGCGGCAGTTCGGCGCGGAGTGGCACGCCGACTCATTCAAGCCGGGCATTCCCTTCCTCGGCATTCCGGACGAGACGACGCCGGCCAACTACATTCCCTTCAAGCCGGCGGCCAACTTCAACCTGGGCAACCTCCAACGCATCTGGAAGGACATCGAAGAGGAGAGCAACCAGTACTCGGTCAACGTCAAGCTGCCTTTCGAGCAGTGGGGCCGGGAAGAGGGCTACCTGAAGTTCGGCGTCTTCGACGACCGCGTGGACCGCAACTTCAACCAGGACACCTTCAGCAACTTCGGCGACGGCGGCGCCACCTTCGTGGGCGAGTTCGACCAGTTCTGGAGCGAGGTCTTCCCCTTCGAGCCGGGCCATCCGATCACCGCCTCGACGCGGGACGTGGATTACACCGGCCGGCAGGATCTGTCGGCCTGGTACGGCATGTTCGATCTGCCGCTCGACTCGAAGTGGACGCTCATCGGCGGCGCGCGCTTCGAAGACACGCAGATCGGCATCGTGAACAAGCCGGAGGCCGACGCGACCTGGTTTCCGCCGGGCAGCCTCACGGACGTGAAGCTCAATCCCGGCGATGCTGACGTGAACTTCGAGCAGGACGACAAGCTGCCCTCGCTCGGACTGGTCTACGAACCCGTCGACGGGCTCACCTTCCGCTCGGCCTACAGCCGCACCGTGGCGCGCCAGACCTTCAAGGAACTGACGCCGATCCTGCAGCAAGAGTTCTTGGGCGGCCCGGTCTTCGTGGGCAACCCGGGGCTCAAGATGAGCGCGCTCACCAACTACGACTTGCGCGTGGACTACGAGCCCTACGAGGGCGGCCTTATCTCCGGCTCGTGGTTCAAGAAGGACGTCGAGGATCCGATCGAGTACGTGCAGAAGGTCACGACCTCGTTCACCTTCACCACGCCCGAGAACTATCCGAAGGGCCAGCTCGAAGGCTACGAGTTCGAAGTGCGCCAGGACTTGGGCCACTACTTCGAGGATCTCGACGGCCTAGCCGTGGGCGTCAACGCCACGCTCATCGATTCGCAAGTGGAACTGCCCGCCACCGAGGTCCTTGGCTTCCAGTTGCCCAACATCAAGCAGAACATCGTGTCGCGCGACATGACCAATGCGCCCGAGCACCTCTACAACCTGTACCTGACTTACGAGCTGCCCGGGATCGACTCGCAGATCGCACTCTTCTACACGCTCACCGGCGACACGCTCGTGGCCGGCGCCGGCCAGGCGAACGGCAACTTCGTGCCGGACGTGTATGCGCAAGAGTACGGCACGCTCAACCTGAGCTTCTCGCGCAAACTCAGCGAGCGCACCTCGCTCATGTTCCAGGCCAAGAACCTGACCAACGAAAGCATCAAAGAGGTCTACAAGCTGGCCGGCGGCGACCTGGCCAAGACCTCCTACAAGAAGGGCCGCGAGTTCTCACTCGGCCTCACGGTGCGCTTTTGAAACCCGCGCACAGACAGCCCCGACTTAGCGACCAGCCAGCCCCCCGGAGTGGAACCGTCATGAATCAGCATCAAACCCCCGCGAGTCGGACGCGCGCCGGCCAGCAGCCCGCGCCGCCGGTTACGCCTTCGCACCGCCGAGGCCGCAGCTTTGTGTTCGCTGCGGCACTCTGCTGCCTGCCCTTGGCCTTCGATGAAGGCCGCGCGGCTGTGGACGGCGCGCGGGCTGCACTCGAGAAGTGGGTGGAGACGCGCCGCATCGTTTCCGCCGAGCGGCGTGACTGGGCGCTGGGCCGCGAGATTCTCTCCGACCGCATCGCGCTCGTGCGCCGCGAGATCGACTCGCTGCGCGGTTCGATCAGCGAGGCCGAGCAGAGCATCGCCGAGGCCGACCGCAAGCGGGCCGAGCTGGTGGCCGACAATGAGCGCTTGCAGCAGGCCGGGCAGTCGTTGCGCGGCACGGTCGTGACGCTCGAGGCCAGCACGCGCAGCTTGCTGCAGCGGCTGCCCGATCCGATCCGCGAACGGGTCAAGCCGCTGAGCCAGCGGCTGCCCGACGAGGGCGCCGAGAGCAAGCTCTCGCTCGGTGAGCGCTTCCAGAACGTGGTCGGCATCCTCAACGAGGTCAACAAGTTCCAGCGCGAAATCACCGTGACCAGCGAAGTGCGCACGCTGCCCAGCGGCGCGCAGGCCGAAGTCACGGCGCTCTACGTGGGCATCGGCCAGGCCTACTACGTGAGCGGTGACGGCCGCAGCGCGGGCGTGGGCCGAGCTTCGGCCGAGGGCTGGATCTGGAGCGAGGCCAACGCGGCTGCCGCCGAGATCGCCGCGGCCATCGCGATCCACAAGAACGAGCAGGTAGCCGATTTCGTGCAACTGCCTTTCCAACTCGACGCACAGGACGGGTGAGCCCCATGAAGAAGAACACGACGTGCACGCGCCTGGCCCTCGCCGCGGCGCTGACTCTGAGCCTGACCTTCACGACCCACGCGCAGCAGGGCGGCGCCGCGCCCGCTGCAGCGCCGGCTGCGTCCAATCCGAATCAGCCGCGCACGTTTGATCAGGCGGCCGCGAGCGTGCAAGAGCAGCTTGCCGCGAGCCTGGCCGAACTCGACGCGCTGCGCCGGCAGATTGCCGACGAAAAGATTCCCATGAGCCGGCAGCTCAGCGAGGCCGAAGCCGAGCTGAGCGCGGCGCGCCTGTCCTACCAGCAGACCTCGCGCTTGCTGGACAGCCGCACGCTCGACCTCAGCAATCTGCGCGCGGAGATCAAGTCGCGCCAGGACGAGACCACGTACCTCTCGAACCTGCTGGGCGAATACATCCGCAACTTCGAGTCGCGTCTGCACATCGCCGAGCTGCAGCGCTACGAGACGGCGCTGGAGAGCGCCAAGCTGGCGCCTGAGAACAGCACGCTTAACGAAGAGCAAGTCTTCCAGGCCCAGGCCGCGCTGCTATCCGTCTCGCTCGAGCGGCTGCACGACGCACTCGGCGGCACGCGTTTCGACGGCAGCGCCGTGGATGCCGACGGCCTGCTCAAGGAGGGCCAGTTTGTGCTGCTCGGGCCGGTGGCGCTGTTCCGCTCTAGCGATGGGCAGCACGTCGGCACGGCTGAGCAGCGCCTGGGCTCACTCGAGCCGGCCGTGATGAACTTCGGCAATCCCGAGGACACCGCCAGCGCGAGCACGACGGTCAGCGCGGGGAGTGGCAGCTTCCCGCTCGATGCGTCGCTCGGCAACGCACACAAGATCGAGGCTACGCAGGAAACACTTTGGGAGCACATCAAGAAGGGCGGACCGGTCATGTGGCCGATCTTCCTCTTGGCGGGCGCGGCGCTCGTGGTCGTGCTCTACAAGTGGTGGGTGCTCTCGAAAGTGCAGAGCGCCTCGGCGGCTCAGGTGGGCACGCTGCTTGATGCTGTCGCGCGCGGCGACCGCACGGGAGCGCAGCGCATCGCACGCGGCATTCAGGGCCCGGCCGGCGAGATGCTTGCTGCGGGCGCGGAGCAGCTCGGTCAGCCGCGCGAGCTGATCGAAGAAGTCATGTTCGAGAAGGTGCTGTCCACGCGGCTGCGCCTGCAGAGCCTGCTGCCCTTCGTGGCCATCAGCGCCTCGGCAGCGCCGCTGCTCGGACTGCTCGGCACGGTGACGGGCATCATGAACACCTTCACGCTTATCACCGTGTTCGGCACGGGCGACGTGAAGACGCTCTCCAGCGGCATCTCCGAGGCGCTCATCACCACTGAGTACGGCCTCATCGTGGCCATTCCTTCGCTGCTGCTGCACGCCTTCCTGTCGCGCAAGGCCCGCGGAATGATCGACGAGATGGATCAGTCGGCGGTGGCCTTCATCAATCAGGTGAGCCGCGCGTCGACGGCCGGCACGCCGCCGGCCGCGGCGCCGCCGACGGGAATCCCCGTCCATGCTTGATCTGTCGGCACTCCACGCGCTGTGGGATCAGGCCTACGCCATCTGGATCGCCGGCGGCTGGGGCATGCTCGCCATCGCCATCGATGCGCTGGCCCTCTTTGGCCTAGGCGTGAGCGTCTGGCTCAAACTCCGGGCCAAAAGTTTTCTTCAGGTGCCGGAGTCGACCTGGCGCAACTGGATTGATCGGCCCAGCGAACGGCGCGGTCCTATTGGCGCCCTGCTCGACCGAGTCAGCGGCGGCAAGTCGCTGGCCGAGTTGTCGCTCTTCTTCCAGGGTCTGCGTGCGACGGAGGTTGCGCCCTTCGAGCGCGATCTGCGCGTGATGAAGATCTGCGTCGGCACGGCGCCGCTGCTGGGGCTCTTCGGCACCGTCACGGGCATGCTCGCCACCTTTGATGCGCTGGCCTCCGGATCGGGCGGCGAGAAGACCATGGGCCTCATCGCTCAGGGCATCTCTGAAGCGCTGATCACGACCGAGACCGGGCTGGTCATCGCGCTGCCGGGGCTTTTCTTCCACTATCAGCTTTCGCGCCAGCACGAACGCTACAAGGCCTTCCTCGCGCATCTCGAAACGGTCTGCGCCCAGCAGATGTGCCGCGGCCGCAGGGAATCGCCGTCGCCCGGCCCCGACTCGGCCTCCGGCGCGGACTCTGCCGCCGGCCCGCTCCCTTCACCCGCTCCGGCTCACTGAGAAAGCAGGCCTCACATGGGACGCTTCAAAGACTCTTCCAGCGAAGACAGCAGCGAGGGCGGCATTGATCTGTCGCCGATGATTGACTGTGTCTTCATCCTGCTCATCTTCTTCATCGTGACCACGACCTTCGTCGAGGAGACGGGTGTGGAGGTCGACAAGCCGCAGGCGGCCTCTGCCGTGCGCCTGGAGAAGACCTCGATCCTCATCGCGCTGACCGACAAGGGCGAAGTCGTTTACGGCGGCCGCGAGATCGGCGTCAGCGGCGTGCAGCCGCTGGTCAAGCGCATGCTGCAGAAGGAAGACCTGCCGGTCATCATTCAGGCCGACACGGTGGCGCAGTCCGGATTGCTTGTGCGCATCATCGATGAAGCCAAGCTGGCAGGCGCCACCAAGGTGAGCGTCGCGACAAGCAAGGCGCAGAGCTGAACGTGAACGCGGCGCCAGAAAAGTCCGGCGGCTCGCTCCTGCGACGACTGGTCGAGCGACTGCTCGTCCTGATCGGCGCGTTGGGGCTGACCACGGCGCTCTTTCTGGTGCTGCCGCTCATGCAGATGATCAGCCAGACCGCGCCGGAGGACATGACTCTGCGCACGCTCGACACGGCCGAGCTGCCGCCGCCGCCGCCGCCGCTGGAGGAGGAGCCCGAGGAAGAGGAGCCCGAGCCGGAGGAGCAGCCGCCCGAACTCGACGAGCAAGCGGCGCCACTCGATCTGTCGCAACTGGAGTTGGCGCTGAATCCGGGCTTCAGCGAAGGCTGGCTGGGCGGCGACTTCGCCGTGAAACTCAACACAGCGGCCGCCGGCGGTCAGCAGGGAGAGGTGGACGCACTCTTCAGCGTCGCCGACCTCGATCAGAAGCCGCGCGTCAGCTATCAGCCCAGCCCGGTGCTCACGCCGGAACTGCGGCGCAAGGCGCCCGGCACGGTGCACATCCTGTTCGTCGTGAACCAAGACGGGCTCGTGGAGAGCCCGCTCGTGCAGCGCTCGTCCGATCCCGTCTTTGAGAAGTCGGCGCTCAACGCCGTGAAGCAATGGAAGTTTGAACCAGGCAAGCGCAAGGGCCAGGCCGTGCGCTTCCGCATGCGCGTGCCCATCACCTTTCCGGAAGGATGACCTCATGGCTCCCGTGAACGCACTTCGACCCTTGGCCTTGCTGCTTTTCGCCGCGCTGGCGGCCTGCGCGGCCGAGCCCGAGGCTCCCCCGAGCAGCACGGCGCTTTCCGAACTCAGCAGTCTCGGCACTGGCTCAGCGCCGCAGAGCAACGGCTCTGCCACGGCCAGGACGGCGCGCTCAGCAGCGGCGTCGCCGGATTCCACGCCGAGTGGCGCGCCGCAAATCACCGTGAGATCAGAGCTAGGCGTCGGCCTGGGCGAGCAAGATCTCTCACTTTGGAAGGATCCGGCCTTCCAACAGCGCTTCACCGAGAGCTATCTGGCCGAGTCGGATATCGAGCCGCGCGTCACCGTCATCGAGCGCGACATCCTGCAAGAGGTGCTCGAACTCATCGCCACCGATCAGCCGGCCGCCGCCGCCGAACGCCTGGGCACGCAGCGTACGCCTGCCTCCAGCGCAGTCTTCGATTTTCTGCTGGCCAATCTGCACTTCCAGGCCGAGCGTCTCGACGAGGCCGCCGCGGATTACCAGCTCGCCGTGCACAAGCACCCCAAGTTCCGCCGGGCTTGGCGCAACCTCGGGCTGGTGCAGGTGCGGCGCGGTGAATTCGCGGCCGCGGCCGAGTCGCTCGCGCGGGTGATCGAGTTGGGCGGCGGCGATGCCATCACCTTCGGCTTGCTCGGTTTTGCGCACATGAATGAGGAGAACCATCTGGCGGCCGAGTCGGCCTACCGCATGGCCAGCCTGCTCGACCCGCGCACCGTGGACTGGAAGATGGGCATGGCGCGCTGCTTCTTCAAGCAGGAGCGCTTTGCCGACGCCGCCGCGCTGTGCGGGCAACTTCTCGGCGTGCATCCCGAGCGCACCGACCTCTGGCTGCTGCAAGCCAATGCCTTCCTCGGCCTCGATCAGCCGCTGCGGGCCGTCGAGAACTACGAGTTCGTGGATCGCCTGGGGCGCTCCACGGCGGAGAGCCTGGGCATGCTCGGCGATCTCTACATCAACTTGGAGGCGCCCGAGCAGGCGGTGGATGCGCACTTGCGCGCGCTGGCGCAGACTCCGCCGGCTACGCCCGAGCGCTCGCTGCGCGCCGCCAAGGCGCTCACTGCGCGAGGCGCGCTCGCCGAGACACGCACGCTGCTGCAGGGCCTCGAGGCCGTGCATGGCGCGCGTCTCGCGCTGGCTGATCGCAAGGATCTGCTCAAGCTGCGTGCGCGTCTGGCCGTGGCCGAGGGCGCCGGGGCCGAGGAAGTGCGCGTGCTGGAGGAGATCGTCGCCCTTGATCCGCTGGATGGCGATGCCCTGCTGCTGCTTGGCCAGCACAGCGGCCGCAGCGGCGAGGCCGAGCGCGCGATCTTCTACTACGAGCGCGCGGCCAGCCTGGAGGCCTTCGAGGCCGACGCCAAGGTGCGGCACGCGCAGGTGCTGGTCGGGCTGGGCCGCTACGCCGAGTCCCTGCCGCTCTTGCGGCGCGCGCAAGTGCTGAATCCGCGCGAGAACATCCAACAGTACCTGGAGCAGGTCGAACGCGTCGCGCAAGCACGCTAACGACAGGCGCGCTGAAGACGGGCGCGCCCGAACGTGGACGCGTGGCCGGGGCCGGGCGACTGAATTCCTCGTAACGTCACGTTGCGCGGGCCGTCGAGGCGGCGTGCCCAGAGTCACCGGCAAGATTTGCGAACTTCGACTCGCTCTGCGATGCCTCGCGCCAGGCGCGTGGGTCGCGGCGCGAAGCGTGTGGGTCGCGCTACTTCTGGCCACCTTAGGCCCCGGAGCCGAGGCGCAGTGGAATCCCGCCGCCGGGCAGTGGGGCCGCAGCGTGCCGACCGATCTGCGCGTGATGACCTGGAATGTTCAGGACGTGCTCTGCTCCACACAGCCCAAGCAGGAGGGCTTCAACGGCTGGGCGGCGCAGGCGCGCATCGTGGCCGCGTTGCAGCCCGACGTACTCCTCGTGCAAGAGGCCGGCGACAACTCCGGCAACGGCACCGGCAGCGGCGTGGACAACGTGGGCGCGCTCATGCACACGCTGCAGCTCTTCGTGCGGGGCGGCTTCGATCCCTTTCAGGCCGAGAGCGTGGGCTCCTTCGTGCAGCTCTATGCGCCGGACTACGACTTGCCTTACATCGCCGTTTCCGCCAGCACGGATGGTTTCAATCGCAACGCCCTGCTGAGTCGCTACCCCTTGGCAGACCTCAATGGCGACGGCCAATCCGCCTGGAGCGACATGCCCACACTCACGCCGCATCTCTATGCGAGCGCCGGCGGATCCGGCGGGCTGCGGGGCTGGCAACTGGCCGAGATCGACCTGCCCGATGCGCTCTACGCCGGCGACCTTGTCGTGGGCAACTCGCATCTCAAGTCGGGCAGCACCGCCAATGATCACAGCGAGCGCGTTGCGGCGGCGCAGAACATGGCCTACTGCCTCGAGCATCTCTTCAATGGCGCCGGGCTGAGCAAGCCTGATCCCTTCGACAAGCTGGCCGACTTCCCGCCGGCGGCGAGCGTGCTGCCGCAGGGCACCTTTGTTCTGACCGGCGGCGACTGGAACGAAGACGAGAGCAAGAACGGCGCCATCAAGGGGCCCGCCGAGTGGATCGCGCAGGCCCAGATCAGCGACGCTGCCGGAGGCCTGGACGGAACAGACCGCGATCGCAGCGACATGCTCCTCGATGCGGGCAAGGATCCGCTCAATGGCAGCGGTGTCACGCACGGCACGAGCAAGCTCGATTACATCGCCTGGGGCGACAGCGTCGGACTGCTGCGCAGGGCCTTCCTCTTCAACTCGGCCTCGTTGCCGGCGAGCGGCGCGGCGACGCCGCCGGAGCTGCAGGGCTTTCCCATCAGCCCGCAACTGGCCTCCGGCCTGGCCTCGGACCATCGGCCCGTTCTGGCCGATTTCGAGCTGCCCGCCAGTGCCTGTCGAGACGCCCTCGTCATCGGGCCCGGCACGCCGGGGAATGCAGGCCAGGTGCCGTTGAGCGGAGTTTGCGGATCACTGGCACGCGGCGAGAGCGCCACCTTCTCACTGAGCGGGGCCCGGCCGTTGTCGCTGGCCTTTCCCGTGCTGGGGTCGCAACTCCGCAGCCTGCCCCTCGCGGGCGGCGTGCTCCTTCCAGCTCCGCCGCTGGTGCTGCCTCCCCTGCTCACGGATTCTTGGGGCGCGCTCAGCGTGAGCCAGGTGACGAGCGACGAACTGGCGCAGGCTGTGCCCGCGGCCACGATCTATGTGCAGTGGGTGGTGCTGGATCGATCGGCGGCCTACGGCAAGGCGCTCTCCAACGCGCTCGCCGTGAGCTTGTGGCCCTGATCCGATCTGGCGCTCAGCATTGCTAGGATGGGGGTCGATGGCCGCCCCCCTGCACATTCTCGTTCCGACGGACTTCTCCGACCCCTCGCGCCACGCGCTGACTTTGGCGGTGGATTGGGCGCGCCGCTTTCAGGGAAAGCTTGAGCTCTTGCATGTGGTTCCGCTGAACGGGACCGGCGAGGCGGAAGCGAAGGCTGCGCTGGCGAACTGGGTTCCGGCCGCGGCGGCCGAACTGGTGCAGGGTCGGCGCGTCGTCAAGGCGCTGGCGCCGGAGCTCGGCATCTTGGAAGCCGCCAAGACTTCAGGCGCGGGCCTCATGGTTATCGCCACACACGGACGCACCGGCCTCAAGCATGTTCTGCTCGGCAGCGTGACCGAGCGCGTCGTGCAACTCGCCCAGTGCCCGGTGCTCACCGTGCGCGCACCGGGCTTTGCCTTCGAGCGGCCATGAAGAGCATTCTTTGCGCCACGGACTTCTCCGAGCCCTCCGCCGAGGCGCTGGCAATGGCCGAGCAGGCCGCCGTCGCTTTCGGGGCCCAGCTCGTCGTGCTGCACGTCGTGGAGCCGATGATCTACCCGGTGGCCTACGGACTGCCGCCGGTCGCGCCGATCGATTACGAGGGCGTGGCCCGCAAAGGCGCCGAAAAGGCGCTAGCCGCCTTGATCGAGCCCATTCGTCAGCGCGGCGTGAAGGTGCGCGTGCAAGTCGAGTCCGGCCATGCCGCCTCGCGAATCTGCGCTCTGGCGGCCTCGCTTTCAGCGGACCTCGTGGTCGTCGCGACACACGGCCGCTCGGGCCTGGGCGCTCTGCTGCTCGGCAGCACGGCGCAGCACGTGATCCGGCACTGCTCCGTGCCGGTGCTCACGGTGCGCGCTAAGTCCCGATCGTAAGCCCCTCGGGCACCGAGAGCATCGGGCCCGGACCCCAGTTGGCCGGATCATCATTCGCTGCGCCAAACTGCAGCCACACGTTCAGGCCGACATAGAGCGGATCGCTGGGAATAACCAGCGGGATGCTGGCCTCGCCGGTGCCATCCAAGCCGAAGGCGGCGAGCGGCAGGAAGGGCGGCACGAGATTGAAGTGGCTCGGCGAGTCGGCGATGGCCAGGCCCAGGTAGGCGTAGACGGTGGCGCTCGGCGGGCCGAAAAGTTCGAGCAGGATCGGCTGGCCCAGTGAGGGCGTGATGTCGTCGAAACGGCCGAGCACGCGCAGCCGCCGCGCCGCGTCGAAGACCTGGATCTTGCCCGAGCCAAAATCGCCGTCCTTGCCGGGCGCGCCGAGGTCGGCGGCCGTGAACTCCAGCGCCGCCGCGAGATGCCGCGGCTCCGCCGCCGGCTGGACTTGCCGCAGCAGGCAGAGCGCGCCGCCCAGGTGCGGCGTCGCCGCCGACGTGCCGCTGAAAGTGGAGAAGCCGGGGCCGATGGTGGTGGTCTGGATGTTTACGGTGTAGCCGGCGAGGTCGGGCTTGAGCAGTCCGGGCCCGCCGCCGCCGAAGCCGCCGTAGGGGTAGTCCCACCAGGCGGGATTCTGAGGCCACGGGTAGCTGGGCTGGTAGAGCGTGACGTCTTCCCAGGCGGCCGGTCCGCGCCCCGACGGGATGTAGAGGCTGTCGTTCGCCAGATCGATGCCGCCGCAGGCCAGAATCGCAGAGCGTCCGCCGCTCGCGCCCTGCGGATGCACGAAGGGCGAGGGGCAGTTGCCCGGCGCGGCGATGTTGAAGGGCACGGGATAGAAGGCCGTGAGGTTGCCCTGATTGCCGATCGAGTTGGCTTGCACGATGCCGGCTGCGAGCAATGCGTCGCAGACTTGGCGGTGCATGGCGTAGTCGGGCTTCGGCGAGTCGAGCCACTTGTAGCTGTAGCTCGACGTGATCACCGCGACGCCCTCGTCGAGGCAGTACTGCTGCGCCAGCCAGTAGCTCGGCTCATCGAGCACTTCGCAGATGAGCAGCGAGGCGCCGGGCGCCATGCCGGTGCGGCGCACGCCGCTGCTGCCGTCGCCGACCGCGATGCCCACCGACTTGGTGCCGTGCGTGTCGAAGTTGGCGGCCGTGACATCGGCGCTGTCACTGAGGAAGTCCCAGCCGCGCAGGTCATCGATGAGACCGTTGCCGTCATCGTCGAGGCCGTTGCCCGCGATCTCGTCCGCATTGGCCCAGATGCGGTTCACCAGGTCGGGATGCGTCCACCAAACGCCGGAGTCGATGCTGCCGAGCAGCACGCCGCTGCCGTCGAAGCCCACATCCCAGAGCGCCGGCGCCTGGTGGCCGACGAGGTTGGGTTCGGGAGCCGGGCCGCCGGCGAAGGGCAAGGCGGCCGGAGCGGCGAGGGGCGCCGCCGCCGGAGCCGGCAGGACGGCTGGAGCGGGAAGTGGTGCGACGGCGTCTTGGTAGGCCGAGGCCTCGAGCGTCACACGCAGAACCACACGCGCAACGCCCGGCAGCGCGACCAACTCCGCGATGACCTCCGGAGTGGCCGCGAAGACGAGCGCGTTGCCGATCCACAGCGTGCGCACGCCACTCGCTGCGCCGACACTCACCGCCTGCTGCAGGATCTGTCGCGCCGCTACTTGTGTCTCGTCGGAGTGGGCGCGCAGGCTCTGTGCGACGACCGTCGCACGCGCCGCCGTCGTGCGCCGCGCCTGCGGGCCGGCCAGACGCACGGCCGTCTCGAGTGTGTCGAGATCGAGCTGCGACTGCATCACGAGATAGGCCGGCAGGAGTTCGCCCGGGGCGGCAGCCGCCATAGCAGCGCGCAGCTCGGGCGCGATGCGCTGTCCGTCAGCTTGCGCGGCGGCGTGCGGCGCGAGCGCCATCATCGCCACGAGCACCAGACTTGGGTTCGCCACGAGAGCCAAGCTCGCCACCAGCGAGGCGGGGCGTCGGCCGAACGTGAGATGGCGAGGAGACATCGTGAGGCTTTTGGGAAGTCGGGAGGAGGTCGGGGGGCAGTCGGGAGAAGAAAATGGCCCGGGATGCGCGGTCCCGGGCCATTTTTAGGGGGGCCTCCGCCCCTCAGGGTGGCACCCACAAAGGAGTGCATCCGATGGTCCGGAGTCTACATCCACTCTTCGGCGCGGTGGGGACGCGGCTTACAAGTTTCTTTCGACGCCAGCCGCCGATTGGGCCGGCTCGCGACGGGTTCCAGTGCGGGCACGGCCTCAGCCGGCAGCGGCCAATTCCTCGAGGGTTTCGCGGAATCGGTCGGGATGGACCGCTCCGTGGCCGCCGGCCAGGAAGTTGCCTTCGGCGTCCGTGAAGAGCACGAAGGGCAGCATGGTGGCATCGGCCAGGTTCTGCATGGCCAGGTCCAGCACGGCCGGCTCGGGATCGTCGACGTCGGAGGCCAGGGCGACGAAGCGCTCTTGCAGCAACTTGGCGATGCTGGGCTGCGGCACGACACCCTGCACGAGCGTGCGGCAGTTGCTGCACTGCTCGCGGCCCATCTCGATGAAGATGAGCTTGCCATCGCGGCGGGCGGCGGCGAGGGCGTCCTCCCAGCGTGTGTGCCAGCTCAAAGTGCCACGGTCATCGAAGTGAGGGTGCTTGCTCATGTCGGCCACTCTACCGCTTCGGACGGGAGGCCCGGGTGGCAGACCTGCGGCGTACTCTCGCCCCACGAGCAACCGCGCCCGGCGCAGCCGACCTTTGGTTTGCCAGCCGGCTGATCCGTGCCGCCAAGGTGAAGTCTTTGCGCGTGAGACCGCCGGCCGAGTGCGTGGTGAGCACGATGCCGACCTGCCCCCACTTCAACGTCAGGTCGGGATGGTGGTTCAGCGCCTCGGCCTCGGCGGCAAGAGCGTTCACAAAAGTCAGTGCCGTGGCGAAATCGGGAAAACGCTCCACGCGGGACAGGCGGCTCTGTCGGATAAGGCGCCAGCCGTGGAGTTTGGGCGCGAGGGCTGCGATCTGCTTGGCAGTGAGCGGAGTGGGCTGGCGAGGCATCGTGCTGAACTCCTGAGTAGGTGTCGTTCCTAGCATGACAACTCGGCCCAGCATGTGGCGTTGGTGCGGCGGAGTCGCTGAAGATTGGAACCTGACCGAGGCCCGAGACTAGAAGGTGGCCACGGCCCATTCCGGGCCGCCCGAGAACCTCACGCGCCCAACCAGCTTCCCCTGCAATCCTGGAGCCTTCGATGATCAAGACCCTGTGCACTGCTCTTCTGCTCACGGCGATAGCCACGCCGCTCACGGCTCAGATCGTGATCGAGCCGCCCTTCGCTGAGCCGCAGCCCATCGGCGTGACCGGCATCGTGCGTCCGTACTCGCTGAACGAAGCCGCCGACTCGCTCGCGATCTGCGCACCGCCGGAGTTCATCCTGGAGGCCGGCGGCACCACGCTCTACTTGCTGGGCGGCGAGATCGATCTGGCGCAGTACGTGGACAAGCTCGTCAAGATCAGCGCCGTGCAGAGCGTGCTTGAGTGTCCGTTCTTCACGGTCTTCGAGATCGCTGAGCCCCCGCCCGCCACGCTCGAAATCTGCGGCACCGGCGGCCTCGGTTGCCCGGTGCGCCTGCGCTCGGGACCGGGCGGGCTCGCTCAGCACGCCCTCTTTGTCTCGCTCGGGCCCGGCTTCGTGCCGTTGCCGCCGTTGCGCGGCAGCTTCCTGCTGGCCGATCCCTTCTTCATGGTCGGCACGGCCTTCTCGCTCAACTTCTCCGAGGGCGCGGCCTTCGACTTCACCGTGCCCTTCGAGCCGCAGCTCACCGGACTCACGCTGCACTTTCAGGCAGCGCGCAAGGAGGTTGGCCTGACAACCGGCTTCGGCAGCACGAATCCGCCGCTGCAGTTCGGCAATGCGGTGAACCTGCATATCGTGGGGCTGACGCTCTGGTGCGTCGAGCCCGACTGCTAGACCCGGTCCGCTGCGCGATGAGGGCGCGCGCGGCGGGAACTCAGCGCTGAACGAGTTCCTGCTGCGCGCGTCGCGCGGCCTCGTCGTCGGGCGCCACGTCGCTGTGGCAGCCGAGCTTCTCGTGATGCTCGGCGGCGAGGCGTGCACGCGCGGCCAGCTCGGCGACGGTGCTCGGCGCAGCAGCTGAACTGGCCGCGGCCGCGGCCGCCGCTGGCGAGGGCTGTGTGCGCCGGGCCGGCTGGGCCTCGGCGGACTTGCCGCTGCCAAACTCCTTGATCTCCTTGCTGATGCGCACGCTGCACCAGTCGTGCCCGCACATCGCGCAGAAGTCGGTGTCGACCTGCAAGTCTTCGTCGTGATAGCTGCGCGCCAGCTCGGGGTCGAAGCTCAGCTCGAAGTGCCGCTCCCAGTTCAGCGCGGCGCGCGCCTTGGTCAGCTCGTCGTCGCGGTCGCGCGCGCCAGGGATGCCGAGCGCTACGTCTGCAGCGTGCGCGGCGATCTTGTAGGCCACGCAGCCCTGCTTCACGTCTTCCTTCTTGGGCAGGCCGACGTGCTCCTTGGGCGTCACGTAGCAGAGCATGGCCGCGCCGTGGTAACCGGCCGACGTGGCGCCGATGCAGCTCGTGATGTGGTCGTAGCCGGGAAAGATGTCCGTGACCAGCGGCCCGAGCACATAGAAAGGTGCGCCGTGGCACAGGCGCCGCTGCAGCTTCATGTTGAACTCGATCTGATCGAAGGGCACATGCCCGGGGCCCTCGACCATGACCTGCACGCCCTGACGCCAGGCGCGCTCGGTCAGCTCGCCCAGCGTGGACAGCTCGGCGAGCTGCGCGCGGTCGGTGGCGTCGGCCAGGCCGCCGGGCCGCAGGCCGTCGCCGATGGAGAAGGTGACATCGAACTCGCGCATGAGTGCGCAGATCTCTTCCCAGTGCTCGTACATGAGATTCTGGCGGCCGGTCTGGAGCATCCACTTGGCCAAGAGCGCGCCGCCGCGGCTCACGATGCCGATGAGGCGCTCCTTCACGAAGGGCAGATGCTCGCGCAGCACGCCGGCGTGGATGGTGAAGTAATCCACGCCCTGTTCGGCTTGCAGGCGCAGCGTGGCCAGCACCACTGCGATGTCGAGCTGCTCGAGCTTGCGGCCGATGATCATGGAATAGATCGGCACGGTGCCGATGGGCACCGTGCTGGCGCGCACGATCGCCGCGCGGCACTCGTCGAGGTTGCCGCCGGTGGAAAGGTCCATGACCGTGTCGGCGCCCCAGCGCACGGCCCAGCGCACCTTCTCAACCTCTTCGTCGGTGCTGCTGCTCACCGGTGAGGCGCCCAGGTTGGCGTTGATCTTGGTCAGGCTGGCGCGCCCAATGGCCATGGGGTCGAGCTGCAGCGCCAAGTGCCGCACATTGGCCGGGATGACCATGCGGCCGGCCGCGACCTCGTCGCGCACTTGCACCGGAGTGAGGTGCGGCTCGCGCTCGGCCACGCGCTGCATCTGCGGCGTGATCGTGCCCAGTCGCGCATGTTCAAGCTGCGTGCGCGGCTGAAAACCCGGCGGAGCACGCCAGGCCTCCGGTCGGCGGCAAGCGGCCGAGAAGGCCTCGTTCTCCAACGCGCTGGCGTCGGCGGCGAGCGCCGGCACCAAGCAGGTCCAGTCCTGGGGCATGAAGTCCCAGGCCGTGCGCGCGCTGGGCGCGGGCATGCCGGGCGTGTCCGGCGAGGCGAAGCTCCACGGCGTCCCGATGCGTCCGCGTTGGGCGAAGCTGCCGGGTGTGGTGCCCTGGCGCTCGCTGGACGGGTTGTCGCCCAGGGGCGGCAAGTCTGAATGTGCCGAAGAGATCATGGCCGCCACTTTAACGATCGGCGCTGCGCCGGCCCAGCGAGGTCAGCCCTGCCCGGGGCGGACACCCATCGGATTCTCGGGCTGCCAGGTGTTGCGCACCGAGACCATGCCATTTCTGCGCTTGAGCTTGTTGGTGAGCCGGAAGTGCTCGTAGCGGTTCTCGTAAAGGTTGCCGCTGCAGTCTTCGCAGAGCGTCCAGTCGCCAAAGTCGGCCTGCATGTGCGCGCGCCGCAGACTGCGCATGGCCTGGCCGTGCCAAAGTTCAGGCAGGCTCGTCTCGGGGAAACGTCCGACCGGCACGCGCGCATCGAAGTCCCAGCGGCAGGCTGAGACGGTGAGGTCGCTCAGCAGATAGAGCGTGTCCCACGGGTACGGGCAGGGCACGCGCAGGCTCTTGTAGAAGCCCTTGCGCCAGCGCCGCGGCAAGAGCGAGCGCTGATACCAGGGCTCGGTGTGCACATAGTCGCCGTGGTTGTTGGCGGTGTGAAAGACGATGTCGTCGACGATCGGCGAGAAGGTGCGGAAGAACTCGCGCTCGACCGCCCGCGTGAAGTTCGGCGTGAGGACGCAAGTGACCGCGAGCGTCGGCATGCGCACGCGCCCCCAAGGGCTGTCGCGCAGCGGACCTTCCGCGTCGCGCAGGCGCCGCAGCCGGCGCAGCCCCGTGATGATGTCGTCGAGCGCCGCGCCTTGCCGAGTCTTGCCCAGCGTCGCTTGGTCCGCGGCGTCCACGGAAACGTGCAGCATGTGCGGACCGGCCCGCACGAGCGAGCGGGCCAGTTCCTCGGTGAGCAGCGTGCCATTGGTGCTCATGGTCACGACGCGCTGTCGCGCGACGGCGAGTGCGAGCATGTCCGCGATGCGCGGGTGCAGTGTGGGTTCGCCGATCGTGTGCAGCGTGATGCGCGGGATGCCCAGCGCGACCATCTCATCAAGCAACTTCTCGAACACGTCCATGGGCAAGTAGGTGCGCGGGCGCACCATGTCCTTGTTGCCGCAATAGCCGCAGCTCAGATTGCAGGCATTGGTGGGCTCGACGATGATGCGGCCCGGCAGCGCCGGCGCCTGGCCCTCGGGCTGACTCTTGCGGATGCGGACCGTGCGCGTGTGCTGCACGAGGCGCTGGAGTGGCGTGAAGCGACGCAGTCGGTGCAGGATCATCGGCGCTCCTCCACGAGTCGCGAGGCGCGGGGCCATCGTCCGCGCTGGTCGCCGCGAGCCGCGAATCTAACATGCCCCGCCAGAGTCCGGGGGCGGAGAGTCGAGGCGGAGCGTCGCGGCGAAGAGTTGTTAGGCTCGGACGCGCGGAGGCAGTCGATGCGCGTCCTCGTGACCGGTGCCACGGGCTTTTTGGGCCAGCACGTCGTGACCGAGCTTTTGCGTCGCGGCGACTCGGTCCGGGCGCTCGTGCGCCCGGGGCGCGCCCGGCCCTGGCTCGACTCACTGCCCATCGAGCAGGCGCCTGGCGATCTGCTGGAGGCCGCGAGCCTCAAGCGCGCCTGCGACGGCGTCGAGGCACTCGTGCATGCGGCCGCGCACAAGGGACTTTGGTCACGCCGCGACGCCGAGCAACGCGCAGTGAATGTCGAGGGCACAGCGGCACTGCTGCGCGCGGCGACGGCGGCGCGGCTCACGCGCATCGTGCATGTCTCCACAGTGGCTGCCGTCGCGCTGCGGCGCGACCGCAGCGTGGCCGACGAGTCGGCTCACTGGAACGGCGCCTCCTCCGGAATTGCCTACGCACGCTCCAAGCGCGAGGGCGAAGACCGCGCCTTCGCGGCGGCGCGCGGCAAAGTGCCGGTGGTGGTGGTCAATCCGGGCCTGCTGCTTGGCCCGCGCTGCGACGGCGGTCCGCCGTCCTCGCTCGTGCGCGGACTCCTCGCGGGGCGAGTGCGCTGGGCGCCGGCCGGTGGCACGTCGGCGACCGACGTCGAGGACGTGGCGCGGGCCATCGTTGCGGCCCTGACGCGCGGCCGGACGAATGAGCGCTACATCCTCGCGGGGCACAACCTCACCTGGCGCGAGCTCTATGCGGTCATCACGCGAGCCGCGGGCAGGCCAGGACCGCGAGGCGATCTGCCCGCCGGATTGCGGCACCTCCTGGTGCCCGCTGCCTCGCTGCTGGGCTGGGCGCGTCTCGACCGGCCGCCGTGGGCGGCGGAGCGCTTTCGCCTGTGGGGCCTCTACGGCTGGTTCGACTCAAGCCGCGCGCAGGCCGAACTCGGCTATCAAATCCGGCCTCTCGACGAGATCGCCGCGCGTATCATCTCGCCCATGCCCCCGGCGCACGGCACTGGTCACGTCTTCCATCCCGGTCACGATGAGTGGCACGGCCAGACCGTCGTGGTGCGGACCACGGGAGCGCGCACGGTCATCGGGCGCTGGGACGCGGTGGCTGGCGGGCAGGTGCAGATGCGTGACGCGGCTGTGCATGATTCTTCGGCTGCCGGCGATGCCGCGTCGGAAGGCCGCGAGGCTTGGATTGCGCGCCTCAAGCAGTACGGCATTCCCGTTCAGCACCTGAGCTACGCGCTGCCAGCGGCGGAGGTCGCCAGCGTCGTGAGGCTGCGCGACGCGTGAGACGGCTCATTGCCATGGCCGGGCTGCCGGGCTCGGGCAAAAGCACGCTGGCGCGCGCGCTCGGCGAGGCCCTGAACGCCCCGGTGCTGAACAAGGATCTGGTTCGCGCGGCGCTCTTTGGTGCGCGGGATGTGGAGTACTCCTCCGAGCAGGACGACCTCGTCATGGAGTCGCTCTATGCCGCGGCGGGCTTCTTGCTGCGACGCGGACGCGGCCCGGTGATCCTCGATGGCCGCACCTTCACTCGCAATGTGACCGTGGAACGGCTGCGCGTCGCCGCGACACAAACCGAGAGCCGGCTCATCGTCGTGGAATGCATCTGCTCGGATGACTCGGCCCGCGGACGCATCGCCGAGGACATGACCGCGCGTGAAATCGCCGCCGCCGCCGGCCGCCTTGATCTGGCCCACCCAGCCAGCAACCGCAGCTTCGAGCTCTACCTTTCGCTGAAGGCCGGCGCCGAGTCGATTCCGCAGCCCAAGCTCGTGGTCCGCACCGACGAGCTGCCCCTGCCGGTTCAGGTGGCCAAGGTGCGCGCCTACGCTGGAATTTGAGGCCGCTTCCTAGGGCTTGACAGGCTGGCACTCTCTCGCTTGAATGACCGCTCAAGAGGCTTGAGTGACCATTCAACTTAGCTGGCCAAGGCAGCCGAGACAAAAGATGCCCCCGCCCGACGGCGATACCCGCGCCAAGCTCCTCGAGACCGCCGCCCGGCTCTTCCATGAGCAGGGTTATGAGGCCACGGGCATCTCCACGATTCTCCGTGAGAGCGGCGTCAACGCCGGCAGCCTCTACCATTTCTTCAAGAACAAGGAAGACCTGCTGCGCGGCACGCTCGAGTGGCGGCTCGTCGAGCTGCGGCCGCAGGTCACCGATCCGGTAGAGGCCGCCACCGGCGATCCGGTCGAGCGCGTCTTCGAACTGCTGGGCCAGTACCGGCAGATGCTGGAAATGACCGGCTGCACGATGGGCTGCCCGGTGGGCAACCTGGCTCTTGAACTGGCCGACAGCCATCCCGACATCCGGCCGCTCATCCACGCCAACTTCGAGAACTGGCTGGATGTCGTGGGCGGCTGGATCGAGGCCGCCGGCGAGCGCCTGCCCGCCGATCTCGACCGCCGCGAACTGGCGCGCTTCGTCCTCACCACGATGGAGGGCGGAATCATGCAGGCCCGAGCCAGCGGAACTCTGGCGCCCTTCGATCAATCCGTCGCGCACCTGCGCCGCTACTTCCAGCTTCTTCTCCAGCACGCCAGCTCTCCCGGAACGACGCCATGACCCTGCCTTCCTCTCTCCGCCCCGCGCCTTTCCGTCTTGCACTCGTCCTGTGCTGCCCGCTGGCTGCGGGTGCGATGGCCTGTATTCAAAGCCAGAATGCGAATCAATTGCCGGCTGCGGCCCCGGCAGAGCGACTGGCTTCTTACCGAGCTCACCTCGGGGCGGCAGAGGCCACGCTGCGCCACCACGAGACGGCGGCTGCCTGGAACTGGCTGGAGGGCGCGCCCGGCGATCTGCGCGGCTGGGAGTGGGAGTTTCTCGCCGCCCGTGCCGACGAGAGCCGGCTCGCGATTGATGCGGCGCACGGCGGCCAGACCGTCTTCGGCCTGCGGCTCAGTCCCGACGGCAAGCGCCTCGCCTCGGCCGGCTTCGACGGCACGGCGGCGATCTGGGACGCAGTCTCCGGCCAGCGCCTGCTCACTCTGCAGGGGCACACCAAGGGACTCTGGTCGGCGGTCTTCACGCCGGATGGGAAACGGCTCGTCACGGCCTCCGGCGATCGCACCGCGCGCCTCTGGGATGCCGCGACGGGAGAGCCGCTCAGCACGCTGTGGGAATCGAAAGTGCCCGTGTCCTGCAGTGACGCCTCGCCCGATGGAGAGCTCTTGGCCGCCTCCAGCTACCAGTGGCGTGAGACGCGGAGCGATGGCCTCGACGGCCAAGTCCAACTCTTCGATGCGGACTCGCTGGAAAAGCAGCGCCTGCTCGTGGGGGGGCGCAAGCCCATCGCGCTCATCCGTTTCAGTCCCGACAGCACGCGCCTCGCCGCCGCCAACTGGGACGGGCACGCCTACGTTTGGGATCTGACGGACGCAGCCGCGACAGCTCCCGCACTCGTGCTCTCGATGGAGCACGAGTCGCTCTACAGCGCGGTGGACGCGCTGGCCTTCAGCCCGGACGGCGCGCTGCTCGCGGTCGGCGCCAAGAACGGCTGGGTGCGGCTCTTCGATCTGGCGACGGGCGCGACGCGCTTCACGCTCAGCGGTCACGTCGGCTCGCTCGGAGGACTGGCCTTCAGTCCGGACGGCGCGCTCCTGGCGAGCGGCGGCGAAGACGGCACCGTCCGTCTGTGGCGCACCGCGGACGGCCGTCAGCAGGCGCTCTTGCATGGGCATCGCGCCTTTGTGCACGGACTGAGCTTTGCTTTGGACGGGACGCAGCTCTTCAGCGGCTCGGCCGACGGCACAGTGCGCGTGTGGGATGTTGCGCGCGCGCTGGGCGGCGCGCAGGGCAGTCCTGAACACAAGGCCGCTTACTCCATCACTCTGGCGCCGGACGGCTACCGCGCGGCAACGGGCGACTACTACGGCGCAGTGCGGCTCTGGGATCTCCAGCGCGGCGTGCTGGAAAAGGAATTTCAGGTGGCCAGCAGTCGGTCGCTGGAGGAAGAGCCCGAAGGACTCAGCGTGAATGTGCTGGCCTTCGATCCCGCCGGCACGCTGCTTGCGACGAGCAACCTTGGCGGCGACACGCGCCTGCACGATGGTTTGACCGGCGCCGTCGTGGCCGAACTAGGCAACTATCCCAAGGGTTCTTCGGGCGTGAGCTGGAGCGCCGATGGCGTGCGGCTGGCCGTCTGCCACTACGACGACACGACGCGCTGCTGGGATGCGCGCACCCGGACGCTGCTTTGGACCAGCACGCCCGGTGCCGAGGGCAGCCGCAACAGTCTCGGAGGCTTGGGCTTTGCTCCGGACGGACAACTCCTCGCGGCGCCGAGCGGCACGGGCGCGCGCGTGTTTGCGAGTGACACGGGACGTGAGGTGGCCGTGCTCTCCGGCGCGGGCTCGCGCGTGGCCGCGGTGTGCTTTGCACCCGATGGCCGGCGCGTGCTCGGCACGACCGCTCGCGGCGAAGTGGTCTGCTGGGAGATTTCTGCAATCACGTCGGCCGCAGCGGGCACGTCCGCCGCAGCGGGCACGTCCGCCGCATCGGCCACGCCAGGCGCAGCGGCCACGCCGGCCGCATCAATCCTGCCGCTTTGGATCGTGGACGGTCATCCCAGCGCGATCTCGCGCATCGCCTTCACGCCGGACGGTCGGCGCTTCGCGACCTGCGGCGGCGAGATCGTGATCTGGGAGTCGGCGAGCGGTACGCCGCTGCTGAGCTTCACCACCAACGAAATGGGTCTTTACGACCTGGCCTTTACGCCCGACGGCCGGCGCCTCGTCTCGCTCGGCATCGACAATCGCATCCTGGTGCACGAGGCCCAATGGCCCTGGCGAATTGCTCCCCTGGAGTTCCACAAACAGTGACTCCTGAACCGTCGCGCTCGGACTGCTAGAGTGGCGCCTCGCGGCGGGTGACGGCTGGCGGCCGGCCCCGCGCGATTCGGCAGACGGCGTGGGAGGCAATGGCGATGTTGGTGACGGCTCTGGTGACGCCCTTCACAAAGGGCGGGATGGCGCCGGACCTCGCGTGCTACGCGAGGCTGGTGCGTTTTCAACTCGATCACGGCACCGATCAGGTGCTGGTCGCCGGCACGACGGGCGAGGCGACAGCTCTCAGTGAGGCCGAGCGGCATGCACTGCTCGATGCCGCGCTCGAACAGGCGCGGCCCGAGCAGATCATGCTGGCCATCGGGCCGGGCGCTCTGCCCGAGGTCATCGCGCGCGGCCGCCGGGCCCTGCAGCTCGGCGTGCGCGACCTCTTGCTCGTCGATGCGCCCTACAGCGGCGCGAGCAGCGCGGCGCTGCGCGAGAGTTGGCACGGCGCCGTGGCCGCGGCCCTGCCCGAGGCGCGCCTCTTCCCCTATGCCGTCCCCGCGCGCACGGGCACCGAACTCTTGCCCGATGACCTAGCCCGGCTGGTCGAGGAACATCCCAATGTCGTCGGCGTCAAGGACGCCACCGGCCGACTGGCCCGCATGGAGCGCGTGCGCGCGCTCTGCGGCGAAGACTTCCTGTTGCTTTGCGGCGATGACGCGCTGCTGCGCGACGCGATGATCGATCCGCACATCCGCGCCCACGGCGGCTGCACGGTGACGAGCAACCTCGCACCCACGGCCATGCGCGCTCTGCACGACGCCGCGGCGGCGCTGCAGGCAGCGCGCGCGCGCGAACTGCACGACAGCCTCCAGCCGCTCTTCGAACTCATGGGCGTGACGGCCGAGGAGCAGATCCTGCTGCGCGGGGACGTGGTCAAAGTGCCGCAGCGCAGCAAGAATCCGGTGCCGGTCAAGGCGGCCCTCGGGCTGCTCAGCGTCATGTCCGGCGACGTGCGCGCCCCGCTGGCCGCGATGGGGCCGGCCAGCTTGGCCCGCGTGCGCGAGGTGCTGCGTTTGGTCGAGCGGCGCCAGCCCTCGCCACTGTCGGCGCTGCGCGCGGCCTTCACGCCCGTCACGGCGCTCGAGACGGCGGCGGGGTGAACGCGCCAACCCTCACCGTCGTCAAGGTGGGCGGCGGTCTTCTGGGCGATGCGGCCGGTCTCACGCGCGTGGCCGCGGCGCTGGCGCAGCGGCGCGCCCGCGGCGAGCGATTGCTGGTGGTGGTCTCGGCGCTGCGCGGCGTCACCGACGCGCTGGAGCAAGCCGCACTCCTCGCGCTCGATCCGCGCTCCGGTCACGAGATGGTGCGCGATGCGATGGAGCGCTTGCAGCGCCAGCACGAGGCGGCCTGCGCGGCTCTGCCCGACGCCGAGGCGGTGCGCTTCCGCCTCCGCCCGCTGCTCGACGGCGCCGAACGCCTGCTCACCGGCATTCGCCTCACCGGGGAACTCACGCCGCGCTCGCGCGACCTGGTCATGGCGCACGGCGAGCGCCTGGCAGCGCCGCTCGTGGCCGCGGCCGTGCTGGCCGCCGGCGCCGATGCCCGCGCCGTGACCGCTGAAGAGGCCGGCATCGTGGCGATGGGCGGCTACCGCGTCGCCTCCTGCGACCTGCCCGCCACCACCGAGCGCCTCGCCGCGCTGCAGCATGAACTCCACGATCGCGTGCTGGTGCTCACCGGCTTTTACGGCATCAATACCGACGGCGACGTGCTGCTCTTCGGCCGCGGCGGCAGTGATTACACCGCCGGTGTCGCCGCGGCCTGTCTGAACGCGCAGGGCCTGGAGTTGTGGAAGGACGTGCCGGGTTTCATGACCGCCGATCCGCGCGAAGTGCCCTCGGCGCGCCTACTCCCCGAGCTCTCCTTCGACGAAGCCTGCGAACTCGGACTCTACGGTGCGCGCATCCTGCACCCGCGCTGCCTCGACCCGCTGCGCGGACTGCCGGTGGCCGTGAGCGTGCGCTGCATCGAGGATGTCGATGCGCCGGGCACGCGGCTCGTCGAGCGGCCCGCCGCGGCGCTTGGGCGGCCAGGCGGAGGCCAGCGCTCGGGCGGTGCTGTGGCGGCGCTCGCGGCCCGGCGCGGCGTGGCCGTCGTGCGCGTGGAAGACGCCGCCATGATCAACGAGCCCGGCGTGGCCGGCCGCATCCTCAGCGCCGTCGGCGCGGCGGGCGTGAATGTGGACGCCGTTTCCAGCTCGATGGCCTCGCTCTCCTTCAGCATTGATCGCACTGACGCCGCGCTCGTGCGCCGCACGCTGAAGCTCATGCCTGGTCCGGGCGGCGAGTCGGCGCACGTGAGCGTGCACGAGCCGCTGGCGCTGTTGGGCATTGTCGGCGATGGCGTGACCGGCGATCCGGCCATCCTCGGCCGCGTGCTCGGCTGTCTGGGCCGGCTCGGCGTGGAATCGCGGCTGCTCAGCCACGGGCCGGGCGATGTGGGCCTGTCCTGCGCGCTGGCCGAGGGCGATCTCGCCCGCGCGCTCACCGCGCTGCATGCAGAGTTCTTCGGCGAGCCGGTGCCCGCGCGGCCCGCCGCACGCGCGAGCCGTGAGCGTGGCTGAGCGCCGCCCGGTCGGCATCGTCGGAGCGAGTGGTGTGGCGGGGCGGCAGGCTCTCGCAGCGCTCGCGCACCATCCCTGGTTCGAGATCACCGCCGTGGCAGCTTCCTCCGCCGCGGTGGGGCGGCGGCTGGGAGATGTGCTCGCCGAACGCCAGGCCGACGGCGAGGCTTGGGCCGCGACCATTGCCGCGCCGCCGTCAGCGGCGCGCGCCGCCGGGCAAACGCCTTCCGGGGCGCCTTCCGCGGCGCTGCCCGCGGCCCTGCTCGATCTGGTTCTCGGTGATGCCGCCGAGTTCGATCCGCGCGGCCTCGCCGCCGTCTTCTCCACGCTGCCCTCGGGACCGGCGCGCGAGATCGAAGCGCGGCTCGCCGAGACGACGCCGGTTTTCTCCACGGCCTCCGCCTGGCGCATGGACGCCGACTCGCCGCTGCTGCTGGCCGGCGTCAATGGCGAGCATGCGGCCTTGTTGGCGCGCCAGCAGCGTGCGCACGGCTGGCGTGGCTTTCTGGCTCCGGGCCCCAACTGCACGGCCGTGGGTCTGGCCGTCACGCTAGCTCCGCTGCAGCGCGTCTTTGGTGTGCGCGCCGTGAGCTTCACCTCGCTGCAGGCGGTCTCGGGCGTCGGCTCGCGCGCGCCGCAGGTGGCCGCCGCCGTGGCCGGCAACATCCTGCCCTTCATCGCCGAGGAAGAGGAGAAGGTCGAGGCCGAGACGCGCAAGATCTTGGGAGCCCACTTTGCGATCTCGGGCACGTGTACGCGCGTGCCGGTGGAGCATGGGCACACGCTCGCCGTGAGCGTGGGACTGGAGCGCCCGGCCGAGCCGGCCGAAGTCGCCGCGCTCTTCGCGGCCGAGGATCCCTGGCGCGGGCGCGCGCTGCCGAGCCGGCCGGCACGCTGGATCCTGGTGCGCAGCGAGCCTGATCGTCCGCAGCCGCTGCTCGATCGCGACGAAGGCCGCGGACTCACGACCGTGGTCGGACGCCTGCGGCCCGAGCCCGTGCTGGGCGGCGTGAAGTACGTCGTGCTGTCGCACAACGCCGTGCTGGGCGCGGCGGGCGGCGCGGTGCTCTTGGCCGAAGATCTCGCCGAGCGCGGCCTGCTGCCGGAGGTCTAGCTGGTGGCGGAGGTCTAAGAGCGGCGCGGCGAGCGCTTCACCCCTTCAGAGCTGGCGCGCCGCGCAGTCGGCGAGGAGCTTGGCGCTGCGAGCCGTGGGCCCTTCCAGGCGCTGCAAGAGCTGCGCGAAGCGCTTGGCCGCGCGGCGGTTGTCGGCGCGCCGGGCGGCTGTGCCGGCCGCGTGGCTGCCGGGGCGCGGCAGTTCGCGCAGGGCGATGGGCACACCGAGGCCCTGCAGACGCGCGCAGAGTGTGCGCAACTGCCGCTCGCGCGCGGGGCCGGCGGCGGTCGCTGCCGGAGCGAGGCGTGCTTGCGCCGCGTCGTGCAGCAGGTCGGCCAGCAGCCGCTGCGCCGTCGCGACCGCAACGTTCAGATTGGCCTGCACGGGCTGCGTGGCCGGCGCCGCGAGCGCCGACAAGGCAACGAGCGCCGCACCGCTCCGCCGGCGTGACTTGGGCTTGTGCTTCTTGCCGCTCATGGAGCGCTGCGAGCCTCGTGATGGCGAGAGGGGGATTCTACGGCGACGCGTGGCTCCTCCAGCAGTGGATGCGGCTGGCCGAGCCTTGAGAAGGTCGCGTCGATGCGCAGGCGCAGCCGCTCGCGCGCGCGCTTCACGATCATGCCGACCTGACCGCGCGGCAGGGACATGTCTTCGGCGATGCCGTCGTAACTGAGCTTGTCCACTTCGCGCGCCAGCAGCACGCGGCGCTCGCGCTCGGCCAGTTCGTGGAAGCACTGCCCGACGACGGCGAGGAAGAGCGTGCCGAGGCGCGGCAGGCGGGCGTCTTGCTCCGCTTGCTCGGCCGAATGCGCGGGATCGCTGCCCGGCTCCGAGAGGCGCCGCCGCCCCCAGATCTCGTGGCGCGCGGCCGCGCGCTTGTACTGGCGGAGCTGGCCCAAGGCATCGTTGCGCATCGCGGTGCGCGCGAGGCCCACAAAACGCGCCACGTAGGGCTGCCGCTTGCGCGTGTCCACAAAGATGCGCGCGAAGAAGCCGGCCACGAGATCCTCGGAATCCACGGCCAGGCCGATCTGGCGCGTGATGAGCCGCGCCAGACGCGAGAGGCGCGGCTGAGTCAGCTCGACCAGCAGGGCGAAGGCCTGCGAGTCGTCGCGTTCGCGGAAGTGCTGCAGCAGCCGGCCGGCGAGCTCATCCACATGCTCGTCGCGCGAGAGATCGGGGCGGCCGACGCTCGGGTCCTCGCTGTCGGCGGCGAGGCCGAGCAACGCGGCGATGCGATCGACGAGTTCGTCGGACGGACCGGCCATGTCTGCGTGAAGTCCTGCGTTGCGCGGCGGCCTGCCCGGCGCACCGCAAATCCCGGCTGTGTTCGGGCGGCGAGCCTACCGCTCAGCGCGGGTGGCCCGCCAGCAACACGAGAGCATTGCTCGCGGCCAAGCCCTGCGGTGCGCCCGGATCGGCGAGCCAGAACTGGACCACGAACTGCGCCTCCGGCGCGAGCTGCAGGGGCAGCGGGCCGCTGAGGCGGATTTCTCCGGCGCTGTCCGCGGCAAGACCGCCGAGCACGATCTGCGGCAAGGGAGCCAGGACTCCGCCACGGAAGGGCAGGTTTGCCGCCTGCGTGCCGATGATCAGCAGCGCCGGTGCGCCGGGCAGCGCGCCCGAGACATGCAAGGTGGTGTGTAACGTTGTCCCGGTTGCGCCGTCGACGAGTCGCGGGAGGCTCTCCCGAGAGTCGGCTTCGGACTCAGGGTTGAGGAGCCCAAGCAGGACGGGCGAGCTGCTGCCCGGCAGGCTGTGACCGAGGTTGAACCAGGCCGTGGACTGGTGGCCCAGCGGCGTGCGGAGGTGGGCCAAGGCCGGCGGCGGTGTATTGGTCGGACCGGCCGTGCTGCCGGCGGGCAGCGCGCTGGGCGTGTTGCCGGCCGTCTTCTCAATGCCGCCCACTCCATCGGTGCCGGCCTGGACGCCGCCGACGCGCGACCCGGACTGGGCAGCGACGAGTCCGGCGAGAATCAGAAGTGCCGCGCTGAGTCGCAGTACCGACGCGGCTCGGGCATGCAGGCGGGTCAGTCTCATCAGGAGGCTACTTTCTGCTGGTCGGGTTTCTGCAGTTCGGGCTGCGGATCGGAAGAACTCGGGAGCGCCATCTCGAGCCGACACTCGCGTGCCAGGCGCGGCAGGTCGTCGCGCAGCCAAGCCCGCACGCGCGGCGAGGGCTCGGCAGCGTGCAGAGCGGCGAGCCGTGCGGCCGCGCGGACGAAGCGCTCGCGCTCCCCGAGGCGTGCGGCGGCATAGGCCACGTTCATCACACGCACTGGATCGTCGGGCCACTCGTCCGCCCCGGCCTCGGCGAAGTCCAAGGCCTCGGCGTGGCGCTCTTGGCGCAGCAGCGACAGCGTGAGGTTGCGCGCGGCGTTTTGCCGCGTGATCACGGGCAGCGGACGCTCGAGCAGGGCGCGCAGCAGCGGCTCGGCCACGGCCGGCTGGCCGGCGTGGATGTAGCAAAGCGCCAGCGCCACCTGCTGGCGTCCGGAGGGGCCTTCCACTTCGTGGAGCTTGTCGAGACAGGCGCGTGCATCGTCCAGCGCGGTGGCCGGGGCGGGGCGCGTGCTGGCGATGGACCCCAGACCGAGGCCGTCCGTTGCGCCGCTTCCGGCCTCGCGTTGACCACTCAGCCGGCTGGCCAGGCGCTGCAAGTCCAGGCCCACTTCGCGGCCGTCGCGCGGCTCGCGCTGGATGAGCATGCGCTCTGAGAAGCCCGGAGCCTCCACGAGGCAGGCCTTGGCCATCTCATAAATCAGGTCGGCCAGTGTGCGCCGGGCCGCTGCGGCCGAGCGTTCGAGCATGCGCTGCAGCAGGGCCGGCACATGCCGCGGGCCCTGTTCCAGGTCGAGTCCGGACTGCAGGCTGTTCAGCAGCAACTGCTCCTCGCGGTCCGGGCTGCGCAGGCGCGGCAGGCGCTGGCCGAGGCCCTGCAACAAGTGCAGGCGCGCGCGCCGAATGACCATGCCCACTTGGCCCGGCGAGCGCTGCAGCAGCGCGGCGACACGCTCGTAGGAGAGGCCCACGAGTTCGCGCGCGACGAGCACTTGCTGGTCGCGCGGCTCGAGCGCCGCAAAACTTTCCTGGCAGAGCCGCAGCACTTCGGCATCGAGGCAGGCGAGGCGCTCTTCGACTTCCGTGGCCAGGACTTCGCAGGAGGGATCGATCGGTTCATCGCACGTGGCCTGGAACACGCGCGCATTCGCGGCGGCGCGGCGCAGCATGCGCAACTGGTCGAGTGCGTCGTTGCGCATGGAGGTGTGCGCCAGCGCCAGCAGGCTGCGCACCGAGGCGGTCTCGCTCTGCTGCGTGGCGAACTCCGTGCGCCGGCGCAAGTCAGTGAAGAGGCGCGCCATGAAGTTTGCCACGAGGTCTTCGGGCTCGAGCTGCGGTGCGATGCGGCGGGTGATGCTGCGCGCCGAACGCAGCAGGCGTTCGTGAGCGAGTTCGAAAAGTTGCGTGAAGACTGCGCTGTCGCCGTCGCGCCAAAAACGTTCAAGCAACAGCCGCGCGTCGGTGTCGAACTGCGCCTCTTCGGCGAGGGCAAGTGGGAGCCGCGCCGCGTGACGCGGCAGGGACTGGTTGCCCGGCGGCCCGACCTCGTCCAAAAGCTCTCTCCTGGCCCGCCCACCAACCGCCCGTTGGTTGACCCCGCATGGGGCAAGGTGCCGGACGGCGGAGGGGCGGGAATGTAACCGAGCCCGGGAGAGCAATGTGGAGAACCGGACCATGCTCTGGCTCAGAACCGGGCTTTGCTGTCGGAATTCGGCAAAGTTGGGGCCCGCGAGAATTGCGGAGAAGTCGGCAGCCGGCGGAGTTCTTGCTCCATGAGGCCGTGGCTGAGGAGCAGAAAACCCAGAGCGGGTGCCCGCCGGCCGCGCAACTCGCGCCACAGGCGGCGCAAGACCGCCTGGACCAAGTGCTGCGGGGCGGGCGCCCGCGCCGGGAGCCGGTTCACGAGCCGAGCCGCCATCCGCTCGAGCCGTGCCCGGGTGAGTTCGATGAGCAGTGCGAAAGCTTCCGCATCGCGCAGATCTTGCACGCGCTGCAAGAGCAAGTCGGCCAGCTCTTCGAGGTGCAGATCATTGGACGCGTCGAAGTCGGCGAGGCGTGGAAGCTGCGCGTCGTTCCAGACGCGGCGGTAGCGTTCGTCGAGCCGAGCCGCCTCAGTGCGCATACACGCACGGACGTTCCTGAGGCGCCGAACTAACCGCGCTCGCGGAGCCCGCTGTTCACACGCGCGGCGCCGTCTCAGCCCTCGTAGCCGGGCAGCTCGTAGAGTTGGGCGGCGTACTCGCGCAGCATGCGGCGCGAGGAGAATTGTCCCAGGAAGGCCGCCATCGACGCACGCATCACGGCGATCCAGCCGCGCGGCAGGCCGTCGGCGCCGCGCTCGTAGAAGAGCGGCACGAGCTGCTTCTCGATGAGGTCAAGCAGCAGCGCGCCGTCACGCTCCTCCGGCGGACGCTCCTCGCCCAGTGAGAAGCCCAAGCCCGGCGCGTGCGCCTCCGCCCACCAGCCGTCGGGCACGGAGACGTGGATCACGCCGTTGGCGACGGCCTTCATGCCGCTCGTGCCGCTGGCCTCCAGCGGCCAAGTGGGCGTGTTGAGCCAAGCGTCCACGCCGCGCACCATGAGCCGTGCCGTGGCGAGGTCGTAGTCCTCGGCGAAGACGATGCGGCCGCGCAGCCGATCGCTGCCGGCCAATTCCCAGATGCGCCGGATGATTTCCTGGCCGGGGCGGTCGGCGGGGTGAGCCTTGCCGGCGATGAGTAGTTGCACCGGGCGCGTGGGATCGCAGAGCAGGCGTTCGAGCCGCGCGGAATCCTGGAAGAGCAGATCGGCGCGCTTGTAGGGCGCAAAGCGGCGCGCGAAGCCGAGCGTGAGCGCCGAGGCGTTGAGCAGCGTCTCGATACGGCGCAGCGCGGCCGGGGCCTGGCCGTGACGCGCGGCCTGGCGCAGCGCGCGCACGCGCACGAAGCGCATGAGCCGGTGCTTTTGGGCCACGTGCGCCGCCCACAGTGCGCCGTCCTCCAGCGCCGCCGCGCGCGTGGCGAGCTGCCCGGGGTCCTCGCCGTCCGTGCAGCGCAGCACGAGCTGCATCTCGCGCCCGAGCCAGCTCGGCATGTGTACGCCGTTGGTGATGGCGCTGATCTCGTGGCCGGGCCACATCTCGCCGCTCACGCGCGCGTGCAACTTGCTCACGCCATTGCTGCGGCGTGAGAGGCGCAGCGCGAGCGCCGTGAGGTTGAAGCCCGCCGGGAAGGCCTGGCCGGCATCGCCGAGGGCGATCAGGCTGTCCACGTCCACGCCGAGGTCGCGCGCGGTGGCGCCCAGGAAGGGCCTTACCAGTCCGGTGTCGAAGGTCTCGTTGCCGGCGGGCACGGGGGTGTGTGTGGTGAAGACATGCTGCGCCCGTACAGCCGCCACGCTTTCGCGCAGCTCGCGCGGCGCCCCGGCCGCACGGCCCAGGCGGCGCAGATTTTCCAGCGCGAGGAAGGCCGAATGGCCCTCATTCATGTGCCAGACGCGCGGCGCGATGCCCAAGGCCTCGAGCACTGCCACGGCGCCGCGGCCCAGCACGACTTCCTGCTCCAGGCGCATTTCTCGGCCGCGCACGTAGAGCTGGCTGGTGATGTAGCGGTCTTCGGGGGCGTTGTGCGTGGTGAAGCTGTCCAGCAGCAACAGCGGCACGTGCCCGACGAAGGTCACCCACACGCGCAAGCTCACTTCGCGGGCGCCCATCTCGACCTTCACGCGCAGCGTGCGCCCGTCGGCGCCGCGCACGCGCAGCATGGGCAGGCGCATGGCGTCGAGGTCGGGATAGTGGTGCTGCTGGTGGCCGTCGGCGTCCACGATCTGCTCGAAGTAGCCGCGCCGGTAGAACAGGCCGATGCCCAGCAGCGGCAGGCCCATGTCGGCCGCTTCCTTGAGGTGATCGCCGGACAGCACGCCCAGTCCGCCGGAGTAAATCGGCAAGGACTCGCTCAGCGCGTACTCAGCCGAGACATAGGCCACCGGCGCTTGCTTTCCGACGGGTGCGCGCGTCTGGGCGTCGAAGCGCTGCAGCACGCGCTGCATCTCGGCGAGAAAGGCCGCGTCGCCGGAGAGCTCGGCCAGGCGCTGGCGCCGCGCCAGGAGCAGCAGGCGCACGGGATTGCGATAGCGCGACCAGAGATCGGGGTCGATGCGCTCGAAGAGCTGGCGCGCCTCGCGATGCCATGTCCACCAGAGGTTGTAGGCCAGATCGAGGAGCCGGTGCAGCGGCTCGGGCACGTCCTGATGTTCGGGCGGAAGTGTGTCGACGAGGTAGGCCATGGCGGTCCGTGTGGGGCTCCGTAGAATGCCCGGCTTGCTGCTCGGCATCCAGTCGGCAGGCACAACGCTCTCCGGCCCAGGAGTCTCGGGTGTCCCAGCCGAAGCCTTCGATCCTGCTGCGTTGCAGCTTGGCCCTGTTCATGGTGAGCGTCGCGGCGCGCCCGGCGCTGTCGCAGGAGGCCGCGGCCGAGAAGGCTGGCGCCGCTGCCGATGCGGCCGACGCCGCCGCTGCGCCCGCGGCGCCCGCGCGGCCGCTTGATCACCAGGCACTCAGCCTGCGCCTGCGGGAACTGGCCGCCGCGCACCCGGAGCTGGCCCGCGTCGAGACGCTGGGGAGTTCGCTGGGCGGCCGGGCCATCGAGGCGCTCGTGCTCGCCGCGCCCGGCGCGCTGCCCATCGAAGAGCGCACGGGCTGGCTCGTCGTCGCCGGGCTCGACGGCCGTCGCCTGCTCGACTCCGCGGTCTTGATCGAAGCCGTGCAGGCGCTGCTCGGCCAGACCGCGCCGGACACCGGCGCGAACCTGCACGCGCTCTTGGCGGAACACGTCTTGGTCATCGTGCCGCGCGCCGCTCCCGACGGGACCGAACGGCTGCTCGGCGCGGCCGGACCGATCCATGAACAGGCCGGCAACAGCCGCTCCGATGACCGCGACCGCGACGGCCGCGTCGACGAGGACGGGCCCAATGACCTGGATGGCGACGGTTACATCACCTGGATGCGCGTGCCGGACAGCGAGGGTGAATGGGTGCTCGACGCGCACGATCCGCGCGCGCTGCGCAAGGCCAAGCCCGAGCGCGGCGAGCGCGGCACTCATCGGCTGCTCATCGAGGGCCTCGACGATGACGGCGATGGTGAACATGGCGAGGACGGCGCCGAGGGCCAGGAGCCCGACCGGAATTTCCCGCACCGCTGGCCCGAGCATGCGCCCGGAGCGGGGGCCTATCCGCTGAGCGAGCCCGAGGCACGTGCGCTGCTCGACTATTTGCACACGCGGCCGCGCCTGCTCGGTGTCTTCGTCGTCGGCGCGCAGGACACGCTCGTGGATCTGCCCAAGGCGGCCGGCAATGCGCCGCGCGGCGGCAACTTCAGCGCGCCACTCGATGGCGTACACAGCGACGATGTCGCCGCGCTCAAGGAGTTGCAGCGGCGCTTTCAGCTCGGCGCAAGCGCGTCCGGGGCGCAGCCGGGCGCCGGGCCTCCGGCCGAGCCGCCCGCTGAGAAACCCGCCGAACACAAGGTGAGCGGCGAGGGCCTGAGCGATGGCAGCTTCTTGGCGTGGGCCTACCACCAGGCCGGACGCTGGCCGCTGGCGCTCAAGCTCTGGGCGCCGCCCAAGGATCTGCCCAAGCCGGAGGGGGAGCCCGAGGCCAAGCCTGAGACCAAACCCGCGCCGGGCGCCGACGCGCCCAGCAGCGACGCGAGCAGTCCGGTGCCGGCGGCGGTGCTCGCTTGGCTCGATCGCGAGCGTGACGGCGAGGGCTTTGTGCCCTGGCACGAGTTCGAACATCCCGAGTTTGGGCGCGTGGAGATCGGCGGCCTGCTGCCGGGCGTGCTCGTGAATCCGTCTTATGAAGTGGCGCTCGGGATGGGCCGCCGGCTCGCTCCCTTCCTGGAAGAACTTCTGCGCTGCCTGCCGCTGCTCGTGGTGGAGGAGTTCGTCGCCGAGCGCCAGGCCGATGGCGCCTACACGGTGCGGGCGGTCCTCGCCAACCAGGGCGTGCTGCCCAGCGTGCCGCAGCTCGCGGCCGCAGCGCGCACGATGCTGCCGCTGCGCGTCGCGCTCGAACTGCCCGAGGGAGCGGTGCGCTTGCACGGCCCGCCGCAAACTCTCGTGGACCGCTTGGCGGGCGGCGGTGGCCGGCAGGAATTGCGCTGGGTCATTGCGGCCCCGGCCGGTGCCGCGCTGCGCGTGCGCGTTGAGCGCCCCGGCTTTCCCTTGCTCGAGCAGGACCTGAGGCTGCCATGACCATTGCCAACTGTGCTCCGAGACTTTGGTTGTCGGCGGGTCTGTTGCTGCTCGGCCTGTCCGCGCCGGCTGCGGCGCAGAGCACGCGTGTGCCCCGCGTGGCGATCACCTGGGATCGCTTCTACGACTATCACGGCATCGTCGAGCTCTGCGAGCGGCTGGCCGCCAGCCGTCCGGAGCTGTGCCGCCTGGAGTACATCGGCCCGAGCTGGGAAGGCCGGCCGATGCCGCTGCTCACGCTCAGCAATCCGGCCACCGGCCCCGAGAGCGGCAAGTCGGCCATGTGGGTGGACGGCAATGTGCACGGCAACGAAGTGCAGGGCGCCGAAGCCGCCGTGTACCTGGCGTGGCTCTTGCTCGAACGGCACGGCGAACTGCCGCAGCTCACCGAACTGCTCGATGAGCGCGTCTTCTACATCTTGCCGATGGTGAACCCCGACGGGCGTCAGCACTGGTTCGATGAGCCGAACACGCCAAGCAGTTCGCGCAGCGGCACGCGGCCGCTCGACAGCGACCGCGACGGGCGCGCCGACGAGGACGGCGCCGACGATCTGGACGGCGACGGCGAGCTGCTCTCGATGCGCAAGCGCGTGGAGCCGGGCACAGGCACCCACCGTCTCTCGCCGACGGATGCGCGGGTCCTGGAGTCGGTGCCAGCCGAGAAGCGCGCGGAGTGGGGCGCGGATTACGTGATGCTCGGCCAAGAGGGCCTCGACAATGACGGCGACGGCCGCGTGAACGAGGACGGGCCCGGCGGCTACGACATGAACCGCAACTGGCCCAGCGATTGGCAGCCGAATCACATTCAGTTCGGCGCGGGCGATTTCCCCTTCAGCTATCCCGAGACCGCGGCGATCGGCGCCTTTCTCCGGGCGCGTCCGCACGTCGCGGCCGTGCAGTCCTTCCACAATAGCGGCGGCATGATCCTGCGCGGCCCGGGCACCGCCGCGCGCGAGGGCCTCTACGGCAGCAGCGACCGGCGCACCTACGACGCCATCGCCAACGAGGGCGCGGCCATGCTGCCCTTCTACCGCTCGATGGTGATCTGGAAGGATCTCTACGACGTGCACGGCGGCTTCGTGAACTGGACCGCCGAAGGCCTCGGCATCATCTCCTTCACGAATGAGATGTGGAACGACGAGCAGTACTTCGCGAGCGCCGATGTGGACGCGGTGGTGGGCGACGACTCGCAGCGCCAGCGCCTGCTCTTCGACCGGCGGCTCATGTTCGGCGAGACCTACGTGGACTGGCACCCCGTCGAGCATCCGCAGTACGGCCCGATCGAGGTGGGCGGCTTCCGCAAGATGACCGGGCGCGTGCCGCCGGCCTTCATGATCGAGGAGATGCTGCACCGCAACGCGGCCTTCTGCCTCTTCCACGCCGAGCAGATGCCCAAGCTCTCCGGCTCGCTGCGCGTGGACCCGGTGGCCGGCACCGCGCCCGGCTCAGCGCTGCATTACGTCACGGCGGAACTGCGCAACGAGCGCTGGATCCCCACGCGCAGCGCGCTGGCCGCCGAGCACGGCATCGGCCGCCCCGATCTCGTCACGCTCGAGGGCACGGGCCTCGTCGTCGTCGCCGGCGGCGATGACGCCGAGCGCTTCGAACTCTCGCGCTTCGATGCCGTCGAGCACGAGCCGGCGCGCTTGCAGCTCGAGCAAGGCGTGCCGGGTCACGGCCTCGTGCGCCTGCGCTGGCTCGTCTCGGGACGCGGGCCCTTCCGCGTCACCGTGCAAACCGAGAAGGCTGGGACTCTGACGCTCGCTGGGTCGTTGTAGCGCTGAGTGCGCCCGCGGATGGGCGCTGAGTGCGCCCGCGGCGGGGGCTCGGCGGTGCCGCTCAGACACCTCGCCGACTCGGCCGATGCGGCCGAGAGGTCGGCTCGGAACTCGCGGCACACCGACCCCCGCCGCGTCGCACACCGCTGCACGAGTGAAAGGCCTCGTTCAGACGAGGAGCTTCTTGGTCCGGAAGTGGCTGCCGTCCTCGACGAAGGCCACGCTGGCCACGACCTCGCCGTCGACCCAGGCAAAGCAAGGATCTTGCGGGAGAAAGCCCGGCGGCGTGCGCAGGGCCTGGCCGCGCAGCAGACGGCTGCGCTGCTGCAGCGGCACGTTGATGCGCGGGAAGACCTTGAGCGCGGCTTCAATGCCGACGATGTGCTGCACGCCGGCCTCTTCGGGACGCACGGCCTGATCGAGCGTCAGCGCGCCGACGCGCGTGCGCACCAGCCGCGACATGTAGCCGCCGACGCCGAGCAGGGCGCCCAGGTCGCGGGCAATGCCGCGCGCGTAAGTGCCGGAGGTGCAGCGCAGGTGCAGGTCGGCCTCGGGCCACTCGTAGCGGTCGAGGCGCAGCTCGTGCACCGTCACCGGCCGCGCCTCAGCGACAACCGGGCGACCCTTGCGCGCCTCGCGGTGCATGCGGCGGCCATCCACCTTCACGGCACTGTAGGTCGGTGGCACCTGCAGGATCTCGCCCGTGAAGGTGGGCAGCGCTGCGAGCAGCGCCTCGCGCGTGGGCGCCTGCGCTGCGGGGTTTGGCACGACCTGCCCCTCAGCGTCATCAGTGTCGCTCGTCGCGCCGAAGACCACGGTCATGTCGTAGACCTTTTCGCCGCGCACGATGAGGTCCTGCACCTTGCGGGCCTTGCCGACCACCAGCACGAGAACGCCGGTGGCGAGCGGATCGAGGCTGCCGCAGTGGCCGAGCGGCCCGGCGTCGATCTGCTTCTCGACCAGGTTCAGCACCTTGCGAGAGGTGAGGCCCGGCCCCTTGTTGAGCACGATCAGGCCGCGATAGGTCTGCGCGCGCTCCTCGGCCGTCATCGTGGCCGCCGAGGCCGGGACGGCGCCGTTCGGAATCGCACCGGCCGACTGAGTGCCGGCCGTTCGGGTGTCGGCTGCGGGATCGGCCGAGGGGCTGTCAGTGGATTCGAAGGCGGACGACGGCATGGCAGCCTCAGGGGAGAGCCGGAATCTGGCGAGGATAACCGTTGAGGCCTCTCCGGCGCGAGGGGCGTACTCAGCGCTCCACGGCTGCCCACTGCCTTCCTATAGATGCGTCGGTGTGCGACGCGTCGGGGTGTCGGCGGACCGCGAGTTCCGAGCCGACCTCTCGGCCGCATCGGCCGAGTCGGCGAGGTGTCTGAGCGGCGCCGCCGAGCCCCCGCCGCGGGCGCACTGAGCGCTCGCCGCGGGCGCTGCCCTTACGGGAAGTGCGAGAACGGGATGATGAGTCCGTTGCTCACGTTGAACTTGCCGTTCGGCGCGGTCACATCGAGACCGAAGACCTGCAGGCAGAGGTCCACCGAGCCGCTCAGCGGCGGCGTCAGCGCGCTGCCGTGCAGTTCGCCGACACCGTTGAAGGGAACCAAGACCGTGCTGAAGACGGTGCCGAGGTTCACCAGCATCGGCTCGTCCTTGAACATCAGCGAGTCCGGGGCGAGGCCAACAAAGATGTAGCCGAGGCCGAAGGGCTTGGCCTTGGTGATGTCTACGTTGAAGACGCCGCCGCCGCCGAGGTCGGTGGGCGCGCCGGTGGAGCGCAGCGTGATCGTGCCGGTGGGCGGGTCGCTCGGCGGGCCGTAGGGAATGCCGCTCGGCACGAGTTGGCCGCGGATCTCACCGCCGGGGTTCAACGCGGTGTGCACGTTGGCGTACCAGCCTTTGTTCTGCAGCTCCTCGATCTGTCCCAGTGACAGAGCGAGCGAGGTGCCGTTCCAGGAGGTGGGGCCGGGCGTCATGTTGACCTCGATGCCGCCTGGCACGCCGAAGAGAGCGCCGTGCAAGTGCGCAGCGAAGGCTGGGCCGGAGAGTCCCGCCGTGTTCACGGAGTAATTGAGCGTGTTGCCCGCGTTGAGCGAGAAGTTGCCGGTGCCGGTGGCGGCCGAGGGCAGCGGGACCGGCGTTTCCTGCGCCTGATCCAGCACCGTGCCGAAGACACGCGGGTTCAGGTAGAGCTGTCCGCGGATTTCACCGGCGGGGTTCGCTGCGGTGTGCACGTTCACGTAGAGGTTGCCCGCCTCCAGCGCGGACAACTGAGCGGCCGTGAGCACGGGCGAGAGGCCGGAGAAGTTCACCGGGCCGCCACTGAGTGCGAAGACGATGCCGCCGGCCACGCCCGGCGCGCCGAGGTGCACGTGCGCCATGGTGGCGGTGAGGCCCCAGGTGCGCACCGAGTAGGTGATGCGATTGGTGGTCGTGTTGAGATCGAAGGTGCCCCAGCCGCCGGCGAGCGTGCCGGGCACGGCCACGGGTGCTTCCTGGAAGCCGTCAAGGTCGGCGCGATAGCGCACCTGACCGAATGCGGTGGTGGCGAGCATCGAGACAGCGAAGGCGCAGGCGAGCAGGGTCTTCATGCCGAGGATCTCCGTGGTGGGGCCGAGGTCGGTCGAGGTCGGCCCAAGCGGTGAGGGCCGAGTCCTCGGGGCCGAGATGCAAAGGGCTGGCCAGCCTAAGGGAGCGGGCGATTTCGCGCTAGCGTCCTCGTTATCATTCGCGACGGTGAACGGAGGCTTCGCGATGGTCGAGGGATTCGTGGCGGTGCTGGCTGCCTACGCCTTGGCGGGGCTGGTGTTCGCGCTGGTCTTCGTAGCGATCGGCGTGCAGCGAGTGGACGCGGGAGCGCGTTCTGCAACCTGGGGCTTCCGCCTGCTCATCCTGCCCGGCGCCGCCGCCTTCTGGCCTCTGCTGCTGATGCGCTGGTGGCGCGCGGTCAACGCGCCGGCAACGGATTCGGCGCGATGAACTTCCGTCTGCGCCGCCGGCATCTGCGCACGCTCGCGGTCATCGCGCCGCTGGCCTTCGTGGGCCTGCTCTTGGCGCTGGACGCGCGTTCTCGCAACAACGATGAGGTGTGGGACGGAGTCCAGCCGCGCGCTGCACTCGAAACGCTCGGAGCGATTGAGCTCAAGGCCTCGTCTGCGGCGCCGCCGGCCTGGGAGCGCGACGATCTTTGGGAGGGCGCGGCGATTCGTACCCGGCTCTGGCGGCCCGAGGCGCAGAGTGGCGATGACGGCTTCTGGCTGGAGTTGACCCCGCTGACGGCGCTGCGCCGGCCGGACGTGCTGCTCTACTGGCTGCCCGACGAGACAGGCGTGACGTCGCGCGCGGGCGATCTGGAGGCCCGGCTCGGCTCGGCCTACTTGCTCGGCGCGCTGCGCGGCGATGGCGCCGGGCACTTCCGCCTGCCCAAGGAGCGAGTCGGCGAGGCCGGACACCTCATCCTGTACAGCCTCGCGCAGGCCGAGGAGATCGCGCGGGCCTTCTTCCCGCGCGGCGTCGAGAGGCTCGACGACCAACCGTGAGCGTCGGCTATCGCGCGGTGAGCTGGAACCGCAACAAGCAGCGCTATGACTTGGTGCTGCTCGCCGGCGCTTTGCTCTATCTCGGCGTGTTTCTGGGCGTCGGCGCGGCGCTGCATCCGCAGGCCACCGCCGAGACGCTGATCCTGCGCGCCACCGGCAGCGGCGCCATCATCCTGCTGCACCTGATTCTCACGCTCGGCCCGCTCTGTCGCTTCCAGCCGCGCTGGCTGCCGCTGCTCTACAACCGCCGCCACCTCGGCGTGGCGATGTTCTGCCTGGCGGCCCTGCACGGCGCATTCGCGCTCTTCCAATATCACGCCCTCGGCGACGTGAACCCGCTCGTCTCGCTGCTCACAGCCGAGTCGGCCTGGGACAGTTTGCAACGCCTGCCCTTCCAGATCTTCGGTGCGGCGGCGCTGCTCATCCTGTCCCTCATGGCCGCCACGAGCCATGACTTCTGGCTCGCGAATCTCGGCGCCCCGCTGTGGAAGGCGCTGCACATGCTGGTCTACGTGGCCTGGCTCTTGCTCGTGCTCCATGTGGGCTTCGGCGTGCTGCAAGATGAAGTCGGATGGACGCGCGCGGCTCTGCTCGGCCTTGGTGTGCTCTGGGTGGGCGGCTGGCACCTCGCTGCGGGACTGCGGGAGCGCCGAGGCGACCGGAGCGGCACAGAGCGCGCTGCGGCGGGCGCGGGCGGTGCTGGTGCACAGCGGCCGACGCCTGCCGCCGCCGAAGTCGACTGGGTGGACACCGGCCTCGCGTCGGAGATTCCCGAGGACCGAGCGCGAGTCGTGCTGCTTTCCGGCGAGCGCGTGGCGATCTTTCGCTGGCAGGGCCGCGTCGCCGCACTGAGCAATGTCTGCCGGCATCAAGGCGGACCGCTCGGCGAGGGACGCATCGTGGACGGCTGCGTGACGTGCCCCTGGCATGGTTACCAGTACCGCCCCGAAGACGGCTGCTCGCCGCCGCCTTTCACCGAGCGCGTGGCGACCTATCGCGTGCGGCTCGTGGAGGGACGCGTGCAGGTGGACCCCCGCCCGGCGCCGGCGGGCACGCCGCAAGAGCCGGCGCGCTGCGCGTCCGAGCAAACGCGCGCGAAGGGCGTGGAGCCCTTCTACATCGGCTACCTGCCGGCGGCGGCCTCGGTGGCGCGCGCGCTGCGACGCAGCTCGCTTCTGCTCTTGCTCGTGGTGTCCCTGCTCGCGGCCGGCCTGGCCGCCGCGCTGGGACCCTTCCAACCCGCAGACTTCGAGTTTGGGATCGTGCGCGACTTTGAGGGCCAGCTCGCCGAGCAGCCGACGCCCTCGCTGCGCGTGCGGCGGCCAGGACTCGTGGCCGGCCACGCGGTGCCGCTCGTGTCGCGTTATCTGCTCGTGGCGCCGGGCAAGCACGGCGCCGAGTCGCTTGTGGCCGGCCTCGACGGGCAGACTGTGCGCCTGCGCGGCTCACTCGTCCATCGCCAGGGTCAGGTCATGCTCGAACTTGCCGACGCGCCGATGGTGCTGCCGGCCTCTGCCGAAACGTCGGCGCTAGAGCTGTCGGCCGCCGCTGCCGGCGCGCCCGCCGAGCCGCCGCCTGCGGCGCTGGTCCTGGGCGAGATCGAAGTGGTCGGCGAGATCGTGGACAGCAAGTGCCACTTCGGTGTCATGGTGCCGGCGGACACGCGCACGCATCGCGCCTGCGCCGTGCGCTGTCTGAGTGGCGGCCTGCCGGTGCTGCTGCTCGTGCGTCTGTCGGAGGGCGGCGAGGCGGGCTTGCTCTTGGTTGGGCGCGACGGCCGCGCCCTCAACGCCGAGATCCTGGATCGCGTGGCCGAGCCGCTACGCGTGCGCGGCCTGCTCGAGCAGCACGACGATCTGCTCGTGCTCAAGGCCGAGCCGAGCGAGTTCGTGCGGCTCCTCGACAGCGGTCGGCCATGACGACAGGTGTCGCGTCGGACCCCGCTGCGCCCGCTCCCGCGCCTCGGAGCTTGCGTCTCAGCGAATTGCCGCGCGAGGCGCTGGCCGGCGAAGGCAACTTCGTCTGGAAGATTCCCTTCGCCGGCGGCACCGACGGCGCCGCCGTGCTCAAGGTCTATTTCGGCAGCCGCGGCGCGCTCTTGCACTGGAAGAAGACGCTCGGCAATCGGCTGCTCACCGGGCGCAGCTCGCACATGCCGCGCGCGCGCTTCCGCCAAGAGACCGAGTGCATCCGGCTCTGGGAGCGCCACGGCTTTCGCTGCTTCGGGATGCATCCCGAAGTGCGCGTGGAGGGGCTGCCCGAGCAGGGCTACATGCTCTACGACTGGACGCCCGGCCGGCACTTCCGCGAGTACTTCGTGGACGAAAGCGTGCCCTGGCCCGAGCGCCTCGCCACGTGGCGGCGCTTCGTCGGCGAGTGGCACCGTCGGCACGAACTGGCCGTGGCGCTGGGTGAGCCGCGCCTGATCCACGAGAACGGCGACATGAAGCACGTCATGCTCTGGCAGGGCGGCTTCACGTACTTTGATTTCGAGATCTGCTTCACTTCGCGCAAGGTCCGCGACCTGGTGGGGCGCGAGCTCTTGGCCTACTTGCGCTCCTGCGGAAAGTTTTTCGGCGCCGAGAAGTACGCAGAGCTGCTCGATGAACTCGTGGCGCACTACCCCGACAAGACGCTGCTGCTCGCGGCCTGGGAGCACGCCTTCCGCAACGGGAATCTGTTCATTCGCTTGGGGCGCCGGCTCGATTACCGGCTCAAGCCCAAGCACCAGAGTCGCTGGAGCAAATACGCCGTGGCGCTGGATCTGCGCCGGCGCCTGGACGCGGCCTCGCTGACCGGCGGGCGGCGCAGCGTGCCCACCGGAGTGCTGCCCACCGGAGCGCTGCAAGGCAATCGCGTGTGGCGCGTGGAGACGGCGCGCGGCCCGGTGGTGCAGAAGTACTACGGTGAGCGCGGTCCCTTCGTCACGCGCTGCGTGCGCGAACTCGGCTACGCGCTGCGTGGCGGCAAGAGCCGGCCCTCCGGCGCGGCGCGGCGGGCCACTGAGGGGCGGCTGCTGGCGCTCTGGCGCGCGGCGGGTTTCGACGTGCCGCGCGAACTCGCGGACCAGCACCCCGGCCTCGTCAATCCCCGCACACGGATCCTGGAGTGGATCGAGGGCCGCTCGCTGCACGCCGCACTCGAAGAGCCCGGCCTGTCCGCGGCCACGCGCCGCACTTTGCTGGGGCGCTTCGCGCGCACGCTCGCCCAGCGGCACCGGCTCGCGCTGGAGCGGCAAGAGTCGGGCCTCATCCAGGAGCACGGCAGTCTCGACCACGTCCTGGTCAGCGGCGAGCGGCTGGTGAGCTTCGACTTGGAGAATGCTTATGTGCGCCGCGGCGACTTGCGCCCGCTCGTGGCCAAGGAAGTCGCCGAGTGCTTGCGCTCGCTGGCGCGCATCGGCGCAGGTGTCCACTTCGCCGAGGATCTGCGCCTCTTCGTGCAGGCCTATGGCGCGCGCGAACTGCTCGAGGAAACTGTGCGCCGTTACCTGCACCCGCGCTCGGCCTTCTGGCGCCTCATGTGGCGGCTGGATCGGCGGCGCGAGCAGCGTCGCCGCGCGAGGCGTGGTGCGTCGCCGCGACTCGGCAAGTACGAAGTCTTGGAGCAACTGGAAGCGGTGCTAGCAGGCGGCGCCGCGGCCACCGCGGCGGCCGCTGGCGAGGCGACCGGGCCCGGCGCGCGGGGGCGCTCGTGAGCGCACCGCTCGTCGAACCCGACGCGGCCGCGCCTGCCGGCAGCGCAGCGGAGCGCGAAAGCGGCTGGCTCTTTGACAACCGGCGCTTGGTGCATCTGCCCTTCGTGCTGGCAGCAGCCTTGCTCGGCGGTGCGCGACCGCTGGGCCTCGCCGCAGGCCTGGTCCTGCTTGTGCTGCATCTGCTGCTGCGCCTGTGGTGCTGTCGGCATTTACGCGGCTCGGTGCGCGTGCACTCGCGCAAGGCGCAAGAGCGCAAGGTCCTCGTCACCAGCGGGCCCTTCGCCTGGGTGCGCAATCCGCTCTACCTCGCCAATGCGCTCGGCCTGGCGGGCGCCTGCCTCGCGCTCGGGCCGGCCTGGCTGGCGAGCCTCGCCGCACTGACCTGCCTCGCTTGGTACGCCGCTGTCGTGGCCTGGGAGGAGCGCGTCTTGCAGCGGCTCTACGGTGACGAGTTCCGCGCCTACTGCGCCGCGGTGCCGCGCTTCCTGCCGCGCCCCCCGCGACCGAGCGGGTCAGCCGAGCGTCCGCCCTACCCTTGGAAGAAGGTCTTCAAGACCGAGCGCAGCGCCGTGCTGCTCGTCGCGGTCATCGCGCTTCTGGCTTGGGCCCGGCAGACGCTGGGCTCGTAGGGGCTGCCGTCCATTCCACGGCGCCGCCCGGCAGGAAGTAAACGATGAGCATGCGTCCGCCGCTCACCGTGGGCACGTGCTCGCTGCCCGGCGGGAAAACCACCCAGCCCTCGGGCTGTCCATCGAAGCGCGGATCGCCTTCCACGGCGTAACAGAGGTTCACTTCGCCGCGCGGATGCCGGTGCGAAATGCCCGGGCCGGTCATCCACACAAAATCTACCGAGAGCGCGTGCGGCGTGGCCTCGGGCTTCGCCAAGCGCGAGTAGCGAATGGCGTCCTTGCCGCGATCGCAGATCGTGCCGGCCTGCACCGCGGCGAGCAGCGTCGCGCGCAGCGCGCGGCCCTCGGGTCCATCGTGCGGAAAGGCGCGTGCCAGAGCTGCGCGCGCGGCGGCCGGATCGGCCAGCTTGGCGCCGGCCGCGGCCCGCATCGGCGCCTCGAGTTGAGCGAGCAGCGCCGCGCTCATACGTCGCACATCCGTGCAGTGGCCGCATCAACGTGCGCCGCAATGTCGGTGACTTTCTCGGCGTACTCAATGACGCCGTCCTTGTCGATGATGTAGGTGATGCGGTCGGGATACTTGGCGCTGGCGTCGGCGCAGGCGCCGTAGGCCATGCTCATGGCCTTGCTCGGATCGCAGAGCAGCCGGAAGGGGAAGCGATGCTTCTCCACGAAGGCCTTGTTCGCGGCCGGCTCATCGAAAGAGACGCCTACGATCTCGCCGACGGCGCGCATCTGCGCGCTGCGGTCGCGGAAGCCCTGCCCCTCCAGCGTGCAGCCCGGCGTGTCGGCCTTGGGATAGAACCACACCAAGACGCGCTGGCCGGCGAAGCTTGCCAAGCTCACCGGCCGGCCCTCGTGATCCAGCACATGAAAGTCGGGGGCCTTGTCGCCCACCTTCAGCATTCCACTCTTCTTTTTCCAAAACATAGGTCACTCTCTCCCGTGGCGTGCGAGGGCCGCGGGCAGATCCGCGATCCCGCCAAACAGGATGCGGTCAGCGCCCGATTCGCGCAATGTCTGCTCGTCGTGGGTGCCGCCCAGCACCGCCCAGCAGGGGCAGCCGGCCGCGCGGGCGGCCAAGACGTCGGCGGCCGTATCGCCCACCATGAGCGCCTCGTGCGGTGCGCAATTCAGCGCGCGCAGGGCCAGCAGCAGCACATCGGGGGCCGGCTTGTGGCGCTCAACGAGATCGCCGCCGCCCACGAAACGTATGAAGGGCAGCAACTGCGCGTGGGCCAGCGTGTCGCGGGCGCTGTCGGTGGTCCGTGTGGTGGCGACGGCGAGCAGGTGACCGGCGTCCGAGAGCGCCGTGAGTGCTGCGAGGGCCCCGTCCATCACGCGCGTGCGCGCCGGCAGACCCGGCAAGTAGCGCGCGCGAAAGCGGCCGACGAGCGCCTCGGGGTCGCGTGCGCCGAGCAGCGCCCAGGTTTCGTAAGGCGAAAAACCCACGCGGCCGCGCGCCCAAGCCTGAGCGGCGGCTGCAGCGCCTGGCCCGCCCGCGGCTCCCGGCGGGGTGAGGCCTTCCTCCGCGGCCAGCTCGAGAATGCCGGCCGCGAGCGCGTCGGTGGCATCGATGAGGGTGCCATCGAGATCGAGCAAGATGGCGCGGGGCGTGGGCATCAGCGGCGCATTCTAGGCTGCGCCGCTAAGATGCCGGCATGCGCGCCCTGCTTCGCTCGCCGGTCCTCTCACGCCTGCGCTCTCTGGCGGGCAACGGGGAGATCCTGCTGCTGCTGCTGGCGGTGGCGATCATCGAGCTGGCCGGACCGCGTGCCACGGATGACGTGGATGCGGTGCTCTTGGTGCTGCTGCTGCCGGGACTCTTCCTGGTGGGCTGCTCGCTGCTGAGGCGCCGCAGCCTGCCGCTCACCAGCGGCCTGCTGGAGACGGTGCTGGGCGCAGTGCAGCGGCTGCGCGGCCGGCTCGTGCTCAGCCTGGGGCTGGACTTCCATCCGCAGCGGCATCCGCGCCTGCCGGCCTTCACGACGCTGCGCCGCGCGGTCATCACCGCCCTGCTTGCGGCGGTGGTGCTGCTGCCCGCCGACGGCCTGCTGCGCGACTTGCTCCTCGCGCTGCGCCGGCCCGGCCTGTACACCGCACACGTGCTGCTGCTCGGCGCGGTGTGGGTGCTGCTGCTGACCGGCATTCTGGTGCAGACGCCGGCGATCCTGCTCGGACTGCTCGAGGTCATCAAGGGGCGCACGCGCCTGCGCGGGCTCTGGCGGGCCAGCAGGGTGGCCGGCGGCCTCGTGCTGCTCACGCTTTTGCTCATGGCGCTGCATCGGGCCGCGGGGATTCAGGGTTGCCTCGCCGCGCTGGGTTTCGCGGCCGTGCTGCCCACGGTGCTGCGCGCCGTGGACCCGCCGGGCGCGCCGTGGCTGAACATTGCTTTCGGCAAGGACAGCCGGCCGCGCACCGCGCCGGTGGGCGAACTCATTCGCGACACGCACCGGCTGCTGGCTCTTTTGGCGCTGCTCGTCGTGGCCCTGCTCGCGCCGCCGCGCGCCGCGGCCGGCGAGCTCAGCGCCACGCCGCTCACCGATCTGCTGGTGGCCGTCTACGGCTGGTCGGCGGCCTGGCTCTTCACTGGCGGCATGGTGCTGGCCACGGCGGAGTTCAACCGGCGCCGGCGGCTTTTCGATCCAGCCTTCGAGCGCAGTCGCGTGCTCTGGGCAGCGCCCGGTCCCGAGGGCGGCAGCCTGCAGGCCGAACACCTTGCGATCGAACGCGCCGGCTGGCGGCTGATCGTCTCCGAGAGCATGCCCTCGGCTGAGGATGCTGATCTGCTCGTCGGCATTCCGGCCGGCCTCATGCCGCCCTGCCCGGTGCCACTGGCGCGTGTGCCGGCCGCGCTCTTCCTGCTCGCTCCTGACCCGGCTCTGGTGCTGGATGAGGCCGATGAGCGCGACAAGGGCCGGCGCGCGATCGCGGCGATCGAGCGGCTGCTGGCCGCCGCGCGGCCGCGCTTCGGCGACCGCGGCGAAGGCACCTTTCTGGTGCCGCAATGCTGGATGGTGGTGGGGCTCACCCGTGACGACGATCGCAGCGAGGGCGACCGCCCGCCTGCGATGACTTATGGCCAGTCCTATCAGTCCGTGCTCGGCACGCGCCTACGCCGCTTTCTGCACGAAGTCATGGCGCGCGCCGGCATCGATGTCTTCTACATCGAAGACGCGGTGACCGCCCAGCAGGTGCGTGACGTGCTTGAGCGCTTGGTGGAGCGGCACGTGCGGCGGACCGAGCCGGCGGCCGTGGCCGAGCAGGACTTCCTCGGCGTGCAGGGCGTGCACATCGTGCTGCACGACGTGACGCCGGAGAGCGAAGGCATCCGCGGCGTGGACAGCCCCTTGGCGCACAACGCCATTTCGCGGGCACGCATCCTGATCATCAGCCGCGACCGGCGCGACGGCGGCGACGACGATGAGCCGCCGGTTGTGGATGAGAGCAGCGACGGCTGGCTGCGCGAGGCGCTGCGCCGGCTCTTCCCGCGCTTGCAGCCGATCTAGGCGCGGCGCCGGGCGCGCGTCCGGCGCTACTTGGCGCTACTTGGCGCTACTTGATGTAGCCGGCGCTCTTGAGCGCCTCTTCTGCTTCCGGCGGCGGCGGGGGCGGCGGAGGCGCGGGCACGAAATGCAGCCGCAGGTTGCTGTTGTCGGCGCTCACCGAGAGCTCTTGGCTCGCGAAGGCGTGCGGGCTGTTGGCCACGTGGGCCTCAATGATCCACACGCCCGCGTCCAGTTCATCGAAGCTGAAGCGCCAATCCTGCGTGCCCTGGATGCGGTCCACTTCGGCGTTGGTTTCGCTGCCGCCGTTCTTGGATTGGGCGGTCATCCAAACCCAGCGCGGCTCCTCGACGAGTCCCTCGAAGCTCACTGTGCCGGCGAGCTTCAGCGCGCGCGTGAGGCGCAACTCCAGTCCCGAGCGTTCTTGCAGGCCGCTCAGCGAGAAAACCTCGGTGCGAGCCTGGGCCCAGCCCTGGCCGCTCGCACTGAGGCGATAGCTGCCCGCCTTCACGGGTTCGATCCGGAAGCGGCCCTCGGCATCCGTGGACGTGTCCGGTCCGCCGAACCAGCCCTGCTCCGCGCCTTCCTCTTGGGCATTTACCGAGATGCCCACCAGCGGCTGTCCATCCAGCGCCGAGAGCACGCGCCCCGAGAGGCTGCCGACTTCCAGGTGCAGGTCGAGCACGCGATGTTCATCGGGCTCCAGCTTGAGCTGGACCGAATGCACGGGACTGCCGAAGTTCGAGCCGGCCGCGTTGATCCACAGATGGGCGTCGCCGGCCACGATCTTGCCGAGGTCGAAGCGTCCGGAGCTGTCGGTGGTCTCCATGCGGCGCACGTCGCCCCACACCGCCACGGTCCAGCCCTCGGTGGCGCGTCCGTTCACGAAGAGCTGGCCCGAAACCTGGGCGACCTCTTTGCCGGCCAACTGGTCGCCGAGCGTGAGCGTGATGGAGGATTCGCGGTCCTCTTCAATCTCCACTTCCCCTTCCGCGAGCGGCGATTCAAAGAAGCTGGCGAACATCATCATGCCGGCGCCGCCGCTGAGATTCAGGCGCGGCCGCACTTCGATTTCCGCTTCGCCGGGTTCGAGGTCTTCGAAGCGGAACTCGCCGTCGAGGTCGGTGAGCGTGAAGCGCGGCATCTCACCGTCACCTGAGGAGTCGCCCTGGTTCAGGATGACGAGCAGCGGCTCTTCGGGCGCACGGCCTTGCTCCAGCACGACGCCAAAGAGACTGCCGCCGCCGACCAGCGGGAGCATGACCTCCTGCACGGCGCTGACGGTGCTGGTCGCGCCCACGGTCGTCGTGCTGGCGGTCAGTTTCCCGTCCGCGGCGAGTTCGACGCGATGGCTGCCCACGGCGAGGCCGGGGTACGTGGCCTGCAGCCGGATCGTGCCGGCGGGCAGGTCGGGCAGGCGCACGCGCCCTTCGGCATCCGTCATCGCTGAGGTGAGCGGAGCCCGGCCGATCGGATTCCAGTCCTCGCCCTGCACGAAGGCATCCACGCGGCAGTGCTCTACCGGCGTGTTGTCGGCGGCACGCACGACGCGCGCTGAGACGCCCAGGCCAATCGGCAGGCGCACTTCGACGCTGCCATCTTCCGTGGCCAGATCCACCCAGGCCCGGCGCTGCCCGTAGCCGGGCGCGATCGCCACGAGCTGCCAGCCGCCCGGGCGCAGGCCAGTCAGGACGTACTGGCCGGGCTTGGGCTGCGAGCTGCGCTTCTCCAGTGACTGCGGCGGCACGATGAAGTCGGGCGCATCATCGCCCTCGGCGCTGAGCGGCCGGCCGAAGATGCGCGCGCTTTGGATCGGCGCGCCGCTCTCGTCCAGCACGGTGAAGGTGGCTTGGCGCGGAGTGGGGAAGCGCACCACGGCCTTGCCCGCGGACATGTCCGGGACTTCCACCACGACGAAGTCGTCTTGGGTGCTGCGCCGCGCGGCGACCCAGCCATCGCCGGGCTTGAGGCCGCGCACTTCGTGGCGATCAGCCGCCTGCTGCAGAGCGGTGCCGCGCAGCAAGCCTACGGGCGCGATGCTCAGGCGGTTGCCGGCGAGGACCTCGGCGCACATCACTTGCTGACCGCGGTCGTCCTCCGTGGTGATCGACAGCGTGAGGCCATCGCCCAGCATGAGCTGGCCCAGGTCGCGCTCGCCGCCGGCTGCGCCTGTGGGCACCGAGAGCTGCGCGAAGGGCAAAAAGGAAATGTGGTCGATGGCCAGTGCCACCAGCCCCGGGGGCACGCCGGGCAGCACGAAGCGCCCTTCGGCGTCGGTGAAGGTCGTGGGCACGGGAAGCAGGCGTTCGTGGCGGGCGAGCGAAGCGGGCGGCTGGAAAATCACCGTCTCGTCCAGCCCATCGGTGCCTTCTGGCACGACAATGGCGCTGCCGGCGCGGTAGTCCGCCACCGTGGCCACGATGTCGCTGGGGATCGGCAGCGGCGGCAACTCGAGGACGCGCACGCGCGCATTGCGAATCGGCTTGCTGCGCTCGTCCACGACGAGCCCGACCAGCGTCGCGCAGCGCGGCAGGATGATGTCGCCCAGATCCAAGACGATGCCGCTGGCCGGCGTGATCTCCAGCATGCGGAAGCTGGCGCGCGGCCCGCCCGGATCGAGCATCAGCGCGCCCAGCGTGCGCGGATCCAGGCTCTCGATCAGGAAGCGGCCTTCGTGGTCGGTGACAGCCTCACCGGCGATGAGATTCATCTCGAGGCGTTCAGGATTGAGCAACGCGTCCTGCGGCAGCAGGAAGCTCGACTCGCGAGCGCCGGCGACGGCCACCGTCATGCCGACGACGGGGGAGCCGCCGTCCGCGCTGCCTTCGACGGCCTGCAGCACGCGGCCCTTGAGGCCGCCGAGCGCGCGCTTGTAGCTCTCCGGCGGGCCGCTGCGCGCCGTGGCGTCCGGTACGGCGGCTGCCAAATCGGGCAGACCGGCATGCGACTCCACCGGGCGCGCGCCAACCGCTGGCAGCGCCATGGCCGGAGTCGCCGCGGTGTCGCCCGCGGAGAGGGAGGTGGCCGACGAATTGTCGTCGGCGGAGTCGGCGCTGCCGTCGAGGATCAGCCAGAGGCCGAGTCCCAGGACGAGCAGCATTCCCAGAGCAACCAGTAGCAAAGTGCCGCGACGTTCCATGGCGGCCCACGATACTGGAAAGGGGCTTGCGCGCGGGAGCGTTGCGGCCGCCGAAGACCATGGCGCGGTGGTGACGCGGCCCCGGCACCGTTTGCGCTCGGCCGGCCTCCGCGCAGCCTCAGTCCGGCGCTTGCGCCTGTTCCTGCCGCCAGCCCTCGAGGTCGTAAGCCGACATCTGCTCCACGAAGAGCCGGCACAGATCAGGCGGGCCGGCGAGCAGAGTGCGAGTTTGCGCCGAGATCGGGCCGCCGGCGGCGGTCATGACCACGCCGCCGGCCTCGGCCAGCACGACCAGCCCGCCCTGGATGTCGAGCATGCGCTGCGGACCGCCGCGCCCCACGATGAGCAAGTCGGCTTCACCGGCGGCGAGCAGCGCCAAGTCCAGCGCGATCGAACCCATGCAGCGGATCTTGCGCGTCTGCCAGAGGATGCGATGCAGCGCGCCGGGGATGTTGACCAAGGGCCCGCGGCGCGAGAGGTGCGCGATGATCATCGCGTTGCGCAGGCCGCTCGTGCGCGCGACGCGTGCCGGGCGCGTGTCGCCGGAAGCTAGGCGCAGGCGTGCACCGCCGCCGCGGCACGCCGAGAGCGTCTGGTCGCGCAGCAGGTCGTGCACGACGCCCACGACCGGCTCGCCGTCGCAGCACAGCCCGGCCGACACGGAGACATAAGGGATGCCGCGCAAGTGGTTCGCGCTGCCGTCGATCGGATCGATAAACCACTCCCAGCGCCCGCTGCCCGCGATGGTGGGGCGGTCCTCGATGACCAAGCCGTGTTCGGGGAAGGCGGCCGAGAAGGCCTCATGCAGCGCGCTGCCGGCGATTTCGTCGGCGGCCGTATGCACCTGGGTGTGGCTGACCCAGTGGTGGGCGCCCAGGCCCCCGAAGCTGGGCAGCACGAGTTGGCGGGCCACGCGCTGCACGATCGCGACCGCCTGCTCCTCGATGTCATAGAGAGAGGTGTGGTCGGGCGGCAGGAGAGGCGTGGCGGTCATCGCCGGCGATTCTATGATGCGCGCAGCATGAGTCCCCCTCGAAGACAGTCTGCTGGTCGCTCGCCCTGGCGAGCTCTGAGCCTCGGCCGGGCCCTGATTTTGCTCCCGATCTGCACGCTCGCAGGCTGTTCGCTCTACGAGCCGCGCCTGCCGCCGCACGATCCGCCGCCCAATCAAGTGGTGGACACGCTGCTGTTGGAGGTGCCGCAGCGCGCGGTCGATGCCCTGGCGAGTCACACGCTCGTCAGGGAGCTCGAGCTGGAACTGGCCGGTCAGGGCGCCGCGCTCGGCGTGGAGGCTTTGCCGCCGGGCCGGCACGAGCGCCTGCTCGCGCATCAAGTGGTGGTGGGCATGAGCGTGCGCGAAGTCATCTGGTGCTTCTTGTCGCACCCCACGCGCGTGCGCGATCAGGGTCCGCCCGGTGGGCACACCTTGATCTGGGAGCCGCAGGGTCTGTGGCACGCCCGTTACTGGGTGCGCTTCGATGAGGCCGGCTTCGCCAACGCCGCCGGCCGTTACTAGGCAGGCCGCCTACGCCGCGTGTTGGTGTTTTGGCTTGGTGCGCGCCGAGTCGGCCAGCCCAGGCCGAGCCGCGCTGTGTCGCTGTTGAGCCGTAACGAAGTCCGCTGCGCGCCGACTCCTGCCCGTGGCGGAGTCTGGCGGCCGAGGGCGGCCGCCGCCGCCGGAACTGGGGCTTCAGGGGAGAATGATGATGAACAGAGACAAGCAGGATCTGTGCAGCAAGGTGCAAGCTTGGGCCGGAGCGCGCTGGGGGAGGCGAGGCACGCTGGCCATTCTGGTGTTGGCGGCCAGCCTGACGGTGGGCTGCCAGACGCCGACGGTCACGATCAAGGCACCTGGTTACGAACTCAGCATTCAGAGCGGCACGGCCACGGTCGTGATCCCGGCCGGCTACACCACACACTTCCAGCCCAAGAACTCCGCGGGCGAGCCGGTCGGTAAGCGCTCGCAGCTTTCGGGGCCGGGCACTTACACCATTCCTGTGCCGGCGACGGCCTCTGGCTTCGACGCCACAACAGCGGAGAGTTCGCCGCCGGCGCCCACGCTGTTCACTGGAGATGTGACCGCCGCGCCCGGTGCGGCCGGCTTGGGTGGCTTCGGTCTCGGACCTGGGTACATCGAGCTGCAGGCGCAGGTCTACGACGTGCATCGCCTGTGGGTGCCTGAGCCGAATCTGGGTTTGCCAGGCATGAGTCTTCTACGCTGCGAAGCAAACTCGATGTACTCCGCCGAGTCTCTGACGCACGCCGTGCTGGAGGCGGGGTCGGGGGCGCCGTTGCCTGAGGCCGTGACGGTGGGCTACCTCATCGAGACCGAGGTGGTCAGCGGGATGCTGCAGGTGCGTTCGTCGCTGCCCGAGCGCTTCGACACCTTCTCTATCAGCCATGAGGGCGATCTGCTGGCGGACCTCAGCACCGGGCTCAATGTCCACGTGGTGTCCGAGGGGAACGGCTGGGTGACGCTCGTGGCCGAGTTGCACGCCACGGCACTGCAGCCGGGCATCGAGCTCCTGTTGAGCCAGGCGGGCCGCAGCCAGGATGAGCCCGTGACGGTGACGGTGAAGTTCTGAGCGTGCTGCGCAGCCCGAACATCAAGCCTTGGCAGTCGTGGTCGCACGGCATGGTTCTGGTCGCGCTGCTCTGCCTGCACGGCTGCCTGGCGGTTCCGCCGGCAGCCGTGCAGGCGCGGCTGGGCGTAGTGCGCGCGCACGATCCCGAGTTGGCGGCGCGGCTCGCGCGCCATCTCGACCAAGACTTGCCGCGGCTGCGCGAGTTGGTGCCAGGACTCACCGGTCAGCCGGTGGAGGTTTGGATCGAGCCGGCGCTGAGGGTGCTTGGCATTTCGCTTGGGGATGAGGCCCTCGGTATCGCGCGCCACTCGCATGACCGCGTGCATGTGCTCGTCCTGCCAACCGACGCGGAAATGCGTTCGGCGATGCTGCACGAGTTGGTCCATCTCCTTCAGGATCAGACCTGGAACGCCTTACCGAAGGCGGCGTCCGAGGGCTTGGCTGACCTCGGGCCAACTCTCGTCGATTCGAGCCTACTCGCCGTAGATCATCAGATGCGACTGGGAAGCCTGCTGCTCGGACTGGGCTGCCGCGAGGTGCAACTCCCGTATTCGAACGTGCCCGGCGCGACGATCTCCGTGCAAATCGCGCCGGTCGACGATCGGGGACGCGAGGGGTTCGGCAGTCTGCTGGAGGACGGCCGGGTGCAACTCCACTCGCGCCGATGGATCTTTCTGGAGGGATCGCGCTACGGCGCGGGCTACCTGCTCGTGCGGCGCATCGTGGCGCGCAGGGGGCTGGCCGGATTGCGGGCTTTGTGCATTGAAGCTCTCGCTGCGGGCCAGACGGAGGTTTCGTATGCCGTGCTGCTTGAGGCGGCCGACCTCGATGAGGACCCCGCTACCTGGAAGGCTGCTGCGGAGGCCGAGTGGCTCCCCTCCGGTTGAGCTAGGCTATAGGCCGATCAGGTGAGCGACCTGATCACCTCTCGCCCGATGTCTCTCGCGTCCGCCCGCCCTCGCTCTCGCCCGGCCTGTCGTTATGCCCGCTGTCATGCACCGCCCCAATTCCGGCCCATGGTCCCTTCGTCGCTGGCTCCTGCCGGCGTTGCTGCTCGTGGTGAGTGGTGTCGTGGCCCAGCCGGAGGCCGAGGCGCAGACCCTGCTCGAGGCCTTCGCCGAGAACCGTGGGCAAGCCGATGGGCGGGCTCGTTTTGTCGCCGAGCAGGGCGCGCTGTCGGTCTTTGCCACCGATGCGGGCCTGGTGCTGGGCCATGAGCGCGGCAGCGTGGAGTTGCGCTTCGACGGAGCGTCCTCCTCGACGGCGAGCGGCGCGCCGGGCTTCGCCAGCGGGCAGGCGCGTGTCCACGCGGTCGGCGAGCCGCTCGGCCACCTGAACTTTCTGCGCGGTTCATCGGCCGAGGGCTGGCTGCTTGGCGTGCCGGCCTACTCGAGTCTGCAATGGAGCGGGCTGCCGGGCGGTGCCGCCGTGCGCCTGCACGGCGCGCTCGAGTACGACCTGCTGCTGCCGGCGGGCACACCGCTAGATGTGGTCGCGCTGCAACTGCACGGCGCCGAGTCGCTGAACATCGATGAGCAGGGCCGTCTCGTCGCCGAGCTCGGCACGGGCCGCCTGCTGCAGCACATTCCTGCGGCTTGGCAAGAACTGCCCGGCGGCGCGCGGGTGCCGGTCACCGCGCACTTCCGCCTGCTCGGCGGCGGACGCGTCGGCTTCGAGGCGCCGGGGCGCCACCTCGCGCTGCCCCTCGTCGTGGATCCCGTGCTCCAGTACCAGAGCTATCTCGGCGGCTCGCTGCGCGACGAAATCCTGGCCGTGGCCGATGCCGGTGATGGCGCGCTCGTCGTCGCGGGGCTGACCACTTCCGGCAACTTCCCGGCGACACCCGGCAGCGTGCAGCGTGGACTGCTCGGATACGGCGATGCCTTCGTGGCGCGCCTGCTCGTGAACAGCGGCCTGGGCGGCGAGAGCTTGCCGGGCAGCACGCAGTGGGTGACCTATCTGGGCGGCACCGACAGCGGCTTCTTTGTGGGGGAGGGCGCGAGCGGCGTGGCCGTGGATGCCGCCGGCTCGGTCTTTGTCTGTGGCTGGTCGAACTCGGCGGATTTTCCGGCGACGGCCGGCAGCTATCAGCCCACCGCGCGCGGCGGCGTCGACGGCTTCGTCGCGCGCTTCACTTCAACGGGCGCGTTGAGCTGGAGTACCTTCCTCGGCGGCGACAAGGAAGATCGTGCGGCCGCGCTGGCCCTCACGCCCAGCGGCGTGCTCGTCACCGGGCGCACCTACTCCAACGGCTTGCTGCCCTTTCCCGCGACGGCCGGCGCCTTCGATACCAGCTTCAACTCCATCTTCTTCACGCCCGATGGCTTTCTCTCCAAGCTCTCGCTCGATGGGAGCGCGCTGCCCTGGTCCACGTTGCTGGGCGGCGTGCTGCGCGATGAGCCGCAGGCCCTGGTCGCGGATGCCGCCGGCCGTGCGCATGTCGCGGGCCTGACGGGCAGCGTTGATTTCCCCACGACGGCCGGCGCCTACGACGAGAGCTATGGCGGCCCCTCGGCGGATGAAACCGACGCCTTCGTGTGCCGCGCCTCGGCCGATGGCGCGAACTTGGAGTGGTCCACGCTGCTGGGCGGCGCCGGTGTCGAGGAAGCACGCTGCTTGGCGCTCGCGCCGGGCGGTGATGTGCTTGTCGGCGGGCGCGTCGTCGGTACGGACTTCCCCACGACGGCCGGCACTCTGCAGCCGGCCGCCGGCGGCGGCGCGGGGGGGGGGGTAAGGGGGGGCTCCGGCGACGGGGGGATCCCCGAGTGGGGGGGCGACCGGGGCGGGGCGGGGGGGTTTTGTGTTTGTGGGGGGGGGGGTGGTGGGTCGGCACTCCCCCCCGCGGGCCGCCACCCGGCCGCCGGCCCCCGGCGGCGCCGCGGACGGATTCGTCACGCGGCTCTCCGCCGACGGAAGCAGCCTGATGTGGTCGAGCTTCCTGGGCGGCGCTGGTGACGAGGCCGTGCAGGGCCTGGCCGTTGACACTTTGGGCGCCGTCACCGTGCTGGCCGCAACGCGCTCGGCCGCTCTGCCGGTGACGAGCGGTGCCTATCAGGCCTCGCTTGCAGGCGGTGAGGACGGCTACCTCGCGCGCTGGTCGCCCGAGGGCACCGCGCGTCGGTACGCCAGCTATCTCGGCGCCGCCGGCGACGACACACCGCTCGCGCTATCCGTCGACGCGCACGGCGCGGCGCAGATCGTCGGCCGCACGACCTCGAGCGGCTGGGCCACGACGCAGGGCGCGGCCGATCCGAGCTACGCCGGACTGCCCGGCGATGCGGGCGAAGGCTTCGTGACCTGCCTCGAACTGCCGCCCTGGGCCAACTTGGGCTTCGCCAAGCTGGGCAGCAACGGCTTGTTGCCGCGCCTCGTCGGCGCCGGAAGCCTGGAAGTGGACAGCGTCGGCACGCTCACGCTCTCGCGCGCCCGGCCGTCGGCGCTGGCCTTGCTCTTCGCGGGCTTCGTGGCGGGCAATGTGCCCTTCAAGGGCGGCGTGCTCGTCCCGGTGCCGTGGACGCTCTCCATCGCTCTCGTCACCTTGCCCGACGGCAGCATGCCGCTGGGCTGGGCCGCGTGGCCGGCCGGACTGCCGCCAGGCTTTGCGGTCTACATGCAGTACTGGATCACCGATCCGGCGCTGGAGAGCGGCCTCTCGGCCAGCAATGCGGTGCGCGGCACGCAGCCCTGAAGCCGGACGCGGCCCGTTGCGGGCCCCGCGCTTTCGTCGCTAAAATGGGCCGCCTTTCGCCAACACTCGCCGCTTCGGGCTCTCCTCATGACCACCACCGCGTCTCCGCCCACCACCAACCAGGCCCTCAAGGACTATGTCCAGCAGTGTGTCGACCGCTGCAAGCCCGACCGCGTGCACTGGTGTGACGGCAGTCAGGCGGAGTACGACCGGCTGGTGGCCGAGATGCTCGCCGCGGGCGTGCTGCAGAAACTGGACCAAGCCAAGTGGCCCGGCTGCTACTACCACCGCAGCAGCGTGAACGATGTCGCGCGTGTGGAGCACCTCACCTTCATCTGCAGCCAGAAGAAGGAAGCGGCCGGTCCGAACAACAACTGGCTCGCGCCGCAGGAGGCCAAGGCCAAGCTCGGCGCGCTGTTCGACGGCTGCATGAAGGGGCGCACCATGTACGTGGTGCCCTACTGCATGGGTCCGGTCAAGTCGCCCTACAGCAAGGTGGGCATCGAGATCACCGACAGCCCGTACGTCACGATCAACATGCGCATCATGACGCGCATGGGCAAGCAGGCGCTCGAGAAGCTCGGCGACAGCAAGGACTTCGTGATGGGCCTGCACAGCACGGGCGACCTCAATCCCGACCGCCGCTACATCTGTCACTTCCCCGAGACGCGCGAGATTTGGTCCTTCGGTTCGGGTTATGGCGGCAACGCGCTCCTCGGCAAGAAGTGCCATGCGCTGCGCATCGCCTCGGCGCAGGCCCGCGACGAGGGCTGGCTCGCCGAGCACATGCTCATCCTGGGCATCGAGAATCCGCAGGGCGAAACTCACTACATCGCCGCGGCCTTCCCCAGTGCCTGCGGCAAGACCAACCTCGCCATGCTCGTGCCGCCGGCCGCGCAGAAGGGCTGGAAGATCTGGACCGTCGGCGATGACATTTGCTGGATGAGGTACGGACCCGATGGGCGCCTCTGGGCCATCAATCCCGAGAGCGGCTTCTTCGGCGTGGCGCCGGGCACGAGCGAGAAGACCAATCCCAATGCGCTGGCTTCGCTGCGCAAGAACAGCATCTTCACCAACACGGCGGTCACCGCCGACGGCCAGCCCTGGTGGGAAGGTCTCTCGGCTCCGCCCGCCGCCGCCACCGACTGGAAGGGCCAGCCCTGGACTCCGGCCAGCAAGGAGAAGGCGGCGCATCCCAACAGCCGCTTCACCTCGCCGGCCGCGCAGTGCCCCAGCATCTCGCCCAAGTTCGATGACCCGCAGGGCGTGCCGATCTCGGCCATCATCTTCGGCGGCCGTCGCGCGCGCACCGCGCCGCTGGTCTTCGAAACCTTCGACTGGAAGCACGGCACCTACGTCGGCGCCATGGTCGCGTCCGAGACCACGGCGGCGGCCACCGGCGCCGTGGGCGTCGTGCGCCGCGACCCGATGGCCATGCTGCCCTTCTGTGGCTACAACATGGCCGACTACTTCGGGCACTGGCTGAGCGTCGGCGAGAAGTCGCCCAAGGCGCCCAAGATTTTCCACGTGAACTGGTTCCGCACCGACAAGGACGGCAAGTTCCTGTGGCCGGGCTTCGGCGACAACATGCGCGTGCTGCGCTGGATCCTCGATCGCTGCGCCGGGCAGAAGAACGCGGTCAAGACGCCGATCGGCAACGTGCCCGCGCCCGGCTCGCTCGATCTCACCGGCCTGGATCTCTCCAAGGCCGCGCTCGACGAACTGCTCGACGTGGACCCCGAGGCCTGGCAGGCCGAGCTGGCCGGACAGAAGGAGTTCCTCGAGAAGTTCGGGGAGCGCATGCCGGCCGAGATGTGGCGGCAGTTCCGTGCGCTCGAGGAGCGGCTCTCCGTCGGCGCTCGCTAAGCGCGACTGCTGCTAGGGGCTCCGCTCTGCGGCCGCCAACTGTCTTTCAACCCATGCAGCGGTGTGCGACGCGGCGGGGGTCGGTGTGCCGCGAGTTCCGAGCCGACCTCTCGGCCGCATCGGCCGAGTCGGCGAGGTGTCTGAGCGGCACCGCCGAGCCCCCGTCGCGGGCGCACTGAGCGCCCCGCACGGGCGCACTGAGCGCCCATCCGCGGGCGCACTCAGCTTCCACGCGAACGATACAGCGGCTAGTGCTTGCCGGCCGATCCGGCAAAGATGTCGAGCTCGGGGTCATAGCTGGCAGATTGCACGCCGAAGATCCCCAAGAGTGTGTGGAAGATGTTGTCGTGGCTGAAGGCTCGCAGTGCTAGCGAGCGCAACTCGTCGCGCGAGGCAGCGAGCGACGCATAGAGTTCGGGCGAGGCCCAGAAGACCATCGGCACTTGTCGCTGTTGTTCCGGTGCCAGCCAGTACGGAAAGCCGTGCAGATAGATTCCCTTTTCGCCCAGGGACTCGCCGTGGTCGGAGACGTAGAGCATGGCGACTCGCGCGTCAAGGCTATTGGCCGCGAGCAGATCAATGAGCCGAGCAAGCACGTGGTCGGTGTAGAGAATGGTGTTGTCGTAGGCATTCACGAGTTCGTCTTGTGGGCATTCTTGAACGTCGAGCGCAGCGCACTCCGGCAGAAACCGTTTGAATGCCGGAGGCGAACGGCGGGAGTAGGCCGGGCCGTGACTGCCCTTCTGATGCAGCACGATGAGGAGGTCTCCGGCCTGGCTGTCGAAGTGCTCCTGCAGACCCTCGAGCAGAGCTTCGTCGTAGAACTCGGCTTCGTTGCGAAAGGACTCCGGGCCAGCGATGCGTTCGAAGGGGACTCGGTCAGCCACTCCCTGGCTGCCTGAGTTGTTATCCCTCCAGAGCACGTTGACTCCCACGCGTTGCAGCACATCGAGCAGATTTTCCGAGTGGGCTGCTTGTTGGCGGGAGAAGTCGGCACGCGGGAGCGCGGAGAAGAGGCACGGCACGCTGACGGCCGTCGATGTGCCGCAGGCGGTGACGTCCGGGAAGTTCAGGATGTCGCGTTGCTCAAGCTCTGGGTTGGTTGGCCGTGCATAGCCGTTGAGCGAGAAGTGGCTGGCGGTGGCAGTCTCTCCTACCACCAGGACCAGGATGAGCCGGGGCTGGTTGGTGCTGCCTGGCGGCCGCGTGGCATCCGTAGCGATCTGCACGAAGGGCGATGACTGTCCGGGCTGGCTCTCGCCCAAGTGCACAAAGAGGCCAGTCAGCGGATTGATGGGATTGACCAGGAGCTTGAGCGATGGGTGCTCACGCACCGTGATCGAGAGCTCCTTGTAGTTAGGCCAGACAGTCGCCACCGAGGCCCCGAGCAGGCCGACGGCGAGTGCCGAGCGCAGGGCGAACTCGGGCCAGGGTCGGCCATGGCGAAGTCGTGTGCAGGTCAGCAGTGTGGCCGGCACTCCGCCGAGGATGAGTACGCTGAGCAAGCTCTTCGCCGTCAGGAATTCACCGGCCTCGGCGGAGTCTGTTCGGAAAACGTTGGCGAACATCTCTGCATCGATCAGGATGCCGTACTCGAGCATGGCGAAGGTGGTCAGGCCGGAGAAGAGCAGCAGCAGAGCGGCGATGGGTTTGAAGAGCCAGGGCAGAGCCACGAACTGCAGCAGCACGGTGTAGAGCGTCAGCAGTGAGAGGAAGAGCGCCACGATCGACGGCCATGAAAGCGCTGCCGGCCCGGAGTGCACGGCGCGCCACAGCGCCAGATTGCCGACGCTCGTCAGGTAGCCAGCGACTGCAAAGGCTGCCCACGTGCTGCGCACTCCTGTTCGCCCGGGGAGCGGGGCTTTTGAAGTCATGGCCTGCATCACTGGAAGGATGCGGGGCCGTTGACTCAGCGCGGGGTGAAGCTTTTGTCATCTCGTGCAACTCATTGGCCTGGGACTCGGCGAGCGCATCGGGCGCTCGTCGCGACTGGCGAGCGGGTACGCTCAGTCGGTGTCGATGAGCACTCCGGCTCGCTTCGCCCTGGGCTTTGCCTCGACGGGCCACTTCCTGTGTCACGGCAGCAAGCTCGTCCTGCCGGTGGCGCTGGCGCTCGCTGCCGCGGATTTCGGTGTCGGCCTGGTGGACATGGCTTGGGCGCTAACGGTCTTCGGCCTCGCCATGGGGCTGGCCTCGTTGCCGGCCGGCTTGTTGGCGGATCGCTACGGCACGACGCCGGTCCTGCTGGCCTTCTTTTGGCTGCTCGCGGCGGGCGCCTGCCTCTGCGCGCTCTCGCAGAGCTACGGGAGTTTTCTCGCGGCGCATGCGGTGCTCGGCGTCGCGGCCGGGCTCTATCACCCACCCGGCATGGCGCTCATCTCGCACACCGCCAGCCGCGAAGGGCTGGGGCCGGCGCTCGGCCTGCACGGCGTGGCGGGCAGCCTCGGTATCGCACTGGTGCCGCTGCTCCTCGGGGTGGGCTGGCGCGGTGCCTTCTTCGTGCTCGGCGCGGCCGCGGCCATCACGGGGCTTGTGGGGTGGGCGCTCTCGCGCGCGCGCCTGCTGCCGGGCGCCACGCCGCCGCCGGCCGTGGTGGCCGACGGTGTGCTGCGCCGCCGCGATCTGCTGCTCTTCCTGGGAGTCATGTCGGTCAACGGTTTTCTGCTCGATGGCTTCAGCGTGCTCTTTCCGCAGGCGGTGCAGGCCCGTGGCGCAGCAGCGGGCAGTGGCTTCAGCGTCACAGGAGCGGAGACCACGATTTTGGCGCTGGGCGGCGTGGGGCAGTGGGTCGGCGGACTCTTGGCCCGCGGGGCGCGCCAGCGAACGCGCTACGTGCTCCTCATCCTCGTGCAGCCGCTGCTCTTCCTGGCGACGGCCTTGGCGTTGCGCGCCGTGAACGCGGCCCCGGGACTCGCTCTCTTCGGGCTCTTCGCCTTCCTCAACTACGGACTGCAGCCGATGGAGAATCGGCTGCTGGCCGCCTACACCACGTCCGCGCGCCGCAGCTCGGCGTACGCGGTGAAGTTTCTGCTGGCGCTCGTGGTGGGCGCTGCCGCGCCGCCACTCGTCGTAGCCGTAGCCGAGAAGCAGGGCAGCGCGGTCGCCTTCGGTGTGCTCGCGGTCTGCGCGCTGGTTGGCGCGGGACTGGCGCTGGCCTTTCAGCGCGCGGCGAGAGCCTCTGCTCGGATCTAGCGGCCGCGCACTGCAGCGCGGAGCGGGTCGGCATGGCCGAGGCGGCATCGCGTAGCTTGCTATGATCGCCGATTCACTTCCGTTCGGAGCAATCATGACGTCGCAGTCGTCTTCGTCGGAAGGATCTGCCGGCGCGCGGCGCGCGAATCGCCTCGCCGGCGAGACCAGTCCCTACCTCCTCCAGCACGCGCACAATCCGGTGGATTGGCAACCCTGGGGCGAGGCGGCGCTGGCCCAGGCCCGTGAGCAGGATCGCCCGATCTTCCTTTCGATCGGCTACTCGGCCTGCCACTGGTGCCATGTCATGGAGCGCGAGTCCTTCGAGAACGAGCAGGTGGCGGCGCTCATGAACGAGCATTTCGTCTGCATCAAAGTGGACCGCGAAGAGCGGCCCGACCTCGACGATGTCTACATGAAGGCCACGCAGGCGCTCTCGGGGCACGGCGGCTGGCCGATGTCGGTTTGGCTCACCCCCGACAAGCGGCCCTTCTACGCCGGCACCTACTTTCCGCCGCAGCCGCGCTGGGGTCAGCCGGGCTTCACGCAGGTGCTGTCCAGCCTGGCGCAGGCCTGGCAGCGCAACCGCGCGCAGATCCTGGAGCAGGCCGAGCGCGTGACCAAGCACGTGGCGCAGATGGCGCTCTCGGGCGATCACCTGCCGGCGCCGCCGCCCGATGCGCGCGCGCCCGAACTCGCTGTGGTGGACGTGGCCGTGCAGGCGCTGCTCGCTGCGCACGACCGCGAGCATGGCGGCTTCGGCAGTGCGCCCAAGTTTCCGCACGCCGACGACATTCGTCTGCTGCTCTGGCAGCACGCGGCGCTGGCGCGCGGAGGCCAAGCGCGCGACGGCGCCGGCTCCGGGGCGGGGCCGGGGACTGGCGCGGAGGGCGGCGATCCAGCCGCGCTGCAGGCCGCCGTGCACACGCTGGACTGCATGCAGCGCGGCGGCATCCACGATCAGTTGGGTGGCGGTTTCTCGCGCTACTCCACCGATGAGCAATGGTGGATTCCGCACTTCGAGAAGATGCTCTACGACAACGCGCTGCTGATTCCGGCCTATCTCGAGGCCTATCGCCTCACCGGCCGCGCGGATTTCGCAGAGGTGGCGCGCGGCTGCTGCGAGTGGGTGCTGCGCGAGATGACCGGCCCGGATGGCGGCCTCTACAGCACGCAGGACGCTGACAGCGAAGGCGAGGAGGGGCGCTTTTTCGCCTGGCAGCGCGACGAGGTCCTGGCTGTGGTCGGCCGCGAGCACGCTCGCCTCGTGGACACGGCCTGGAACTTGGGCGCCTCGCCCAACTTCGAAGGTCACGCCTTCGTGCTCGTGCGGCCGCGGCCCGACGTGGACTTGGCCCGCGAACTGGGTCTGGTCGGCAAGGGCCAGAGCGAGGCCGAGGCTCGGGCCGCTCTGCAGCGCGCGCTCACGCCGCTGCGCCAGGCGCTGTTCCTGGCGCGCGAGCGGCGCGTGCACCCGGCCACCGACGACAAGATCCTCGTGGCCTGGAACGGGCTCATGATCTCGGCGCTGGCGCAGGCCGGCGCCGTGCTGGACGAGCCGCGTTTCGTCGCGGCGGCGCAGCGCGCGGCGCGCTTCTGCCTCGGGCCGATCATGCGGCCCGATGGCCGGCGCCTGCTGGCCACCTGCCGCGGCGGCCAGGCCCACCTCAACGGCACGCTGGCCGACTACGCCTATCTCGCGGCGGGGCTGCTGGATCTGCACGCAGCCGATGGCGACAGCCTTTGGCTGCGCGAGGCGCTGGCCCTGGCCCAGGTGGCCGACGCGCACTTCGCGGACGAGCAGCGCGCCGGCTGGTACTTCACCAGTGACGATCACGAAACTCTCATCACTCGGCCGCGCGACCTGTTTGACGGGGCGCTGCCCTCGAGCAACGGCGTGCTCGTGGAAGTGCTGGTGCGCCTGGCTGAACTCACCGGCGATCCGGCGCTGCGCAGCCGCGCCGAGCGGGCCTTCGCCGCGCTGGCCCCGCTCTTTGGCGCCTCGCCCTCCGCCTTTGCGCGGGTCTTGCTCGCGCTCATGCGCTCCGATGCGGGCGCGACCGCCGTGCTGACGGGTGGCGAGGGCGCAGCGCTTCTGGCGCGCGTGCTGGCGCGGCGCCGCGACCTGGCGCTGGGCGTGGCATGGTCACCCGCCGTGGGCGTCGCACCGGATCTGGCCGCGCTCTTTCCGCTGCTGGCCGGCAAGGCGGCGCGCGAAGGCCGCGCTGCGGTTTACCTGTGCCGGCGCGGCACCTGCTCGGCGCCAGTAAGCACCGAGGAGTCGCTAGAGTCGCTGGTGGGCTGAGGTATCTTCCGCCCCATGTCGCGTGCGCGCCGCCGTCTCCTCGCCGTGGGTTTCGGCCTGCTCCTGCTCCTGGCGCTCCTGGCCGTGGGCAATGCGCTGGTCAGTGAGGACTTCGGCGGCCGGCTGGTCTTCGACAACATCACGCCGCCCAAGGACCTGCTCTTTCGCTGGCTGCCCGACCAGCACCTGTCGGCTGCGCACGGCTTTCCGCTCGACATCAATGCCTACGGCCTGCGCGACCCTCGCGAGCTCACGCTGCCCAAGCCGGCGGGCACCTACCGCCTCGTTTGCCTGGGCGACTCCTTCACCTTCGGCGTCGAAGTGCCGCACGAGCACGTCACAGCACAGGTGCTCGAGCGCTCGCTCACGGCGCGCTTGCCCACGCGCAAAGTCGAGGTCTGGAACGCCGGCGTCTCGGGCTACAACTCCTGCCAAGAACGGCTCTGGCTCAAGTACTACGGCTGGGCGCTCGAGCCCGACCTCGTCACCGTGGGCTTCGTGATGAACGACGCCATTCCACACGTGACGACCGCGCCACGCGAGTTTCCCGGGCGCGCCTGGATGCTGCGTTTTCCGCTGTACCACTGGATGCGCTGGCACGTCGTCCAGAAGTGGAAGCTCCTGGGCGAAGACCCGGAAGCCAAGTCGGTGCGCGAGAAGGTGGAGCGACACCGGGGCATCATCGAGACCCGGCCCACCGGCTCGCTGATCTCCAAGCAGTACTGGGACGAGGCCATGGCCTGCCTCGCCGAGCTGGCGCGCGAGTGCAAGGCGCGCGGAGTGCCCGTGGCGCTCATCGTCTATCCCACGCTGCCGCAAATGAAGGCGCCCCAGCCCCTGCCGGAGGCCCAGGAGCTGCTGCGGGCCACGGCTGCCGCCGAAGGAATGATCTTGGTGGACCTGCTCTTGCCCTTCGCCGCGGCCGGTGAGGCGGCGCTGCTCGAATCCGACAAATCGCATCCTTCGCCGCTGGGCCATGAAATCGCAGCGCGAGAGCTGGAAGCGGCCCTGGCGCGCGCCGGCGTCCTTCCGCCGCGCTGAGTTTCAGGAGATGATCAGGCCATGAACGAAGCACCTCAGACCGGCGACGACCAGCAAGGCGGCTTCTTCGCCTTTCTCAAGGAGAACTGGATCTGGTGGCTGGCGCCCTTGATCCTCGCGGCGGGCCTGGTCGTGTGGCTGGTGATGTTCTCCGAGGGCGATGCGGATTCGCCCTTCATCTACGACAACTTCTAGGCGGTCAGGCCTTGAGCTTGGGGTAGTCCGACGGGCCTTGCTCGATGGGCAGGCCGGCGTCGCGCCAGCCGGGAATCACGATGCCGCCGCTCGGGTCGCGGCGGCCGCCGTAGCCCGAGGTCACGTTGACCAGCTTGGCGTAGCCGGCGGGCTCGAGGGCGTTGCAGGCGTTCAGCGAGCGCACGCCGGCCTGGCAGGACACATAGACGGTGCGGTCTTTGCCGACGTGCTTGGCCACCGTGCTCAGAAAGTGCGGGTTCTTGCTCATCTGGCCGGTGGCCGGATCGAGTTCTGACCAGGGCACGTTGAGCGCGCCGCGCGGATGACCGGCTTCAAACTCCTGAACCGTGCGCACGTCGAGGAAGACGTGGCGGGCATCCTGACTCATGGCCTTGTGCGCGGCCGGCGGATCGAGATTCTCGATGGGCATGGAGGGCTCCTACGCGGGGTGGGGGATTGAGGCGCCCGACACGGTACCGCGGGCACCCCAGAAACACTGCGAGCCCCGGCGTCTTGCGACGCCGGGGCCCGCTGCGCAATCGGTGGTCAGGCGGCCTCCACCTTCATCACGTCCTTGGCGCGGTCGCCGTTCTTGCCGGGCTCGATGTTGAACTCGACCTTGGCACCTTCATCGAGGGTGCGGAAGCCATCGCCCTTGATGTCGCTGTAATGGACGAACACGTCCTTCTCGCGACCCTCAACTTCGATGAAACCGTAACCCTTCTCATCACTGAACCACTTGACACGTCCGACTGGCATGGACAACTCCTGAACAACCTGATGAAAAAAAGTGACCGCCAGACGTTGGCGGTCGGCGGCGGCAGGATATCCGGGGATCCCTGACAAGGTAAGAGGGTAGGCTCTGCGCCGTGATCGAAGGCCGCGTGCAGACGCTCGTGGTGGACAGTGCGGTGCTGGCCGGCAATCCGCTGGGCGATCCGACGCGCCGTGAACTGCCCGTGTACCTGCCGCCGGACCGCGATCCGCGCGGGCTGCCGCTCATCTTCGTGCTGGCCGGTTTCACCGGGGTGGGCGCCGGACAACTGCGGGGCACGCCCTGGGAACCGTCCTTCCCGGAGCGCTACGAGCGGCTGTTGGCGGCCGGGCGCGTCGCGCCGGCAGTCTTCGCCTTCCCCGACGCCTTCACGCGGCTGGGAGGCAGTCAGTACCGCAACAGCCCAGCCACGGGTCGCTACGAGGACCACCTGCTTCAGGAACTCCTGCCGCGCGTCGAGGCCGAGTTCGGTGCCGGTGGCCGGCGCGAGCGGCGCGGGCTCATGGGCAAGTCTTCGGGCGGCTACGGCGCGCTGCATCTCTCCCTCGCGCATCCCGAGCTCTTCTCCGCACTGGCGAGCCACGCGGGTGATGCGGGCTTCGAGCTCTGCTACAAGCCCGACTTCCCCAAGCTGCTCGCGCAGCTCGAACACTGCCGCGATGCGCGCGCCTTTGTCGAAGTCTTCGAAGCGGCGCCGCGCAAGACGACGCCGCTCGTCTTGGCCATGAATGTGCTCGCCATGGCGGCCGCGTATTCGCCCGACGCCGCGCAGCCGCTGGGCGTGGCGCTGCCCTTCGAGCCGCGCACCGGCCGGCTGCTGCCGCAGACGTGGGCGCGCTGGCTGGCTTGCGATCCGGTGGAGCGTGCTGCGCGCGAAGGCCCGGGCCTGCGCGACTTCCGTCTCGTTTACCTCGATGCCGGCACGCGCGACGAGTACCAGTTGCACTACGGCGCGCGCCAACTCGCAGCGGCGCTGCGCGCTGTCGGCGTCACCGTGCTGCACGAAGAGTTCGACGATGGCCACTTCGGCACGAGCTATCGCTACGAGGCTTCGCTGCCGCACATCACGCGCGCGCTCTCGCGCTGACGCGGCGCGCTCTCGGGCTGAGCCGGCCCCTTCGAAGATGACGAAGCCTTAACGGGCTTCGCGCGGGGATTCAGGGCTCAATGCGTGACGTCAGCACCGGACTTCCGGCGCTGACCAAACGCCGGAGCCTCCGATGCCCAGCCAGTTCAGCCCACCGCCCGCCGAATCTCCCGTGGAAGTGCCGGCAGCCAGCGAGTGGGGCGCGGGCCTTTTCGAGCGCCGCCGCTGGATTCACCCGCCTTTTTTCTTGACGGCGCTGTGGCTGGGCGGCGCTCAGGCCTGGGGAATTGCTGCGGGAGGTGTGCTGCTGTTCGCCTATCTCGCCGTGCGCCTGTGGAGTTGCCGCAGCATCCGGGGCGCGGCCCGCGTGCATGCCCTCAAGGCGCAGGAGCAACGCGTGCTCGTCGAAGACGGTCCCTTCGCCTACGTGCGCAATCCGCTCTACCTCGCCAACTGCAGCGGTTTGATGGGCACGGTGCTCATGCTCGGCCCGATTTGGCTCGCGCCCTGCGCCGGCGTCGCGGCGCTGGCCTGGTATCACAGCATCGTGCTCTGGGAAGAGGGAGTGCTAGAACGGCTCTACCCCGCGAGCTACCAAGCGTATTGCCTGCGCGTGCCGCGCTGGTGGCCGCGTATCCCGCGCGGCAGACCTGCACGCAGCCCCTCCTCCGCGCTGACGCCGGCCCCTGAAACGGCCGTCCAGCCTCGGCCGGCCTATCCCTGGCGGCGCGTGCTGCGCGTGGAACGCGGCGCGCTCCTGACCGTCGCCGTGGTGGCGGCGCTGGCGGTGCTGCGCTCATGACCGCGCCTCATGACAAAGGTGTCACTCAGCTTGGTGTCACCTGCTGCCGTCAAGAGGACCAGACCTGTTGTCACCAGTCCTGCCTCCCACGCGAGTGCCGTCCATGGCTCCCGCCCCAAGCCCGCGCCTGCAGCTCTGCCTTGACCACGCCTCGCAGCGCGACGTCCTGGCTGCCACTGTGCGAGAGGTCTACGCCCGCTGCTACGGCGCCCGCATCGAGCACCTGCTCCCGATTCTGCTCGGGCTGGAGGCTGCCGCGCCGAGCGGCGTGTCGCGCCAGGTGCCGGCCGGTGTCATCGGCGCACAGCTCGGCCGCGATCCGGCGCGCATGTTTCTGGAGGAGTATCTCGATGAGCCGGTGGAGAGCGCTCTCTCGCGCGCGCTCGGCCGCGCGGTGCCGCGCAGTTTGCTGGCTGAGGTCGGCAATCTCAGTGGGCAGACGCCCGGCTTGGGCCGCGCGCTCGTCAGCACCATGGCGGCCTTCCTCGACGGCGCCGGAGTCGAGTGGTCCGTATTCACGGCCACGCGCGCGCTGCGCGCGGCCTTCCTGCGTATGGGCCTGCAACTCCTAGATCTCGGCGAGGCCGATGGCCGGCGCTTGGGCGGCCGACTCTCCGACTGGGGCACTTACTACGAAACCGATCCGCGGCTCACCGCCGTGCCGGTGGCGGCCATGCGAGCGGTTGCCGCGCGCGACGCAAGCTTGGTCGACACCTGTGGGGCCGCGTGGAACGCGGCCTTCGCACGGGGGCGTCTTTTGGCACGCCACGTCGCATGAACGCCTCGGCTGATTGGCAGGGCTTGCTCGACGACGGCGTGGGCCAGGTCTGGGACCGCGCCGAGCGCGAGCGGCGCGTTGCCGAGTGCGCCGACGCTCTGGCCACGCTGTGCACCCAGGAACTCGCGGCTGGCCGGCTCGCCCTCGGCTTGTTGGCTGACAATGGCCTGCCTTGGGCACTGGCCGATCTCGCCGCTCAGCGGCTCGGCGCGGCGCTCGTGCCGCTGCCGCACTTCTTCACGACGGCTCAATTGCGCCATGTGCTGGGCGTCGCCGGCCTGAACGGCCTCATCGTGGACGCCGCTGCGGTCACGCGCGCCGAGGCTCTGCTGGGCCCCGGCGCGGAACTCGTCTCTCTGCGGGAGGGGCTGGCCTTTGCCCGCCTGCCCGAGCCGCTGCCGAGTGCGGTGCGCGGCGGCGAGAAGGTCACCTTCACATCCGGCACGACCGGCGAGCCGAAGGGCGTGCGCCTGTCGCACGTCGGCCTGCTCGAAGTGACCCGCTCGCTGGTGCAGGCCACCGGCATCGGGCCCAGTGATGTCCACGTCGCGCTGCTGCCACTCAGCGTGCTGCTCGAGAACGTCGGCGGGCTGTACCGGGGCCTGTCGGCCGGTGCACGCGTTGTGCTGCCGCCCGCCTCGCGCATCGGCCTCGCCGGCAGCAGCGCGCAGCGCGGCGACCTGCTCGTGGCCTCTCTGGCTGAACTGCAAGCGACCACCGCCATTCTCGTGCCGCAAACCTTGGCGCTCATCGTTGAGCAGCTTGAGCGTGGCGTGCGCTTGCCTGCGCTGCGCTTTCTAGGAGTCGGTGGCGCACCGGTGCCGCTGCAGCTGCTCGAGCGGGCGCAGCGCCTCGGACTGCCGGTCTTCGAAGGCTACGGACTCTCGGAGGCCGGTTCAGTCGTTGCGCTCAACCGCCCGGACTCGCGGCACGCAGGGACAGTCGGGCGGCCGCTGCCGCACGTGGAAGTTCGGCTCGCTGAGGATCGCGAAGTCCTCGTGCGTGGTTCCGCGTGGCTGGGCTATGTGGGCGGCGAACCCGCCCCGCTGCGCAGTGACGGCTGGCTGGCCACAGGTGACCTGGGCGCCTTCGACGAGCACGGTCACCTGAGCCTGGTCGGGCGCAAGAGCGCGGTGCTGCGCACAGCCTTCGGTCGCAAGCTCTCGCCGGAGTGGGTGGAGCGTGAACTGCTCACGAGCCCCGCGGTCGCCGCGGCCTGCGTGCTGGGGGATGGCTTGCCGCAACCGCGCGCTGTGCTTGTGCCGGCGGATGTTGGTCCAACGGATGACGAGCTAGCGGCCGCCGTCGACTCGGCCAATGCCCGTTTGCCCGATTACGCCCGCGTGGAGTACTGGGTGCGGGCGAGCGCGCCCTTCTCCGCCAGCAATGGACAGCTCAGTGTGGCCGGTCGCCTCCGTCGCGCGGCCGTGGCCACCGCCTACCCGCACCTGTTGACTCTGCCCGCGCCCCTGCCCGCCCACATCTCGAGAGCGCCCATGACCTTTCACGACCGTCTCTGCGCAGAAACCGCCGCCCAGCGCGAGGACTTCTTTCGCATTCCCTTCGTGCGCGCCGCCGTACACGGCGAGCTTGACCTGCCGGCCTATGTGGCCTTCCTCACGCAGGCCTATCACCACGTGAAGCACACCGTGCCGCTGCTCATGGCCACGGGCGCGCGCCTCTCGGACCGGCACGAATGGCTGCGGGCCGCGATCGGCGAGTACATCGCCGAGGAGACCGGCCACCAGCAATGGATCCTGGACGACATCGCCGCGTGCGGCGGTGATGCAGAGGCTGTCGCGGCCGGGAAGCCCGACCTGCCCTGCGAACTCATGGTGGCCTACGCCTGGGACACCGTGCTGCGCGGCGACCCGGTGGGCTTCTTCGGCATGGTCCATGTGCTTGAAGGCGTGTCGGCGCGCGGCGCGACCGGCGCTGCTGCTGGGCTGCAGCGTTCACTCGGCTTGCCGGATGGGGCCGTGCGCTACCTCAGCTCACACGGTGCGCTCGACCAAGGCCACGTGGCCTTCTTCGAAACCCTCATGAACCGCCTCGACAGCGAGGCCGACCGGCAGGCCGTGCTGCATGCCGCCCGCGTTTTCTTCCGCCTCTATGGCGACGTTTTCCGTGCGCTGCCGACGGCCTCCCAGCCGAGCCGCGCACCTCTGGGAGCCTGTGCATGAAGCTCGACCAAGCCAAGATCCTCTTGACCGGCGCTGCCGGCGGTATCGGCCGATGCGTGGCGCGCGAACTGGCCGCACGCGGGGCGCGCCTGGCGCTGCTCGATCGCGATGAGACCGCGCTGCGCCGACTCATCGAGGAGACGCCCGCGCTGGCTGCCCAGGCTGTGCCCCTGGCTGCCGATCTGGGGCGGCTCGAGGAACTGCCGCGCACGGTGCGGCGCGCCGTCGAGGCCTTGGGCGGTCTCGACATCCTGGTGAACAACGCGGGCGTGCTGGACTTCGCACCGTTGGAGCTGGAACGGCCAGCCGACATCGAAGCCACCTTTCGCATCAACGTCGTCGCACCGGTGCTACTCACGCAGCAGGTGCTGGCGACCTTCCAGGCGCAGGGCTCGGGCCACATCGTCAATGTGGGTTCGATCTTCGGCTCGATCGCCTTCCCCTGGTTCGCGAGCTACAGCGCCAGCAAGTTCGCCATCCGCGGCTTCTCGGAGGCCTTGCGGCGTGAGCTGCAAGGTTCGGGCATCGGCGTCACCTACGTAGCGCCACGCGCCACCGCCACGCCACTGGCCACGATCTTCGGCCGCATGGCCGCTGCCACCGGCATGCCGCTCGATCGGCCCGAGGTCGTGGCGCGGCTGGTTGTCTCAGCGCTCGAGCGCAACGCCAAGGACCGTTATCTCGGGCGCGCCGAGCCGTTTTTTGTCCGACTCAACGCACTGCTGCCGCGTCTGGTCGATCGCGCGCTGGCCGGCAAGTCGCGCCAGATGAAGCCCTTCGCCGTGGAGGCCGCATGCTCACGCATCTGACTCCCGAGCAGGGCCTGGGCACCTCGCGCGCGCTGCTGGCCTTGCGCCTTCTGCTGGCGGCCTTCTTCGTCTTCCTGGCGATTAAGAACCTCAGCGGCGACGTGCGCATGGCCGAGGACTTCCGTCGCTGGGGCTACTCCGACGGCTTTCGAATGCTGGTGGGCATCAGCCAGCTCGTGGGCGCCGCGGCGCTGCTCGTGCCGGGACTCGCGTTTCTCGGCGCTGCACTACTCACGGGCCTGCTCGTCGGAGCGATCGTGACGCATCTGCGCTTCGATCCGCCCGTGCAGGCGCTCGCGGCTGTGGTGAGCCTGCTGCTGCTGCTGCCGCTGCTCTGGGCTTACCGGCCGGCGCGCTGGCGCTGAGTCTGCGCGCGGGAACTCGGCGAAGAAGCTGGTGCCGCCGCCCGGACGCGCCTCGTACCAGAGCCGTCCGCCGTGCTGCGCGACAATCGTGCGGCAGATCGCCAGGCCCAGACCGTAGCCGCCGCGCTGTCCGACCCGCGGCGCGGTGGTCACGAAGGGCTCGAAGATGCGTTCGCCGAGTGCGGGCGGAATGCCAGGGCCGCGATCGTCCACGCGCAGGCGCACGACGCCGGGCAGGCCGTCCACATGGACTTCCACGGCCTCGCCGCGTGGGCTCCAGTTGAGCGCATTGGCGACGAGGTTGCGCACCACGCGTAGGCAGCCTTCGCGATCGCCAAGCAGCACGGTGTCGCCCGAGCGGGTCAGCTCCAGCCTGACGCCGGCGCGCGCCGAACTGCGGCGCTCGCGGGCCAGGCGCAGCTCGGCGGCCTGCGCTAAATCAAAGGGCTCGCGCGCGGCGCTCAGTTGCGAGGGGTCGTAGGTGCGGCACCAGGCGATGAGGTTGTCGATGGCATCGGAGAGGCTGGCAAACTCATCCAGATGGCTGGCCAGCAGGTCGCGATAGGCCTCCGGCGAGCGTTCCGCGAGCAGAGCCACTTCTGTTTCGCCCTGGAGGTTCTGCAAGGGCGAGCGCAGCTCGTGAGCCAAGCCCGCGGTGAAGGTCTGCATCTCACGCAGGCCCTGTTCAATGCGCTCGAGCATGGCGTTGACTTCGTCGCTCAAGCCCTGCAGTTCCACCGGCGGATTCTCAAGGCGGATGCCGTTGCGCGTGGGACGGGCGATGCCGCGCACTTGGCTGACCATCGCGCGCAGCTCGCGCAGGCCGCGCCAAGCGGTCAGCCAGCCAAAGAAGCCGGCCAGTGCCACGGCGAGACCGAGCCAAAGGCCGGCGCCCATGAGCATGCGGAAGAGGCGCTCGCGCTGCTCGGCGGCGTTGGCCAGCATCTCTGCCGTGAGGTCCGTGTCGGCCAGCGGCCGGGTGACGAGGTAGATCTCTTGGAAGAACAGTGAGGCCGTGCGGTGACCCGTGCCGGAGGGCGTGAGCACTTCGGAATGACCGAGCAGCGCCGAGTCGCCGGCCTGCGCCACGATGCGGCCGGCGGAGTCACGCACGCGGAAGGCGCACACGATCTCCTCCGAGATGCCGGCGATTTCGTCGGCGGCGGCTTGCAGCCCGGCCGGGCTGCCGTCGGATTCTTGAAGGTCCAGCACGAACTCTTCAATCTCGTGCTGCAGGAAGTCTTCCACTTCGGACTGCAGCGACGAGTACAGCGCCCAGCTCGTGCCCAAGGCCATGAAGGCCAGCAGCAAGCTCGTGATGACCGCGAAGTTGGTGGCCAGCCGCCGCGTGAGCGACCAGCGCAGTTCAGCCGGCTCGGAGGGCATAGCCTGTTCCGCGGACGGTTTGGAGAAGTGGGGAGGCGAAGGGGTCGTCGATCTTGGAGCGCAGGCGCCGAATGTGCACGTCCACAACATTGGTGCCCGGGTCGAAGTGAATGCCCCAGACGGCGTTCAGCAGCTCAGCGCGCGAGCGCACCGCGCCCGGCTCCCGGGCGAGCTCCTTGAGCAGCGAGAACTCCGTGGGAGTGAGCGTGATCGGGCGGCCGGCGCGGCTGGCGGTGCCGGCGAGCAGGTCCACGATGAGATCGCCGACCACGTGCTGCGTGCTGGCGCCGCGGCGACGCAGCACGGCTTCGATGCGGGCCAGCAGCTCTTCGAAGGCGAAGGGCTTGACGAGATAGTCGTCCCCGCCGGAGCGCAGTCCGCGCAGCCGCTCTTCGAGCGCGTCGCGCGCCGTGACGAAGATCACCGCCGGCGGGTTGGGCCGGCTGCGCAGCGACTCCAGCACGTCCCAGCCGTGCATGCCGGGGAGCATCACGTCGAGCAGCACTACGTCGAAGTGCTCTTGGGCGAGCCGAGTGACCGCCGTTTCGCCATCGGGCGCCGATTCCGCCTGCATCCCCGACTCGGTCAGGCCCTGCGTGACGTAGGCCCGCAGCTTAGGGTCGTCGTCGACAATGAGCACTTTCATCGCGGCTCAGTATCCGCGCCGGCCGGTGCTTCTGCACGGGGCCGATCGTGACAACTTCGTCACGCGAAGCGGCCCCCGCGGAGTGGGGCGCGAGCGGCGAGTGCTGGTTCAGAACTGGAAGTAGATAAAGGGCTGATACTGCGGTGCGACGAAGAGGGCCAGCACGGCGATCGCGAGGCCCAGGCCCACGGCGTAGGCCCACGTGGGCGCGCGCTCGGCCTGCCGCGCCGCGCTGCGCAGCAAGCCGGCGTGGCCCGCGGCGAACCCCAGCAGGAGCAGCCACCACCAGCCGCTGCCCGCCACGGAGTGCGGCGCCGCGGGCCCCTGGAGCGCGTGCCCCGGGAACAGGCCGGCCAAGTAAGTGCCCGCCTCAGCGAGGTTCGCCGAGCGGAACAGAATCCAGCCGATGAGCACCGCGAGCAGCGTGTAAGCGTGGGCGAGGAAGCGCGGCCAGCGCGGCACCGCGACTCGCTCGGGCAGCAGCCGCTCGAAGATCAGAAAGGCGCCGTGGAACAAGCCCCAGGCTACGAAGGTCCAGTTGGCGCCGTGCCACAGACCGCAGAGCAGAAAGACCACCGCCAAGTTGCGATAGGTGCACCAGCGTCCGCCGCGATTGCCGCCCAGCGGCAAGTAGAGGTAGTCGCGGAACCACGTGGAGAGCGAGATGTGCCAGCGGCGCCAAAAGGCGGTGATGCCGCGTGCGAGATAGGGCAGGTCAAAATTCAGCGTGAGCCGGTAGCCGAGCAGACCGGCTGTGGCGATGGCCATGTCGCTGTAGCCGGAGAAATCGCAGTAGATCTGCAGCGCGTAGAGCGCGGCGCCCAGCCAGCGGCTGCCCGCATCGAAGCCGGCCGGATCGGCAAAGACGGCATCCACGATCGGCGCGACGTTGTCCGAGAGACAGGCCTTCTTGAGGAAGCCCAGCAGGAAAAGCGTGAGGCAGGCGCGCACGGGCACATCGGCAAAGCGCGGCCGCAGGGCGAGCTGCGGCAGGAAGTCACTGGCGCGCACGATCGGTCCGGCGACGAGCTGCGGGAAGAAGCTCACGAAGAGCGAGAAGTCGAGCAGGCTGCGGTGCGGCGACAACTGCCGCCGGTAGACATCGATGCTGTAGGAGAGTGTTTGAAAGGTGTAGAAGCTGATGCCGGCCGGCAGGATCAGGCCCAGCGTGCGCGGCTGGACTTCGTAGCCCAGCGACTGCAGCAGGCCGGCGCCCGAGGTGATGAAGAAGTCGTAGTACTTGAACAGCCCCAGCAAGCCGAGATTGCCGGCCAAGCTGAGAATGAGCCAGGCGCGCCGCGCCGCTGGGCGCGTGCTGCTGCCGAGCCGCAGTCCGACGAGATAGTCGAGCAGAGTGGAGCCGGCGATGAGCCAGAGCAGCGTCCAGTTCCACATCCCGTAGAAGACGTAGCTGGCCGCCAGCAGCCAGAGCTTGCGCGCGCCGTGCTGCGGCAGCGCCCACGCCACCGCGAAGGTGAGCGCGAAGAAGAGGAAGAAGCCGGCTTCGGTGAAGATCACGGCGGCGGTGGCCTCGTGGCGAGCCAGGCGCCGAACTCGCGTGCGAAGATCTCGCTGAAGCGGCGCGCGCCGGCCGGAGCGAGGTGGTCGGCATCGAAGCGCTCGCCCGGGTCGTACAGCTCGGGGTAGAGCTCGGGTCGGCTGAAATCGAAGATCACCGGCAGCAGGCCGAGCTGCGCGAGCGGCTGCACGTAGGGTTTGGGCCGGATCGCCGGGCCCATGGCATAGATCGGCACGCAGCCGGCCTCCTCGATGAGCCGGCGCTGCCGCTGCAGTGCCTCCAGATCGAAGTTCGCCAGCGCGGCGTCGGAGTCGGGTTGGTTGCGCAAGGCTTCGACGAGGCGCGGAAAGTCAGCGGCCTCCTCACGCAGCCAGTGCTCGTGGACGCGCGTCCAGGAACCGCCGGCTGCCGGATCGGCGGGCTCGAAGCCGGCCCAGGCGGCGATCTCCTCACGACTCGGCGCCGTGGACTCATCCTTCGCCTCAGCCGCCGTCCCGGATGACAGGCCCACACCGAGTTGCTGCACGCCGCGGCCGAGATTTAGCGCGCGGCGGCCGAAGAGGCGCGCGTGAGCTAGGCCTTCCGTCAGCTTGTGCTGCCAGGCCACGGGTGCGCGGCCCGTGCGGGCCAGCACGGCCCAGGTTTGCCGCGCGTCGTGCCAGTGCACCGAGCGCTCGGTGTGGAAGCGCGGGTTCACCGAGCGCGGCGGCACCCAGTTCTCCAGCTCCATGACCACGTACTTCAGCGCGGCCGGGCGCTGGGCCAGAACGTGGCGCAAGAGATAGTCGGTCTCGTAGCTCTCCATGGCGTCCACGCCGAGGTTGAAGCTGCGCAGCGGCTGACCGGCCGCGGCCAGGCGAGCGTCGATGACTTCGGGGACGTAGCCGCGCGCGACGCGGCTGCTGCCGAGGAAGAGCACTTCGAAGTCGTCGCGGTGAGCCGTGAAGTGGGCCAGCTTGTCGGCCAAGCCGCCGTCGGCGGGCCACGGCAAGAGCGCACGCAGTAGCCAGGTTGCGAGCGCCAGCGACAGGAGCGTGAGCGCCGAGTAGCCCGCGGCGTGGCCCCATGGCGCCGTCGGGGTCGCCGTCGCGCGGACGGGCGGGCCGGGAGCGAGCGCTTCCTGTCCGTCGCGGGCATCTCGGGGCTGGTCGGGGACCGGCATCGATGCCTCCTGTACCATGGCGCCCCGTGCGCATCACCCGCCTCACGCTCAACGGCGACGCCGCCGAGATCGCCGCGCCCGATCACTGGACCCTGCTCGAGGCGCTGCGCTACCGCGCGGGCCTGACCGGCAGCAAGCAGGGCTGCGACAAGGGCGATTGCGGCGCCTGCACGCTGCATGTCGATGGCCGGGCCGTGCTCTCCTGTCTCACGCTCATGGCGGAAGTCGAGGGGCGCGCCGTCACCACCATTGAAGGCCTCGTGGGTCCGAGCGGTCCGGACCTGGTGCAGGACTGTTTCGACGCCTCCGGCTGCCTGCAGTGCGGCTTCTGTCAGCCCGGGATGATCATGGCCGCGCGCCAGCTCGTCACCGAGAACCCGGAGGCCTCGCGCACACAGATTGCCGAAGCACTCTCGAGCAATCTCTGCCGCTGCACCGGCTACACCAAGATCTACGAAGCGGTCGAGAACGCCTGCCGCCGCGAACGCGAGCGGAGTGGGGCCGGTGTGACGTCGGGCGGCACGAAGGCCCGCGCCTGATGGCCGACATCCCGCAGCGCCGAAGCATCAACCGCACGCATGGGCCCGGGGCGCCGCATGGAGAGTTTCGGCGCGTGGGCCAGCGCGCGCGGAAGATCGACGGCATCCACAAGGCCACCGGCCAGGCCCAGTACACCGATGACCTCGTGCTGCCCGGCATGCTGCACGGCAAGTTTCTGCGCAGCCCGCACGCGCATGCGCGCATCGTGTCCATCGATTGCAGCGCCGCGCTGGCGCTGCCCGGCGTACACGGCGTGCTGACGGGCGCCGACCTGCCGGTGAAGTACGGCGTGATCCCCTGGACTCAGGATGAGAACGCGCTGGCCGTCGGCACGGTGCGCTTTCTCGGCGACGAGGTGGCGGCCGTGGCGGCCGTTGACGAGGACACCGCCAACGCGGCGCTGCAACTCATCCGCGTGGAGTACGAAGTGCTGCACGCCTACCTCGATCCGCAGGAGGCGCTCGTGCGGCACGAGCCGCCGATCCATCCCGGGCACAAGGGCGGCAACATCTCCAAGCATGTGCGGCTGGAGTTTGGCGAGGTGGAGGCCGCGCTTGCGGGCAGCGCGCACATCATTGAGGACGATTACGAGTTCCACGGCACGGCCCACGCGCCCATCGAAATGCACTGCGCGGTGGCGCGGCTGGGCGGCGACGGCGTGCTCACCGTGTGGAGCAGCACGCAGATTCCGCACTATGTGCATCGCGCGCTGGCGCGGGTGCTGGAGCTGCCGCCGCACCGCATCCGCGTGATTCAGCCGGAGGTCGGCGGCGCCTTCGGCGGCAAGTCCGACCCCTTCGCCTTCGAGTTCTGCGCGGCTCTGCTGGCCATGCGCACCGGACGGCCGGTGAAGTTTCTGCTCACGCGCGAAGAAACTTTCTACACGCATCGCGGCCGGCACCCGATGTCGATGCGCTTCCGCGCCGGCTGCGACGCGGCGGGCAAGATCACCGCCGTCGACAGCAAGATCCTCATTGACGGCGGCGCCTACAGCAGCTTTGGGCTCGTCACGACGTACTACGCCGGGCAACTGCTGTGCGGGCCGGTGCACTTTCCGGCCTACCGCTTCGACAGCACGCGCGTCTTCACCAACAAGCCGCCCTGCGGCCCCAAGCGCGGACACGGCAGCGTGCAGCCGCGCTTCGCGCTGGAGATCCAGCTCGACCGGCTGGCCGTGGCTTGCGGCCTCGATCCGCTCGAGTTCCGGCGGCGCAACTTGCTGAGCGGCTCAACGCAAACGGTCAACGGCCAGACGGTGACGAGCAACGGCTTTCGCGAGTGCCTCGACAAGGTGGAGGCCGCGAGCGGTTGGAAAGAGAAGCGGGGCAAAATGAACGCGCTCACGCGGCGTGACGCGGCGGGTCCGTTCGGCGCGAGCGCCGGCGCCGTGAATGGCCGCAGCCCCCGCGATGGCTTGCTGCGCGGCATCGGCTGCGCGGGCAGCATGTACATCTCCGGCACGAACTACGCCGTCTACCCCAATGACATGCCGCAGTCGGGCATGCTGGTGAAGCTCGACCGCAGCGGCCTGGCTACCGTTTTCACCGGCACGAGCGAGATCGGCCAGGGCTGCAGCTCGGTCATGGCCACGATCGTGGCGGAAGAACTGGGCCTGCGGCTCGACCAAGTGCGCGTCTGCGCGGCCGACAGCGACCTTACGCCGGTGGATCTCGGCGCTTACTCTTCGCGGATCACGCTCATGGCCGGCAACGCCGCCCTCGACGCCGCACGCAAACTGCGCGTGCAAGTCCAGGCCGCCGTCGGCGAGAAGCTGGGCGTGCCGGCGGCGCAGGTCGTGCTCGCCGAGGGCGCGGCCTTCGATGCGCGCGAGCCGGGGCGCGGCATGAGCAGCACCGAAGCCTTCCAGCTCGCTGAGGCTAAGTTCGAGACACTCGCTGCGGCGGGCAGCTACAACACGCCCGAGCGCGGCGGCGATTACCGCGGAGGCACCATCGGCGCCTCGCCGGCCTACTCCTTCACCGCGCACGTCGTCGAGTGCGAGGTCGAAGTGGAAACAGGCATCGTGCGCGTGCCGCGCGCCTGGATCGCGCACGACTGCGGCCGCGCGATCTCGCCGGTGCAGGTGGAAGGTCAGATCGAGGGCAGCACCTACATGGGCTTGGCCGAGGCGCTGCTCGAACACCACGAGGTCTACACCGACACGCGGCATCGCGAAGCCGGCCTGCACAAGCGGCCTTCGCTGCTTGAGTACACCTTGCCCACTTCACTCGATGTGCCGGAAATGCAGGCGCTCATCGTGGAGTCCATCGATCCCGAAGGACCCTACGGCGCAAAAGAAGCCGGCGAGGGACCGCTGCACGGTTCGCTGCCCGCGCTCGCCAACGCGCTCTACGACGCAACCGGCGTGTGGTTCACCAAGCTGCCCTTCACGGCGGCGCGTGTGTTGGCGGGGCTGCAGCGCAGGTCCTAAGGTGCGCGGTTCACGCGCAGCTTTCGCAAGGCTGGAGCCCGTCAGAGGTCCTGCGGTCGCAGGCCGGTGCGCTTGGCGATGCGCGCCAACAGCTTCGGTCCGATCTCGACCGAGCCGTGGAAGGCCCAGACGAAGTCAGGCCAGCCGAGTCGCTCGAGAATCACATGGGAGCCGCCGGACCGGCGCTTGATGCTCCAACCCACGCGCAGTAGTGCGGCGAGCACACGAGGTGCTCGCGCCGACTTCCAGTGAGCCACGATTCACGCGGCAGCTAGATCGAAATGGACGTCGGCGAAGTCCTCGGAGCGGAGTTCGCCGGTCACGAGCCGGTCGGCCAGGACGCGCAGGGCCAGCGCCTTCACCGAGGCCAGCGCCTCATCCCGGCTCAGTCCATAGGCCATAGCGCCCGGCAACTCGACGATCTCCGCCAACCAGCGGCCATCGGCTTCGCGATCAATCTCGACGTGGAGGGTCATCAAAGGCGTCTCTTTCATCGGCAATCCTAGCAGAGGGAACACGGGGCAGAGGGAACACGGGGGCGGGCGGCGAGTACCGGCCGCGAGATCCCGAGACGGCCAGAGCTGACCGGCGTTACCACTGAGACGCCGTGCGCGAGACTCCGCAAGCGCTCCCTGTGCTTCGTGAGGACAGCCCGCCGGGCCGCCAGCAATGCCTTGCGCGCCGACCTGCCCTAGGCCCTGCGGACGGTCCGCCGCTGCAGCAGCGCCACGACTTCGAGGTGTGAGGTGCGCGGGAAGAGATCGACCGGGCGCAAGAGCTGCGTGTCGAAGCTCTCGCTCAAGTCGACGAGATCGCGCACCAGGCTGTCCGGATCGCAGGAGACGTAGACGATGCGCGGCACGCGCAGCGCGGCGAGCTGCGCGAGCAGGCGCGGGTCGAGGCCGCTGCGCGGAGGGTCGACGACCAGGGCGTGGAGTGACTCAGACCCAGAATCGGAGCACAGCTCGGCCAGGCCCTCGTCCGCAGGGCCGACGAAATAGCGCAGCCGCTCGCTGAGACCGTTGTGTCGCGCGGCGGCCAGTCCGTCGCGCGCGGCCGCGCTGTGGCGCTCGATGGCGCTCACGCGCGCGCCGACGCGCGCCAGCCGCAGCGCGATGGGCCCCGAGCCGGCGTAGAGATCGGCCACGTGTCGGCCGGTGACATCGCCGACCAAGCGCAGCACCTCGGCGTAGAGCACCGAGGCCTGCTCGGAGTTGGCTTGCGCGAAGGAAGTGATCGAGCTGCGCAGCGTGAGGCCGTCCTGCTCCTCGTGCAGAAAGGGCGTGCCGCAGAGCGGCCGCGTGCGTGTGCCGGCCACGGCCCGCGTCTGGCGATCGTTGAGATTCTCGACGACGCCGACGAGGCCCCGCGGCGCGAACTCGGCGTAGAGCGCACGGGCGAGCCGCGCGATGGCCGTCTGACCGGTGCGCGCCGTGACCAGACCGACGAGCGCCTGGCCCGTGCCCGGCGCGACGCGCGCGAGCAAATGGCGCAAGAGTCCCGTGCCGCGGGCTTCGTCGTAGATCGGCACGCGCAGCTCCGCCGCATACCGGCGCGTGGCCACCAGCAGCTCGGTCAGCAGCGGGTGCTGAATGGCGCAGACTTGCACGTCCACGATCTCGTGCGAGCCGACGCGAAAGAAGCCGCAGACTGGAGATGGTGCCGGGGCGTGCTCGCCGCGCGGGCCTCGCGGACCGCGCGCTGGGCTCGCCCGGCCAAAGGCCGCCTTCAGCGAGTTGCGGTAATAGAGCGGCCGGGCGGCGCCGAGCACCGGCAGGATCTCGGCGCGGGCCAGCCGCGGTTGGCAGCGCACCTGCGCCGTGAAGGCGGCCAGCTTGCCGCGCAGCTCATCGTCGTAGGAGCGGTCGAGCAGCGAACAGCCGCCGCAGCGCCCGAAGTGCGGGCAGTCCACGGCGGCGCGCGTCTCCGGGCGGGCCAGCTCGATGCGCACCGAAGGACTCAGCCGTCGCGGTGCCGGCGCACGCGCACTTTTTTGCCGCGCAGCTTGGTGCGCTCAAGCGCCGTGATGATGTCGTCGGCTCGGGCCTCCGGCACGGCAATCACTGAGTAGCGCACGCGGATGGTGATCGCGCCCAGCTCGCGTGGCGAGACGCCGGATTCGTTGACGATCGCGCCCACCAGGTCGCCCGGGCGGATGCCGGCCTCGCTGCCGGCGTCGATTTGCAGGCGCACTGAGGGACCACCGGGCTCGCCCTCGCCGTCGGCACTCGCTCGCGGTCCGCCGGCACTGCGCGGTCCGCCAGCGTTGCGCGGCCCACCCGGACCACCTGCTCCACGCGGCCCGCCCGCACCACGCGGGCCACTGGCTCCGCGTGGACCACCCGCGCCGCGCGGTCCCCGCTCCTGATACGGTGCCGGGATCGGCTCGTTCGGTATCTCGAGCTCCTCGTCCTCGCGATCGCCGCCGGACGCAGCGTGCGCGAGCTGCACGGCCGCGGCGGCCACGTCGAGCAGCTCAAACTCCTCGGCCAGCGAGGTGACCACGCTGCGCACTTCATCCAGTTCGCCGGCCACGAGCCGCTCGCGCAGCGCGTCGCGCGTGACCGCCAGTCGCCGCGCGCGCAAGTCGGCCACGCTCGGGATCGGCGAGACCTCGATGCGCTGGCGCGTGTGCTGCTCGATGAAGCGCAAATGCCGGTGCTCACGCGGCTCGACGAGCGTGATGGCCGTGCCCTCGCGCCCGGCGCGTCCGGTGCGCCCGATGCGGTGCACATAGGCCTCCGACGAGGCGGGCAGGTCGTAGTTCACCACGTGCGAGAGCTGTTTGATGTCCAGGCCGCGCGCGGCGACGTCGGTGGCCACCAGCAGGTCGGCCTTGGCGGCGCGGAAGCGGGCCATGACGGCGTCGCGCTGGCGCTGGGCCAAGCCGCCATGCAGCGCCTCGGCGCGATAACCGCGCGCATTGAGGCTCTCGACGAGGGTGTCGACTTCCACGCGCGTGCGGCAGAAGACCAAGGCCGAGTCTGGCCGCTCCAGATCGAGCACACGGCCGAGCACGTCGGGCTTCTGGGCCCGGCGCACCAGATAGGCCACCTGGCGCACGCGCGGCAGCTTGCCGGCGGAGGTCTTCTCGCGCTCGATGGTCACGCGCCGCGCCGCGCGCATGTGCTTCTTGGCGATGGTCTCGATGCGGACCGGGATCGTGGCGGAGAAGAGCGTGGTCTGGCGCGTCTCTGGCGTGGCCTTCAGGATGAGTTCGAGCTCTTCGGCGAAGCCCATGTCCAGCATCTCGTCGGCTTCGTCGAGCACGAAGATCTGGACCTCGGCGAGCGAGAGCGTTTCGCGGCGCAGATGGTCGAGCGCGCGGCCGGGCGTCGCCACCACGATGTCGGCGCCGCGCGAGAGCGCACGCATCTGCTGGAACATCGGCGCGCCGCCGTAAACGGGCACGACGTGCAGGCCCGAGTCGCGCGCGTAGCGGTGCAGAGCCTCGGCCACCTGGATGGCGAGTTCGCGCGTGGGCACCAGCACCAGCGCGCGTGTGGCCGCCGCGCCCTTGCCGACCGGCTTGGAAGCGCCAGCGAGCCGCTGCACGATCGGCAGCGCGAAGGCCGCGGTCTTGCCCGTGCCGGTAGCGGCCTGCACCAAGAGATCGCCGCCTGCCAGCATCAGCGGGATGGTCTCGCGCTGCACGGCGGTGGGCTCCTCGTAGCCCAGTCCGCGCAGGGCTGCGAGCAGGGAGTCGGAGAGCCCCAAGCCGGTAAAACCGGAGTTCGGCGCCAGGGCCGAGTCCGCGCTCGTGGCAGTTTCGTGGGCTTTGGGCATACGGGATTGTCTGCGCCCCGGCGCCTGCGGGGCAAGGGAGAACCCGCGGGCCAGCGTCGCTTGTCGGTTTTTCGGCCTCGGAGTAGCCTGCGGGCCCTCACTCCAAGTCTGTGGCGCTCGCGGGCGAGCGTGCACATTGGGAAAGCCGCCATGTCAATGCGAACTTGGTCACTCTCTGCCCTGACTCTCAGTCTGCTGACGGCCGCGCCGATCGCCGCGCCGAGCGATCCGGTGCTCAACTGGACCACCTATGGCGCCGGGTCGAATCCCTCGGCCGTGACAGTGGCCGACGTGGACGGCAACGGCACGCTCGACATCGTCGCCGCCGCTTACGTGGGTTCGGTGGTGAGCACGCTGCTGGGCGTCGGCGACGGCAGCTTCACGGCGCTCAACTGGGACTTTGCGAACCCGCAGCCGCTCGGCATTGTCTCGGCGGATTTCGACGGCGACGGCTTCATCGATGTGGCCGTGAGCAACTTCCCCACGAGCACGGTGACGGTGCTCAAGGGCAACGGCACCGGTGCGTTCAGCATCTTTGCCAGCGCCTTCACCGGCTGGAACCCGTCGGCGCTCGCGCTCGCCGACTTCAACGGCGATGGCGAGTTCGATCTCGTGACGACCAACGAAGGACAGGGCACGATCTCGGCTCTGCTGGGCTCCGGGGACGGCAATTTTCTAGCTGCCGCCGGGCCTTTCGTGGGCTCCACGCCGCGGGGCGTCGCTGTCGGCGACTGGGATGGCGACGGCAATCAGGACTTGGCCGTGGTCAATGGCGGTTCGCACAACCTGAGCGTGCTGCTCGGCGTTGGCGATGGCACGTTCTTGTCGGCCGGCTTGCCGGTGGCGGTGGGCACAACCCCCTGGGGTGTTTGCACCGGCGACTGGGACAGTGACGGCGACGCGGATCTTGCCGTGGCCAATGCCGGCAGCGGGAGTGTGACCGTGCTGCACGGCGCCGGCGATGGCAGTTTTGTCGTGAGTTCAACGCTCACGACGGCCGCCGGATGCCAGGCGATTGCAGCCAGCGACTTCAACGGCGATGGAGTGCTGGACCTGCTCACCGCCGACAACGGTCCGAACACGGCCACCATGCTGCTCGGTCGCGGCGACGGCGGTTTCAGCAACTGGGGCGGCTTCTGGGGCGGCAACAATCCCTACGCGGTGGCGGTGGGCGACTTCAATGCCGACGGACGCCCTGATGCTGTCGTCGCCAATCCGACCGTGGACAGCCTCGCGGTACTCGCCAACACGCCCGGCGCCTGGACGCAGCTTGGCTCAGGGCTCGGCGGGAGCTTTGGCACTCCGTCGTTGGCGGGTACCGGCTCCTTGCTCGCCGGCAGCATTGGCTGGCTAAGCCTGACCGATGCCGCGCCCTCCGCGCTGAGCCTGCTTGCGTTGTCCATCGCCAGCACGCCGGTGCCCTTCAAGTGCGGCACGTTGGTGCCGGTGCCGATCTTCACCAGCCTGCTGCTGTTCACGAATCCCTCCGGCACGCTCGCCGGCGGCTGGGGCGACTGGCCCGCGGGCCTCTCGGGGCTCTCGATCTACTGGCAGTACGCCATCCAGGACGGCCTGGCGCCCTGCGGTGTCGCGCTGAGCAACGCGGTGCGCGCCGACGTCCCCTGACGCCGGCGGCTTGACGATCGGAAGCAGCCGCCCGACACTACGGCCGTCCCTGCAGCTCAGCTCTCCCGAGGGTCTGCTCCATGGTCCGGCGCGGTTTGAGTTGGTTTCTCCTCGCAAGTCTCGCGACCCTCGCAGGCCTCGCGGCCCCGGCCCTCGCTCAGTCGGGGCCGCCGCTCTTTCCCGGCCTCGTCATTCCAGTGCAAGGCCAGTCGGGGGCCATCGTAGCGGGGCACTTCGATGTGGACGGCAAGCTGGACCTCGCCTGCGCCGCACCGATCGCGAACACGATTCAGATCCTCAAGGGCCTCGGTGACGGAAACTTTGACCCGGGCGCGGTTTACTCCAGCCCCTCGGGTCCGGTTTCGATCGCCACCGGAGACTTCAACGGGGACGGTCGAGCCGATCTCGTCACAGCGAACTCCACGGTCTTCGGCCTGAGCATCTTGCTCGGCCAAGCCGGCGGCACCTTCGGCGCGGCGCCGCCGGTGCCGTCAGCGCAGAAGCCACTCTCCGTGCGCGTCGCCGACCTCAATCTCGATGGTGATCCCGATTTGGTCGTGACCCACACGACCTTCAACCTCACAGTACCCGGTGGCGTCACCGCCTACCTCGGACAGGGAGACGGAAGCTTTGTGGAGGCCGGCACGCAGGCGGTGGGCGCTCATCCCACGGCGTGCGCAGTCGGCGATCTGAATGGCGACGGCTTCCACGACGTCGTGGTGGCCAACTCGAACGGCCACACCAAGAGCGTGCTGCTCGGGCTGGGGAATGGCCACTTCGCAGCCGCGCTCACGAGCTCCGCGTTCACCAGCCCGATCGCCTGCGAACTTGCCGATGTGAACGCTGACGGGCTGCTCGATCTGGCCCTCGGCGGGGGCAGTGTCGTCCACGTGCAGCTTGGTTTGGGCGATGGCAGCTTCGCCGCTCCGCTCGTGCTCAGCGGCGGCTCGAGCGGCGGCCTGGTCATTGTCGACCTCGACGCCGACGGCCTGCTCGACGTGGTGACGGGGCTGGCCTTCACCGGCGAAGTGACCGTGCGGCTCGGCCTGGGCGACGGAAGTTTCGCGACCCTCGGCACCGTGCGCGTCGGCCCGGACCTCTTGCTATCCAAGAGTCTTGCCGCGGGCGATTTCGACGGCGACGGGCGCGCCGATGTGGCCTGCTCGTCGAGCAACGTGGGCGTCGTGGCCGTGCTCATCGGCCGCGGCGCAGCGTCTTTCGCGCAGGTCGGCCTGCTCGATGAGGCCTTCGATCCGCGCAGTCTCGCCGTGGCGGACTTCGACCAAGATGGCCACCAGGATCTCGCGGTCTCGCTGAACGAAGCGGATCAAGTTCATCTGTGGCTAGGTCAGGGAGATGGTGGCTTTCTCGACGGCCCTGCGGTGGCGGTTGGAGATCAGCCACTCACACTGGCCGTCGGCGACTTCGACGGCGATGGCGACAGTGACATCGCCAGCCTGGAGGTAGGGGCCGACACCGTGAACATTCGGCTGGGCGACGGCCAAGCGGGCTTCGTCGTGGGTCCGGTCTACAACGCGAGTTCAGGGCCGCGCGACATCGTGTCGGCCGATCTTGATGACGATGGCGCGGCAGATCTCGCCCTCGCCCTGGAGAGCGTGCATGCCGTCGGCGTGCGCCTGGCTGTCGGCGACGGCAGCTTTGGCGCCATGGCCCTCTATCCGGTCGTCGGCAGCCTGAGTCCGGTGGCGCTCGCTCTCGGCGATTTCGACGCTGATGGCGCCGAGGACCTCGCCGTCGCCAATGAACTCTCCGACTCGGTCACCATTCTGCGCGGTGACGGTGCGGGCGCGTTCACCCTGGCCTGGACGGCGTCTGTCGGCAATCAGCCGCGCTCGATTGGCGTGGGGGACTTCGATGGTGACGGGGACCAAGACCTCGCCGTCGGCAACTGGTTCGACAAGACCGTGAGTGTCCTGTTGGGCGCGGGCAACGGCAGTTTCATTCCCGGTGCGGTTGTGGGCGTGCTGGATCGGCCCACCGATCTGGTCGTGACTGACTTTGACGGTGATGATCGGCTGGACGTGGCCACGTGCAGCAATGCCCTGAACTCGGTCGTGCTCCTGCAGGGTCAAGGTGACGGCAGCTTTCTGCGCAACGGCCGCTACTGGGTCTCTGGCATGCCGAATGCCATGGCCCTTGGGGACTTCGACAGCAATGGCTGGCCGGACCTCGCCACCGTGAATCTCGACGAAAGCGTGGGCATTTTGCTCAATCAGTCCGGACCCTGGACGAACTTCGGCTCGGGCTTGGCGGGCGCACTGGGCCTGCCTCGACTCGTCGGCACGGGCACGCTTGAGACGGGCAGCGCCGGCAGCCTGCACCTGACCGAGGCCGCGCCGTCGGCGCCCGCACTGCTCTGTCTTTCGATTGGCTCGACGCCGATGGCGTTCAAGGGTGGCACCTTTGTCCCAGCGCCGATTGCGGTCTCGCTGCTGCTGGGCACCGATGCCAATGGCGCGATCCTGGGTGGCTGGACAGCGTGGCCCGCGGGACTCTCCGGCTTGGCCCTGCACTGGCAGTACCTGGTGCATGACCTCGGCGCGCCCGTCGACATCGCCTTCAGCAACGCGCTGCGCTCGCAAGTGCCCTGAGCCGCGGCGAGGCGCTACCAGCCTTCGTCTTGGTCGGGTACGTCACCGCGCAGTCGCTCCACATCCGCGCGGTCTTGCAGCGCCTTGCTCTTGCGCCGACGCGGGTCGGCCGCCGAGCGTTCCTTGAGCGCGATCAAGTCTTCGCGGCGCGCGATACGCACTTCCTTTCCGGCCAATGGAAAGTGCTCTGCCCGGTCGATCACCTCGTCGAATCCAGGGTCGAAGGCAAGCTGCACCGGCGCTCCACTGGCATGGAGAAAGTTCAGACTGTGTTCGAAGCGGCCTCGGAAGGCGAAGCCGGCGCTCACGAGAGTCCCGGCCAGCCCGTCGCGATCGAGATCGGACCGGACAGCGAAGTCCACGTCGGTGGTGGCGCGCGCGTAACGCGTGTGCACCGCAACGGCGAAACCGCCGATCAGAGCGTACGGTGCTCCAACCGACTGCAGCACGGCAGCCGCCTCCAAGAGTGCGCGCTCCAGGGCAGTGGGTTCGCTCACCCTGAACTCCCCACGGAAATCGCTGGCAGCCCGCTGATCCCGGCAGGTCAGCTCGGAGACGAGGCGCACAATCTCGGCGGGGCTCAAGGACATCTCCTGAAAGCTAGCATGAGCAGGTGTTCAGCACGAACCAGCCGCAGGCGCTGACGGCGGGGGGCGCCGAGCGTTACGCTGGCGGCCATGCTGCGCCTCCCCGCCTTCGCCTACACCGCTCCCGATTCGGTCGACGGCGTGCTCGCGGCGCTCGCGGAGCGCCCCGGCCGCGCGCGCCTGATTGCCGGTGGCACCGACCTCTTGCCCAATCTCAAGCATGGCATTGAAGAGGCCGAGGTCGTTGTTTCGCTGCGCGGCGTCGAAGCGTTGCGCGGTATTAGGGAAGTGCATGCCGATCTCGCGGCTGGCCGCGTCAACGCGCCGGCTGCCGCGCCGAGCGCGGGCAAGCCGATCGCCGGCACGCTGCGCTTCGGTGCGATGACCACACTGGAGGAGATCGCGCGGCATCCGCTGGTGCGCTCGCGCTATTCCGCCTTGGCGCAGGCCGCCGGACTCGTGGCCGGCCCGCATCACCGGCGCATGGGCACGCTGGGCGGCAATGTCTGCCTCAACACGCGCTGCGTCTACATCAACCAGACGCATTTCTGGCGCAGCGCGCTGGGCTACTGCCTCAAGAAGGATGGCGAGGCCTGCCACGTGGTCAAAGGCGGCAAGCGCTGCGTGGCGGCGGCCAGCAACGACACCGCGCCGCCGCTGCTGGCCTTCGGCGCGCGGCTGCTCATCGCCTCGGCCGCGCGCGGCGAGCGCGAACTACCGCTGGCGGAGTTCTTCGTGAAGGACGGCATCCACAACAAGGTGCTGCAGCCCGACGAGCTGCTCGTCGCCGTGCTCGTGCCGCCGCCGGCGCCGCGCACGCGCAGCGCCTACGTCAAGCTGCGCCCGCGCGACAGCATCGACTTCCCGCGCTTGGGTGTTGCCGTGGCGTTCACACTCGGCGGCGGCGACGGAATGGCCGCCGCGTCGGGCGAGGCCGTCGTGCACGACTTGCGCATCGTGGTCACGGCTCTGGCCGCCGTGCCGCAGGCACTGCGCGATGTCGGTGCCTTGGCCGAGGGCCGCGCGCCCGGCGAAGAACTCTGGGCCGAGCTCGCCGCCGCAGCGCACAAGCAGTGCCACCCGCTCACGAACATCGATGGCGATGCCGCCTGGCGTCGCGAGATGGTGCCGGTCTTCGTACGGCGCGCGTTGCGGCAGGCGTTGACGGCGGCCCCGGCAGCGTCGCCGTAGCGGACCAATCCTTCGCGTCGGGCGCTGCCCCGCACCTGCGCGCCTTGAGTGAAACGCGGAATCCTCCCGCCCTCGCGGAATGGGAGTAGAGTGCTCCCCGTCGTCTTGGCGATCTCGTGGAAAGGATCCGGCAGCATGCAGGCAACCCTCGTCGTGTCGTGGCCGCGCTTCGCGCGTCCGGTGTCTTTCGCGGGACTTGTCGGCGCGCTCTGGCTCTGCGCCGCTTCGGCCGTTGGGCAGGCCACGCTCACGAGCATCGGCCTCGCACCGAACGGCGGCGGCACCACAGCCGAGGGTGTGAACGGTGACGGCTCGGTTGTCGCCGTCAGCGGCGGCAGCCTCCTACGCTGGACGCCCACGGGCGGCCTGGAAGATCTCGGCACGATGCCGGGCGGCACCTTCGCCAACGGCCGCGGCGTGAGCTTCGATGGCACCGCGATTGTCGGCTGGGGCGACGTGGCCGTCGGTCCTGGTCTCGCGCTCCACGCCTTTCGCTGGACCGCTGCGACCGGCGTGGTCAGCCTCGGTTCTCCGAACCTCGGCCCGTCGGGCGCGGAGAGCGTGAGCGGCGATGGCGCGATCGTGGTTGGCGGCAGCGGCTCGCCGTGCCCCTTTCCGGCGAGTCAGTACAACAACGGGTACTCGTGGACTTCAGGCGGCGGCTGGCAGCCGTTGCCCTTGTGCAGCGATGACTGGAATGACACGACGGCACTCGGCGTGAGCGCGGACGGCACCGTCGTCGTCGGCAGCGGCGGTGCGCCGGGTTCCTACTTCCGGGCCTTTCGTTGGACCGCCGCCGGCGGAACGCAGAACCTCGGGACGCTGGCGACCGGTCCGTTCGCGGCTTCCGCTGCAACCGCGGTGAGCGCCGACGGTTCGACAGTCGTCGGCGTCTACTGGGAAAACGCCGCGGGCGGCTACGACCGCTCCTTCCGCTGGACAGCAGCCGGCGGCATGCAGGACCTCGGCGCGCTGCCGGGTGGTGCGGAGTCGCGCGCGGAATCGGTGAGCGGCGACGGCTCGGTCATCGTGGGCACGGCCGCCATGCCCAGCGGACCCGTCGCCTACGTATGGACTGCGGCGACGGGCATGGTCGACCTGAACGAGCTTCTGCCCGCGCTGGGCGTCGACATTTCCGGCTGGGGCCTGCGCTACGGCATCGGAGTGAGTGCCGACGGCTCGACGATCGTTGGCAACGGTCAGGCGCCGGCGCCCGGCGGCGGCGCCTGGGTCGCGCGCATCACGGGCACGAGTTGGGCTTCGCCGTGGACCAATCTCGGCTCCGATCTGGCCGGCGTCGCGGGCCCGCCGAGTCTCGTTGGCACGGGCACGCTTGTCGCCGCCTCGGCCGGCTCACTCTCCTTGAGCGCGGCTGCACCTTCGGCCCTGAGCTTGCTCGTGCTTTCGATCGCGAGCACGCCCGTACCTTTCAAGTGCGGCACGCTGGTGCCGGTGCCGATTCTCACGAACCTGCTGCTCTTCACGAATCCGGCCGGAACGATCGCGGGCGGCTGGAGCGATTGGCCGGCGGGCCTTTCGGGCCTGTCCATTTACTGGCAGTACGCCGTTCAGGATGCCGCGGCGGTGTGCGGTGTCGCGCTCAGCAACGCGCTGCGCGCCGACGTGCCCTGAGCCCGGTCCATCGCGCATTCGAGCTCGGGCACGACGTCCGGCGCCCCGCATAATCCGAACGACTCGGCGCAGTCTTTCCGAGAGTGTGAGAAACCAGCGCGTGCCCGCTTGCGGCGCCGCGCAGTGGCGCTGATGATCGGCGCCTTTACCCCCTTGGAGATTCGTTCATGCGCCTGCCCGCTCGCTCCGTGAAGTTCGTCGGTGTTGCCGCCTTCGGCGCGGCCCTCGTCGCCGCCGCTGCGCTCATGCCGCCCACGCCCATCGCGCTGTCGGCCGCCTGCTGCGAGAACTTCCTCAGCGAGATCGTGTACTTCGATCTCGTAGGCAACAAGGGCGTGCCGCCCTACACCATGAACGAAGGCGGCATGCGCATGGAGAGCTTCATGCTGGAAGAGGGCGACAGCTTCTCGGTGACCGATCACGACGGCGCCACCGAGACGGTCACCTTCACGGCGGCGCAGTTCGCCGATCTCGAGGCGGCGACCATGGACGAAGTCATGGACGCGGTGAACGACCAGCTCAGCATCGGGCGCGCGCTCATGGACAGCGGCATGCTCATGCTGCGCGGCGCCGCTGGCGGCGCGGGCAGTGAACTCACGCTGGTTGATGGTGCCGGCGCGCCGCTGGCCGAGCTGGGCTTCGCCGAAGACACGATGATGGGCGCCGAGGACATCGAGCTGGCCCTGGCCACGCACTTCGGCGACATGGGCATGGGTGGGGGCATGGGCGACGGCGAAGAGGGCGGCGCAGAGCTGATGCACCTGCCCTACTTGGTCGCCATGAGTGCCACGCCCGGCAGTACCACGGCGCTGGGCCACGAGATCCCGCTCGCCATCGACAACGCCACGCACCTCGGCCTGCGCGCCACGCAGTTCGGCCTGCTGCCGGGCTTCGTCGGCGAACTCGACCACGGCGGCGCCGCCATGACGGCCTTCGACACGGCGCTTTTGCCCAAGATGTTTCCGGGCGGGCACCCTGAGCGGCTCTACTTCGCCTTCGTGGTCTTCTCCGAGGACCTCAGCGAGATCGTCTACGTGAGCAACGGCTTCCAGGTCGAGATCGTCGACTAAGCCAGGACAGCCCGATGGACGGGCGCGCGGCACACGCGTTCCGATGCGGCCGGCGAGTACCGGGCTCCACTCCGTCGCCTGCCACCGTTTCTCCTTGAGACCTTGGTCCGAGCGAGGAGGAGTTCGATGTAACACCTGGAGGATTCGTCCGGCATACCTGCATGCCGTTCGAGATCTTGGGACCACTCGATCACATCGAGACCATCGCCGCTGGTGATTCGCTTCGCGTGCTGGCCCGGCTGCGTCGCCGGTACGGTCGGGGGCGGTGGCGCAAGAAGAAGGGCTTTGTCGTCGTGCGACTGGGGGCTGGTAGAATCGTCTGGGCCGAGTTGCATTGGTACGAGGCGCACGGCCTGGGCCGGCGCGAACTCAAGATTAGGCGCATCGTGAGCCAGCTTCGATGACAGCCCGCCGCGTCCGCCGCCCGCCCCCTGATCGCTACGTGGTCTGTCTGTCGAACCGCGGGTACGCCGCGTCGCTGGAGGTCAGGAAGCTGTACTGCTGCAAGGCGGATCGAGAGGCGGTGAAACTCGGGCTCGTGCGCGTTGTCGACGAGTCAGGAGAGCCGTACCTCTACCCGGCGGACTTCTTCGCCCCGGTCCGGCTTTCGGCCGACGCCGATCGCCGCCTTCGTCGCCGTCGTCGAGGCTGATTCGCCGCCCTTGCTCACGAGATTTTTGGGGTCTTGACCCGAATAGGTGGTTAGGTCGATGTTAGGGCCTGCATGGGCCCTCAAGATCAACCGCCGCCGGCTGCTGTCGCGCTGGATTTTCCAGCGTTTTCAGCGCTCTCTTCGAGTTTGCCGGCTCTGGATCAGGCTCTCGGCGGAGGGTGGCCTGCCGGCGAGCTGAGCGAGCTCGTCGGCTGCGGGCGCAGCAGCCTCGCGCTCGCGGCCGTGCGGCAGGCGCAGGCGACGGGTCAGCCCGCGGCCTGGGTGGACGGCAGCGGCAGCTTCTGCCCAGCGACGGCCGGTGTCGATCTCGCCGCGCTGACGCTCGTGCGTCCGCCGGCGCCGGCCCTGTCCGCCGCGCCGCGAGCCGTCCGCCGCGGGCGCATCCCGGCCGGCGACGCGCTGCTCGCCGCCGACTTGCTTCTGCGCAGCCGCGCCTTCGCTCTGCTCGTGCTCGATCTGCCCGAGGCGGGGGCCCAGGGTCGGCGCGCGTCGAGCGGCCGCGCGCCGCCGCTGGCCACCTGGTTCCGGTTGGCGCGGCAAGCGGCGGAGGCGCGCTCGGTGCTCCTGCTGCTCGGTCCGGCCGAGCGCGCCGTGGCGGGCTCCGCCGCCGGGCTCACGCTGCGCGCGCGCTGGCGGCATGCTCCGTCCGCCGCGTGGGAACTTTTGCCGCCGCCCACGCTCGAACTCGAAGTGCTGCGCCGGCGCGGTGTCGCCGGCGGCCTCGTCGTGCGCCTCGCAGCAGGCCACGCACCATGATGGTCTGCGTGCTTTTGCCGCGCCCGGAGGCCGCGCTCGCGCGCCGGCTCTTTGCCGTCTCGCCGCTCGTGCAGCACGACCGCGACGTGGTTTTCCTTGATGATCGCGGCCTGGAGCGCCTGCACGGCGGACCGCCGGGGCTCTTCGCCGCCGTGCGCCGCGCCCTTTTGCCCGAGGCGCCGCTGGGTCTGGCGCTGGCGAGCAATCGCTTCACCGCCGAGGTCGCGGCGCGCTGCCTGCGCCGGCCGGTCGTGGTGCGCGAGGGTGAGGAGGCGCTCTTCCTTTCGCGCCTGCCGCTCGGCGCGCTGCCCTTGCCGCCCGCGCTCGCGCGGCGCCTGCTCCCCTTGGGCCTGGAGACGCTCGGCGACTTCGCCTCGCTGCCGGCCGCCTCCGTGGAGCGCCGCTTCGGCCAAGCGGGCGTGGCGCTGCACCGGCTCGCGCGCGGTCTCGATGGGCGCGGCCTTTTGCCCGACCGCGAGCCGCGCTCCCTGCGCAGCGAACGCGCGCTCGATGAACCCGTCGACAGTCTGCAACGGCTCTTGCCGGCGCTCGAGGAGGCGCTGACGAGCTTGTGCGCCTGGCTGACCGAGGACGGACTGGGCGCCACCGGCTTCGCACTCCAGCTCACCCTCGACTCTGCGCTGCCGGAGGAGGCGGCGGGCGCCGAGGTGCAGCTCGTCACACCGCGCGCGCACTGTGTGGAGGTCACGCTCTCGGCGCCGGAGGAGCGCGCGCCGCTCTTGCTCGACCTCTTGCGGCTGAAGCTCGAGGCTCAGCCGCCCGCGGCGGCGGTCGTGGCGCTTGCGGTGCAGGTCACGGGCGCCGCGCGGCTAGCCGTGCATCAGAACGCGCTCTTCGGCGAGGTCGCGCGCGACGCGGCGCGACGCGCAGAGGCCTTGGCGCGGCTGGCCACGCTCTTCGGTCCGCAGGCGGTGGCGAGTCCCGCACTGCGCCGCGCGCATCGGCTCGAGGAGCGCTGGGCGCAGGCGGAATCGGGCGCCAGCGCCAGCGCCACGCCGCGCGCGTCGCCGGCTTGGCCGGCGCTGCGCGTGTTGCCGGCTCCGGAGGAACTCGTCGCCGTGCACGAGGGCGGCCGTCTGGCGGCCTTCGCACGCGGCGGCCGTCAACTGCGCATCGCACGCGTGCACGGCCCGCGCCGGCTTACCGGCGGTTGGTGGCGCGAGCCCTGGGCACGCGACGAATACGAACTCGTCACGCCCGAGGGCCGCCTCTACCGCGTGGCGCGCGATCTGCACGCCGGCCGCTGGCTGCTGCTGGCGGAAGAAGATTGATGGCCGGAGCACGACGAGTGGGCACGACACGCGGCACAACGCCCTACGCCGAGCTGTCCTGTCAGTCGGCCTTCAGCTTCCAGCGCGGGGCCAGCGAGCCCGAAGTCCTCGTGGCGCGCGCGGCCGAGCTGGGCTACGCGGCGCTCGCGCTCACCGATCGCGACGCGCTCTACGGCAATCCGCGCTTCCATCTCGCGGCGAAGGCCGCCGGGTTGCCGGCGGTGCACGGCCTCACGCTCACGCTCGCGCGCGCCGGCGACGCGCCAGCGCACGAGGCTGCGCCGGATTGCGATGGCAGCCCGGCCACCGCCGACGACCGGCTCGTGCTGCTGGCCGAGAGCGAGGCCGGCTGGAGCAATCTCTGCCGGCTCGTCTCGGCGGCGCGGCACCGCTCGCGCAAGGCGCCCGTCACGCCCCTCGAGGCGCTGCCGGCCCACGCCGCGGGGCTCGTGGCGCTGGCCGGCCCGCACTTGCCCGAGCCCATGGTCACGGCCTTGCGCGAGATCTACGGGCCGCGCGCGCTGCTGCTCGCCATCCACGACCGGCTGCTCAAGCGCGACCGGCGCGGGCAGCTCGTGCAGCGCGAGCGCGGCGCGCGCCTGGGCTTGCCGCTCGTCGTCACCGGCGGCGTGCGCTTCGCGCGCCGCACGGACAAGCCGCTGCACGATGTGCTGACCTGCGTGCGCCATGGCGTCACACTCGAGGAGGCCACGACGCGTCTTTTGCCCAACGCGGAGTTCTGCCTGCGGCCGGTGGCCGAACTCGCGCGGCTCTTCCGCCACTGTCCCGCGGCGCTGACGCGCAGCGCGGAGATTGCCGCCCGCTGCCGCTTCTCGCTGGACCGCCTGGCCTATCGCTTTCCGCCGTTGGAGCCGCCGCCCGGCGAGACGCAGTTCTCGCACCTGCACCGGCTGGTCCAGGAGGGCGCGCGAGAGCGCTACCGTCCGCTGCATGCCGCCGCGGCGCGGCAGATCGCGCGTGAACTCGATCTCATCGAGCGCCTCGACCTGGCCGGCTACTTTCTGCTGGTGCACGAGATCGTGCGCTTCTGCGAAGAGCAGAAGATCCTCTGCCAGGGGCGCGGCTCGGCCGCCAACAGCGCAGTCTGCTACGCGCTGGGCATCACCTCGGTGGATCCGGTGGGCATGGGCCTGCTCTTCGAGCGCTTCCTCTCCGAGAACCGGGGCGAGATGCCCGACATCGATCTGGACATCGAGCACCAGCGGCGCGAGGAGGTCCTGCAGTGGGTCTACACGCGGCATGGCCGGGAGCGCGCGGCGCTGGCGGCCGAAGTCGTGACCTATCGCACACGTTCGGCGGTGCGCGACGCCGGCAAAGCACTGGGTTTTTCGCTGGCCACGGTGGATGCGCTGGCCAAGAGTCTCGATCGCCGCTGGGATGGCGATCCCGGCGCGGTGGCGGGCGAGACGGCGAGCGCGGAGCAAGCGCCGACCGCGGCACCGCGCGAGCCGCAGCCCGCGCCCCCGCCCGCGCCCCCGCCCGCGGAGCTGCCGCCGGAGTGGGCTGCGCTCGGCGACGATGCGCGCTTGCCGCACCTGCTGCGCCTCGTGCAGGCGCTGGACGGCCTGCCGCGCCATCTCTCCATCCATGTGGGCGGCATGATCATCACCGGGCCGCCGCTCACCGACATCATGCCGGTGGAGCCGGCCGCGATGCCGGGCCGCACGGTGGTGCCCTGGGACAAGGACGATCTCTCGGCGCTGGGCATCCTCAAAGTCGATCTGCTCGGCCTCGGCATGCTCACCGTGCTGGCGCAGAGCTTCCGGCTGGTGAACGGCCTCGCGCGCGACGCGCCGCTGGCGCTGCACACCGTGCCCGCCGACGACGCGCCGACCTGGGACATGCTCTGCGCCGCCGACACGGTGGGCGTTTTCCAGGTGGAGTCGCGCGCGCAGATGAACTGTCTGCCGCGCCTCAAGCCGCGGCGCTTCTACGACCTGGTCGTGGAGGTGGCGCTCATCCGGCCGGGGCCGATCCAGGGACACATGGTGCATCCCTACCTGCGGCGGCGCGCGGGACGCGAGGCGATCAGCTATCCGCATGCGAGCCTGCGGCCGATTCTGGAGCGCACGCTGGGCGTGCCGCTTTTCCAGGAGCAGGGCATGCGCATCGCCATGGAAGCGGCGGGCTTCACCGGCAGCGAGGCCGACGAACTGCGCCGCGCGATGGGCCACAAACGCAGCCGGCAACGCATGGCCGAACTGCAGCGGCGGCTGCTCGACGGCCTCGTGGCGCACGGCGTGCCGCGCGAGCTAGCGCAGCGCATCTTCGAGCAGCTCGCGGCCTTCGCCGACTACGGATTCCCGGAATCACACGCGGCGTCTTTCGCGCGGCTGGCCTGGGCCTCGGCTTGGCTCAAGCGGCATCACCCCGCGCCTTTTCTCTGCGCGCTGCTGAATGCGCAGCCGATGGGTTTCTATCCGCCGGCGGTGCTGGTCTCCGACGCACAGCGGCACGGCGTGCTCGTGCTGCCGGTGGATGTGCTGCAGAGCGCGTGGGATAGCACGCTGCAGTGGTCCGAGCACGGCGCGAACGGCGCAGGCGCAGGCACCGCGACACACACGGCGCAGCCGGTGCTCGGAGTGCGCCTCGGACTGTGCACCGTGCGCGGCCTGGGGCCGGCGAGCGAGGCCGGCGTGCGCGCCGGGCTGGCGAGCGTGGAGCGCTTGGGGCCCTTCGTCTCGCCGGTGGATGTTGCGCGTCGCTGCGGACTCGATCGCGCGCAGATGGAGTCTCTCGCGCGGCTCGGTGCGCTCGCGGGCTTCGAGGCGCGCCGTCGCCAAGCTCTCTGGCAGGTGGCGACGATGGCGCGCCGCGTGCCGGGCCCGCTGGCCGAGCCGCTGCCGGCCGAAGGCGAGGCGCGCCTGCCCCTGCAGAGTGCGGCCGAGATCGTGAGCGAGAATCTGGCACTGGGCGGCGTGAGCGTGGAGCGCCATCCGCTGGAGCTGCTGCGCGTGCGCCTGGCCGAGTCGGGCGTGCTCACGGCGGCGGCTCTGGGCCGAGCGCGCGGCGAAGTCGCGGTGGCCGGCATGGTCATCTGCCGTCAGCGTCCGCCCACGGCCGGCGGGCTCACCTTCGTCACCATCGAGGACGAGACCGGTTTCGCGAATCTCATCGTCACACCTGAGGTGGCGACGCGCGACCGGGCGGGGCTGCGCGCCAGCCTGGTGCTGGCGGTGGGGCGCGTGGAGCACGCCGACGGCGTGGTGAACCTGCGGGCGGGCCGGCTGCGCACGCTGGACATCGGCCCGCTGCGCGGTCAGCAAGCCCTCGACGGCCTGCCGAGCCACGACTACCGCTGAGAACGCCAAGCCCGCCTTGCCCCTCCGCAGGGGCCTCGCTATCCTGCGGGCCCTTCGTGCCGACCGACGCCCTGCGGGATCTCCCCAAAAGGACCCCCAAAAGGACCAATGTTCAAGCCTGTCCTGCACTTCCTTGAGCGCTTCGGCAATGTCGTCGGCCGCACGATGATGACGGTGATCTACTTCGTGGCCGTGATGCCGATCGCGATCATCTACCGGCTGCTGGCCGACCCGCTCCTGGTGCGCAAGGCGCCCGTGAGCACCTACCGCACCTGGAGCGCGATCAACGAAACGCTCGAAGACGCGCGGAAGCAGGACTGAGCCCATGTACGTCCTCGGGCTCTCCTTCTACTACCACGACGGCAGCGCCGCTCTCATCAAGGACGGGCAGGTCATCGCAGCGGGCGAAGAAGAGCGCTTCTCGCGCCGCAAGCACGACCCGGGCTTCCCGGCCATGGCCATCGACTTTTGCCTGAAGACGGCCGGGATCACGATCGACCAAGTCGACTACGTGGTCTTCTACGAGAAGCCCTTTATCAAGTTCGAGCGCCTGCTGCTCACGGCCTTCTCGACCTTTCCGCGCTCGGTCAAGGTCTTCCGCGAATCGATGCTCACCTGGCTGCAGAAGAAGCTCTGGGTGCGCAGCATGATCCTGGACACGCTCAAGATATCGGGCAAGAAGCTGCTCTTTGCCGACCACCACATGAGTCACGCGGCAGCGGCTTTCTACTGCTCGCCCTTCGAAGAAGCCGCTGTCCTGACTCTGGACGGCGCCGGCGAGTGGACCACCTCCACGATGGGCGTGGGCCGCGGCACCAAGCTCGAGATTCAGACCGAGATGCGTTTTCCGCACTCGGTGGGCCTGCTCTACTCGGCCTTCACCGCCTACTGCGGCTTCGAGGTCAACGAAGGCGAATACAAGCTCATGGGCATGGCGCCCTACGGCGAGCCCAAGTACGTGGACCGGATCATGAAGATGATCCGCATCAACGAGGACGGCTCGCTCTGGCAGGACATGAAGTACTTCGCCTACCACTGGTCGGCGAGTCACTCCTTCACGCCGGCCTTCGAGGAAGTCATGGGGCGGCCCGCGCGCGACCCGGCCCTGGAGGACAAGAGCCTCGACCCCTTCTACTGCGACGTCGCGATGTCCATCCAGAAGGTCACCGAGACGATCGTGCTCAAGATGGCCACGCACCTAGCCAAGACCACCGGCCTCAAGAAGCTCTGCATGGCGGGCGGCGTGGCGCTCAACTCAGTGGCCAACGCCAAGATCATCAACGAGACGCCCATCGAAGAGCTCTACGTCATGCCGGCGGCCGGCGACGACGGCTGCTCGGTGGGGGCCGCGCTGTGGGCCTATCACCATGTGCTCGGCAAGCCGCGCACGGGGGCGCTGCAGCACGCCTACCTGGGTAGCGAGTACTCCGACGCGCAGATCGAGGAGTTTCTCAAGAAGAACCTGATCCAGTACACCTTCTACTCGGACAACGAGGCCTTCTTCGACCGGGTCAGCGATGACTTGGTGGGCGGCAAGGTGGCCGGCTGGTTCCGCGGGCGCTTCGAGTTCGGGCCGCGCGCGCTGGGCGCCCGCTCGATCATCGCCGACAGCCGCAGCAACAAGATGAAGGAGCTGGTCAACGCCAAGATCAAGTTCCGCGAGGCCTTCCGGCCCTTCGCGCCGTCGGTGCTGGCCGAGCGCGCGCACGAGTATTTCGAGATGCCCGGCGCCAAGAACGGCCAGCCCGCCAGCGAAGGCGCGAGCTGGCCGGCGCGCTTCATGCTCTACGTCGTGCCGGTGAAGGCCGACAAGCGCGATGTGATCCCGGCCATCACGCACGTGGACGGCAGCGGCCGGCTCCAGACGGTGATGAAGGAATACAACGCCGACTACCACCGCATGATTGAGCGCTTCGGCGAGAAGACCGGCGTGCCGGTGATTCTCAACACCTCATTCAATCTCAAGGGCGAGCCGATCGTCGAGACGCCGGCGCAGGCCTTCAACACTTTCAGCCGCAGCGAAATGGACGTGCTCTACCTGCGCAACTTCGTCATCGACAAGGCCGCCAAGAAGATCATCGACAGCACGCCCTTCCATCTGCGCCATGAGGGCGACCGCATCGTGGAGATGGTCTCGTGAGCGATGCTGCGCTTCCCTTCGGCCGGATGGAGTGGATCTTCCTCTCGCTCTGGGTCGTCTTCTCGGTGCTCTTCTGGCTGACCTATCGCCGGGACGAGAAGCTGCCCTTGGCCGCCCTCAAGGTGGGCGGGCTGCTGGGCTTCGTCTACTCCGTCATGCGTTTTTTCGACTGGCTAGGGCACACCGTGCCGGCCAAGGACCGCATCGTGTTCTTCATCGAGCAGCCCGCTGTCGACGGCCCGCGCGTGCCCCAACTCGCCGACGCCTTCTTCTGGTTCGTCATGGTGCTGCTCGTGCTCGTGGCTTGGTATGCACGCAAGAAGGTCGGCACCGTGAGCAGTTTGGTGCTCTCGGCCTGGGACCGCGGTCACTGGTACATGCTGCCGGTGATCTTCGTGCTCATGACCGTCGGCCTCTTGCTGGTGGCCGCGGCGGCGAGCCCCGTGCTCTCGCCCTTCATCTACACGGTGTTCTGAGCCGGCCGGAGCAGGTCGCGCCTGGGGTCTCCGTTGCCTCGGGGCTCAGTCTCCGACGCTGAGTGAAATCCCGTGGTGACCGCAGACCCAGTGGCCATGCGCACTGTGGTGCGGCCCCTCGGCGTCGTCGCACGCTGCACAGTCACCTTCCTCTTCGCACTCTTCGTCGCTGCACTGTTCGTCGTCGCACTCCTCGCAGTCATCGAAGGACGAGCTGTCGCCGACATAGGCGGGCGGGTAGGCGTCGTAGAACAGGATGCCCAGGCCCAGGTCCAGCGGACCCACTCCGACTGAGGCGCCCACGAGGCCCACTTCCACGCGCACGATGCGCCAGATGTGCAGCAAGAAGATGGCGCCATCGTTGCGGCCTTCGAGCAGGCCGACCTTGAAGATTGAGTCGTCGGCCGGCCAACCGGCGGTGGCGTGCGCGCTGATGAAGCCGTGCGAGACGACGCCATGGCCGTCGCCGCGGGTGTTCACGTCGATGAGCGTGCAGCCCCCGACGATTGCGGACAGGACCAGAAGCAAAAGGACGCGGCGCAGGCTGCTGGCGAGGTTCATCTCAAGTCTCCCGAAGTGAGGGTTCTTGTCCGGCGCGCAGGTCTTCGCCGCGGACGGCGGCCACGCTAACCGAAGCCCGGCGCGCACGGGGGCGCCGGGTGGCTGAAGTCATCGCCCTGTCACGGCGGAGCCGTCGCGCTCTGTCACGGCCGACGCGCCAGCCGGATCGGCCCCCGGCCCTGCCGCCTCAACGGGGCGCAGCGTGAGGCGATGCGCCTCGGGATAGAGAAAGCTCAGTCCATCGGCGAGCCGGGCGGCCGCCGCCGGCGTGTGCGCCCGGTCGAAACTCCGGTTCATGGGCGGGCAGCGGCGGGCGTGCGGCAGGGCCAGGATCAGGAGCAAGAGGGCACAGAGCACGCCGACGACCGCCCCCTGGGGCTTGTGCAGCGTCTCGCCGCCGTCCTTTTTTCGGCCCGAGCCGCCCAGCAGCCGGCCCAAAACCGGCAGGGTCATGATGAGCAGGAAGAGCAGGGTGAAGGCGATGCGGATGGCCCGCGGATCGTCGGGCGTGGAGGTGTTCGGCAGCCAGCCAATGACCTGCGGCGCAAGGAGCTGGCCGAGCCAGAGTGCCGCGACGAGCCAAAGCAACGTGGCAAAGCTGCGTCCTAGGCCGGCGATGGCTCCGAACACCAAGCCCAGAGCGAGGCCGCCGAGGGCCAGCCAGTCCACCAGCGCCAGCGCCGACGCGCTCTCCTCCAGGCTCTGCAGATCCATCACGGCCTCCTCGACCCCTATAATCCTGCGCTTCGCCGCCACGGCTTCAACGGAAACCTCGCCGAGACCCCTCGCAATGCGCCCGCTGGCAAGACTTCAGGCCGAACTCCCGCACTGGGACAAAACCGCCGACCTCATCGACCAGTGCCTCGACCTGTCGCTGAATCTCTCGCAGAGCGGCCATCCCGGCGGCAGTCGCAGCAAGCTGCACGCACTGCTCACGCTCCTGCTCTCGGGCGCGATGCGCTGGGACATCCGGCATCCCGAGGCGCGCTTCGGCGATCGCTTCGTGCTCATCGCCGGACACTGCAACCCGGTCTTCTACGCCACGCTGGCCGTCTTCAACGAAGCGCTGCGCCTGCGTCACGAGCGTGAGCTGCGCGCGGCCGCGGGCGCGGCTGACCCCGCGGCGGCCAAGGCGCGCGCGGCCCGCTACGCGCACCCTCTGGGGCGTGAGTTCACGCTGCTGCCGGAAGATCTGCTCGGCCTGCGCCAGAACCGCGGCCTGCCGGGCCACGCCGAGATGGAGGGCAAGACCCTGTTCTTCAAGGCCAACACCGGGCCTTCGGGGCACGGTGCGCCGATCGCCGCCGGCCAGGCGCTGGCGCTCAAGCATGCCGGAGCCGGCTCGGTGCGCGTCTTCGCCATGGAAGGCGAGGGCGGCCACACCGCCGGCGCGCACCACGAGACCAAGAACACCGCCTGGGGCCTCGGCCTCGGCAACTTCTTCTACCTCTTCGACTGGAACGACTGCGGCATCGACGATCACCGCATCAGCAGCGTCGTGCATGGCACGCCGGAGAGTTGGTTCAAGAGTTACGGCTGGCGCGTTACGGGCACCGAAGACGGCAGCAACTTCGCCGCGCTCTTGCCCGCCTTCCACGAACTGCTCGGCGACGGCACGGCCGGCGAGCGCGAGGCCGAGGGCGGTCGCGGGCCGAGCGTGCCCGGCTGCCTGTGGTTCAAGACGCGCAAGGGCCGCGGCTATCTCAAGTACGACAACAAGAGCCACGGCTCACCGCACGCCTACAACGACAAGCTTTTCTGGCAGTTGCGCGACGAGTTCGGCGAGCGACACGGCCTCACCTGGGCCGGCCGGCAGGCCGCGGCGCCCTCCGATCGGGCCGGCCGCCAGGCCCAGACGCGCGACCATTTGGAGCGCGTGCTCTCGGTGCTGGCCGCTGATACGAAGCTGGTGGACTATCTCTCCGACACGCTCGCGGGCGTGGGCGAGAGCGTGCCGGCCACACTGCCGACCTTCACGTGGAAGGGAGCGTCCGATCCGTGGGCCGATCCGCGCCTCACCGATCCGGCCAAGTTGCCCGCCGGGCTTTTCTTCGCGCCAGGTGAGAAGCAGCCCAACCGCGCCGGCTTCGCCAAGATGGGCGCCTACATCAATGCGGTGGGCCGCCAGGAGCATGGCCGGCCGCTGTTCCTGGTCTGCGCAGCCGACTTGGCCGACAGCACGAACATCTCCGGCTTCGGCAAGGACACTGAACTCCCGGGTGCCGTCGGCGGGCCACCGCAAAAAGTGCCCGGTTACGGCTGGTACGAGCGCCAGAGCGCGCCGGGCGGCGTGATCCTGCCGCAGGAGATCACCGAGTTCACCAACTCCGGCCTGGTGTGCGGCATCGCCTCGGTGAACCTCGCCGAGCAGCCGCTGCAGGAGTTCCGCGGCTACTTCGGCGCCTGCTCCACCTACGGCAGCTTCAGCTACCTGAAGTACGGACCCATGCGCCTGTTCAGTCAGGCTGCGCAGGACAGCCAGATCCGCCTCGGGCGCGTGCTCTGGGTGGCCGGACACAGCGGCCCCGAGACGGCCGAGGACAGCCGCACGCACTTCGGTATTTTCTCGCCGGGTGTGACTTCGCTCTTCCCGCGCGGGCATGTGATCAACATGCATCCCTGGGAAGCCAATGAAGTGCCGGTGGTGCTTGCGGCGGCCTTCGCCACGGGCATTCCGATCGCGGTGCTGCATCTCACGCGCCCGCCGATCGAGATTCCCGACCGCGCCAAGCTCGGCATGGACAGCCATTTCGAGGCGGCGCGGGGCGCCTACATCCTGCGCGACTTCGACCGGCGCCGCGCGCCCGAGGGCACGGTCATCGTGCGCGGTACATCGAGCACCGCGAACTTGGTGAAACTGCTGCCCTGGCTGAACAGCGACGGCCCCAACGTGAAGATCGTGGCGGCCATCAGCCATGCGCTCTTCCGCCGCCAGAGCGCCAAGTGGAAGGAACGCGTGCTGCCGATGCGCGAGTGGGCCGAGTCGATGGTCATCACCAACACCGCGCGCTGGAACGTGCAGAACTGGGTGCCGCATGCCGTCGCGGCCGACTACGTGCTCTCGCCGGACTTCGACAATCGCTGGCGCACGGGCGGCTCGGTGGACCAGATCGTGGGCGAGAGTCAGCTCGATCCCGAGAGTCTCAAGGCGGGCATCCTGCGCTTCGTGAACGAGCGCGAACTGCGCCACGAGCGCATGCGCGAATTGCTCGACGGGCTCGGCGCGGTGGCGAGCCCGACGTGAGCAGCCCCTCGGTCACGGCGCTTTGATCGCCCTCGAGGGCCTGGGTAAGCGTTACGGCGGACACCACGCCGTGCGCGACCTGACGCTCACCGTGCAGCGCGGCGAGGTCTTCGGCTTCCTCGGGCCAAACGGCGCCGGCAAGACCACCACGATCCGCATGCTCATGGGCATCCTGGTGCCCACTTCCGGCCACGCCCTGATCGACGGCCTGAACTGCCACTTGCAGCGCACCGAGGTCATGCGCCGCGTCGGCTATTTGCCCGACGTGCCGATCTTCTACGACTTCCTGCGCGGCCGCGAGATCCTGGAGTTCGTGGGCGAGATGCACGGCCTGTCGCGCGCCGAGTCGCGCCAGCGCACTGAGCGCCTCTTCGAGGAGTTCGGCCTCGCCGAAGCGGGGGAGGAGTACGCCGTGAACTACTCCATGGGCATGCGCAAGAAGCTGGGGCTGGCCTGCGCGCTGATTCACGACCCGGCCGTGCTAATCCTCGACGAGCCCACCAACGGCCTCGACCCGCGCGCTTCGCGTGAGGTGCAAGAGCGGCTGCGCGCGAGCGCCGCGGAGGGCCGCACGATCTTCCTCTCCACGCACTTGCTCGACATGGCCGAGCGGCTCTGCTCGCGCATCGGCATCATTCATCAGGGGGCGCTGGTGAGCGTGGGCCCGCTGGCCGAGCTCAAGGAGCAGCTCGCCGCCGGAGGCACGCTGGAGGAAGTCTTCCTGAAGGTCACCGAGTCGAGCGAGCAGGGCTCCACATGATCGCCCGCGCCGCGTGGCTGCTCGTGCGGCTGCGGATCCGGCGTCTGCTGAACATGTTCGGCTCGGGCTTCCGCTTCCGGAAGCCGCGCCCAACGGAGGCGCCGCGTCGGCTCGCCACGGCGCCCAAGCGCCGCTCCGGCGCGCTCGGCCTCCTCGTGGCGCTCGCGATGATCGGCTACGGCATCGGCTTCGCCGTGCTGAGCGTCAAGAACGTGACCGGCGGCTTCAGCCTCGAAACCAATCCCTTCGATGCCACGCCGCGCCTGATTTTCCTGATCACGCTCCACCTGCTGGTGGCCTTCCTCGTGGGCCTGGGCACCAAGGAACTCTCCGCCCCCGAGTGGGACCTGGAGTGGCTGGCCACGTTGCCGCTGCCGATGCGCTCGCTGCTGAGCGTGCGCGTCGTCGAGCGCACGCTCGTCAATCCCGTGGGCTGGCTGCTCATCGCGCCCTTTCTGGCGACGCTGGCTTGGGGCCAAGTTGGCTGGGCGGCGCCGCTCTGGGGCCTGCTGCTCGCTTTGCCGCTGCTCGCCATCCAGGGCGCGCTGCGCGTCGTGGTCGATACCGGCCTGCGCCTCTCGCTCAGCCCCGCGCGGCTGCGCAATCTCCAGGCCCTCATCTCCATCGTGGGACTGGTCGTTTTCTATCTGGGCATCTCGGCCGGCACCGCGCCGGATTCCTTCGTGCTCGATTGGGCCGAGGGGCTGGCGCCGGCCCTGCACCTGCTGCCGACAGCCGAGGCCGTGCTGGCCGCAACGACGGAGTCAGCGGGCTCGGCACTCGTGGCCTTCGGCCTGCTGCTGCTGCAGGCCGCCGCCGTGGCCATGGTCTCCGTGTGGTGCGTCGGCTGGTGGCTGCGCGGCGGCATCGTCAGTTCCGGTGCCCGCGAGAGCGGCCGGCATGATCACCGCGCGCGGCGCGGCAACGCGGCGCTGCCCGGAGCCGCTTCGGCCGGCGTCGAGCGGCGCCGCTGGCTCAGCCCCGTGCAGGCGCGCGAACTGCGTCTGCTGGGTCGCGACCGCAACTTCCTGGTGCAGACCCTGGTGCTGCCCACGATCATTCTCGGCGCGCAATTCCTCTTCAATCCGGGCCTGGCCACCAGCTTCGGCGATGACCTCTCGCACCTCGGCGCGCTGGCCTTCGGCTTCGGCGCCTACACGCTCATGTTCTCCGCCTTTCAGACGCTCAACGCCGAGGGCAGCGCGCTTTGGATCCTGTGGAGCATGCCGGTCTCGCTGGAGCAGGTGCTGCGCGAGAAGGCGCGCCTGTGGGGCCGGGTCGCGCTCATCCTGCCGCTGGCGCTGATGGCTGCCGGCCTCGCGCTGCGCGACGAAGTGCCGCTGCGCGCGCTGTGGGTTACGACCATCGTCCTGGCCGGCATTCCCATCTGCGCCGTGCTCGCAACCTGCCTGGGGATCTTCGGCTGCGATCCGCTCGAGCAGGATGTGCGCCGCCGCATCCGGCCCACTTACTCCTATCTCTACTTCTTGCTGGCCTCGGTCTACAGCTACGCGATCTATGCGCGCACGACCTGGGAACAACTGGCCTGCATGACGCTCTCCGCGCTCATGGCCATGGCGCTCTGGCAGAAGGCCCGCGACCGGCTGCCGTATCTGCTCGACCCCACGGCCGCGCCGCCCTCGCGCGTGGCCGTGGCCGACGGACTCGCGGCGGCGCTCCTCTTCTTTGTGCTGCAGGGCGTGGTTGGTCTGGCGGTTCCGCACAAGACTTTGACCGAGAGCCCCGGCCAGGTGATGTTCCTCGCCTTCGCCGCGGCCGGCTTGCTCACGGCTGGCGGTATGCGCCTGGTCTTCGCGCGGCTCGGGACGCAGGGCGTGCCGCGGCTGCTCGGCGAGACGGGCTTCGTCCGCGCGCTCGTGCCGGGCCTGGTCACCGGCCTGCTGGCTGCCGCGGTAGGGCTGCTCTATCTCTACGCCATCCAGGGCAGCGACTTCTTCCGCGAGGCCTTCGAAAAACAGGCTGGGCTGGGCAGCGCGGAGTTCTCCTTGTGGTGGTTCCTGCCGCTGGCCGTGATTGCGGCGCCGCTCTTCGAGGAGTTCATCTTCCGCGGACTCATCTTCGGCGGGCTGCGCCGCTCCCAGGGCCTTTGGCCGGCCGCCCTGGCGAGCGCGGCCATTTTCGCCATCGTGCATCCGCCGGTGTCGGTGCTGCCGGTCTTCGTCATGGGCTTCTGCGCGGCTCTGGCCTACGAGCGCACCGGCGCGCTCCTCGCGCCGATGATTGCGCATGCCGTCTACAACCTCATCGTGATCTTGTCGCCCTGGAGCCGCGGGAGCTGAGGGCTGCCGCGGGCCGGCGCGATCCCCTATGATCTCGCGACCCGTCCTGCCGATGAGCGGCCCATGACCCAGCCCAGCACGATCATCGACCACCTGCGGCATCGCGCCGCGACCTCGCCCCACGGCCTGCATGCCCGTTACGTGCACGCCGACCGGGCGCCGGATGAGCAGAGCTTCGCGCAGCTCGAGCGGCGCACGCGTCAGTTCGCCGCGGCGCTCGCGGCGGCCGGCACGCCCAAGGGGCGCGTCGTGCTGGTGGTCATGCAGCACCACGCCGACATGCTGCCGGCCTTCTATGGCGCCATGTGGCTCGGCGCGATCCCGGCCTTCCTGCCTTTCCCGACCGGGCGCCTGCACATCGGCAAATACTTCGGTGACCTGCGCGCGCTCATTGAGCGCACCGGTCCGCACGCCATCCTGACTTACCGCGAGCTCGCCGACGAAATCCGGCCGCTGTTGGCGGGCTTGCAGCCCTCGGGCGCCGCGGCCGCAGGCTTCCGTCCGCCGGTCCTGCTGCTGCACGAAGACGTCGGCGAGGGCGCGCCCCTGGCCGGCGATCCCGCGCCGCACACTCCTGAGGATGTGGCCTGCATCCAGTACAGCTCGGGCAGCACCGGCCTGCAGAAGGGCGCGGCGCTCTCGCATCGCGCGATCCTGGCCGAGTGCGACGGCGTGGGCGATTTCTTCGGCCTGACGGCCGAGGACCACTTCGTGACGTGGGTGCCGCTCTATCACGACTGGGGCCTGGTCTGCGACGCGATCCATCCGCTCGCGCTGGGCGCTTCCTTCACGCTCATGTCGCCGATCCAGTGGGTGGCGCGTCCGGCCGCGATCTTTGAGGTCATCACGCGTTACCGCGCCACGGTCTACTGGCAGCCCAACTTTGCCTTCAACTTCATGACCAAGCGCGTGAAGGAGGAGGAACTGGCCGCTCTCGACCTCTCCTCGCTGCGGCTCTGCGGCAATGGCGCCGAGCCGTGTCTCTATGACAGTCACGAGATGTTCGCCCAACGTTTCGCCAAGCTGGGCTTCCGCCGCGAGGCGCTGGGCATCGTCTACGGCATGGCCGAAGTCGTGAACTCGGTCATTGGTGCGGGCGGCATGGGCGGTGCCGGCAGCACGGGCGGCGCGGGCGCGAGCGCCGCCGGCGCGCGCGAACCCATCCGCGTGGACTGCATCGATCGCAAAGTCCTGCAAGAGCAGCACCGCGCCCAGCCCGTGGCCGAGAGCCACCCCAACGCGCTGCGCATGCTCGGCGTGGGGCGCGGCTTTCGCGGCACCAGCTTCAAGATTGTGGATGACGCGCGCCGCGAGCTGCCCGACCGCAGCGTGGGCGAGATCGCCATCCTCAGCCGCTGCCTCTTCCACGGCTACTACAACAACCCCGAGGCCACGCAGCAGAAGCTGCAGGACGGCTGGTACTTCGGCGGCGATCTGGGCTACCGCGCCGACGGCATTCTCTACGTCACCGGCCGCAAGAGCGACCTGATCATCATCGGCGGCGAGAACATCTATCCGCAGGACATCGAGTACATGGTGGCCGAGCACCCGCAAGTGGTGGCCGGCCGCGTGGCCGCCATCGGCGTCGAGGACGAGGAGCTGGGCACGCAGAAGCTCATCGTCATTGCCGAGAGCAAGAGCGACGACCCCGAAGTGCGCCGCGACATCATCCGTTTCGTGCGCCGCGAGGTGAGTGCGCGCCTCAACGTGCGCGCCGAACGGGTCTACATCGCGCCGCACAAATGGCTCTTCAAGACGAGCAGCGGCAAGATCGCACGGCTGCCGAACCTCAAGCGCCTGCACGAGCTGGAGCGGCCTGCCGGCGAGCCGGCCGAACCGTGAGCGGGGTGGACCGCGAGCCGCTGCGGGCGCATTTCACGGCGCTCATCGGCGGCGACCGCTCGCTGCTGCCCAAGGACGAGGAGTCGCTCGTGGACGAGGGCATCCTCGACTCCTTCGGCCTGGCCGAACTCACGGCGCTGCTGGCCCGGGTCTATGGCGTCAAGGTGCCCGACGCCGACGTGGCGCTGACGCGCTTCGAGTCCGTGGCCAAGATCGCCGGCTACGTCGAGTCGAAGCGCGCGTGAGGCGCGCGCCATGGACCTGATCACCCTCGAGGTGGCCGGCTTCGTGCTGGCAGCCGCGCTGCTCTGCGCCTTGCCACTGCCCTTCGCGGTGCGCCGGCTGATCCTGCTCGCGGCCAATGCCGTCTTCCTGGCGTGGTTCCATCCGCTGGCCCCGCTGGTCTTCTTGGTCACCTCGCTCTGGGCGCATGTGGCGGCGACGCAGGCCGCGCGCGCTCCGCAGGGCGGGCGCGGCTCAGTGCGCGTCGCGCTGCTCTGCCTGCCGCTGCTCCTGCCGCTCTTCCTGCCCAAGATTCCCTTTCTCGCCGACGGCTTGGCCCGCGCAGGCGAACTGCTGCTCGGCGCCGGCGCGGCCGCGACCACCGACTCCGTCGGCCTCAGCAATGTCGTGGGCGCGCGGCTGGCCTTTCTCATCGGCGCCTCCTACTTCACGCTGCGCTCCCTGCACCTGGTGCTCGATGCGCGTCGCAAGCAAGTGCTGCACTTGGGCCTGCTCGACTTCCTGGTCTACAACTCTTTCTTCCCCATGCTCGTCGCGGGGCCGATCGAGCGCGCCGACCACTTCCGCGAAACCTACGCGCGGCTCGGCCGCCCCGAGGCCTCCGACCTGCGCGCCGCGGTCGCGCGCATCTTCCAGGGCCTGCTTAAGAAAGTGGTGCTCGGCGGATTGGCGCGCCAGTGGGCCGCGCCCATCGCCGGCTTCAGCCTGGATGGCACCGCGCCCGCCACAGGCGAGGCCTGGCTGGCTCTCTACGCGATCGCGCTCTACGCCTGGTTCGACTTCGCCGGCTACAGCGACCTCGCCATCGGCGCCGCCCGGCTCTTCGGCCTGCGCCTCGCCGAGAACTTCGACAACCCCTACCTGCGGCCCAGCATCGCCGAGTTCTGGCGCGGCTGGCACCTCTCGCTCTCCTTCTGGATCCGCGACTACCTCTTCCTGCCGCTCTGCGGCCGCAGCGCCTCGCCGCTACGCCCGCACTTCGCCGCCCTGGCCAGCATGACCCTCTGCGGACTGTGGCACGCGCCCAACCTGGGCTGGGCGCTCTGGGGTCTGGCTCACGGCCTGGGCCTGTCCGTTCACCAAGCGTGGTCGGTCTGGCTGCGCAGGCGCTTCGCACTCAAGAAACGTCTCGCGCACTCACTGGCCTTCCGCGTTCTCGCCACGCTGCTGACCTTCCACTTCGTGGCACTCACCTGGACGCTCGTTTCGATCGACCCGACGCGGCTCGCGCCGACGCTGGGTTATCTGCGCGTGCTCTTCGGTCTGAACTAGGTCGTGTCACGCGCGTCTGCTCCGCGGCTGCCACGGGGCCTGCTCCGGCCGTCTGTCCTCGCGCTCGCCCCAGCACTACTCCTGCAGTCGCACGATCACACTGGCGAGGCGCTGTGGAGGCCGGCCTCCGCAGCCCCGGGCGCGCCGCTACGCAGACAGTCGGCTGCCAAGCACTTCTGTCGCCGTAGGCAGAGATCTCCCCGGCCGCCAACTGCCTTCCCACAATTGCAGCGGTGTGCGACGCGGCGGGGGTCGGTGTGCCGCGAGTTCCGAGCCGACCTCTCGGCCGCATCGGCCGAGTCGGCGAGGTGTCTGAGCGGCACCGCCGAGCCCCCGCCGCGGGCGCACTCTGCGCCCCTCGTCCCTAGAACACGGCGTAGAGGAACTGCTCCAAGGGCGGGCCCTCGATGAGTGCCACGGCGATGAAGGCCAAGCCGGCGGCGACGGCCAGCGGCAGCACGACGTCGTTCAGGAGCATTCGGCCGAAGCCGCGCGAGCCGGCCGGCGGTTCAGGTTTCAGAACCATGCGAAGACGTCCCCCGCGAAGGCGTTGCGGACCCAGTCGGCGTCCGTCTCGAGCGGCGGCAGGCCGGCGGGCTGCTTCCAGTAGATCGCGCGCAGCTTCTGATGCAGCTCGCGCAGCGCGGGGATATCGCCCTTGCTGGCCAGCGCCCAGCCGAGATAAATGCTTTCGACCATGTTCTGGGTGAGCAGGGTCTGCTCGGGGATGGCACGGGCGGCCGCGATGGCGGCGTCGGGATCGCCGCGCTGCATGGCGGCGAGCATGCGATTGTGCGGCGGATCAGGGCAGCGCTCGATGAGCGCGAGCACGGCCTTCTCGGCGGCGATGCGCTCGGGCACGCCGTAGGGGCGCGCGCCGGGCGGCAGCAGCTCGGCCGCGCCGAGCTTGTCCACGATCGCGCGGGCGATGAGCCGGTTCGTGTTCGGCATGGGGTGGAAGCCGTCGGTGAAGTCCTCGAAGCCCGGCACGCCGTGTTCGCTCTGGGAGGCCTTGGCGACGTAGGCCCAGGGGTCGACCAGCGGGACGGCGTTTTCAGTGGCGGCGGCCGCGATCAGCCGTCGGCTGGGATGCCGCAGGTAGGGCCGCGCAAACTCCTCGCGCGCCTGCTCGATGAGACCGATCTGCAAATAGGTCTCGCCGAGATCGAAGGCCAGGAGTTCGTCCGTGTCGTCGATGTAGAGCGCGCGCACGGCGAGGAAGTGCCGAATCGCCTCTTGCAGCCGGCCCGTGCGCCGCGCGGTGAGTGCCTGCTCCCAGAGCGACTGCCACTCGGCTTGGCGGCCGGGCTGGATCTCGGAGGGGTCCACGTGAAAGCGCAGATAGAAGGAGGCCCGCAGATTGCGCACGGGCTGCACGAAGAGCAGCGGCACGGCGTGCTCTCTGGCGAGGCGCGCCATCGTGGCGAGGTTGCGCGAGAAGCGCTGGTGTGCGCGCTGCACTTCGCTGCGGGGAATGACGAAGTCCATGAGCACGGGCGGCGCGTCGTGCTTCATCTCGAAGGGGCGTGAGAAGTGCTCGGGCTGGAAGGGCCGGCCGATGGCCGACAGCGCCAGGGCCGAGAAGGCCGAGATCGCGGCGCCCTCCGAGCGAGAAGGCAGCAGCGCCGCGTAGGCGTCGCGGGCCGCCTGGTAGACATGGAACTGCGCCAACTCGCGGCGCGCAGCCACGCGCAACGGGCTGGCGTCGTCGCGCACCGCCATGAGGCCCTGCGGCGCAGGCGGGATGAGGTTCTTCTCGCCGCCCTCCGGGTAGACCACGATGAGGTCGGGCTGGTAGCCGAGGACTTCGCGCAGCACCTCGAGGTTCTGCACCGAGCCTGTGCCGCCGCCGCCCGCATTGATCACCCGCGGCGTGCGCCCGGCAAGCACGCCGCGCAGATAGATCTCCAGCATGTTCGGGAAGGAGCCGTCTGGCGTGAGGAAGGCGTCGCTGCGCACCGAGGATCCGCCCAGGCAGAAGACGCGGTACTCGTCCGCGGGCTTGGCCTCGGGGAAACTGGCGGCGCGATAGTTCCCCAGCTTGTTGGGGGAGGTCTGTCGAAGCGCCGGGGCGCTGGGCCCGGAGAGCGAGTCCGGTGCGAGCCTGTAGAGAGGCGGCGTGCCGGGGAAGCCCTGATAGGGGTCGGGGCGGACGGTGGGGTCCTGCCAGTCCAGTTGCCGCGAGGCGGCCTCGAAAGCCAGGAGTCCCAAGGCTCCGACGATGAACTTGCGGATCAGGCGCATGGAGCGAGGGGCGGAGTATGGCACAGCCTGACTCTCCACAACTTCTCAACGCGGCCCTTTCCGCCGCCGCGCCGATGGTGCCAGCACTCGCCATTCAGCGACCCCTCGCCGAGACCGAGGACTTCCAGTAGGGTGGGCCGATTAGCCGCCGACGGCGGCCGGAGGGGTCGGTTCATGGCATCCACCAGCGAGGCACGTGTGTCCAGGTCCAGTTCGATTCAGCCGCAGCCCACGCTGCGCGTCGCCGAAAACATTCCGCGCTCAGTAGCGCTGGCCTTCCTCAAGGGCGAGCCGCGCGAGAATGTGCTGCTCATCTCGCGCATCCTCAAGTCGGGCATGGACAGCCCGCGCGATCCCAACCACGGCATCTTTCTGGGAGTCTTCGACGAGCATCAGTCGCTGCGCGGACTGTGCTTCCTCGGCAACTCCGGCACGCTGGTGGTCTCGGTGGACGATCCGCACGTGGCCGACCTCTTCGGCACGGTCGTGGCCGAGCGCGGCCGGCGCTTCTCGCTGGCCGTGGGCCAGGACGATGCGCTGCGCGCCTTCCTGCACACCTACCTGAAGGGCGGCGGCACCAAGCCGGTGCTCGATCGCCGGCAGCCCTTCTATGCGCTCGATGCCCGCTCGATCGTGCGCGGCCTGAAAGAAATCGACATGGAGCAGGCCAGCCTGGACTCCATCGATGAGCTGACGGTGCTGGCCTGCGACATGGTCTGCGAAGACCTCAAGCTCAAGCCCACCGAAGTGGATCGCCGCAAATATCGTCTGCGCATGACCGAGCGCATCGTGGATGGACGCGCCTACATGTGCCGCGACGCCGGCGGACGCGTGCTCTTCAAGTGCGATCTCGCGGTGATGGGGCCCGAAGGCGCGCTGCTCGAAGGCGTTTTCACGCCCAAGGCTCTGCGCAAGCAGGGCATCGCGACGCGTGCGCTCTGGACGCTGTGCCGCGACCTGCTCAATGTGAACAAGGTGCCCTTCGTGGTCCTGCACGTCGACGAGCGCAACAAGGCCGCGCGCGCGGTCTACGAAAAAGTGGGCTTCAAGCACGTGACCGACTTCCGGCTCGTGCTCATGCCCTCGGCCTAGCCGCGGACCGCCTGCGCGGCTCAGTGGCCGGCGAGGAAGCGCTCGGCTTCGAGCGCGGCGGCGCAGCCGGTGCCGGCCGCCGTGATGGCTTGGCGATAAACCGTATCGGCCACGTCGCCGGCGGCGAAGACGCCCGGCACCGAAGTGCGCGTGCCGCCCTTCAGCACGACGTAGCCCTTGGGGTCGAGCGCGAGCTGTCCGGTGAAGATGTCGGTGTTCGGCCGGTGGCCGATGGCCACGAAGGCGCCGTCGATGGGCATCTCGCTGCTCTCATTCGACTTGGCGTGGCGCAGCTTGAGCGCGCGCAGCCGCCGCTTATCGGGCTGCGGCAGCATCTCGGCCACGATCTGGTTGGTGAGGAACTCGATCTTGGGATTCTCCTGCGCGCGCTTCAGCATGATCTTGCTGGCGCGGAAGTCATCGCGGCGGTGGATGACGGTGACCTTCTTGGCGAACTTGGTGAGGTAGTTGCTCTCTTCCATGGCGCTGTCGCCGCCGCCGATGACCGCCACGTGCACGTCGCGGAAAAAGGCCGCATCGCAGGTGGCGCAGGCGGAGACTCCGTAGCCCATGAGCTGGTCCTCGCCGGGCACGCCGAGTAGCTGCGCCGTGGCGCCCGTGGCCACGATCACCGCCTCGGCCTCGAGCGCCTGGTCCTCGCTGTCCACCAGCCGGAATGGCCGGCGCGAGAAGTCCACGCTCTGGATGCGGCCGGGATTCATCACCGTGCCGAAGCGCTCGGCCTGCTGCTTCATGAGCACCATGAGCTCGGGGCCCATGACGCCGTGCGGAAAGCCGGGGAAGTTCTCGACTTCCGTGGTGATGGTGAGCTGGCCGCCGGGCTGCAAACCTTCGTAGAGCAGCGGCTTCAAGTCCGCGCGTGAGGCGTAGATGGCGGCCGTGTAGCCGGCCGCTCCCGAACCGATGATCACGAGTTTGTGGGGCATCCTGGCGATGCTAACACGCGACTCCCCCGCGGGTCGCGCACTCGACGGATCGGGCGGCGGGCTCGCTACAATCCGGCGCGTGATGCCGCAGGATGACGCACCGACCTGGACCATCCCGCAAGTGGCGGCGCGTCTGCGCTCGGCACTCAGCACGGCCTTCCCCGAACCTTTTTGGCTGGTGGGTGAAGTCAATGGATTGGCGCGCAGCCGCCACTCTTCGAGCGGGCACTGGTACTTCCAGCTTGTCGATGATCAAGCCCCCGATCCGGCGCGCCGCGCCAGCCTCAGCGTGATTCTCTGGCGGCAGGCCGCGCAGCGGCTCTTCGGTCCGCGCGGCCGGCTGCCGCAGCCGCCTGAAGACGGCTTGGTGCTGCGCGTGCGCGTCAAACCGGACTGGTACGAACCCTCTGGCCGGCTCTCCTTCGTGATCGACGATGTGGACCCGGAGTTCACGCTCGGCACTCTGGATCGGCAGCGCCGCGAACTCCTGGCCCGCCTCACCGAAGACGGCTCGCTACAGCGCAATCGCAGCCTGCCCTGCCCGCCCGTGCCCCTGCGCCTGGGGCTCATCACCGCCCACGAGAGCGCCGCCTACAACGACGTGCTCTCCGGCCTGCAGTCCGCCGCCGTCGGCTTCCAAGTGCTGTGCTGCGACGCCCGCATGCAGGGCGTTGAATCCGGCCCTTCGATCTGCGCCGCGCTCGCCACGCTCGCCGCGCGGCGGGTCGAGGTCATCCTGCTCGTGCGCGGAGGCGGCAGCCGGCTCGACCTCTCCTGGTTCGACCGTGAAGACATCGCCCGGGCGATCGCAGCGTGCCCGGTGCCAGTGTTCACCGGCATTGGCCACGAGATCGACAGCTCGGTCGCCGATGCCGTGGCGCAGCGCAGCTTCAAGACGCCCACGGCCGTCGCCGAGTTTCTCGTGGAGCAAGCTCGCACGGCGCGGCGCGAGAGCGAGGAGCGCTTCGAGCAGCTCACGATGCTCGCACGGGAGGCGCTCGCGGAGCACGAGGAACAACTGATCGACGCGGCGCAGGGCCTGCGAGTGGCCGCCGTGCAGCGCGTCACGGAGAGCAGCGCCGGGCTGCTGCAGCTCAGCGCGCGCCTGCGGGCCGGCACCGAGCGTGGTTTGCGCGGCGAAGAGGATGTCCTGGCCGAGCGGCTCTCGCGGCTACGGCGCGGGCGACACCTTCAGCGGCTGGCTCTGCTCGCCTCCGGGCTGGAGCGCGACGTCGGCCGGCTCGGCGCGGCGGCGCGCAGCCGCTGCGAGGCCCTGGCCGCGGCGCTCGAGGCGAGTGCCGCGCGCGCGCGGCTGCTCGATCCCCGCCAGGTGCTGGCCCGCGGCTTCGCCTGGCTGCGACGCCCCGACGGCTCTCTGCTCAAGGACGCGGCGCGAGCCGTGCCCCGCGAGAGCCTCGTCGTGGAGTTGCGCGATGGCTCGCTCGACGTGCAGGTGCTCGCCGCAGGCTTGCTAAACTCCCGCCATGGCTAAGAAGAAGGATCTCAGTTTCGCCGAAGCCCGGCAGCGGCTCGACGAGCTGCTGGACGAGGTCGAAGCAGACACCAGCGACGTCGATGAGTTGGCCGCGCGCGTGCGCGAGGCGGCGGAGCTGATCCGTTTCTGCCGCGACCGGCTGGCTGCCGCGCGGCTGCAGGTGACCCAGGTCGTGGCCGATCTCTCGGCCCTCGAGCAGGCTAGCTCCGGACCGAGCGAGCCCACTCCGCCCGCAGAATCTCGATAACCTGCGAGGGCAGCAGTCGGCTCGGTGGCGCAGCCTCGATCTCCGGATCCTCGAAGATCCCGCCGGCTCGCGCAGCCGGATCGCCGTAGCCCAACTCCACGACGGGAGCTTCGAGCGACTGGCACCACCAGCGCGGTTCGGCCGCCGTCGCGGGGGCGGCTGGGATCGCGCCGGCGCGTGGGCCGGCACCGCCGGCCTTGCGTTCGGCGGCGTTCAGGGCGGCCACTGCCGCGCCGAGCGGCACGCGCCGGGCCGGCTGCCGGCTCGCCAGCACGAACCACGACTCCACGCGGTAGCGAAACAGGTACCGGAAGCCGCGCGCCGACGGGCGCACGAGCAGCACGCGATGGGCCTCGCCGGCTGCCAGGTGCAAGCCGATGGAGGTCATGGCGCGGTCGGAACTTACGAGCGCAAACTCATCCTCGGGGAAGGCGCGCACCGAGATGCCCGTGCCGGCTTCGATGCGCTCGACATCCGCCAGGATCCGCTGGAAGTCAGGCTCCCAGAGTGAGTTGAAGGCGTACGGCTCGTCGATCACGGCGGGGAGGTGCTCAAGCAGCCAGGCGTAGGCCCGGGCGTAGCGCTCGTCGTCCGGCAGGCTGAGCAAGCCTCCGACGGTGAGCTCCGACTCGGTGGCGAGTGGCGAGGCGGAATGCCGGGCCAGTTCTGTGATTGTGAGGTCCACGGCCAGGGCCTGCGGGCCTCGCCACCAGCCGAAGTCGCCGGTGGCGGCCGCCGCCAGAAGCGCTTCACTGCGCGGCAGCGCCTCCTCCGGCCGGAGCAGCGCGAAGGCGGCTAAGGCGCCGTCCGTGTCGTAGTGGTTGTTGCAGACCGTGTCGAAAGGGCCCACCAAGGCCAATTGCTCGGCCGGCGAGAGCCTGGCAAAGGCCAGGGCGATGCCCGTGCTCAGGTCGTGCCGCAGGACTTCCGGCGTGGAATTCCCGGGCCAATGGCTCAGGCTGCGGCAGCCCTCAGCCGCTCCGTCCACGAAGAGGCAGCGCCGCGGATCGTCAGCCGTGCTGGCGAAGCGGAAACTGCGGCGGGTGCTCAGCGAACCTCGGCCTGAGGTGGGGTCTGAGGCCGCAGCGGGCTTAGAGGTCGCAGGGGCGAACCGTAGAGCGGTTGTTGGCCGCCGTCCGCTCGCAGGCGCGATCCAGAGTGCGCCGGACGAGGTCGGAGACAGCATCCTGCAACTCGCCCGAGCACATCATGTTCTTGCTCTTGATGTAGGCCTTGATCTTGCTGCCGATCACCAGGCTCTCGGCGGAATTCTCGTTCTCGGTCATGGTGTGCTCCCTGCGCAGCGGTCGAAAGCAAGCGGCCCCGCGGCCCCAACCCGCCCGACCTGGACTGCCAACCCTGTACCACCCCGCCCCGGCGACAGGCAAGCGTCGGCCTCGGGAAAGCGCCGGCCTAGGGAAAGCGGCCCGCGACTTGCAAGTGACTCGGCCGGGCGTTATCACCGGACCCCTCGCCTTCCCTCTGTTCCCCAGGTCGCAGACTGCCATGAAACTTTCACTGTCCAAGTCCCTGATCGCCGGCCTGCTCGGCCTCATCTTGCTCCCCGGCTGCGTGAACAACCGCGCTGGTGACTACGTCTACAACCGTGGCGCCGACTTCGTCGACATGCTGCGGCTCAACGTGAAGTTCGGCAAGGGTGTCGGCGTCAAGTACGAGTGGGCGAACATGCTGCAGCTCGGCTTGCTCTGGGAGGACGAGACCTGGGCCGCGGGTCTTGGCAATCGCGAACTGGCCTATTGGCGCCAGTCGATCTTCAGTTGGGGCGTCATTGTGGGCGAGCACCAGGAGACCATTCACGGCGGTCTCACCGACAACCGCTACTCGGGCAGCTACGGCTGGCGCTTCGGCGACGACTCCGACACCAACGGCATCTACGCCGGTGATCCTGACAACTTGCTCAGCGTGCTGACGCTCCGCGGCAACGTGATGTTCGGCGTGGGCGTCGACGTTGAGCTGCGCTATGGCGAGGCGCTCGACTTCCTCGCCGGCTTGGCCCAGTTCGATCCGGCGGGCGACGACATCGCCTACACGTCGCTGCGCACCGCCGACTGATCCGTTAGTCGACGAGTCGCGCATCGAGGAAGCGGTGGGTCTCGAAGAGACTCCGCCAGGCTTCGTCGGCGAAGGGATCGAGTGGAGCTGGATCGGAAGCGCGGCTCGGCCGCACGGTGAGCGCCAGGCCCAGCGTCGTGCCGGGCCGCAGGCGCAGTCCCGACGTGGGTTCGGCGCGCACGGGGATGTACACATCCTGCGCGCCGGGACCGAGCGCGGCCGGCAGTGAGAGGAGCAGACGTGTGCGCCCGTCGGCGAGCGCCTCCGCGGTGAGCCGTGCGCCCGGCACGCGGCGTTCACCGAGGAAGACGCCCAAGGGGGGCGTGTGCGCCCGCAGCGTGAAGCGTGCCGGGCCGGCGTAGACATCCGAGCCCGGCTTGGCCGCCGTGCCAGTGTTCACGTCCGTTTCCCAGCGTCCGAGCGCGCCGCTGCCGTCGACCTCCAAAAAAGCATCGCAGGGTTTGGCTGTGGTGATCTCGAAGAGCAATTCTCGGTCATTCCAGGCCGCAGCGAGCGAGACCGCCTCGTCATCGGCCAAGGCCTGCGGTGTCGTGCCGCGCGGAATGCTGCCGCGAAAGCTGGAAAGCGGCCAGCGATCCTCGCCGTCGGGCAGGCCATCACCATCCGTGTCGGCTTGGCGCGGATCGCTGCCACGGTAGAGGCCGGCGCGGAGTTCAGCGAGGTCGGACAGCCCATCGCCGTCCGTGTCGGCCAGGTTTGGGTCGGTGCCGAGGCGTTGCTCATCGATCGGCAGGCGCGCATCGTCATCCACCAGACCGTCGCCGTCGGTGTCGAGCACTTCGAGTGGGCGTCGCCAGGGCGGACCGATGAGTTCCCAGCCATCGGTTGCGGCGAGAAGCTGTGCGTGGCCATCCCAGCTCTCGCCCGCATCGAAGGGCTGGCCGCGCCAGGCTCCCAGCATTCCGGCCGCACCGAAGTCTTCGGTGAAGTGTCCTGTGGAGCGCGCGCCGGCCGCTGATTGTTCATCCTGCAAGCGCGCCAGCGCATGCTGCAATTCATGCACGAAGGCGAAGGCCAAGTCTGGATCAGGACCGAGAGCACCGGCGGGCGTCGGCACGCGCAGGCCGCGCCCGCGCACCATGGCGCCGAGACCGCGCCCCAGAATCGAGAAGCCGCCGTAGTCGCCGGCCAGATCGTTGGAGATGGCGAAGACTAGGCCGAAGCGGTCCTCGCGCAGGCCCTGGCGGCGCAGCAGCGCTTCGATGCCGTGCAGCGTGGGGCCGACGGTCGGCGGAGTCGGGCCGCTGAGTTCGAGCAGCAGCGGGTCGAGCACGATGCGGCCGGCGCTGTGCCGATACACGAAGAGCCGCGCCGCTTCGAGACTGGCCAGAATCTCGGCGCGTTCTTCAGGGAGCAGCGAGTCCACGAAGAGCACGAGCAGGGCGGGCACGCGGCCCGGCGCGCTCCAGCCCGGCGGAAAGCGCGTGAGCGTGCGCACGCGCACTCCTGCGCTGGCTTCAGTGAGCGGATTGTCGAGCCGGTCCACGCGGCGCGCCGAGTAGGTGTAGGCGGTGCCCGGCAGCACCGAATCGTCGTAGAAGCGCGTGCGCTCGGCGCGGCCCAGCGAGCGTTCGGCCTTCTCACCGGCGTGCCTCCGAAAGATCTCGAAGGGCGGCTGGCCTTCCAGCAGGAGCTGCACGACCTGCATGCCGGCCACGGCTTGCGGAGCGGGCGGCGGCGGCTCCACGGGTGTGACCAGCACCGAAACCACCGGCCCCCCGAGTGTGGCGAGGCGCGGCTCGATGGTGAGCGGGCCGGCGACGCGCGTGACGGCCCGCCGGTCTGCGAGGAAGGCCAGAGCCCGAGCCGGCTGCACAACGAGCTGCGTGCGCTCGCTGAGATCAGGGCGGCCGCCATGTTCGTCACGCCCGAGCACGCGGCAGGGAAAGCTGCCGCCCACCGGAAGCGTGCTGGGCGGATCGTCCAGCGACAGCGCCACGATGCGCATGCGGCCGAAGACGGCCAGCCCGGCCAGCGCCGACTCGCCGTCCTCCTCCAGGGTCTCGATCTCGAAGCTCAGCGAACGGACCTTGGCATTGGTCAGTCGGAACAGCGCTGTTTGGCCGCCTGAGACTTCCGATTCCCCGGCCTGAAAGCGCTGGTCGTCGGGCTGCACCACGGTGAGGCGCACGCGACAAGCGCCGGGCCCGGAAAGAGCGAGCTCCACGCGCTCGACTTCCTGCGGCGGATCGAAGTCCAGGGTCAGCGTGCGGGCTGCGTTGGCCAGCACGGACACAGCCGTGTCCGGGTCGTCATCGAGCAGCGCGACGGTGGCGGCTGCGTCCGGAACCGGCGCGGCAAAGCGCGCTACGCCGAGCCGTTGCCAGCCCAGGAGGTCGAAGCGGCCCGAGACGAGCTCATCCAGAGCCGGTCCGCTCGCGCAGGCCCAGATCAGCAGTGCGCGGCAGAGCATGGCGCGGATGATCATGGCGAATCGCCAGCGCAGGCGCCAACTGCTATCGTGGCGCGCTCCCCTTCGCTGGTGAGGAGCTCCGGGCATGGCCCGACTGTTGCTGGGTGAGACGCCGCTGGGTCTGCGCGACCTGGAGCGCCTGCTTTGGGGACCTGTGCCGGAGCTCGCGCTCGACGCGGCCGCTGCGCCGCGTGTCGCCGCCGCACGGCAGGCCGTCGACACCGCTCTCTCTGCCGGGCGAGTGTGCTACGGCATCAACACGGGCTTCGGCAAGCTGGCCTCGGTGCGCGTGCCTCCGCAGCAACTGCGCCGTTTGCAGGTGAATCTCGTGCGCAGTCACGCGGCCGGCGTGGGCGCGCCCGCTGAACCCGGCGTCTGCCGCCTGGCCTTCGCGCTGCGTCTCACGAATCTCTGCCGTGGGCATTCGGGTGTGCGGCGCGAACTCATCGACCATGGCCTGGCCGTCTTCAACGCGGGCGTGATCCCGATCCTGCCGAGTCGCGGCTCGGTGGGAGCCAGCGGTGATCTGGCTCCCCTGGCCCACTTGGCCCTGGTGCTCATCGGCGAAGGCCGGGCCTGGGTGCGTGGCAAGCCGCGCACAGGTAAGCAGGCGCTCGCGGCCGCTCGGCGCCGGCCGCTGCGGCTGGCCGCCAAGGAGGGCCTGTCGCTGCTCAACGGCACGCAGTACTCCACGGCGTTGCTGGCCGAGGCCGTGCTGCGCGCACGGCGGCTGGCGCGCGTGGCCGATGTGGCCTGCGCCTTCACGCTCGAGGCCTACCGCGGCACGCCGCAGGCCTTCGATGAGCGCATTCACGCGCTGCGCGGTCAGCCCGGTCAGTTGGCTTCGGCGGGCAACATGCGCAGGCTCCTGGCTGGTTCGCGGCGGCTGGCAGGTTACGAGCGGCGCGGCCGCGTGCAGGATCCCTACAGCCTGCGCTGTGCACCGCAGGTGCACGGGGCCTCCCGCGACGCGGTCACGCATGCTGAAGGCGTGCTGCTGCGCGAAGTCCACGCCGTCACCGACAACCCGCTCGTGCTCGGGCCGGACGAGATCGTGTCGGGCGGCAACTTCCACGCGCAGCCTGTGGCCCTGGCGGCCGACTTCCTCAAGCTGGCGGCCGCCGAGTGGGCTTCGATCTCCGAGCGGCGCATCGAACTGCTGGTGAATCCGGATCTCTCGGGGCTGCCGGCTTTTCTCGCACGCGAGAGCGGTGTGCAAAGCGGTCTCATGATCGCGCAGGTTGCCGCGGCAGCGCTGGTCTCGGAGAACAAGGTCCTGGCGCATCCGGCCAGCGTCGACAGCATTCCCACCTCGGCCAGCAAGGAGGACCATGTCTCCATGGCGCCAGCCGCCGGGCTGCAGTGTCTGCAGATCCTGCAGCACGCCGAGACCGTCCTGGCCATCGAGCTCATGGCGGCCTTCCATGCGCTGGCCCTGAGCGCAGGCGGGCCTGCGGGGCCGGCCGGGCAGGCCACCCAGCGCGCACTGGGCCGAGTCCTGCGGCCGCTGCTCACTGACCGCGAACTCTCCTCCGACATCGAAGCGGTGCGAGTCCTCGTCGCGCGCGGCACGCTGCTCGCGGCGGTCGAAGCCGCGCTCGGGCCGCTGGACTAATGGAGCAGCTCACCATGATTCGCCGCGACACGCCGGTCCGCGCTCCGCGTGGTGCGCAGCTCAGTTGCCGAAACTGGCAGGCCGAAGCCGCACTGCGCATGCTCATGAACAACCTCGACCCCGAGGTGGCAGAGGACCCGCAGCGGCTGGTGGTGTATGGCGGCAGCGGGCGCGCGGTGCGCAGTTGGGAGGACTTCGACCGAACCGTCGCGGCGCTGCGCGAGCTGCGTGATGACGAAACCTTGCTCATGCAGTCCGGGCGTCCGGTGGGGGTCTTCAAGACCCATCGCGAGGCACCGCGCGTACTCATCGCCAACAGCAATCTCGTCCCGCACTGGGCCACTTGGGAACACTTCAACGAGCTCGAGCAACGCGGCTTGATGATGTTCGGGCAAATGACCGCCGGTTCGTGGATCTACATCGGCAGCCAGGGCATCGTGCAGGGCACTTACGAGACTTTTGCGGCTGCGGCTCGGCAGCACTTCAGCGGCTCGCTCGAGAAGCGGCTCGTTGTGAGCGGCGGCCTGGGCGGCATGGGCGGCGCGCAGCCGCTCGCGGCCGTGATGTGCGGGGCCACGTTTCTGGCAGCGGATGTCGACGCGCGGCGCATCGAGAAGCGCCTGGCCACGCGCTATCTCGACGTGCTGGCGGAGAATCTCGACAGCGCCATCGATCTGGCGCTGGATCTGCGACGGCGCGGCGAGGCGCAGTCGATCGGCTGGGTGGGCAACCAAGTGGATCTGCTGCAGGGCCTGCTGCGGCGCGGCGTCGTGCCCGACATCCTGACGGACCAGACCAGCGCCCACGATCCGCTCAATGGCTATGTGCCACGCGGGCTTGTACTCGAGGAAGCCGTGGCCCTGCGCAGCGCCGACCCGGCGGAGTATCGGCGGCGTTCGGTGGCCACGATGGTGGAGCACATCCGTGCGATGCGCGCGCTGCAAGAGCGGGGCGCGATCACCTTCGACTACGGCAACAACTTGCGCGGCTTCGCGCTGGAGGGCGGCGCCGAAGACGCCTTCCAGATCCCCGGCTTTGTGCCCGAGTACATCCGGCCGCTTTTCTGTGTCGGCAAGGGACCCTTCCGTTGGGCTGCGCTCTCGGGTGACCCGGCCGACATCGCTGTCACCGACGCTGCCGTGCTGCGGCTCTTCCCCGAGGACGCAGCGCTGGCGCGCTGGATTCGCCTGGCCCAGCAACGCATCGCCTTTCAGGGGCTGCCGGCGCGCATCTGTTGGCTGGGCCTCGGCGAGCGCGCCCGACTCGGCCTGGAACTCAACCGCCTGGTGCGCGAGGGCGCCTTGAAAGCGCCGATCGTCATTGGCCGGGATCACCTGGACTGCGGATCCGTGGCCTCACCGAATCGCGAGACAGAGGGCATGAAGGACGGAACGGACGCAGTGTCCGACTGGCCGCTGCTCAACGCGCTCTTGAACACTGCTTCCGGAGCGACCTGGGTGTCCTTCCACCATGGCGGAGGCGTCGGCATTGGCTACAGCCAGCACGCTGGCCAGGTCATCGTGGCTGACGGCACGCCCGAGGCTGATGCCCGTCTACAACGCGTCCTCACGAATGACCCGGGCACGGGAGTCATGCGACACGCTCATGCGGGTTATGACGAGGCGCTTGAGTGCGCCCGCCAAAAGGGACTGAAGCTGCCGGGACTTAGCTAGCGGCCCCGTGGCACTTCTTGAACTTCTTGCCTGAGCCGCACCAGCAGGGATCATTGCGGCCGAGCTTGGGAGCGCGATTGACGATCGGGGCGATGGGCGTCGCGTGATGTGCGTGGTGCCCCGTGCGGACGGCTTCGATGAATTCATCGCCGGTCCCGGCCAGGGCTTGGCGCAGCTCGAAAGAGTGGGCGACAACAACGCTCTCCTCGAGATGATCGAGGTAGCGTCCGATGAGTTCCGGCACAAGCGTTAGGCCGGGTTCGGTGCGCGCGAAGCGCCCGGGCAGCACGTGACCAAGCAATTCATGGAGCTCATGACCGTCGAGCAGATGCGGCGCCTTGCCGAGATCGTCGTAGGCGGCCGTCAAGAAGCGCTCCAGGATGGACCGCTCCTGTTCGCGCGATAGCCCCGAAGACTCTCCTGCGTGCGCTGAGTCTGCCCAAGCGGAGAGATCCAGAGTTATGCGCGAACTGGTCATGCGCCCACTCTCGCGCATGGGCCCGCGTGGATCACCTAGGCGTCCAACGGCAATTCAGGTTCCAGAGAGCGCAGCCCTTGAGTCGATAGCCATGCGAAAGTCACGCGAAAAAGCCGTCAGAGATATTCATCACAAAACATTGCTGTCGTCATAAGACGTTTATTAGAAATAGTTTATGATTTTCGACCATGCATTGACAGGTCAAACGACATGGGAGTAGACTCTGCGAATCTTTGCTCTTCCTGACAACAGGCTTGCGCGGCTCGCTCCGTTGTCGCTCCCTAAATCACCTGAAATCATTCTCAAAGTCCCCGAGGTCATCATGCAAATCTCCCTCCCCTTGAGCCTGCGGCGAGCACTCCCGCGGCTGGCCCTTCTCTTCACCTGCGCCGTCCCGGCGACATTCGCCCAGGCGGACGTGCCGCTGCCGGACGTGATCTATCACTTCTTGAACAACCCCACGCCTGAGCAAGAAGTGCTCGGCAAGTTCCTGTTCTGGGAGGAGCAGGTGGGTTCGGACAACACAATGTCGTGCGGCACCTGCCACATCAACGAGGCCGGCGGCGCAGACCCCCGCCTCGCGGCACTGAATAACCCGCACCCGGGCCCGGACGGCGTGGTCGGCACTGCCGACGACGTGCTCGGCGGCTCGCCGGGCACCGTGCACCAGGACGCGGCCAATAACTTTCTGAACGACAACGTCCACTTCCCGAGGCCTCGTGTCACGGGTCGTCGTGCACCTCCGACAATCAACGCAGCCTTCAACTTCGAGTTGTTCTGGGATGGCCGCGCGAGTTCGGCTTACACCGATCCGCAGACGGGGCTTGTCGAGATCCCGTACTTCGGCGCCATGGAGAGCCAGGCCGCCGGCCCGCCCGCCAACTCCACTGAAATGGCCCGCGAAGGCTATACCTGGGACGACATCTGCAACAAGCTCGCCGTGGTCAAGCCGGGCGCGCTGATGACGAATCTCCCGACGGAGATGGCTAGCTTCCTGGCCCAGTACCCGACCTATCCGCAGATGTTCGAGGCCGCCTACGGCGATCCGGCCATCACCTCCAAGCGGGCGGTCTTCGCCATCGCGAACTATGAGCGCACGCTGATCTCGAACCGCAGCATCCTGGACGACTTCCTGGATGGGACGATCGCGCAGATGCCGGCCGAGTACGCGCCCGGCTTCCAGATCTTCACGGCGACCGAAGGCGCGAACTGCAGCACATGCCACACCATCCCGTTCACCTCGGACCAGGACTTCCACAACATCGGCGTCCGGCCGACTGACGATGACCTCGGACGCTTCGCGGTAACTGGGGATCCGGCCGATCGCGGCAAGTTCAAGACGCCGGATCTGCGCAACGTGGTGCTCCGCGCGCCGTACTTCCACAACGGCGGCAAGAATACGGTGGCCGAAGTGGTCGAGTTCTACGACATCGGCGGCGACTTCCCGAGTGCCGACGTGGATCCCACGATCGTTCCGCTCAACCTGACGGTGCAGCAGAAGGCTGACCTCACGCTGTTCCTCGAAGAGGCTCTGCTCGACGAGCGCGTCGTGAACCTGGAGTTCCCGTTCACGCGTCCGACTCTGGCTAGCGAGCTGCCCTCGGCGAACACCGAGTTCGGTGTAGCCAGCCAGGGCGGAGTCGGACAGACGCCCAAGCTGCTCGCACACGTTCCTGCCAACCAGGGTCATCCCAACTGGTTGCTGGGCGTGTGGGACTCGACGCCGAACGCGCCGGCCATCGCGGCCTTCTCGTTCACGCCGGGCACGGGCTTGCCCTTCCCGGATCCGCGCTTCCCGGTCCCGATGAACGTCAATGCCGGTTCGCTCTTCCTCATGCTCACGTCAACGACTGACGGTATGGGCGTGGCGACGGCCAAGCTGAGCATTCCGATCAACGGAGCGCTCTCCGGCATGAGCTTCTACAGCCAGTGGTTCATCGGCGATGCCGGCGCTGTCGCGACCGGCGGAATCTATGGAACCAAGGGCGTCGAGATCGAAATCCTTTAATCAGCCCTGACGCACAGCGGGCGTCGCGACGCGAGTCGCGGCGCCCGCTTGCTTTTCAGCGCGTCCCGCAGGGCTCTTGCGGCAGCACGTCCTTGCGTCCCAGGGCGCCGACGTAGCCAATCTCTTCCATGCGCTGCATGGCTTGCGCGCTCATGCCCGGCCAGGACATCTCGCGCTCGTGGCGCGGATCAGCCAGCCAGCGCTCGAGGGCCAGCCGCAGAGCACGAATCTCTGCAGGCAGGGCGGCCGGGTCAGCCAGCGTGGAGGGGTCGAGACCTGCGAGCAAATTGACCTGCTCGGTCGGGTCCCGCGCCAAGTCGTAGGCCTCGAAGCAGTCAATGCGGAAGCCGCGGGTCGCCTGCCGGCCCGGCGGCGGATTGAAGGGCTGCTTGAGCAGATGGAAGTGTCCGGGGTTGTGCACGTACTTCCAGCGGCCGTCAGTTACGGCATAGACCAGATCCTGCCACTCGATGAAGGCATGCGGGCGCGGGGGCGAACTTGTCTCGCCCCTCAGTAGCGGAAGTAACGAGGCACCTTCCGCCCCGGGGAGCGGCGCGATGCCGAGCAAGTCAAGAATCGTGGGGGCGATATCGATCGTCTGCACCGGGACAGAGAGCCGTTGCCCGGCCGGCAGCCCCGGCCCCGACACGATGAGCGGAATGCGCAGCGTGCCCTGATAGATCGAATTGCCGTGATAGAAGTAGCGATTGTGATCGAAGAGTTCTTCGCCGTGGTCGGAGGTGAAGACGAGATACGTGTTCTCCAGTTCGCCCGCCGCCTTGAGCGCGTCGAGCAAGTGCTGAAGCCGTAGGTCGGTGGCGTGGAGCGTGGCGTCGTAGAGCCCCATGATGCGCCGCAGCTCGGCGGCCGGTACCGGCCGATCGCCGAGCGTGATCTCAGCCAAGTGCCGACCCAAGCTCGGGCCTGAGTCTTCGCCCGGTGCTGCGAGCGGCTCGGGCAGATCCGCCGCGGTGCCATAGCGATCAATGAAGCCTGCAGGCGGGTTGTATGGCTGATGCGGGTTGTAGAAGTGCACCCAGGCCGCGAAGGGGCGAGCGGGGTCCTGGCGACTCAGGAAATCCAGCGCCGCCTGCTCCACGCGGTCATCCCAGATGCGCTGGAAGCGGCTCTCGAGCGCTGCTTCACGGCGGCGTCCCCCCTGGAATCCGTCGCTGGAGACTTCGGCGCCACGATAGACCCAGTCATCATTGGTCTGGCCCTGCTCGAAGTTGGCCACGAACACACCGGTGCGCCAGCCCGCCTCGCGAAGCTGCTCGAAAAGTGTGCGGTGCTCGGGCAGCAGCAGCAGGCCGTTTTCGCGCAGGCCGGTCGTGATGGGGTACTTGGCGGTAAGCAGCGCGCCGAGCGAGGGGTGCGTCTGGCCGCGCGGAGCGATGGCCGTCTCGAAGAGCGTGCCGCGTTCAGCGAGTCCGTCCACATGCGGAGACGGAGACTCAGGCCAACTGGTGTTCCCGTAGCAGCCCAGCCGGTCCGCGCGCAGCGTGTCGAAGGACACCATCAGCAAGTTCGGTGAGGCGCCGGTGGGCGGGCTGGCGACGAGCGGCGTGGTGCCCGGCTCGCCGCAGCCGGACAGGAGCGTGATGATGGCCGCCGGGAGCGCCAGGGCCGCGAGGACAGTCGCCGGGCCTCGCGCGCGCTCTTGCCGAAGCGCAGTCGAGACGGCCACCGGTCCGGTCACCGCCGCAGCTCCGGGCCGCGGCCGCGCTCCAGGGCCAGGGAGAAGGAGTGCAGCGAAGGCATGATCTCGACCAGGCGCTGCCGATGCTTGCGCTGGGTCAGCAGTTCGAGCAAGAGGCTCACGCGGCGTTCGACGTTCACGGCTTGCAGGATGGCGACGCGCTCGGCTGGCTCCAAGTCGAGTGCGGCCGCAATGCGGTCGGCCAGTGCGCCCACGTCGAAGCCCGCCGTCAGATCGAAGACGAAGGCCCGAGACTTCAGCCGCTCGGCGATGCCGCGCAGCAGCTCGCGCCGCAGTCGGTAGACCTCGGCCGGGTGCAGATCGTCCTCGCTGTGCGGCGAGATGCGCGCCACGCGATACTCGCGCCCGGAGATCTCGGCAACGATTTCGCCCCGCAACAGGCCGTGCAGGACGATGTCGCTGGTGCCGTCGGGGTTGAGGCGGTCCTTGACGACGCGCCCCAGGCCGACGATGTCGGCCACGGCCGGCCGGCCCTTGTAGTCGGCCTCCCAGCCCGGCTGCAAGGTGGCCACGGCGATGACGCGATCGCCCTTGCGCACGGCGGCCATCATGGCCCGGTAGCGAGGCTCGAACAGGTGCAGCGGCAGCAATTCGCCGGGCAGCAGGGCGCCGTGCGGCAGGGGAAAGAGTGGGGCCAGGGCCAGGCCCGCCTCGCTGCGCGGGTCCGCATCGCCGGCGGGGTCGGGTGCGGGAGCCTCGGCATCATCGGGCGGGGTCACGCTTGCACTCTATCAGGATGGGCGCCGGTCGATCACAATGGGAGCACATGCCTCAGTCACCCGACTCCGACACCGTGACCGAAGGACTGCGCGTGCGCGCGACAGCCCAGTACCTGGCGGCCGAATCCGACCCGGAGCATGACCGCTACGTCTTCGCCTACCGCATCGTGATCAACAACGAGGGGTCGCGACGTGCCAAGTTGCTCACGCGCCACTGGGTCATCCTTGATGCCGACAATCACCGCGAAGACGTGCGCGGACCTGGCGTCGTCGGACAGCACCCCGACCTCGCGGCCGGCGAGAGCTTCGAATACATGAGCGGCTGCCCGCTGGCGACGCCCTGGGGCACGATGGAAGGCACCTATGTTTTCGAGCGCGAGAACGGCGAGCGCGTCAAGGTGCGCGTCGGGCGCTTCTTCCTCGTGAGCCCTTCAGTGAAGAAGGAGCAGCGCGCGCCTTCCTGAGCCGCGTCGCAGCGCCCTGCGTGGGCGCGGGCTTCGCCGTCGAGATCGTGAGGCCTCGCTGCGGGCAATGTGCGGCGAGCGGGCAGCTTGTGCAGCGCGGCTTGCGGGCCACGCAGACCGTGCGGCCCAGCCGAATGAGCCGGTGGCTGAAGGCGATCCACTCCTCGCGCGGCAGGCAGGCCATGAGGTCGCGCTCCACGCGCAGCGGATCGTGCGCTGCGGTCAGACCGAGGCGATAGGAGAGGCGCAGCACATGGGTGTCCACGACCACGCCGTCGGCTAGGCGAAAGCACTCCCCGCGCACGACATTGGCGGTCTTGCGCGCGACGCCGGGCAGTTCGACGAGCGCCTCCATCTCGCGCGGCACTTGGCCGCCATGCCGCTCGACGAGCGCCTGCGCCATGCCCACGAGATTCTTGGCCTTGTTGCGGAAGAAGCCGGTGGAGCGCACCAACTCCTCCACGTCCTGGACTTCGGCCGCTGCCAGCGCAGCAGGCGTGGGGTAGCGACTAAAGAGCGCGGGCGTCACGAGATTCACGCGCACGTCGGTGCATTGCGCCGAGAGGATCGTGGCCGCCAGGAGTTCGAAGGCATTAGCGTGCACCAGGGCGCAGCGCGGATCGGGATCGTGCCGGGCCAGCAGCGCCAGCAGAGTGCGGACGCGCTGCGCCTCTTTCACCGCTGGCGGGCCCGCGAGAGCACGAGTTCCAGCACGCGCGTGTCTTGGGTCATCTCCGGGTGGAAGGTCGCGGCGTGCACCGCGCCCTTGCGCACCAGGATGGGCAGGCTTTCGTGGCGAAGCAGCACTTCAAGACCTGGGCCCACACGCCGGATGATGGGCGCACGGATGAAGACCGCCTCGACTCCGCGCAGCCCAGGCACCGTCGTCGCGACGTCCTCCACGCGCGTGATGAAACTGTCGATCTGCCGGCCGTAGGCGTTGCGCTCGATGGCCATGTCCAGCACATCGAGCGAGCGCTGCGAGGGCGAGCGCACTTCGGTGGCCAGCAGGATGGCGCCCGCGCAGGTGCCGAGCACGGGCTTGCCCGAGTGGCAAAAGTCGGCGATGGGGCCGTCGAGATCCTCGCCCTCCAGGAACTTGAGCATGGTGGTGCTCTCGCCGCCGGGAAGGAGCAGCGCGTCGAGTCCGGCCAGGTGTTCGCGCCGCTTGACCCGGCGCGCGAGGTGCCCGAGAGCCGCCACGGCGCGCTCGTGCGCGGCATAGTCGCCCTGGAGCGCCAGCACTCCGACCTGCAGCTTCGTCATCTCCGCCTCCCCGCGGTGGCGCGCTCGCGGCGCGCCGCGGTCACCAGCCGCGCGTCTGCAGCAGCTCGCTCTTGTCCAGCTTGTCGATGTCCAGGCCCGGCATCGCGGCGGCCTGGATGCTGCGGCAGGCGTCGAGCAGGCGCTGCGGATCATCCCAGTGCGTCGTGGCCTTCACGATGGCAATCGCATAGGTCTTGGGATCGCTGCTCTTGAAGATGCCGCTGCCGACGAAGACGGCCTCGGCACCCAGCGCCATCATGAGTGAGGCATCGGCCGGCGTGGCCACGCCGCCCGCGGCAAAGTTCGGCACCGGCAGCTTGCCGGTCTTGGCGACCAGGCGCACGAGTTCGTACGGAGCGCCCAGTTCCTTGGCGGCGGACATGAGTTCCTCGTCGCCTTTCACGCTGAGCTGACGCAGGCCGGTTTGCACTTCGCGCATGTGGCGCACGGCCTCGACGATGTTGCCGCTGCCGGCCTCGCCCTTGGTGCGGATCATGGCCGCGCCTTCGCCGATGCGGCGCAGGGCCTCGCCCAGATTCCGGCAGCCGCAGACGAAGGGCACTTTGAAGGCGTGCTTGTCCACGTGGAAGTGTTCGTCGGCGGGCGTGAGCACTTCGGACTCGTCGATGTAGTCCACGCCGAGCTGCTCCAACACGCGCGCCTCGGCGAAGTGACCGATGCGGCACTTGGCCATGACCGGGATCGAGACGACCTTCATGATCTGCTCGATCACGTCGATGCGCGCCATGCGCGCCACGCCGCCTTCCTTGCGGATGTCCGAGGGCACGCGCTCCAGCGCCATGACGGCGCAGGCGCCAGCCTCCTCGGCGATCTTGGCCTGCTCGGCCGTCGTGACATCCATGATCACGCCGCCCTTGAGCATCTCGGCCAGGCCGGTCTTGAGGCGGAGTGAAGTCGTCGGCTCGTTCGTGCTCATGTCGGGTCCCACAGCGTGATTCGCGGCCATCTTAGCGCAGGCGGCCCGGCGCGCGCGAGGCCGGCCGGGCGCGAGCGCTACACTGCGCGCCCTTCCGTGCGGCCGGAAGCGCCCTCCGCCGTTGACGCCCGCTGTTGCTGCGAGGAACCGCAATGCCACCAGCCCCCAAGCCGGCCCTGCTCAATGATCTGAACCGCGAGTTCGAGCGCCTCCACACCGCCAAGGAAGACGCCTTCTGGGACGTGTTCATGGGACTGTCGGCCGACCGCGACGCGGCCCGAGCCGACTTCAACCGCAAAGAGGTGGCGCTGCAAGACTTCCTGCGCGATCCGGCGCGGCTCGTCTCGGCGCGCGCGGCGCTGGCTGCGGCGCGGGCACCGAGTCAGGCGCCGGACAGTGTGCTGGTGGCCCTCGAGGGTTGGTGCCAGACCCTGGCGGCGCACTGCATCGAGCAGCCGGAGGCGCGTGCTGAAGCCGCCAGCCTGCTGGACGCCGAGGGCGAGTTGGCTGGAGCGCGCAGCCGCATGGCGCTGGGCTATCGCGAGCCGGCGTCTGCGGGTTCGAGCGGCGCCTTCGTGCCGGCCAGTTCGGTGAAGCTCGGCGCGATGCTCTTGTCCGACCCGCAGGCCGCGCGGCGCCGCGCCGCCTGGGAGGGCCTGCGCAGCATCGAGACGTGTGTGCTGGAGCACGGCTTTCTTGAGATCGTCAAGCGCCGCAACCGTCTCGGCCGCAGCCTGGGCGCCGAGGATTACTACGACTGGACCGTGCAGCGCGGAGAAGGGCTGAGCAAGCGGCGCATCTTCGCCTGGCTCGAGGAAGTCGAGGCCGCGACGCGGCAGGCGGGGCGCCGCGCCGTGGAGTGGCTGGCGGCGGAGCACGGCGAGCCCGCGACGCCCTGGAATCTGCGCTACTGGGCTACCGGCGATCTGACTCGCGAGCAAGATCCCTACTTCCCCTTTTCGCAGGCGCTGTTGCGCTGGGGGCGCAGCTTCGCGGCGCTGGGCATCGACTACCAAGGCGCCACGCTCGTGCTCGACCTCATCGACCGGAAGGGCAAGCACGAGAATGGTTTCATGCATGGGCCCGTGCCGGCCTGGCGCGACGACGGGCAGCGCCGGCCGGCGCGCATTCAGTTCACGGCCAATGCGATTCCGGGACTGGTGGGAGCCGGCCGCCGCGCGGCCGAGACGCTCTTTCACGAGGGCGGGCACGCGGCGCACTTTGCCAATATCGACATGCCCGCGCCGTGCTTTGCACAGGAGTGGGCGCCGAGTTCCGTGGCCTTCGCCGAGACGCAGAGCATGTTCTTGGACAGTCTGCTCGCGGACGCCGATTGGCAGGCGCGTTACGCCACGACGCGCGACGGCCAGCCAATGCCAGCCGAGCTCATCGAGCGCGGGATCCGCGCGCGGCAGCCGCTCGCGGCCTGGGAACTGCGCCAGCGCCTCTCGGTCTGTTTCGGCGAGAAGGCGCTCTATGAGATTCCGGAAGCGGAACTGACGCCGCAGCGCGCGCTCGAGGCCTTGCGAGAGGTCGAACAGCGGCTGCTCTTTCTCGAGGAAGGCAGTCCGCGTCCGATTCTTTCGGTGCCGCACCTCATCTCCGGCGAGAGCTCGGCCTATTACCACGGCTATGTGCTGGCCGAGATGGCGGTGGAGCAGACGCGCGCCTTCTTCCTCGCGCGTGATGGCCGGCTCACTGACAATCCCAAGATCGGCCCGACGCTGCGCGAGCACTACTGGCAGCCGGGCAACTCGCGCAGCTTCGAAGACTTCGTGGCGGCGCTCACCGGAGCGCCGCTCAGTGCGCGGCATCTGGCCGGGCGCGTTAATCGCACGGCGGACGAGGCTGCGGCCGAAGCGCGCGCGCTCCTGGAGCGCAGCGGCCATCTGGGCGCGTCGTCGTCGAGAACGGCCGCCACTCCAACGACTTCCGCCCGCGCCGCTCCGGCGGCGGTGCAGCTCAACGCGAGCGTGCAGGTGCGGCACGGCCACGAAGTGATCGCCAGCACAGCGGGCAGCAGCTTCGAGGCCTGCGCCGCGCGCTTTGCGGACTGGGTCGAGGCGCAGGCCCAGCAGGCCGCCGCGACGGCCTAGCCGACCTCACGACCCTGCCGAAATAGTCGGTGACTTGCCCTGGGTGGCGGAATCAGTGCCGCCATGCAGTTCGAGGCGCAGGGCGGTTCGGTCGGATTTTGCGAGCAGGCGCGGCACGAGATGTGCCGGCTGGCGATCGGCGCCGAGTCGGCGACACCCATCGGGCAACTCGCGCTGCATGCTCGGCAGTGCGCCGCTTGCCGGGAGAGCGCTGATGCCGTGGCCACGGTCTGCCACTGGCTGGAGACCTCCTTGGCGCGGCGGCGCCATCGCCAAGCCCAATGCGGGCGCGACGCCCAGCGAGCTTGCGAAGGCTCATCTCCGCTCGACGCGCCACGCGGGCTAGGCGGCTTGGGCGCGCCCGGCGAGCAAGGCGAGTTGCTGCCAACCGGCGAGATCTCGGCCGAGGCGCTGCAGCAACGTTCGGAGCGGGCATTAGTGCGTGAGTTGGCCGCGCGGCTGGCGCGAGACTTGCTCGCCGTCGGTCAGGAGCGGCCGCCGCGCATGACCGCATTGCGGCGCCGCGACCTGCGACGACTGCTGCTCCTCGTGGGCGCACACGAACTGCGCCGGCCGCCGTGGCGCGCCGTGGTGCGACGACTCGGCGGTCGTCGTTTCCGGCCGACGCCGTCGCTTGATCTGCTGGCGCTCGCTGTCGAACTCGACCCGCTCGGCCTCGATCTCTCGCTGGCCTACATCGCGCGACTGGAGCGGGAGGGCTTGGCGGAGCGCGCCAACGCGGAGGCCGACCGGCTGCTGGAGCTGACCGGCTGACCGTTAGGATCTGCGCGACCATGTCCGAGCGCGCCGCCGACTACGACTACGAAGTGCCGCTGCAAGCGATCGCGCAAGTGCCGGCCGCGCGCCGCGACGAGGCGCGGCTGCTGCTGGTGGCTCGCGCCGCGGCAGCGCCGGAGCCGCTCGCCGACAGCTTCATGGCCCAGTTGCCTGCGCTGTTGCGTCCGGGCGACCTTTTGGTGGTCAACGAGGCGCGCGTCATGCCGGCGCGGCTCACCGCGCGGCGCGAGGGGACCGGCGGGCGCGTCTCGGTGTTGGTGCTCCAGGTGCACGGCGACGGTCGTCGAGCCAGCGTGCTCCTGGGAACTCGAGGCACGCCACTGCCCGGCGAAAGCCTGCGTGTGGGCGAGGACCGCTGGCGCATCGAAAGCGCGGCAGGCGAAGGGCGCTTCGAGATTGTCGTCGAGCAGGGCCGCGAGATCGGCGCGCTCATGGCCGAGGCGGGCCGCATGCCGCTGCCGCCTTACATCGAGCGCGCGGCCGAGCAGGATGCGCGCGATGCACTGGATCGCGAGCGCTACCAGACCGTGTTTTCGGAAGGCTGCGCAAGCTCCGCGAGCGTGAGCGGCTCCCGGCCCCAGCCCACGGCCGCGGCGGCACCGACAGCGGGGCTGCACTTCACGGCCGAACTGCTGGCCGCGCTGCAAAGGCGCGGCGTGCTGCTGGGGCGCCTGCGCCTCGATGTCGGCGAGGGCACCTTTCGGCCGCTGCGCGGCGAGACGCTGGCCGAGCACCTCATGCACACCGAGCGCTACGAAATACCCGTCCTACTGGCCGAGCAGTACGCGCGACTGCGGCGCGAGCAGACGGGCGCGGCCGGCGGGCCGCGGCTGGTGGCGGTCGGCACGACGGTCGTGCGCGCACTGGAATCGGCAGTCTCCGCCGATGGCCGCGAACTTCGCGCCGGCCCCGCCGAGACGAGCCTCTTCCTCAAGCCGGGCGCACCCTTCCGGGCTGTGGAGGCCCTGCTCACGAACTTCCACCAGCCGCGCAGCACGCTGCTGGTCCTCGTCTCGGCCTTTGCGGGCCTGAAGCGCATCCGCGCGGCCTATCGCCATGCGCTCGACTCGGGCTACCGCGTGTTCAGCTATGGCGACGCCATGCTCATCGCCTGAGCAGGCCGTTGGGTCGGCGTGTCCGCCGCGCCGGGTCGGTAAAGTGAAGCCATGAGCGCACGCTCACCATCACCGTCTGATCCGGCGGCGCGCATCGAGTGGCTGGTGACGGAGATTCGCCGGCACGATCGGCTTTACTTCGAGCAGGACGCGCCGGTGCTTGCCGACGCTGAGTACGACGCCCTCCTGCGTGAGCTGACGGATCTGGAGGAGCAGCACCCGCATCTGGCGCGCGCCGATTCGCCCACGCGGCGAGTGGGCGGCGCGCCCGTCGCGTCCTTGCAGGCGGCACCGCATCGCCAGCCGATGCTCTCGCTGGCGAACACCTACAACCAGGCCGAGGTCGAGGAGTGGGTGGAGAGTCTGCGCGAGTTTCTCGGACTGGAGCGCGACAAGGGCGACGCTGGCAGCGCCGGCGCAGCGCATCGAGAGCTGGTCTTCTCCTGCGAACCGAAGCTCGATGGCGTGGCGCTGGAAGTGATCTATGAGCAGGGCCGCCTGACGCGCGCCATCACGCGCGGTGACGGCAAAGTGGGCGATGACGTGACGCACACCGTGCGCACTGTGCGCAATCTGCCGCTGGAGCTGCGCCGCGCGTCGGGCGCACCGCCTCCGCCGCGGCTGCTCGAAGTGCGCGGCGAAGTCATCATGACGCGCGCCAACTTCACAGCCGTGAATCGCGCGCGCGCCGCGGCCGGCGAGGAACTCTTCATCAATCCGCGCAATCTCACCTCGGGCACCATCAAGGTGCTCGACCCAGCCGTCGCGGCCAGCCGCCCCATGGACATGCTCTGCTACGGACTGGGCGAGGCCGAGGGCTTGCTGGCGCCCAGCGGTCACGGCGCGGCGGCCTCCGCGCGCCGCGCGGCGCCCACGAGTCATCACGAGGCGATGGCCGCGCTGGCGGCTCTGGGCCTGCCGACCACCGACACGCTGGCGCTGCGCGGGCCGCTCGCCGCCGTCCTCGCGCATCACGCCGACTTGCTCGCGCGCCGCGACAGCCTGCCCTTCGAACTGGACGGCACGGTCATCAAGGTGGACGACTTCGCGCTGCAGGAGCGGCTCGGCGAACGCAGCAAGAGCCCGCGCTGGGCGATCGCCTTCAAGTTCCCGGCGCGGCAGGCCACGACGATTCTGCGCGAGATCCAGGTGCAGGTGGGGCGCACCGGCGTGCTCACGCCTGTCGCCGTGGTCGAGCCTGTGCATGTGTCGGGCGTGACCATCGAGAACGTGACCCTGCACAACCGCGACGAAATCGCACGCCTGGGCCTGCACGTGGGTGACCGCGTGCTCATCGAGCGCGCCGGCGATGTCATTCCGCGCATCGTGGCCGTGACCGAGGCCGGCTCCGGCGCGCGCCGCGCCTGGCGCATGCCTGAGCAGTGCCCGGCCTGCGGCACGGCCGTGCGGGAAGTTGAGGGCGAAGTCGCCGTGCGCTGCCCCAACGCCCGCTGCCCGGCCGTGCTCAAGCGGCGCATCGCGCATTTCGTGGCGCGCGGCGCCATGGACATCGAGGGCCTGGGCGAGAAGCTCATCGATCAACTCGTGGAGGGCGGGCACGTGCGCGAACTCGCCGACCTCTATGCGCTCGACGAAGCCACGCTCGCCGGCCTGGAGCGCATGGGCGAAATCTCCGCGCGCAAGTTGCTCGCCGGCCTCGAGGCCAGCAAGACGCGCCCGCTGCCACGCCTGCTCTTCGGCCTCGGCATCCTGCACGTGGGCGAGACCGTGGCCGAAAAACTGGCCGAGCACTGGAACGGCCTGGAGGCGCTGCGCGCCGCGAGCCTGGAAGACTTTCAGGGACTCGCCGGCATCGGGCCGGCCGTGGCGGCTTCGCTGCGCACCTTTCTCGATGATGCAAACGAGCGCGAGAACCTTGATCGACTGCTGGCGCGTGGTGTGCGTCCGGCGGCTCCAGAGTCAGGTCGCACGGCGGCCGGCACGCGCACCGGTCCGCTCGCCGGCCAAAGCTTCCTCTTCACCGGCACGCTGTCGAAAGTGTCACGCCGCGAAGCGCACGAGCGAGTGAAGTCTTTGGGCGGCACGCTGCTCTCGGGCGTGAGCAAGGCGCTGTCCGTGCTCGTCGTCGGCGAAAAGCCCGGCAGCAAACTCAAGCAGGCGCAGGCCCTGGGCGTGCGCGTGCTGTCGGAGGAAGAGTTTGAGGCCTTGCTCGCGGAGCATGGCGGCTAGTGGTCGCAGCCGCGACCCAGCCGGCTCGGTCTGCGCCTGCTCGGGCCGCGTCTGCCCGCCCCTTCACGGGCTCTGAGAGCCGCGTGGCCCTCGCCGTCTCGCTGCTCGCGGTCGCGCTGCTCTTCTGCGAGGCGCTCTTCCTCGGGGGCAGCACGCTGCCCTTTCCGCTCGACGACCCACGCGCCGGCGCCCGGCCGTGGGCGCGGGCCGCGGCGCCCGGCGAGTTGCTGCCGGACGTGAATCTGGCCACACCCGACCTGGTCGGTATCGTGCTGCCCGGCTTGATCCGCTCGCAGGCGCTCGTCGCGAGCGGCGGCAGTGGCGCCTGGGACGATGCGCAACTGCTCGGATTTCCCTTCGCGGCGAATCAGCACTCGCCCAGGCCTTCGCATATCGCTTGGCTGGCCGCGCCCTTCGAGCCGCAGCAGGCGCTGGACCTCCTGCTGGCGGGTCATGTGGCCGCCGCGCTCTGGCTGGCCTATCGCGCGGCGCGGCTCTTCGGCGCCGCGCCGGCCTTCGCGGCGCTTGCAGCCGTGGGCTTTGCCTTCAACTCCTGGATGACCGCGCGCTGGCACTGCGCGCCGATGAGCTGGGCCTCCACTTGGTTTCCGCTGCAACTCGCCGCGCTGGCCTGGCTGCGTTCCGGGCAGACGGTGCGCGCCGGCTTCGAGTTTGGACTGGGCACCGCGCTCGGCTTGCTCTCGGGCTTCCCGCAGGCGGCGCTGCTGCTCAGCGGAGCGGCCGTGCTGCTCGGACTGCTCGATGGCCAGGTGCGGCGCACGCGCACACTCGCAACCCTCGGCTGCGCGGGCTTGGCCGGCCTGGCGCTCGCGCTGCCGGCACTGCTGGGATCCTTCCTGCTTGAGAGCGACTCGCTCCGCGCGCGGCCCGAGAGCCGCGCGGCGCTCGCGGCCAGCCATGTGCCCGTGCCCGCGCTCGCGGGGCTGATCCTGCCCGATGCCTTCGGCGATCCGGTGGCTTTCGGCAGCGAGCAGCCGCCAGCCGCCACGATGGAGGAGTGGCTGCCGCAGCGGCGCTGGCTGGCGGGCCAGCTCCAAGGCAATGTCGCCGAAGTGGCCTGCTATGTGGGACTGCTCGTGCTCATGCTCCTGCCCGCGGCGCTCGGCGGAAAGTCCGGGCGCGATGCGCGTCGGCTGGCGCTCGTGGCGCTGCTGGCGCTGGCCGGCGCCGTGTTCGCGGCCCGCCTGCTCACTGCCGTGCCGGGCCTGGAGCGCCTGGCCTTCTCGAACTCCAAGCGGCTGCTTTGCGTCTGGTGTTGCGTCGTGCCCTTTGCGGCCGCACTGGGGGCGCAGGCCGTGGCCGAGCGGCGCGTGCGCTGGCCACTCTTCACGACGGCGAGCGTGCTGCTGGCGCTCTTGCTCGCGCCCCTCGCGGCGCGCTCACTGGAGGACGCGCAGGCGCAGGCCTTTGCCGCTGCGCTGGCGGAAGATCTGCCGCGACAGGTGCTGCTCCTCGCGGCCGCTGCAGGAGCCCTGGCCATGCTGCGCCGCCGCACTGCCTCGGCCAGGACGGCGGCCGCCTTCGCTTGGTTGCCCGCCCTCGTGCTCGCCGGCGATCTCGTTGGTCAAGCGCGCCACTTCAATCCCACAGTGCCGCACGAGCCATTCCTGCGGCCAACGCGCACGATCTCTGCGCTGCTCGAGCACGCCGCCAGTTCAACGCATGCCCCGAGTGAAGCGCCCGCTGATGGCGCACTGCGCGCCGAGGGCGCGGCGCCGCATGGCCGCGTGGCCGTGTTCGGCGCAGAGCCGAATCTGCTGACGCCCACACTGGCCTCGGCGGCAGGCCTGCGCATGCTGCACGGCGTGACGGCCATGGTGCCCGCGCGCACCGCGGATCTGCTGGCTTGCATCGAGGGACCGCTCTTCGATCCCCAAGATCCGCGCGTGGGGCGCGGCTTTCTCCAGCCCAGCAGCCTCACGCATCCGCTGCTCGATCTGCTCGGCGTGACAGTTGTGGCGCACGCCTCGCCCGCGCTCGCGGCGGAAAGCGGTCTGCCGGTTCTGCTCGAGATCCCAGAGGAAGGCCTGGGACTGCTCTCTCGCCCCGATGCTTGGCCCTTTGCCTTCGTCGTCGGCGGCGTCCGCGTGCTGACTGAACCGAAGGCCCGCGTGGAGTGGCTCGCGCGGCGTGACTCGCCGCTGCGAGAAACGGTACTGGTAGAGCAGCCTGTGCCCTTCGCGCTGCCCGAGCGTGGCGACTGGAGCGCGGCTTCCGTGCTGCGCCCCGGGCCCGAAACAATTCACGTTCGCTTCGATGCGCAGTTCCCCGGCGTGCTCGTCGTGGCAGAAGCCTGGGATCCAGGCTGGTCTGTCTGGATCGATGGCGAGCCCGCCGAGCCGATCATTGCCAACCATGCGCTCCTGGGCGTCTTCGTTGCAGCGGGCCCGCATGCTGTGGAGTGGCGCTATGCGATTCCGGGCGCTTCGGCTGCGGCTCTGGCTGCCTGGGCAGGCGGACTCTTGCTCGCGGCCGCCGGCCTGCTCACTCTGCGCCCCCGCTCCCAGCCGATCCGCGTACCCTCTGCGCCATGAGCGCGCTCATGCTCAGCGTGGACGTCGAGCCGGACTGGGGCGCGGTCGCCTCAGCGGGGGCGCGCTGCATAGGTCTGGAGTCGGGCCTGCCGTGGCTGCTCGACCTGCTCGAGCGCCAGCAAGTCTGCGCCACCTTCTTTGTCGTCGGCGAGCTGGCGGAGTCCTTCGCGCGGCAAGTGCCGGCGGGCGGTGTGCACGAAGTCGGTGCGCACGGGCTGACGCACCGACGCCTCTCGACGCTGCCGCCCGAAGAGCAGGAGCGAGAACTGCGTGAGTCGCGCGCGCGGCTGTGCGCGGTGGGCTATGCCGTCGACGGTTTTCGAGCGCCCTTCCTCGATGTGCCGTCCGGCCTGCACAGCCGGCTGGCTCGCGCCGGCTATCGCTACGACGCCAGCAACGGGCGACTCGGGCCCTCGACGCACAACCGTCCGCAAGCGCCGCAGTGCGCCGCCGGCCGGCAGGATGTGGCGCGCCTGAGCATCGACGCGCTGCGCCTGCTCTGCTTGCCGGCCAACCTCACCTGGCTGCGCCTGCTGGCGCCCTTTGGCCAGCGGCTCTTGCCGCGGCGGCCCGTGCATTTCTCACTGCATCTGCACGAACTCGTGCCGTCGCGACGCGGCCTGGCCTCGCTGCCCGCGCCGCTGGCGCGCGCCCACGCCATCGGCTGCGGCGCGCGTGCGCGACGCATCCTGGAGCAGACGCTGCTGCGGGCGCGCGAGGCCGGCCAGAACTTCGTCACCGGCCGGCAGCTCGCCGCGAGCTGTGCATGAGCGCGCCCGCTGAGAAACATGTCGTGATCGGCGCCGGGCCCGCGGGTCTCACCGCGGCCTGGCATCTGGTGCGCGCGGGGCAGCCGGTGCTCCTGCTCGAAGCCGAGGATGAGCACGTGGGCGGTCTGGCGCGCACGCATCGCTGGGACGAGCTGCGCTACGACATCGGTCCGCACCGCTTCTACACCAAGAGCCCCGCGGTCCAGCGCATGTGGGCCGAGATGCTCCCCAGCGGCTACGTGACCGTGGAGCGCCTGACGCGCATCTACTACGAGCGACGCTTCTATCCCTATCCGCTGAAGATCGGCGAAACGCTGCGCAACTTCGGCGCCCTGCGTGCCCTGCGGGCCGGCGCGAGTTTCGTCGGCTCCCGGCTGCGGCCGCGCGCGCCCGAAGTCTCCTTCGAGGACTGGGCGGTGAACCGCTTCGGTCGCACGCTCTACGAGGCCTTTTTTCGCACCTACACGGAAAAGGTCTGGGGCGTGCCCTGCGCGGAGATCCACAAGGACTGGGCCGCGCAGCGCATTCGCGGACTCTCGTTGCTCGAGCTCGTGCGCAACGCTCTGCCGGGCCTGCGGCGCGAAGTGAAGTCGCTGGTGGAGCGCTTCGATTACCCGCCGCTGGGCGCCGGCCAGGTGTGGGAGACGGTGCGCGACGAGGTCCGCGCGCGCGGCGGCGAGGTGCGGCTGGGGGCGCGCGTCGTCAAGCTGCGCCACGCGGGCGGTGCGCTCGTCGAGGCCCTTACCGCAGACGGCGCACGGCACACTGGCAGCCACTTCCACCTGACGCTGACGCTCAAGGACTTCGTCGAGGCGCTCGATCCGGCGCCGCCGCCGGAGATCCTGGCGGCCGGGCGCGGACTGCGACACCGCGACTTCATGACCGTGGCCCTCAGCGTGCCCAAGGCCGGCCTCTTTCCCGATCAGTGGATCTACGTGCACGATCCCGGCGCGGGCGTGGCGCGCATCACGAACTACGCCAACTGGGCGCCCGGGCTCTCGCCGGGCGACCGCACCGTGCTCGGCATGGAGTACTTCTGCACGCGCGGCACGCCGCCCTGGAGCCTGCCGGACGACGAAGTCGTGGCGCTCGCCTCGCGCGAGCTGCATGCCATCGGGCTCTCGCCGGATCCCGCGCCGCGGCCCGGCCGCGTGCACCGCCTGCTCGATGCCTATCCGGTCTACGACGGCGACTACCGCGCCCACCGCGAAACGCTCAAGGCCTGGATCGCCGGCGCGCTGCGCAACGCCTATCCCGCCGGGCGCAAGGGCCTGCACAACTACAACAGCCAGGATCACGCGATGATGAGCGCCACGCTCAACGTGCGCAACGCGCTCGAAGGCACGCACTTCGACCCCTGGGCGGTGAACACCGAGCAGGAGTACGCCGAGGAGGGCGAGGCCGCTCGCGAGATCGAGGAGCGCCTGGTGCCGCGCCGGGTTCGCTGAGTTGTATGGTCCGTCGGCCTCGTCATCCCCCTCGAGGATGGGCTAGCGGCAGTCTCGAGTGGGGGGGTGTAACGCCAAGCGTCAACATCCGTCGGCTCCGCAGGGAGCCCTCGCCGATGCCGCGAATCTCGGCCTTCCACGGAATTCTCATATACCTGTACTACCAGGATCATGGACCACCGCACTTCCATGCGATCCACGGTCGAGAGCAGGCAGCCGTCGAGATCAGGTCAGGTGAGGTGGTGGCGGGGCGGTTGCGAGGGCGAGACGTTGTCCTGGTTCGCCAGTGGGCCCGCCGCCATCGCGCGGAACTCCTGGCGAACTGGCAGCGCGCTAGGTCCGGGTTGCCCGTGCGGCGGATCGCGCCGCTGCCTTAGAATGGAGGTCGCATGATCGCCCGCGTGAAGAAGCTTCAGGTCTGTGGATCGCAGCAACTCCGGCTGTGGTTCACCGACGGGTTGAGTGGCCTCGTCGACCTGGGACCGTTGCTCCGAGGTCCCATCTTCCGACCGTTGGCGAGTCCCGAGTTCTTCCGGCTAGCGAGGGTGGACCGAGTTGCGGGGACGGTCGTGTGGCCAAACGGGGCGGACATCGCACCCGAGACGCTCCATGAGCTTGTGGCTGCAGGCCGTTCGGAAGTGCCCGCAAACCGACGGCGTAAGGCGGCTCGCCGGCCTACGCGGCGCTGAGGCACGCTGAGGCGCAAAGAGGTGGTGAACTTCCCTGACCTCTGTGGCCGATAGGGCGCTGTGTCGTAGGCGGCACCCTGGCGCCTCGGGCACTTTGCACCTATCCTGGGCCCCTCGTTTTCCCGTGAATCCCCCGAGGAAGCATGAAGGTCGAGATCCGTTACTGCGCCAAGTGAAACTACGAACCTCAGGCCGTGAGCCTGACCGAAGAGCTGATCAAGGCCTACAAGCGCGAGATCGAGACCCTGGTGCTGATCCCCTCCGATGGAGGCTGCTTCGAAGTGAAGAAGAACGACACGCTGGTCTTCAGCAAGCTGGCCGCCGGCCGCTTCCCGAAGGACGGCGAAGTGCGTGCGATCTTCACCGGCAAGCAGCAGCCTGTCCTGACCGCCGACGGCGCCCCGCCGGCCGCCGCGCCGACCGCCACGTCACCTGCCGCCAAGCCCGCCTGAACCACCCCGCGATACACCCCCGATGAACCAGCCCAAAGTCGTCCTCTTCCTGCCGAGCCGCGTCGATCCCTCGATCGGCGATCTGCCCTGCGCGGATCTGCTGCCGCTCGAGATGCTGCACATCGCGCCCACAGCGGAGGCCGCCGGCTGGAAAGTCGTGCTCATCGACGCGATGACCGAGCCGGACTACGAGCAGCAGGTGCTCGACGCCTGCGAGGGCGCCACGGCCTTCGCCAGCTCCTGCATCCTCGGCTACCAGGTTTGGGACGGCGCGCGCGTCGCGGCCAAGGTGCGCGCCAAGTACCCGCGCATCAAGATGATGTGGGGCGGCTGGTTTCCCTCGGCCATTCCTGAGCTGTACCTGGCGAGCGACATCTGCGACGTGGTTGTGCTCGGTCAGGGCGAGATTGCCTTCGTCGAAGTGCTGGAGATTTGGCGCAACGGCGGCGGCCACGCCGAGCTGGAGAAGATCGAAGGCCTGGCGCTGCGCGCCGGCGGAGTGGCCGGCGCTTCCGGCAGCGCCAGCGGCGAGAGCGGCTCGCGCGGCGGCGGCTCAGCGGCGCCCGGCAAGGCCATCGAGGTGCAGTACACGGCGCATCGCGCCACCAAGCACCTCAACGAACTGCCTGAACCCAGCTTCCATCTCATCGACCTGCAGAAGTACTACGACCTGCAGAAGCGCACGGCCAAGTTCGGCAACCGCGTGCGCAATCGCCTGCCGCCGCCGCACCATCTCGCCGGCCGGCCGCACCGCGGTTTTTCCTACTTCAGCAGCTTCGGCTGCCCCGAGCCGTGCAGCTTCTGCTGCTCGCCGGAGATCGCCGGGCGCCGCTGGGTGGCGCTCGACGCCGACGTGCTGGTGGACCGCCTCGCAGTGATTCACAAGAAGGATCCCTTCGATGTGCTGCGCTTCCAGGACGCCAACTTCGGCGTGGCCAAGAAGCGCATGGTCGACTTCTGCCAGGGCCTGCTCGACAAGGGCCTGAACATCAACTGGAACGGCACGATCGAGATCAAGCAGATCTGCCAGTACGACTGGGACACGCTGAAGCTCATGAAGCGCAGCGGCAACCACCTCAACTGGTTCGGCGCCGAGTCCGCGACGGAAGAGACGCAGACGCTCATGCGCAAGGGCATCAAGGACGGCCAGACCGACGAAGCCATGCGCCGCATGCACGAGCTCGACATCAAGTCGGGCCTGACCTACATCATTGGCTACCCCGGCGAAACGGTGGAGTCGATGTACGCGACCATTCACCAGGCCGCCGACATGAAGACGCGCTACCCGAGCTGCTCGGTGGAAGTCTTCCCGTACCGGCCGATTCCCGGCAGCGAGTTCTGGAAGCCGAGCGTCGAGCAGAACCACTACCCGGTGCCCACCACCTTCGAGCAGTGGGGCCGCTTCTTCGACTACAAGTTCAACTCGTGGTGGGGGCCGATCCCGCCCGAAGTGCAGAAGGTTTGGGCGCGCTTCACGCAGATGGCGCCGTGGTTCGACGGCATCGCCGGCGGACGCGGGCCCGTCTCGCACTTGCTGCGCAAGTCGGCAGGCGTGCGGCTGCGCAAGCGCCTGTGGAAGGCGCCGGTCGAGTTCCAGGCCTTCGATCTCATCCGCCGCTCGATGGGCCCGGTCAGCAAGTACATCTGAGGCCGGCGAGGCTGCGTTTCGCGACCCGGAGTGCTAGGCGACTAGCCCACGCGCTCAGCCGCCGATCTTCCAGCGGCCTGTGAAGCTGCCGGGAGCTGAGGTGGGCGAGATCAACATGTCGGTGAAGGTCCCCGAGATGGCTCCGGACGGAGTTGCTGCCGACGGCGAGATGGTCTGCACGCTGAAAGATCCCGTGCCCGTCATGCCCGAGAGCTGTCCGGAGTAGGTGCCGACGACCAGGAAGTCGGGCCCCGCGCCGACGCCGTCATCGAGCGTGCCCTGAATCGTGCCGGCAAGCATCGTGCTCGACGGCACGGGCTTGGCCGTGAGCACGCCCGCGAAGTGGTAGGCAGGCGAGGTGCTCGGCGTTGGTACCGGCGACGACATGTAAAGCGAGCCGTTGACGAAGCCGGGTTGCGGCCCGAAGGGGAGCTGCCACTGTCCGCTCGCCTTGCCTTGTCCGCCGGCCGCGAGCACTGGCAGCGAGACCAGCGCACAACCCAGCAGCAGCCGATTCACGAGACCCATAACACTCCTCCGAGCAGAACTTTGGAGAGGCGGATTTCGGCGCTGAGTATGCCAAGGACGGCGAAAACGCACCATCATCGCCCGGTGACCGGCACCCCCGCTGGGGTGCCGCGCTGATATAAAGGGCCCTGATCCCCAGAGGAAAGGCCCATGAACACAGCGTTGCGCTCCGTGCGGTGGACTGCGAATCGAGTGCTGCTGCTGGCTGCCGCGAGTGCGCTGGCCCTGCCCCAGGCCGCAGCCCAGTCGGGTCCGCCGCGCTTCTCAGTGCCGGCCTTCGACTACGAGTACATGCCGCGCTGCGTCGTGGCCGGTGAGTTCAACAACGACGGCACGCTGGACCTGGCCGTCGCCACGAATGGGAACGCGGTCAGCATCTTGCTCGGCCAAGGCGACGGCGAGTTCAGCGACGGCGGGCCCTTTGGCGTGGACTCCTCGCCGCGCGCGATCGCGCTGGGCGACTTCAATGGCGATGGTGAGGTGGATTTGGCGACAGCCAACGCGACCAGCAGCGGCACGGTGAGCATCAAGCTCGGCCAGGGCGACGGCACTTTCACGGGGAGCGGCAGTTTCGCGGCGGGCAGTTGGCCCTACGCTCTCGTGGCCGGCGACTTCAGCAACGATGGCCGGCTTGATCTGGCGGTTGCCAATCACACGGTCAATCGCGTGACGATTCTGCTCGGCCTCGGCAACGGCAGCTTCGTGAGCAACGGCACTTTCGCAGTGGCCCATGATCCCTGGGGCATCGCCACCGCCGACTTCAACGCGGACGGTGCGCTGGACCTGGCCACGGTGAATAACGGCGCCGGTTCCTCACAGGTGAGCGTGCTGCTCGGCACCGGCACCGGCAGCTTCTCGGCGCCCACGAACTATCCGACGCTGAGTTCGGGCAAGGCCATCATTGCCGCCGACTTCGATGCCGATGGCGCGGTGGACCTGGCTGCCGCCGTCGGCAGTGGCGTGCGCGTGCTGCGCGGCCTGGGCACCGGCGCCTTCGTCTCGCTCGGCACCTTTCCGCTCCCGGCGAGTTCCGATCCGCACGCTCTGCTGGCTTCCGATCTGGATGGCGACGGGGCCCTCGATCTGGCCGTGGTCCTTAACGACGACGACCGCGTGGTCATCCTGCGCGGCTACGGGGACGGCAGCTTCATCGACGGCGGCGCCTACGTCGCCGGCACCGGCCCCGAAACCCTCGCGGTCGGTGATTTCGATGAGGACGGCCGGCCCGATCTGGCGACTTCCGCGATGGGCTCTTCGACGGTTAGCGTGTTGCTCAGCCGCGGCGGAGGCCTCTTCGCCGGCAACACCGTCTTCGCGCTCGGAACCTCCTCGGTGGGCTATGCGCCCAAGTCCGTGGTCGGCGCGGACTTCAACGGCGACGGCTCCAACGATCTGGCCGTGGTCAATGAACACGGCAGCGGTCTCGTGAGTCTGCTCATGGGGCAGGGCACGGGCAGCTTCGCGAGCCCTCTGCTGGCGGCGGTGGGCAGCGACCCGCGCGCGGCCGTCACGGGCGATTTCGATGAGGACGGCGTGCCTGACTTGGCCGTAGCAAACACCGGCAGCGACACGCTCAGCATTTTGCTCGGTGTGGGCGACGGCAGCATGACGGGCGCGGGCACTCTCGCCGTCGGCTCCGACCCCTACGCCTTGGCCGTGGCCGACCTGAATGGCGACGGGAACGCGGACCTGGCCGTCGCCAACCGCGGCAGCAACACCGTGAGCATCCTGCTCGGTCAGGGTGACGGCAGCTTTGGCGCGGCGAGCCACTTCGCGGCGGGCTCGGTGCCTTCATCAATTGCGATCCTGGACTTCAACGCCGACAGCCTGCTCGACTTGGCCGTCGCGAATGCCACGAATGCCGGCGGCAGCGGCACTGTGCGGCTGCTCAGCGGTCTGGGCGACGGCAGCTTTGCCGATGAGGGCACGGTGGGGGTGGGCGGCACGCCCTTGTCGATCGTGACCGGCGACTTCAACAACGACCTCATCCCGGATCTGGCGACCGCCAACTACACCGGCCACAACGCGAGCGTCCTGCTGGGCGAGCGCGACGGCAGCTTCACGCTGAGCGCCACGCTGTCCACCGGCCAACTCCCCGGCGCGCTGGCACTCGGCGACATCAACGGCGACGGGAACGCGGATCTGGCGATCACCTCGCTCGCGCGCCACAGCGTCAAGCTGTGGTTGGGCCTCGGCGACGGCAGCTTCGAGGACGGCGGCCGCTTCGGCGTGGGTGAGGAGCCCGGCGCGCTGGCCAGCACGGATCTCGATGGCGATGGCCAGCTCGATCTCGTCACGGTGAACGACGCCGGGTCGGGCACTGTGAGCGTGCTGCTCAACCAGAGTCTGAGTCCGGTCGGGAGCTGGGCTCCGATGAGCTGGGGCTTGGCCGGCAGCTTCGGCGTGCCGCAGCTTTCTGGCGGCGGCGAGCAACTCGCCGGGCAGCCGGTGTCGATCGCACTGGCCTCCGCCAAGCCCAGCACGCTCGCCGTGCTCTTCGTGGGCCTGGCCGGCGCACCGACGCCCTTCAAAGGTGGCGTGCTGGTGCCGCTGCCGATGCTGCTCTCGGTGCCGCTGGTCACCAGCGCGACGGGCGCGATCACCTTGCAGACGGCCTGGCCGTCCGGCCTGCCATCGGGCTTCGAGATCTTCTACCAGTACGGAATTCCAGACGGCGCGGCCGTGCAGGGCGTGGCCTTGAGCAACGCGCTGCGTTCGACAACGCCCTGAATTCAGCGCAGCGTGGGCAGCACGCGTGCGAAAAAGTCGCGGTCGCCGGCGAAGGTCGGCGCGAGTTGGAGGAACTCCGCGGCCGTTACCCAGCGCACTTCGCTGACTTCGCCCGCGGCCAGCGTAAGCGGCGCCGGCCTCGCGTCGGCGCTGTGCGCCGCGTGTTCGCCGCGCAGAGCCGCGCCAAGTTCTGCAACCGTCCACCAGTGGAGCTGGTAAGCGCCGTCGTCGGTCTGGCTCTCCCAGACTTTGGCTTGCGCGGCGACCGCGAGGCCGACTTCCTCGCGAACTTCGCGCACCACGGCCGCGGCCTGCGGTTCACCCGGTTCGATCGTGCCCGTAAGCAGGCCCCAGTGGCCGGCGCGCCGCGCCTGCGGCCCGCGCAGGATGACGAGCACACGCCCCTGCCGCCGCACGACCGCCACGATGGCCTGCTTCAACCCGCCGGCCGGTTTCATGGCGGCATCGTAGCGAGCCTCAGACCGGATCGGCGCGAGCGCCGCGCGCACTCGCGCGGTGCGCGCCGCTTCGCTAGGCTGTCGCCCCTCACCACACCCCTTCCGGAGCCGTTCCATGGTCAATCTCGCCGACGCCCGCCGTGTCATCGCCGCCGCTGAAAAGAAGGCGGCCGAGATCAAGCAGCCCATGAACATCGCCATCGCGGACGGCGGCGGCAACCTCGTGGCCCACGTGCGCATGGACGGCGCCTGGCTGGGCAGCATCGACATCTCGATCAAGAAGGCCTACACCTCGCGCGCCTTCGACATCGCCACCAAGGACCTGGCCACGCACAGTCAGTCGGGCAACCAGTTCTTCGGGATTCATGCTTCGAACGACGGCAAGATCATGATTTTCGCCGGCGGCATCCCGCTGAAGAAGGATGGCAAGGTCGTGGGCGCCATCGGCGTCAGCGGCGGTTCGGGCGATCAGGATCACGCCGTGGCCGCGGCCGGCGCCGCCGCGCTCTGAGGCCAGTTGCAGCAGCGGCTCGTGGCCGATCTCCCGTCGGGCCGGCTGGCCCCGTTGCGCTGGCTGCTGCTCTTGGTATTGGTCGCTGCGGCGGTGGCGCAGGCCGGCCCCTTTGCGAAGCGCTTCGGCACGCTGCATGAGCACGCCGAGAACGTAGACACGCTGCTGCGCGGGCCACTGCGCGGCGTCGATCCGGCCCTGAGCCAGGTGCTGGCCTGGCGTGAGCTGCCCGGCGTCGCCGCGCGCATCCCCGACACGGCGCGCGTGCTGCTCGTCAGCGGCACGCCGCTGCCGGCGCAGTTCCACTTCTTCTTCCTGCCGCGGCCTTTCATGTTCTTGCAGCCGCTCGACCCGCGCCATCTCGAGCGCGCCATCGAGATGGCGCCGCACTTCGCCGACAACTTCCGGCTGCAGTTTGAAATCCTGGAGCGCGCCGGCCTGCGGCTGACGCCCGAGCGGCTCGACGAGGAACTGGCCCGCGCCGACTACGTCGTGCGCTTTCTGCATCCGGGCGACTTGCCGGCCAGCGTGGAGCTGGAGCCGGTGTTCAAAGGCCCGATCGTCTCTCTCGATCGGGTGCGGCGATGAGCGTGGCGACTGAGAACGGGAGGTGCGTCCGATGAACACCTCCCTCTGGATGCCGGTACTGTGGGTTTACGCCAGCCAGTGGCTGGCCGGGGACGTCCTGGTGCGCTGGCTCTGGCGCGACACGCCGCTGCTGCCGGTGGAGCGCATTGGGCGCGCGCTGCTCGTCGGGCCGGCCGCGCTGGCCGCGCAGATGATTGTCATGTCGCTCGCCGGGCTGTCTTTCTCGCTCACGGCGGTGCTCGTGCCGTGGTGGGTGCTCGCCGCGGTGCTGCTGTGGCGGCGGGCGTCGGCGCGTGGGGGTGGTGCTGCGGCGGGGGGGGCGTCGGGCGCGGGGCGATCGTCTCGCGCGGGAGGAGCGGCGGGAGTTGCATCAGGACCGTATCTTTCCGCCGCCGCGCGCTGGACCGGGTATGCGCTGTTGGGCCTCACGTTGCTGCTCTTTCTGGCGCTGGTGCGGCTGGGCCTGCAGACGCCGATCTTCGAGTCGGATCCGCTCAACAACTTCGCGCTGCCGGCGCGCGTCTTCGAGACGGAGCGCAGCCTGGCCCCCGAAGTGCTCGGCAACCTGGCGGCCGTTGGTCACGTGGAGTACCCGCCGCTTGTCGCGCTGAACGAGGCGCTGTTCTTCTTGGCGGCCGGCGAGCGCCGGCTCGCGGCGCCGCTGCCCTTCTTCGCGCTGGCCTGGCTGGCCTTTCAGCTCCTGCTGCTCGGCGCCGCGCTGCGCCGCCTGCACCCGGCGGCGGTGGTGCCCGTGGTGCTCATCTCACTGGCAATTCCGGAGCTGTACGGCCTCGGCACGGTGGGCCTCGCCGAGTTGCGCCTCGCCGCGACGGTGCTCTTGCTTGGGATCGAGGGCACGGCGCTGCTGCGGCAGCCCAGCGCGGCGGCGGGCCTGCGCTTCGCCGTGGTCGCCGCGCTCTGCGCCCTCACCAAGAATGAGGGCGTGGCGATTGCGGCGCTGGCCTGCTTGCCGCTGGCGGCTCTCGCGTGGCGGCGGCGCCTGCCGCGCGCTGCGGCCGTGCAGGGACTGCTGCTCGTGGCGCTCGTCGCGCTGGGCTGGGTGGCGATTCTCGCCGCGGGCGGCGTGGGCGGCGGTGTTTGGGCTTCGGACTATGTCGGCGAGGCCAGCCTCGATCCCGAGCGCCTGCGCGCCATCTTCACCGGCTTTCTGCGCTACGTGCCGATGGACCGGCTCAGTTCGATGTACTTCGGCGTGCTTTGGCCGGCGGCGGCCGCGGCCGCGCTGCTGGGGCTGGTGTGCGCTGCCGCGCACCGCGAAACCGCGGGCCTGCTGCTCGCGCTCGCCGCGCACGTCCTGCTCTACGGCTTCACGCTGGCGATCATCCCGCAGCACATCGAGTGGACGCTGCAGGCCACCGGCCTGCGGCTCTTCTTCCACATGGTGGGCTGGCCGCTGCTCCTGCTCGTGGCCGCGGCGGCGGCCTATTGGCCGGCGCAGAGGCCGATCGGCGACGGCGGCGTGGCGTCCGGTCCATCGCCGCGGAAGTCGTCGATGAATTGCCCGTCATGAGGCCTGGACCGCGGCGCGCGTTGCTGTTCGGCATCGTGGCGGCTATCTCCGTCGCGGCCTATTTCGTGCGGCGCATCCCGCAGGACCCGGCCTACAACGGCTTCGCCGATCGGCGCACGCTGCTCGGCGTCCCGAACGCGCTGGACGTGCTCTCCAACGTGCCGTTTCTCGTCGTAGGGCTGATGGGATTGTGGACGGTGATGCGTAGGCAGGCGCAGCGGCGCGATCCAGAGGCTGCCGCCCGTGCCGCGTGGCTGCGTTGGCCCTACGGCGTGCTCTTTCTCGGCACGCTGCTCACCGCCTTTGGGTCGGCGTGGTACCACCTCGCGCCGAGCAACGCGCGCTTGGTCTGGGACCGGCTGCCCATGACGCTGGCCTTCATGGGACTCATGGGCGCGCTGATCGCGGAGTTCAGCAGCGTGCGCCTCGCGCGCTGGCTGCTCGTGCCGCTCATCGCCTTTGGGCTGTGGAGCGTGATGCACTGGCGGCTCACCGAACTGCGCGGCGACGGCGACCTGCGGCCCTACGCGGTGGTGCAGTTTGGTTCGCTCATGGTGGGCATTCTGCTTGTGATGCTCTCGCCGCCGCCGCGGCCGGGCTGGCGACTCCTGGTGGTTGCGCTTGGCGGCTACGTCGCCGCAAAGTTGCTCGAGATGTTCGACCACCAGATCTACGCGATGCTGGGCGTGGTGAGCGGTCACACACTGAAGCATCTCGCCGCGGCGGTAGGCGTCTACGCGCTGCTCGTGCGTTGGCGGCGCCAGGCGTCGTGACCCTTGGCGCACCAGGCCCCGCGCCTGCTCACGACGTCTCGGCGCCAGCGCCAGAGTCTCAGCCGCGCCGCAAACCACGCAGCCGGCTGCTCCTGCTAGCCGTTGCGCTTGCCGTGGCGCTGAGTTTTCTGGGCGGCTGGGCCTTCCTGTGGGAGCCTGGTCAGCTCGAAGTGCGCGAGGTCGAGCTGGCGCTGCCGGGCTGGCCCGCCGGCCACGCGCCGCTGCGCGTCGCGCTGCTGGCCGACCTGCACACCGGCTCGCCGTGGCAAGGCCTCGACATGCTCGCGGAGATCGTGACGACCACGAACGACCTGCAGCCCGACCTCGTGCTCCTGGCCGGCGACTTCGTGATTCACGGAGTGATCGGCGGCGAGTTCGTGCCGCCTGAGGAGAGCGCGCTCTTGCTCGGCGAGCTGCGCGCGCCGCTCGGTGTCTTTGCGGTGCTCGGCAATCACGACCACTGGCTGGGGTTGGAGCGCATGCAGGCGGCGCTCACCGCCGGCTGCGTGCCGCTGCTGGAGGATGCCGCGCTGCGCATCGCGCGGCCCGGCGGCGCGGGCGACTTCTGGCTGGTGGGCCTCTCCGACTACTGGGAGGGCGCCTGCGACGTGACCGGCGCGCTGGCGCAGGTCACCGACGCGGCGCCGGCGCTGGCCTTCATGCATAACCTCGATCTCTTCGCCGAGCTGCCCGACCGCTTCGCGCTCGTCATGGCCGGGCACACGCACGGCGGGCAAGTGGCGCTGCCCTTCGTGGGGCGGCCGGTGGTGCCTTCGATTTTCGGCCAGCGCTACGCCGAGGGCCACATCGTGGAGCAGGGGCGGCACCTGTACGTGACCAGCGGCCTGGGCACCAGCATCGTGCCGGTGCGCTTTCGCGTGCCGCCGGAGATTGTCGTGCTTACGCTTCGCGCGGAGTGAAGCGCAGCAGCGCTTCGCGGACGAGGCTCTCGGCGTAGTCGATGCCGGCCGGTGTGCGGCTGCCGTGCCAGGAGAGCAGCTCGCCGTCGACGAGGCGGAAGCGGGCTGCCGGCAAGCCGGTGAGCGCGGCGAGTTCGGTGAGGTGGCGCTCGCGGAAGGGAAAGGGCTCGCTGCCGAGCAGGACGAGGTCTGGCTGCGCGTCGGCCAGCGCGGCCGGCGTGAGTTGCGGGTAGCGGGGCGGCGTCGGGCGCGGCGCCGGATCCGGCGCGGCGGCAGCGTTTTCGCCGAGGACATTGAGGCCGCCGGCGAGGGTGAGCAGCGCGCTGGCGTAAGTGTCGGCGCCGACGCCCATCCACGGCTCGCGCCAGATGAGGTAGGCGAAGCGCACCGGCGTGGCGCGTTGCTGTGCTGCGGCCGCCACGCGGGCCGCGCGGCGCTCGATGTCCTCGGCGATGGCGTGGGCGCGGCCGGCGACATCCGCGGCCGGCGCGGCCAGCGCCGTGCCGATGGCGCGCACCATCTCCGCGGTGTCGGCGGCGGTCACCGGCAGCGAGCTGTAGACGTTGAGGCCCGCAGCCCGCAGCGCCTCCCAGTCCTCGCGGCGGTTCTCTTCGTCGTTCATGAGCACGAGGTCGGGGCGCAGGGCGAGGATGCGCGCCAGGTCCGGCGTCTTGGTGCCGCCCACGGCTTCCACGCGCTCGACCGCGCCGCGCGGATGGCAGCACCAGGCTGTGCGGCCCACCAGCGCGTCGCCGCAGCCCAGGTCGAAGACCAGTTCGGTGAGGCTGGGGCAAAGCGAGACGATGCGCATGGCGGCGAGTGTAGGCGAGCCGTGCCGACCATCGAGTGCTTGATGTGGCGATCTGTACGGTGTGACAACGTTGTTGTCCAAGATTGCTGGGCAGATGGTGCTGACGGCTAGGGGGGCTTGGCGTTACGCAGGTCGGTCGCATTGCGCGCCGCGCCGGTTGGCCGTGCGTGCGGCGCGGGCCAAGCCGTAGAATCGCCGGCCACCAATCGCTTCCCCTGGAGACCTGACGATGCGCAGCCAACTCACCGCCCTGTTTGGCCCGGCCCTGCTCGGCCTGGCCCTGTTCGCGTCGGTTCCGGCCTGTGTGAGTCAGGACCACGCCGCGCACAGCAGCGGCGCGCACGAGCACGCCGGGCACAGTCACGGTGAGCTAGATGCCGCCTTCGGTCGGCTCGCTGCGCTGCAGGGCGATTGGTATGTCAAGGAGAGCAATGTCGGCGCCAAGGAGAGTCTCGGCTCCACTTGGCGCGTGACGGGCGGCGGCAGCGCGGTGGTGGAGACGCTCTTCCCGGGGCAGCCGCACGAGATGGTCACCGTGTACCACCGCGACGGGCACGACCTGGTGCTCACGCACTACTGCGCCGGCGGCAATCAGCCGCGCATGCGCGCCACGAATCCGCGCGGCGACGAACTGGTCTTTGAGTTTGAGGGCGGCGCCAACATCGACCCGGCCACCACGCAGCACATGCACCGCGGCGTGCTGAAGTTCCTCGGCCCCAACGAGATCCGCGCCGAGTGGCAGGGCTGGGCCGACGGCAAGGCCGACCCAGCGCACCTGGCGATCTTTCACTTGGTGCGCAAGCCGGGCTGAAATCGCGCCGGCCGGTGGTCGCTTGGGCTAGCGCGGGCGACGGTGCGGCCCGGCCTACGAGGCCTTGCGGAGAATTTCGACTTCCTTCGTGAGCCGGCCTGCGAGCTTGTCGCGCGCCACGTCGAGGTCGTAGGCCATCTGAAGGTTCAGCCAGAAGTTGTGGGAGGTGCCGAAGAAGCGGGCCAGCCGCAACGCCGTGTCTGCGCTGATCGAGCGCTTGCCGAGCACGATCTCGTTAATCCGCCGCGGCGGGACGCTGAGTCCCTTCGCCAGGCGGTACTGGCTGACGTCGAGGTCCTCCAGCAACTCGGCCAGGATCTCGCCAGGATGGACAGGTGCGAGTTTCTTGGTCATGGGCGGGATAGTAACGCCACGCGTTATGAGTGACAAGCCGCCCTCAGCGAAGACGGCTCACTGCCGGGTGGCGCGCGGTGGCCGGCCGGGGCCGCGGCGGCCCGGCGCGCGCTTGGTCTTGCGGCCGAGGGCGCCGAGCCTGGCCTCGAGATCGCCGGGCACCGTGAAGTAGAAGCCGCGCCCGCGCTGGGACTCCTTGAGCGCGCCCAGAGCCGCGAGCTCGCGCAAGTCGGTTCGTGAAGTCTGCCGAGCCACGCGATGGCTGGCGGCATGGCGCGTCACGCTGTACTCAGCCTCGGGATGGCGCAGCGCGTGGCCGAGCAGCGCGATCTGGCGCAGATTCAGCGCGGAGTTCTTCAGCAGGTCCTGCGTGCTGCGCACGGTCTGGGCCTTCGCGGCGACGTACTTCAACAGTGCGGCGACCGAGCGCTGCAGCACGTCGAGCTGGTAGAGCACGAAGTAGGTCGTGTCGCCCTCATCCGTCTCGGTGAGCAGGTAGGACTCGGCGTACTGCACCGGCGCGCGATGCAGGATGTGCGAAACCGACAGGTACTCGGCGAGCCAGTAGCCCTGATGGAGCATGGACCAGTAGAAGACGGCGCGCGCCGTGCGCCCGTTGCCATCGAGGAAGGGGTGGTCGTAGCCCAGCCAGAAGTGCAGCAGGATTGAGCGCGCCATCGGATGGATGAACTCCTTGCTGTCGTTGGCGAATCGGCAGCAAGCCTTGAGCCGCTCCGGCAACTGCTCGGCCGGCGGCGGCACGTGCAGCAGCGTGCCGTCCGGGGCCACCACGCCCCAGTTCTCGGGCGACTCCTCGGGCGTGCGCAGCCGCCCGGCCGCGCCGGCCTCCTCCAGGGTGCCGTCGCAGACGAGGCGATGAATGCGAAGCACAAGCTCTGGTGTCAGGGCCTCTTGGCGGATCGAGCGCACGAACTCCATCGCCTTGAAGTTGTTGAAGATCATGCGCTCGTCGTGGCTGCGAGGCTGACGGCCCGAACGCAGCATCTCGCCGGCCACCTGGCGCGTTGTCGCGGCGCCTTCCAGTTGACTCGAGGTGATGGCCTCCTCGATGAGCGCGCTCATCTGGTAGCGATCGCGCAGGCCAGGCGTGGTGAGCTGACCCGGCAGTTCGACGCGTCCGCTCAGGTCGCGGTCGGCCTCGTGCAGTAGGCGCTGCAGCACATCGGGTGTGGCCAGAGTGAACGGAGCGCCTGAAGGATCCAGAAGTGGGAGCGGGCGCGAGAGGGCCTCGCGCGCGAACTTGATGCTTAGCCACCACTCCTCCCGGCTTAGCCCCCGCGGCGGAATGCGGTAGCGCAGTTGCTCCCAGTGCAGGTAGCGACCCTCCACGGTGGCCGGCTGCCGGCCGGGACCCCCGATGCGGACCAGCCGTCCGGGGTTCTTCAGAACTTCCTGCAACAGTTCAGCGGTGGGGCGGGGCTTCTGCGGGATCTTCATGGGTCGGTGGTCTCTCGTCGGCTGCTGCTATGGCCAATCGTGAATAAGTTGACCATGATAGGCGGTATGGCTAACTTATTCAATGTTGACCATAGATTGGTCATGCGTGAGTCGAGCCCCGGAACGGGGGCAGGTGGGCAGGATCGCCGGCCACGTTCGGCGCCGGAGGGGCTGTAAGCGTGGCCGGCTCGCAGGGAGATTTTCGTGACGGAGTCACGAGAATCGGCGGCTGAGGCGAGGGCCCTTTGGCGCGGGCCCTTTGTTGCCGGGTTAGGGGCAGGCGCGTAGGATCGCCGGCCACGCTCGGCGCCGGAGGGGTCTGCGGGCCGAGCGAAGCCTCCCGGGAAGGATCGCGTCATGCCTAGGCGCTACCTCGCCTTTGATATCGAGACGGCCAAGCTCCTGCCCGAGGGCGTGGAGGATCTCTTCGCGCACCGGCCGCTGGGCATCTGCTGCGCGGCGGCCTATGCGCTGGACAGCCGCGAGACGATGACCTGGTTCGGGCGCGAGGGGGCGGTGGCCCAGGCGGGCGAGGCCGCGCGGGTGGGCGGGGCCGCGCTCGGCGGGGCCGCGGGAGCCGCGCGGATCGGGGCGGGGGCGGGTGTGCCAGCCCCGCAACTCTCACGTGGCGAGGCGCGCGCGCTGGTCGCCGACTTGCAGCGGCTCGTGGCCGAGGGCTACACGCTCGTCACCTGGAATGGCGCGGCCTTCGACTTCCCGATCCTGGCCGAGGAGTCGGGCGCCACGTCTGAGTGCGCGGCGCTGGCCGCCGGTCACGTGGACATGATGTTCCAGGTCGTGTGCGAGAAGGGGCACCGGCTGAGCCTGGCCAAGGCCGCGCAGGGCATGGCGCTGCCCGGCAAGCTCAGCGGCGTGAGCGGGGCCGATGCGCCGCGGCTGTGGGCCAGCGGCGAGCACCAGCGCGTGCTGGCCTACTGCCAGCAGGACGTGCGGCTCACCGCCGAGCTGGCCGCGGCCGGCGACGAGAGCGCGGCGCTGCTCTGGATCACGCAGCGCGGCTCGCCGGCGAAACTCTCGCTGCCGCGCGGCTGGCTCTCTGTCCGCGAGGCGCAGCGCTTGCCGGAACCGGATACGTCGTGGATGTCATCGCCGCCGAGCAGAGCCGCGATGGTGGGGTGGATGGGGTGAGGAATTGGGAAAGGCAGGGCTGGCCAGGACGGAGGCAGCGGACCGGTGCTTTGGGTGAAACTCGCTTCAGGACGGATGACTTCATCGATTCGGCGGCTGAGCGATCGGCTGGACTAAGGAGTGCGCGGACTTGCCGGACTGTGCAGAAGCAGACCTGTTGAATTGTAGTTAGGAAACCGTATTAGCTCGCTCATTCGAGGGCTCCATGAATACCAATCGATTAGAACTTGCCCTGGAGCGTCTAAAGCCATCGGACTGGCAGCGGTTCGAGAAGCTTGCGTCAGCGTTTCTTGCGTCTGAGTTTGACGGCCTTCGCACGATGGCGCAGCCGTCAGGCGACGGCGGCCGTGACAGCGAGTTGTTCGGTACAGCAGCAGAGCCAAAGGTGCTGTTGCAGTACTCGGTCACGACCGATTGGACGGGCAAGGTACGCGACACCATCCGGCGCATTGAGGAGACGTTTTCCGACGCGATCGTTTTGGTCTACCTAAGTAATCAAGTAATTGGTGCTGCGGCCGACGGGCTTCGACGTGAGATACGTCAGAAACACGGGGTATCACTCGATGTGCGCGATCGTAGCTGGTTCATTGAGCGAGTAAACAGTGCTACTGTCTGCGAGAGCGCCGCGGAAGAACTCGCCCAAGTGATCGTGGATCCATACTTGGCATCGGCAGGACTTGCTACGTGTGCCCCCTCGGAGCTCTCCTCCCCCGAAGTGGTCGCAGCCGTCACACTCCTGGGCCTTCAATGGAGAGATGATGTACGCGAGAAAGGACTGACAAAGCTCGCGTTTGAGGCGCTCGTCCGGTCTGTCATTGCTAATACGGATAGCGAGCATCGAGTTACGCGCGGCGCCATTCACGAGGGTGTCTGCTGCGTACTTCCTGGGCATTCGAAGGATCAAATTATTCGATTCACTGAGTCCGCGCTCCGACGGCTAACTAAAGTATCCATACGACATTGGCCGGTCGATGATTCATTCTGCCTTACGCACGATGAGAGAGTTAGAGTGCTTGATTTCAAGACCGAGGCTGCGCTAGCAGAGACGGCTCTTCTTGAATCAATACGGGCAACTAGCAGTTCGCTGCTCGCCGCAAGGAATGCGCCTTCGTCTTTTGTGGAGATGCTGACGCAGTGCTTGCGGACCACGATCGATGCAGTGCTGCTCGAAAGGAGTCAATCCTTCGCGATGGCCGTTCAGACGGGGTCGCTTGAAGGGCTGGCTGACATCGAGTCTACCGGAGTCTTACTGGCCGAAGTGTCCAAGGCGCAGTTCCCGAAGGTCATAGGCGTCGACTGGACTGAGGTAGTTAAAACTGGCGTGCGCGAGATCCTTCTAAGTGATGAGCCGGCTGTTCAGGTGCACATGCGCTCGCTGGCTGATGCGTATACGCTTCTCGCCTTCCTTCGCCAGACACCGGACGTGCAGAGTGCCGTCGAGAAGATGTTTGCCCATGGCCAGATCTGGGCGGATGCCTCAGTCATTCTGCCGCTACTCGCTGAGCCGCTTGCGGACAGTCTGCCAGGACGGTTCTCTAGGATGTTTGAGGCAGCTCGTGACGCCGGCTTGGAACTGCTCGTAACACCTGGTGCGCTTGAGGAGGTAGAGAGGCACATGAACCGCGCGCTTACGTGTGCGCGGATGCAACATGGTCAGTGGATCGGCCATGTGCCATATCTGCTCGAACGGTACATTGCTAGTGGGCGAGCGCGAAGCACGTTTGCCAACTGGTTGGAGACCTTCCGTGGTGATGCACGACCAGAGGACGACATTGCGGAATACCTGCAAGAGCATTTTGGCATAGTACGAAGAAGCCTGAAGGAGGCGAGCGATGCGGCGCCGCCTGAACTGCGCCATGCTCTGCAAATCATCTGGTACGAGGCGCACCGGAGTCGGCGCGAGCGACAAGCTATGCAGATTGATGACATGATAATCACGCGGCTCGTGGAGCACGACGTAGAGTGCTACTGTGGGGTAATCCAGACAAGGCGTAACCAACAGAGTTCGCCGTTCGGCTATAGCGCGTGGTGGTTAACGGTTGATCAACAGGCATTCAATCTAAAAGAGAAGCTCCGCAAGGAAATGCGAGGCTCTCCACCAGACTCGCCGGTGCTTAGCGCTGACTTCATGGTGAACATTCTGTCCTTTGGTCCTGTGCGATCTAAGGTCGGTAAGTCCAAGGAAGCGCATTTGCCATTGATGATGGAACTGGGTACCGCACGGTACTTAACCCCTGAGCTGATGGAAGAGGCGGACAACCTTCGGGGTGAGTTAAAGAATCTCCCGGAGCGCGTAGTCAGGCGACAGATCCGCGATTCACTCGACCGGGCCAGGTGTCGTGTCGGCCCGATTGCGCGGGCGGGTCTTCGAGACTTGGCTGACGATGTCGTGAGCTAATGGTGCATTGCCTAACAACAGCATGCAGCGGACGGCGCTGCGCGCCGCCGCTGATGCTGAGCGTTGGCTGGGCGCGTGGGTCGTCGGCCCACCGGCATGCATTACTCGGGCATGGGGTTCGTTCCCTCGTCGGTCCTCGGTCCACACCGGCGGGCGGCGTAGTGGTCAACTCCCATGGATCGGCCCAGCCTTGCCGACGGGCGCAGCAGCGTGGGGTACGTTCGCCATTTCGCGACTCAGCGAGGGGTTTGCGCGCCGTCCTGGCTTCATCCTTGGACGCATGCTCGGCGACGAGGGTCGTCCAACGTCCTCTGCTTGCGGCATTTGAGTTGCAGCATCAGCATGGCGTCTCCTATGGTTCGGGGATGCGACTACGTGCAGGCAGCGACAACAGGACCGTTGATGACAATTCGTAGTCTCCATCGTTCTGCGCTGCTTGCTTGGCGAACCAGACCGAGGAACTTCCAGGAAGGACGAATCTCCGTGGCAGCAAGATCATCGAGTCGGACTGGCGAGAGCTATGAGGCCACTGGGCATGCGTAAGGCTTCTCGGGCCGGCCACGCTGGACCCGGACTGGAGCGGGCTTTTGACCCGACGTTTGCTGCAAAGCTGGCGCTGCGCGAGAAGCAGATCCAGCAGAGCTACCGGCCAATCATCGGCATCCACAAGTGGTTCGCCCGGCGGCCCGGCACGGTCTTTCGCTGCCTCCTTCTCGCAGAGTTCAACGGCTCCGAGCCCCTCGACACGAGCTACTGGCGGACGCACCAGTTCACAGGTGTCGTTGCCGACCCGTTCATGGGGGGAGGCACGCCGATCTTTGAGGCTAATCGTCTAGGCCTCGGCGTGGTCGGGACTGACATTAACCCGATGGCGTTCTGGATCGTTCGCCAGGCGCTTGCGCCCTTGGACATCGCCGCCTTCGCAGCCGCTGCCGCGGATGTTGCCGCCCGGGTCGAGAATACGGTCGGCCAATTTTACAGCACTCTTTGCACGGAGTGCGGGCACGACGCCGACGTTAAGTACTTCATCTGGGTCAAGACCGCGACATGCCCCGAATGCGGAGTCGCCAACGACCTGTTCCCTGGCTACCTACTGGCTGAGGCCGAGCGGCACCCCAAGCATGTAGTCGCATGCGCCCGCTGCGGCGCGCTCAACGAGTTCGATCACTCTCCGACTCAGGCCGCGCCGGGGCATTGCGCCTCTTGCGGCGAGCACGTCTTCGTCGAGGGTCCCGCGCGTCGGAGGAGGATCGCTTGCCGCGCGTGCAGGCATGAGTTTCGTTTCCCTGCAGAGTCGCCGCGTCCGCCGTCGCATCGCATGTGGGCGCTTGAGTATTCGTGCGACGGTTGTCGGGCGGGTCGATCCGGACGATTCTTCAAGGCGCCCGACGCCGCGGATCACCGTAGATACGCGCGGGCCGTCAAGGCGCTAGGCAGGGCCGACGATCTGCCGATTCCCGAGGACGCGATTCCGCCCGGCGACGAAACAGACCGCCTGCGGCGCTGGGGCTATCGGCGCTATCGAGAGATGTTCAACGACCGCCAGCTTCTCGGCTTGGGTACGTTGCTGAAGCAGATCACATCGGTTCCGGACGCAAGCTTGCGGCACGCCCTGCTGACCGTGTTCTCGGACTTCCTCCGCTACCAGAACATGCTATGCCGCTACGACACGTACGCGCTGAAGTGCCAGGACATCTTTAGCGTCCACGGGTACCCAGTCGGACTTGTCCAGTGCGAGAACAACTTGATCGGCATTCCAGGGGTCGGTTCCGGAGCGTTCCGCCACTTCGTAGAGAAGTACATCCGAGCAAAATCGTACTGCATCACGCCGTTCGAGACAGCGCACGTTGGCAAACGGAAGATCGTGGTACCGGTTGTCGGCGAGACTATCCGCGCGGAGTTCGTCGATCGCCTACCGATGCCGCGGACACGAGAGGCGATGATCTCGGCTGCCCCAGCGGCCACTGTCGCGCTGAAGCCGAACTCCCTTGACGGCGTTTTTACGGATCCTCCCTATTTCGACAACGTTCAGTACGCGGAGCTAATGGACTTCTGTTACGTTTGGCTGCGGCGCACTCTATCGAGTGAGTTCGACGAGTTTGCGCCGTCGTCGACGCGGGCTGCGGAAGAACTGACGGGGAACGCCACCCTTGGTCGCGACCTGCGGTGCTTCACGACCGGTCTCTCTGAGGTCTACCAGGTCTACGCCAAGGCGCTCAAGAGCGGCGCGCCGATCGTCTTCACCTATCACCACAACTCGCCGCTTGCCTACGTCCCCCTTGTCGTAGCGATTCTGGACGCGGGACTGGACTGCACGGCTACACTCCCGGCCGTCGCGGAGATGACGGCGTCGCTTCACATCGCAGGCACCAACTCGTCGGTCCTCGACACGGTGTTCGTGTGCCGCAAGGCGGGACGGCCCGCACAAGGACGCGATCTAGTGGAGCTGTTGCAGGTCGACATATCCGCGATGCGTGCGGCTGGCGTCCGCGTGACCGAGGGCGATCGTCGCTGCTTGGCCGCCGGACACATCGCGCGCCTCGCGATCAACGACCTTCGGCCTCATTGGAAGTCCAGCGCGCCGCTCGAAGATCGGATGCGGGTCGCGACCAAGAAGCTCAACGCGCTGACGTGCCTCGCGCCGTCCGATTCGTGGCCAACCGTTGTCCCGCTCCCGCCGGCAGTAGAAGAGGTGGCGCGTGCCCCGAGCGTTTGAGGTCTCGCCCGAGTTACTCGAGGCCAACATCGACGAGATGGTCGACGCAACGTTCGCGGATCTGCAGTCGCAGTTCCTCGCGATGCCGAAGGGGCCGGCGTTCGTGCGCTACGAAGACTTCCAAATGGCGTACGAGGTGCTGCGACAGCGGACGAACGCCTTTACCGAACTGACGGAATCCAGCGTCTGGACGGCGATGCGCGAGAACGCGATGACGTTCGCCGTGCTGCGTGCGATCCTTGGCATGACGCCGCCAGAGTGGGCCGACCTGGCGCGGTCGGACGTCGGAAGCGACGTCACGCAGGGCGCCGCACGATCGATCGACGGGAGGTGTCGGCGCCAGGCCGACTACTTTGCTCAACTCGCGGGAGCCACACGATCGAAGACGCTCGCTCGCGCCCAAGCGCTCGTGACGGTGGCGATCCGATACATCGCGCTTGGCGCTCCAGCGGGCGGAGACGAAGCCACGGTCCATCGCCTCGACAAGGTCGACACGGCGAGCGGCCTGATCTCCCTGCGGCACGTCGCCTCGCAGCACGTGCCCTACGCGGTGCTGCTTTATGAGCGCTATCTCGGACGTCCCTTCGCCAGTCACCGCGACGCGATCTCCGAGCTGGTGGGCGACGTGATGGAGAGTGCGATCGAGGAGCGACTCTCAAGGGCGCGTATTCCTTTCCGCAAAACGAAGCGCGCCGAGCGTGTTCCGGGCTATGACCAGACTCCGGACTTCTTCGTTCCTGACGAGTTTCATCCGACGGTCGTGATCGAGGCGAAGATCACCGGCGACGACGGCACTGCTCGCGATAAGGCGACGCGAATCGTCCACTTGGCGGAGCTGCGCGACGAGCGCACGCGGGCGGGTAAGACCGACTTTGAAGTCGTCGCTTGCATCGACGGGCGCGGCTTCGGCGTTCGTCGGCAGGACATGAAGCGCATGCTGCTGAAGACGCACGGCAAGCTGTTCACACTCGCGACGCTGGACCACCTCATCGCCCACACCCGTCTGCACCGGTTCGTGCCTGGACAACTCGGTGTGCTGCCGCGAGACGACGCGCGCGTTCGCCAGGGAGCGTTCAAGACGCTCCTACCCGTGTACAGTCTTCGGGCTGCGGCAGGGCGGTTCGGAGGAGGCGAACCCGTTGAGCCAGACGGCTGGGTCGAGGCATCGTCGATCGGGAAGCTGGACGACCGCATGTTCGCTGCGCACGCCGTGGGTCGCTCGATGGAGCCCACGATCCATGACGGCGACCTCCTCGTTTTCCGGGCGGACCCAGCTGGGTCTCGCGAGGGCAAGGTGGTCCTCGCGCAGTATCGTGGCGCGGCTGATCCGGAGACGGGCGGCGCGTACACGGTGAAGCGCTACACTTCTGTGAAGCAGCGCGACGACGACGGCAGCTGGAGGCACGCGAGCATCACGTTGCTTCCTTCGAACCACGACTTCCAGCCCATCGAGATTCCTCGAGATGCGGCGGCCGATTTCCGGATTGTCGCGGAGTTCATCGCCGTACTGAGATCCGCGACCTGAAGCCTGAAACCACGCTACAGCGTCGAACGCGCCACACGGAAAGCTTGCACAGGTGCCATAACCTGTCGTCCCTACAGCCCTGCTTGCACGGCTCCCACACAATTGAGGTGAGATCAGAGCCTGAGGGCTCAGGTCTTGAGTCGCGGGGTGGCGTGCGATCATTCAGCGCCAGCCAACAATACCTTAGAGCCGGCGAGCGCCCCAAGCAGCGCTCGCGGCTCCAGGTCAAAGACGTTAGACGCAGCGTTTGCAGATGCGACCGCCGCTATAGGCAGTGAGCAGAGTGCTCAGTAGTAGATCATGTCGAGCTGTCCTTCGCGCTCATGAGTGACAGATCAGCCCAGCGACCTCGGTGACACTCTGGGCCTTTGAGTCCCCCCAGGCTCTCCTCGACACTCACACCGCCCTCGCGAGACGTCCGATCCACCCCGACCACACGATGCCATCCCTCCTCCCTCGCCGCCTCGCTGCCTTTGGGCTGGATTGCGCGTTGCTCTTTGCGGTGCTGGCGCCGACGAGCTGGGCGCTGCAGTGGGCACTCGGCGTGCAGCCGGACACGGGCGCGGAGATCTGGTACGCGCTGCTCTTGGGCTTCTCGCTGCCCGCCTGGCTCTATTTCATTGTCCTCGACAGCGCGCCGCGGAGAGGCACGCTCGGCAAGCGCGTCTTCGGACTCCGCGTGGTGCGTTACGAGCGCGGTGCTCCGCCGGCCGTCGCCCAAACCCCCGTCTCATTGGCCTGCAACGCCTGGCGCTGCCTGCTCAAACTGGCTCCCTGGGAGTTGGTGCACATCTCGGCCTTTGCGCTCTCGGAGCGGCCTGACGAGCTGACCCTGATGCAAATGGGAGGGCTGGTGCTCGCCAACCTGCTCGCCCTCGCCGGCCTGATCATTGCCGGCTGCACGCGCGGCCGCCGCGCCCTGCATGACCTTGCAGTCGGCACGTCGGTGGCCGACACTCGCGGCGCAGGAGCCGACACTCGACCGTAGGGGTCGTCGGTCGCAGGCTTTCCCTTTCTGCTGGTGTACTCCGTGGTGTGGCTCGTGGCGGGCGTGGCCAGCGACTTCGTGCCGGTGGCCTTCGCCGCGATCGTCGGCGCGCACTTCCTGCCCTTCACCTGGGTGTATCGCACGCGCGGGCAACTTGGCGCGAGGCCCAGCGCGTGAAGGCCCACGAGGCCCGCTAATGCCTGACCAGTTGTTGCAAAAGATGCAACAACTGCCTCCGAAGGCCCCCAACGTGTCGGCCCAGGTCGATGTGCGCCTGGAGCGGGGGGCAGTGTGTGCAAAATTTGCACATACTGCCCATCCTCAAATAGCGGCCGTCGCTATTTCAGGTTCATGAAGCTCCCCCCAAGGCCGTGAGTGTCTCCCCTTATGAAATCTTTCGCTGAGTCAGCCGTCGGGTTGGTCATCCTGTAGGGCTAGAGGAGGCCCGTTGATGACTGACACCTCTCGGGGTGAGATTGCCGTCTACCAGGCCCCCGATGGGTCGGCTCAGGTCGATGTGCGCCTGGAGCGCGAGAGCGTCTGGCTCACGCTGAGCCAAATGGCCGAGCTGTTCGGGCGCGAGCGCTCGGTCGTGACTAAGCACATTCGTAACGCTTTTAGGGAAGGTGAGTTAGAGCCGCAGGCAACTAGTGCAAAGTTTGCACTAGTTCGATTGGAGGGCGATCGGACGGTCGCGAGAGAGGTCGAGCACTTCAACCTCGACGTGATCATCTCGGTCGGCTACCGCGTGAACTCCAAGCGCGGTACCCAGTTCCGGATCTGGGCCACACGGACCCTGCGAGACCACCTGCTGCGGGGCTACACCCTGAACGAGCGCCGCCTCGCCGAGCGGGGTCTGGGCGAGATCGAGCAAGCGGTGGAGCTCCTGGCCAAGACCCTGACGAGACGGGCCTTGGTCACGGACGAGGGGCAGGCCGTTCTAGAGGTCGTCCAGCGATACACGCGCGCAACGCCGTCGCGAGTCTGCGAGAGAATTTGGCCTCCCGCAGCGAGGCCGGAACGCTCTTCGGCCAGGAGCGCGGCGACGCGCTCGCGGGACTCCTCGGTGCCGTCGAGCAGACCTTCGGCGGCGAGCCGCTCTACCCCAGCGCCCAAGTGCGGGCTGCGCATCTCCTCTACTTCGTCATCAAGGACCATCCTTTTGGCGATGGCAACAAGCGCATCGGCACGTTGCTCTTCCTGGAGTTCTTACGCCGAAACGGTCTTCTTCTCCGTGCCAGCGGCGAGCCGCGCCTAGCCGACAACGCAATGGTGGCGCTGGCGCTGCTGATCGCCGAGAGCGAGCCGAAGCAGAAGGATCTGATGATCCGCCTTGTCCTCAACCTGCTGGACGATGGCGGGTGAACGAACGCGGCGTCGTGCGCGCAACAGCTGATCAACAAGAGTGACCAACCTCCCCCGCATCCTCCTCGCCCTCTTGCTGCTCGCCGTCGCTGCCTTTTGCGGCTTCGGCTTCATGGCGACGTACGAGCCGACGGACGGCTCGGGCTTCATGGCGTGGCGCATTGGCTATGGCGTAGTCGGCGTGCTCTGCCTCGGCGGCGCGGCGTGGCTGCTCTTGGCCCGCCGCCGATCCTAGGCCATGCTCTCGACCATGACGCAGGGCGCAGCACAGACACCGGACGCAGCCAAGACTCAGGGCACAACCAACGACATCGACAGCGTGCGTCGCCAGGCGATCCTCTCGTCGCTGGCCGGCTTTCCCTTCCTGCTCGTGTACTCGGTGGTGTGGCTTGTCGCGGGAGTGGCGAGCTACTTCGTGCCGGCCGACTTCGCGCCGTGGCTGTACGTGCTGTTGGGCATGCCCGCGACGCCCGTGGCGATCCTGCTCGAGCGGCGCTGGGCCTATGTGCCCGCGCCCCAGCCTGACCCGCTGCTCCCGCTCACGCTGCAACTCCTCTTCGTGCAGATGGTGGCCTTCCCGGCCATCTTGCTGGTGTGGGACTTCGCACCGACTTACGTGCCGGTGGCCTTCGCATCGATCGTGGGCGCGCACTTCCTGCCCTTTCAGTGGGTCTACCGCACGCGCATCTACGGCGTGCTCGGCGTGGCCGTCTCCCTCGGCGCCTTCGCGCTCGCCGTGCTGGCCGAAGACCAAGCCCTGCACTACACCGGCTTTCTGGTGAGCTTTTTGTTGCTGATCGGCGCCGTCGGGGTTCGAGCGCACGCGCAAGCCACCTGGCGCGAGGCCCCCGAAGGGCCCGGGCGAGTCGGCTCAGGTCCATGAGCGGCTAGGGCGCGGGCAACTGTTGCAAGAAATGCAACAGTTCAACGGGAGGGAGTGCGGTGACACATCCTTGCAATTCCGGAGCGGCACTCCATAAATGCAAGGTTGATTCCTCGCCGGCCGAGATCGGCGCTGACACCGAGAGGTCCATCCTCAAATAGTGGCCGGCGTTGTTATAGGTTCACAAACTGCTTGCGGCTAAATCCTCCGCTCGGCCACGGCTCCAGGCCCAGCGCCAGCCTTCAGGAGTGAAGGGCGCGTCAGGCCCGCCTTCCTTTACTCAACGTCCTGAGTAAAAATACTCAATGTGTTGACGCGCCCGATGTCCCGACCGCAGGACGATGAGTACGCGGCCTTTTATCGCGGCTATGTCGAGGCCGTGCACGAGGAAGACATCCTCGCGGCGCTGGGCACGCAGCGCGAAGTCTTGGCCGCACTGCCGGCACTCGTGCCGTCCGCGCGCGAGACGTTTGCCTACGCGCCGGGCAAGTGGAGCATCCGGCAACTCGTCGGCCACCTCGCCGACGGTGAGCGCGTCTTCGGCTACCGCGCCTTCGCCTTCAGCCGCTTCGACACTACGGCCCTGCCGGGCTTCGACGAAAATGCCTACGTGTCCAACGCGCGCTCGCACGACACGCCGCTGGCGGCGCTCGTCGACGAACTCGTCCTGCTGCGCCGCAGCAACGAGCAGCTCCTCGCCGGTCTCGACGAAGCCCAGTGGTGCAACACCGGCACCGCCAACGGCAAGACAATCAGCGTGCGCGCGCTGGCCTTCATCATGGTGGGACACGCGCGGCACCACCTCGGCATCCTGCGCGAGCGCTACGGCGTGCCGCTGCCATGATCCACCCTAAACCGGTCGTGCTGGAAGGCCGCGGGCTGCGCCTCGAGCCGCTCGCGCCGGAGCACCGCGACGGACTCGCCGCCGCCGCAGCCGACGGCCGGCTCTGGGAGTTGTGGTTCACCGGCGTGCCGGAGCCCGCGCAGACTGAGAACTTCATCGCGACCGCGCTGGCCGGCCAGCGCGACGGCCACATGCTGCCCTGGGCCGTGCGCGACCTGGCCAGCGGCGCCATCGTGGGCTGCACGCGCTATCACGACATCGTGGCGGCGATCGACCGCGTGGAGATCGGCTACACCTGGTACGCGCGCAGCCGGCAGCGCAGCGCCCTGAATACCTGCTGCAAGCTGCTCTTGCTCGCGCACGCCTTCGACACCTTGGGCTGTCGAGTCGTGGGCCTGCGCACCGACAACTTCAACTTCGCCTCGCAGCGCGCCATCGAGGCACTCGGCGCCAAGAAGGACGGCGTGCTGCGCCACCACGCCGCGCGCCGCGACGGCACGGTGCGCGACACCGTGCTCTACAGCATCCTGGCCGCCGAGTGGCCCGACGTGCGCCGCCACCTCGAGTTGCGTCTCGCGCGCCACGCGACGCCATGACACCCGACGCCTTCCGCAAACTCGCGCTCGCCTTTCCGGCGGCCAGCGAGGGCGCGCACATGGGACACCCCGACTTCCGCGTGGGCGGCAAGATCTTCGCCACGCTGCTCCAGATGCGGCCCGCGCCGGAAAAGCCGAAGCCCGGTGTTCGGCGGGGGAAGCGCGACGACACCGCGAAGCCCGTGCGACCCGCCAAGCTCGAAGCCCTCGAAGATTGGGCGATGGTGAAGCTCACGCCCGCGCAGCAGGCCGACTTTCTGAGCGCTGAGCCGAGTGCCTACAAGCCGGCGGCCGGCGAGTGGGGCCGCCGCGGCGCCACGCTGCTTCGGCTGAGCGTCGCCAAGTCGCCCTCCGCACGCGGCGCCCTGGCCCTGGCCTGGCGCAACACGGCCCCCAAGGACTTGGCCCCGGAGTACGACTGACCCGCTCCGGGGCGGACCGTGCTGGCCGATTATTAGCCACCAAGTGGCTAACTTTTCACCGTGCGGTCAGGGCCAGGACGCGGGCCTTTGCTCCCGACTACGATGGAATCGTGCGTCCTTTGCGCGCTGGCTCCGTCAGCAGTGGTGAGGCGACGGCATGGAGCCGCCGCCCGAAACTGTTCTTCCGGAGTGCGATCATGACTTTGCCTGCCAAGCCCACCGTGCCCGTGACCGACTGCTGCCCCCCTGAGGAACGCGATGACTGCTGCCCGCCCGGCTGCTGCTCTGCGAGCTGAGTCGCTGGCCTGGCAAGCGCACCGCGCCGAGCTCGTGCGCTTTCTTGGCCGCCGCGTGCGCGACCCTGCGCTCGCGGAGGACCTCGCGCACGACGTGCTCTGCAAGGCCCACGAGCAGCGTGCGTCGTTGCGCGAGGACCGCAAGCTCCGGCCCTGGCTATACCGCATCGCGCGGCGCGTGCTGGCAGATCATCTGCGCTCTCGCCAGGCGCACCGCGCGACTGAAGGCCTGCCAGAGGACTTGCCTGCACCGCTGCCCGGCGGCAAGGCGCTCGCGGGCGGTTATACCGATGCCGAAGCGGCCAGCCGCGAGCTGGCGACCTGCCTGCGGCCACTCATCGAAGCACTGCCTGCCGAGGCGCGTGACGCGCTCACGCTCGTCGAGCTGCAGGGCTTGCCGCAGCGCACGGCGGCCTCGCGCTTGGGCCTCTCGCTGACGGCAGCGAAGTCGCGCGTGCAGCGCGCGCGCCGGCTGCTCGTCGGAAATCTGCTGCGTTGCTGCCGCGTGGAGATCGACAGGCGCGGCGGTGTCGTGGACTACCAGCGCCGCCGCAATCGTCTAGGACCGGACCATCCCCGGCAGGACCGTGCCCAACAGGACTGCCGCCGCTGCTCGTGAGCCGCGCGTTGCTCATCGCCTGCGGCTGGCTCTTCGTCGGGCTCGCGGCGGTGGGGGTGGCGTTGCCGCTCATCCCGACGACGCCCTTCGTCATCGTCGCGGCGGCCTGCTTTGCGCGCAGCTCACCGCGCTTTCACGGCTGGCTGCTGGGCAATCGCATCTTCGGGCCTTTCCTGCGCACCTGGGCTGCGACGCACAGCGTGCCGCGCCGCGCCAAGATTCTGGCCGTGCTGCTCATCACCGCGGTGGGCACGGGCACGGCGGTCTACGCGCTCGAAACGCTCTGGTCGCGCGCCTTGCTCGCAGCGCTGCTGCTCGCCGTCATGCTCTGGCTGCTCAGCCGCCCGACCACTGAAGATCTGCCGCCGTAGCAGAGCCGCCCTTGCGGCAAACCCAGCGCCGTAGCGAACTGAGCGCCGCGCGACGAGCGGTTGCGAGCGCGTCGAAAAACTATGCGCGCGCTGAACTATTGCGAGCGTTGATTTGCACGCGCGCTGCCGCGCAGAATCCGCGCGCCGTACATCACGGCGCGATGGTCGCGCCGCGGAACTTGCTCGATAACCCAGGCGCCGCTCGCGGCGCCGACAAATCAGGAGTGCTCGTCATGGCCAATGCCACCGTTGCCAATCAGGCCAAGATCCTCGCCAACCAGGCCAAGATCATGAAGAACCAGGGTCAGCTCGCGAAGATCGTCGCCAACCAGAAGACGATCATTGCGAACCAGAACAAGATCCTGGCCAATCAGAAGCTCATCTTGGCGAAGTGAACCTAGGCCGACTGAACCTAGGCCGAGCGAGCCCCGACCCTCTGAGCGGAGGGCAACGCTCACTCCTCTCGAGACGCGCCGGATGAGAGACTCAGGGGGATGCCTCCCCCTGGGTCTTCGCCGGACTCGCGCCGCGTCGACCTCGTCAACATTGGGCTCATGCTCGGGTCCTGCGCGCTCGCCTTCGCGCTGCCCTTCGACCTGTTCCTGTTTTCGTACGCGGTCCTCGGCCCGCTGCACTACCTGACCGAGATCTCGTGGCTTCATCAGCGCGGCTACTTCGTGCCGCGGCGCTTCGATCTGCTGTGGTTGTTGCTGCCGCTCGGCGCGTTGCTCGCGCTGGAGTGGGGACTGGTCGGCCTCGACATGGCGCGCACCGTGCCGCTGCTCAATGCGGCCGGGCTGGGCGTGGCCGTGGCGCTAGTGGCCACGAGCGCGCCGCGCCGACGCCTGCTCATCGTAGCGGCGGCTTGCGGACTGGGCTGGGCGCTCACGGCACAGGTGGGCACGCCGTCGAGCACGCCGCCGGGCACGCTGTCAGTCGCGCACGACGTGCTGCGCGTTTTCTTGCCTACGCTCATCCATGTCTGGCTCTTCACCGCCGCCTTCGTGCTGCTCGGCGCGCTGCGCGGACGCAGCTTCACCGGCGCGGCCTCCTTCACCGTCTTTCTGGCGTGCAGCGCGGCGTGCTTTCTGATTCGTCCGCGCGGCGGCACGCTGGACGTTCCGCCGGCCTACGACTCCATCCTCGGCGTGAACCTCACGCTTTTCGATTGGTTCGGCACCGCCGCGGGCGGTCGCGCCGAGCTGCTCTTCTCGCCGCTGGGCCGCGCCATCGCGCGCTTCGTCGCCTTCGCCTACACCTATCACTACCTGAACTGGTTCAGCAAAACCTCCATCATTCAGTGGCACAAGATTCCGCGCGCCTGGACCTACACCAATCTCGCGCTCTGGGCCGCTTCCGTGGCGCTCTACGCCTACGACTTCCAGCTCGGACTCGCGGCGCTCTTCGCGCTGAGCTACCTCCATGTCTATCTCGAACTGCCGCTCAACCAGCGCAGCTTCGCCGGCATCGCCCGCGAGCTGGCCACCTTTACGCGCCGACCCGCCGCTCCCTAAACTGGCCCGCCATGCTGCAACTTCACTTGCTTACCACGCTCTCCCTGCTCGTCTCGTTCAGCGCGCCGCTGTCGGCGCAGTCAGCCCCGCCTGAAGTTTCACAGGCCGGCATCGCGCCGGGCTTCGTGCGCACGCCCGTTGGCATCGAGCCGCAGGGCGAGCGCGGCCTGCGCCACAACTCGCCCGAGGCCCAGCCCGGCTGGACCATCATCGCGCCGCTCAACTCGCGGCAAGTTCATCTCGTCGCGCTCGACGGCAACGTGCTGCACACCTGGAACACTCCCGATCCGCCGGGCGCCTCGGTCGCGCTGCTGCCCAATGGCAACTTGCTGCGCTGCGGGCAGAAGCCGGACAACCCGCGCTTTCACGGCGGCGGCCTGGGCGGCAACATCCAGGAGCTGGACTGGGACAGCAAAGTGGTCTGGGAGTATCAGCTCGCCAGCGCGGAGCGCACGCAGCATCACGAGGCGCAGCCGCTCCCGAACGGCAACGTGCTCGTCATCGCGTGGGAGCACCGCACGCGCGAAGAAGCCCTCGCGCGCGGCCGCGACGCCGACGCCGTCTCCGACGAGGGTTTCTGGCCTGACGTCATCGTGGAATTGCGCCCGCTCCGGTCGCCCGGTGCCCACGACGGCGCCCACGACGGCGCCGCGAATAGCGCTTCGCACGGCGCCGAAGTTGTCTGGGAGTGGCACGCTTGGGACCACCTCGTCCAAGACCGCGATCCGGCCAAGCCCAACTATGGCCGCCTGGCCGATCATCCCGGCCGCATCGACATCAATGCGGACCACCGCTACAAGCCCAAGCCTGCCGAAGAGAGCGCCGAAGATCGCGCGCGTCGCGAAGAACTCGAAGAGCAAATGGCGCAACTCGGCTACGCCGGCGGCGCGCCGCCGCGTGACGCGGATGCTGGTGCCGCGCCACACGGCCCCGGCCCGCACGGCGCGCCGCGCAAGCTCAACCCCGACTGGCTGCACACCAACTCTGTCGACTACGACCCCGTCACCGATCTCATCGCACTGAGCACACCGCATCTGTGCGAGGTGTGGGTGATTGATCACTCCACCACGACCACCGAAGCGGCGGGCAGCACCGGCGGACGCTTCGGGCGCGGCGGCGATCTGCTCTGGCGTTGGGGCAATCCCAAGAACTACGGCCTTGGCTCGCCATCAACAGCGAGCGCCGCCGCGATGTCGTCGGCCATCGACGTCGGCGCGCAGCGCCTTTTCTATCAACACGACGCCACCTGGGTGCGCGGCGCGCAACTCAGCGAGCCAACTGGCGCGCAGCCCGATGCGCCGCCCGGCGCGCAAGCCGGCGAACTCCGCCTTCTCATCCTCAACAACGGCGGCAAGCGTCCCGACGGCGACTGGTCCTCCGTGGAGGAAGTCATCCTGCCACTCGAGCTCAGCGGCACGGCGCGCGGCGTCACTCGTCTCGCCGGCCAGCCCTTTGGTCCGGCTCTGCCGAGCTGGAGCTACGCCGACCGCGCGCGCTTTTTCTCGGCCTTCATTTCCGGCGCGCAGCGGCTTCCCAACGGCAACACGCTCATCTGCTCCGGCGCGCCCGGCCAAGTCTTCGAAGTAAGCCGCGATGGCCGCATCGTCTGGGACTACTTCAATCCACTGGGCGGCGAAATCGAGCCCACCGAGCAGGGCGGGAAGGCGCCACCCAAGGCGCTCTTCCGCGCCACGCGCATCGCCGCGGACCACCCGGTGCTCAGCAGGCTCCTCAGCGGCCGCTAAGCCGACTCAGAATCTCGCGCGTGACGGCCGAAGGATCGGCCGCGTTCAGAATCGCAGACCCGATCGCTGCGCGTCGGCAACCGGCGCTCAGCACGAGATCGAGGTTGTGCGGGCCCAGCCCGCCGATGGGAAAGATCGGTAACGCGGCATCCGGCACCGCAGCGAGGCAGCGCCGGAGTTCGTCCGCGCTCGCGAGCGTCGTGTCGGACTTGGTGCCGGTGGGGGCCATGGCTCCAAAGCCGACGTAGTCGCAGCCGGCTTCCCGCGCGGCGAGCACCTCCTCGAGCGTGCGCGTGCTCGTGCCGAGCAACAACTCCGGGCCCAGCCGCGACCGCGCGATAGCTAGTCCCTGCCGACACGCCTCAACTTCGGCCCCCCCGGATTCGAGACTCGCCAGCGCTGCGGCATCCTCGCGGCCCAAGTGCACGCCGTCGGCGAGGGGCCGGCCGTGTTCATCGAAGACCGCTTCGAGGTCATCGTTCACGATGAGCAGTGCGTCGGCGGGCAGTGCGGCGCGCAGCTCTCGCAACAGTGCACGGCGCAAATCCAGGAATCTCGCCGGTTTTCGCGCATCACCAACAACGCTGTCACAGTGGACGGTTGGTCGCGCACTGAGTGGCACACCGGGTTTCCCCTCGAGCTGCCCCTTCAGCCGCACCTGGAAAAGCCGCGCCCCGCCGCGCGCCGCGGCCACGACCGCCGGCACTGCTGCCGCCACGCCCTCCGGCGCCCCTGCGGGGCCGGGCCGCTCGGCCTCCGCGGCGCCCTCGAGCGTGACCACCAGATAGAGAGGTGTCGCCTCCAGGCGGTCCCGCCGGCTGGGCGCTGTCATTTCGGCACCGCCGAATCGGGCCCGCCAACCAGCCCCTGCGGCCAATGTGGCAGGAGCGCACTGTTATCAACCGGTGGGAGAGCCGCGGCTGGAAGCGCCCGGGACACACGACGGGCCCCAACCTCGTCCCTGCGGCGAGCCAATCCGAGCGCGAATCCCAGGAGTAAAGGGCCGGTCCCGCCACGCCGGCCAGGCCGCCCGCCACCCGCCTCCCGCTTTGGCATCGGGTTTGCTCCGCACCCGGCACGCCACCGTGCGTCCCCATTCGCCATGCGCATCCAAGTCCACCACGCCCTTCGCGAACTGCCCGTCCTGGTCGGCGACGACGACGCCGCCGTCCGCGGCTGCGTGGCCGAACTGGTGGGCTCGCTGGGCCTGCGCGTGGTCACGGCCGGCACGGGCACCGAATCGCTGCACATCCTGCTCAGCCAGCCCGTCGCGCTCACCATCCTCGACATCCACCTGCCCGACATGACCGGCCGCGATGTCTTCGAGCGATACGCACGCGGCCCCTTCATCGCCGGCGCCAGCGCCGACGCCGCAGCCGCACCGCACCGCCTGCCCGCGCGCCGCGTGGAAGCCATCTTCATGTCGGCCGACGCCACGCCGGACATCCGCACCTGGGTCACCGGCATCGGCAGCCGCCTCTTCGACAAGCCCTTCGATCCGGCCGATCTGCGCGCCGAAATCCTCCGATTGCTCATTGGCCCCGATGTCCACGGACAGCGCGGCGCCTCGAACTGAACCGCACCCCAACTTTTCCCTGAAAGGAAACTTCCCATGTCAACCAAGACCCTGAGCAAGCCGACCAAGAGCGGCCCCATCACCCCGCTGGGCGATCACGTGCTCATCGAGCGCGTCGAGGCCGAGAAGACCACCAAGGGCGGCATCGTGCTGCCGGACAGCGCCAAAGAGAAGCCGCGCGAAGGCATCGTCGTCGCGGTGGGCGAGGGCAAGGTCTCCGACGACGGCACGCGCGTCGCCATCCAGGTCAAGCCCAAGGATCGCGTGATCTTCAGCTCCTACGCGGGCACCGAGATCAAGCACGGCGGCAACGACTACCTCATCGTGCGCGAAGACGAAATCCTCGCCATCGTGAACTGAGCCGCGACGAGCCTGGCTCGTCTCCCCCCCAAATCCACAGAACCAACCAAACCGAGAAACAGAGGACTTTTCCATGGCTGCCAAGAAGATCGCATACGACATCGAGGCGCGCGACCTCATCCGCGCCGGCGTCAACAAGCTGGCCCGCGCCGTCAAAGTCACGCTGGGCCCGCGCGGCCGCAACGTGGTTTTGCAGCGCTCCTTCGGCGCTCCGACCGTCACTAAGGACGGCGTGACCGTCGCCAAGGAGGTCGAGCTCGAGAACCCCTACGAGAACATGGGCGCGCAGATGGTCAAGGAGGTCGCCAGCAAGACTTCCGACGTGGCCGGTGACGGCACCCCCACGGCCACCGTGCTCGCCGAGGCCATCTTCGAGCAGGGCCTGAAGGTCGTCACGGCCGGCGCCAACCCGCTGCAGCTCAAGCGCGGCATCGAGAAGGCCGTCGACGCAGTCGTCGGCGAAATCTCGAAGATGTCCGTGAAGGTCTCGGGCCGCAAGGACATCAAGCAGGTCGCCTCCATCGCCGCCAACAGCGACGAAGAAATCGGCGAGCGCATCGCCGATGCCATGGAGCGCGTCGGCAAGGACGGCGTCATCACGGTGGAAGAGGGCAAGAGCCTGGCCACCGAGATCAAGTGGGTCGAGGGCATGCAGTTCGACAAGGGCTACGTCTCGCCGCACTTCGTGACCAATGTCGAGAAGATGGAAGTCACGCTCGACGACCCCTACGTCCTGATCCACGAAAAGAAGATCTCCAGCATCAAGGAGCTGCTGCCGCTCCTGGAGCAGGTGGCCAAGTCCGGCCGTCCGCTGCTGGTCATCTCCGAGGACATCGAGGGCGAGGCCCTGGCCACGCTGGTGGTCAACAAGCTGCGCGGCGTGTTCAACGCCTGCGCCGTGAAGGCCCCGGGCTTTGGTGACCGCCGCAAGGCCATGCTCCAGGACATCGCGGTCCTCACGGGCGGCACGGCGATCATGGAAGACCTCGGCATCAACCTGGAAACCTCGGACCTCAAGGTCCTGGGCCAGGCCAAGCGCGTGGTCATCAACAAGGACGAGACCACCATCATCGAGGGCGCGGGCAAGAAGTCCGACATCCAGGGCCGGGTCGCACAGATCCGCGCCGAGCTGGACCGCACCACCTCCGACTACGACAAGGAGAAGCTCCAGGAGCGTCTGGCCAAGCTGGCCGGCGGCGTGGCGCAGATCCAGGTCGGAGCCGCGACCGAGGTCGAGATGAAGGAGAAGAAGGCGCGCGTCGAGGACGCACTGCACGCCACCCGCGCGGCCGTGGAAGAGGGCATCCTCCCCGGCGGCGGCACGGCGCTGATCAAGTGCCTGCGCGTGCTCGATCGCCTGAAGCTCGACGGCGACGAGAAGCTCGGCGTGGACATCATCCGTCAGGCACTGAAAGTGCCCTGCCGGCAGATCGTGGCCAACGCGGGCTTCGACGCGTCGATCATCGTCAACCAGGTGCTTGAGGCCAAGGACGTCAACGTCGGCTTCGATGCGGCCAAGGGTGAGATGACCGACATGGTCAAGGCCGGCATCATCGATCCGGCCAAGGTCACGCGCTCGGCGCTGCAGAACGCGGCGTCGATCGCCTCGCTGCTGCTCAGCACCGACGCGCTCGTGGCTGAGATTCCGGAGAAGAAGAAGGCTGCCGCGGCACCGCAGGGTGGCGGCATGGACGACATGTACTAAGGGTCGTCTGCTCCGGGTCGTCCCGGGGCAAAACCACGAGTTTTTACGGCGTTTTCCTCGCGCGCGGGGCAGGTTCAGCCTGTCCCGCGCGCGGCCGTTTTTTGTAGACTCTCGGCGCGTCCGCTCCGATCCCGCCACACACACAGGAAAGTCCCGCCATGTTGCTCCGCCTTGCCCTCTGCGCCGCGCTCCCCCTGCTGTCCTTGGTGAGCTGCAGCGATGCCCAAGCCACGCCAGTCACCGATCCCGCCGCGAGCACTGTCGCGCTGAACACCGTCGCGCAGCCGGCCGGCACCGAGCCCGCCTCGGCTGAACCGGCCGACGCCGTCCTCAGCGGCAAGATCACCTTCGAAGGCACTGCGCCCGAGCGCAAGATGGTCGACCTCAAGCCCGATCCCAAGTGCCATGAGATGCACGGCGATGCGGGCATGGAAGTCCAGGGCGGCCTGCACCTGGGCGCCGCCAACGGCATCAAGGATGTCTTCGTGCAGATCACGTCGGGCCTGCCCGCCGACGTGAAGTACGAGGCGCCCGCCGAGCCGGTGGTCCTCGATCAGCGCGGCTGCACCTACGAGCCGCACGTCTTCGGCGTCATGAAGAAGCAGACCATCAAGATCCTGAACAGCGATCCGACCCTGCACAACATTCACGCCAAGCCCAAGTCGAACAAGGAGTTCAACCTGGGCATGCCCGACCAGGGCAGCGTGCGCGAGCAGGAGTTCAAGAAGGCCGAGGAGGCCATCTCGATCGTCTGCGACGTGCATCCCTGGATGCAGTGCTACAGCTTCGTCATGGAGCACCCGTTCTTCGCGGTGAGCGGCGCTGATGGCACCTTCACCCTGAACATGCGCGGCCTGCCCGACGGCGAGTACGGCGTGAAGATCTGGCACGAGACCTTGGGCACCCATGAGGGCAAGGTCACCTTGAAGGACAGCGCCGCGAAGTTCGACCACACCTGGAAGCAGCGCTGAGCGCTGCGCCCGCTGCCGCTCCGGGAGGGGTTGCTTCTCCCGGGGCGGCGGCGATCGTCGATCGGCCGCCCATGTCGGCGCCCTTCGCTCCGCCGTCGCCGGCTTCGGCGGCGCGCCGTCGATTCAGTGTCTTCCTCGTTCTGGCCACGCTGTTTCTGATCTTCGCGGGCGCGGAAGTGAAGAGCCGCCAGGCCGGCCTCGCCGTGCCCGACTGGCCGCTCTCCTTCGGGATGTGGTGGCCGCCGATGGTCGGCAACATCTACTACGAGCACGGGCATCGCACGATCGCGGCCGCCGTCGGTCTGCTCACGACGATCCTGCTCGTGTGGACGCTCCGCGCTGAATCGCGACCCGCCGTGCGCAGTGCTGCCTGGGCGGCCTTCGTGCTGGTCTGCGTGCAGGGCCTCTTCGGCGGGCTCACCGTGAAGAACCTGCTCTGGCCGCCGCTCTCGATCACGCACGCGCTCCTGGCGCAGACCTTTCTCTGCGTGCTGGGCTGGCTGGCCTACCGCGTCTCGCGTGAAGGCGCGGTAGCCGCTGCCGCCTCGCACAGCGCCGCGCGCCGCCTCACCGGCCTGGCCGTGGCCGCGATCTTCGTGCAGCTTCTGCTTGGCGCGGTCATGCGGCACAACGAGGCCGGCCTCGCGGTGCCCTTCTTTCCGCTGTCGGAGAGCGGTTCGCTGCTGCCGGCCAGCTTTGATGCGCGCGTCGTGCTGCACCTGCTGCACCGCGGTTTCGCGCTGGTGGTGACGGTCTTCGTCGTGGCGGCGCTGATCGCTGCCGTGCGCGCGCGTCCGCACCTGCGTCTGCACGCCGGCGTGGCCGGTCTGGTGCTGGCCGGCCAGATCCTGCTGGGCGCCGCCGTGATCTGGACCGCACGCACCTCCGAGGCCGACGGGGTGAGTCTGCGCGTCTCGCCGGTGCATGCCTCGCTGCACGTGATGACCGGCGCGCTGCTGCTGCTGCTGGCCTTCCTGCTCGCGCTGCGCGTGCGCCAGCCGGAGATCGCGCGATGAGCGCTCCCGCCCCAAACCCCGCCGCGGCCGCGCGCCTCGATGCCGCCGGGCTGGCCGCGCTGCTGCGCCCGCGCATCGCCTTCCTCGTGCTGGTGGAGGCCGCGGCCGGCTATCTGCTGGAAGCGCCCGCCGACTTTGGGCCCTTGCCCGGGCTCTTGCTCGGCACGCTGCTGGTGGCCGGCGCCGGCTGCACACTCAACCACTACCTCGAGCGCGACATCGACGCGCGCATGGAGCGCACCCAGAAGCGCCCGCTCGTCACCGGCGCGCTGAGTGAACGCCAGGTGCTGGGCTTCGGCATCGCCGCGTTGTTGGCCGGGCTGCTGGTGCTCGCACTGTGCTGCGGCACGCTCGTCGTGCTGCTCATGGCGGGCGCCTCGGCCGTCTATCTCGGCCTCTACACGCCGCTCAAGCGCCGCACCTCCGCCAACACCTGGGTGGGCGCACTGCCCGGCGCACTGCCGCTGCTCGCCGGATCGGCGGCGGCCGGCGGACCCTCGCGCCTCGGCCTGCTCGTCTTCGCGCTGATCTTTCTCTGGCAACTGCCGCACTTCTTCGCCATCGCGGCCATGTACCGCGAGGACTACCAGGGCGGGGGGCTGCGCATGCTCTCCGGCGACGATCCCGACAACGCGCTCTTGCGCTGGTCATTGCCCATGATGGTCATGTCGGTGGTGCTGCTCTCGGCGCTGCCGGTGCTGCTCGGGCCGGCCGACACGCTCTATTTGGCGATCGCGCTCCTGGTGGGCGGCGTCTTCCTGGCCAGCGCCTTCGCCTTCCGGCGCGCGCCCGGCCGGCCAGCGGCCCGCCGGGTGGTCCTGGCCTCGGTCGCCTATCTGCCGCTGGTGCTCTCGGCGCTGGTGGTGGACGTGGCCTGCGTGCGCCGCGCCGAGGATGCCGCCGTTGCCGCGGCACTGCCGGTACACGGCCGCCTGCCGGACTTCCAGCTCACTGACCACGACGGCCGCCCCTTCGGCCGCGCCGAAATGCTCGGCTCGCCGTGGGTGGTGGACTTCATCTTCACGAGCTGCAGCGGGCCCTGCGTGCCGATGACGCGCCGCATGATCGAGCTGCACGCCGAGGGTCTGCCGGCGCGCTTCCTCTCGGTGTCGGTGGATCCCGGGCGCGACGACCCGGCGGCGCTGGCCTCCTTCCGCGAGCGCTCGGGCGGCGGCAGCGCACCCTGGACGCTGCTCACCGGACAGCAGGAGCAGATCCTCGCGCTGGCGAAGGACGCCTTCCGCCTGCCGGTGGCCATCGGCGCGCCGGGCGTCGACGGCCTGCCCGAACTCTTCCACAGCGAGCGCTTCGCGCTGGTGGATGCGGAGGGCGCGGTCCGCGGTTACTACGCCCACAACGACACGCTGGAAATGGATCGCCTCCGGCGAGACCTGCGCGCGTTGCGCACGCTGCCCGCGCCGACGCCGGCGCCGGCGCCGGCGCCGAAAGGGCAGGCGCAGGCGGGGGGTGGCCCCTGAGCCGGCCGGCCCTGCACGCGCTGCTCAACGGACTCGCCGCTGCGCTGCTCGTCTTGGGATGGCTGGCGATTCGCGGCCGGGGGCCCTGGGCGGGGGGCCGGCGCAGCGAGTCGGCCCACAAGGCGCTGATGCTCGCGGCCTTCGGGGTCTCGACGGTCTTTCTGGCCAGCTACCTCGACTACCACGCGCGCGTGGGCTCGGTGCCTTTCTGGGGCGAGGGGGCGCTGCGCACGGTCTACTTCGCCATCCTCATCCCGCACACCATCCTGGCCACGCTCATGGTGCCGCTCATCCTGACCACGCTGGTCCTGGCGTTGCGCGGGAGGCTGACCCGGCACCGCGTCTGGGGCCGGATCACGCTGCCGATCTGGATCTTCGTGTCGGTGACCGGCGTGCTGGTCTACTGGCTCAACTACGGGCTGCGGCCGGTGACGCCGAGCTGAGCCGGGACTGTCGCGCCGCAGGCCAATTTGCCTACAATCCCGCGTCCTGGATTGCGCGCGCGAGATCGCGTTCGGCGTGCGCGGAATCCCTCGGGCGACGTGCGCTGCCGTAGCGCTCGGATCGCCGCGCGCCCTCTGCTCCGCCGAACCACGAAGGCTCCACGACCGTGACCACCCAGGCACCCTCACCGCTCCAGCCCAACACCAGCAATGCTCCCGCGCCCGCCGGCCTCGAAGGCGTCGTCGCCGGAAACTCCGGACTGAGCATGATCGACGGCGCCAATGGCCGCCTCGGTTATCGCGGCATCGCGATCGAGCCGCTCGCCGAACAGGCCACCTTCGAAGAGTGCATCTATCTGCTCTGGCACGATGCGCTGCCGAACAAGGCACAGCTCAAGACCTTCCGCGATGAACTCGCTGCGCTGCGCCCGGTGCCCGCCGCCGTGTGGGAAGTGCTGAAGCCGCTCGCGGGCAAGCAGTCACTGATGGACTTGGTGCGCACGGGCGTCTCGGCGCTCTCGGCCTGGGATCAGAAGGACGTCAACGTCACGCTCGACGATGCCAAGGCGCACGCCGAAGCGAACCTGCGCATGTCCAAGAAGCTCACCGCGATGATGGGCACGCTCGTCGCGGGCTGCTACCGGCTGTCCACCGGCAAGGCGCCGCTTGCGCCCAAGGCTGAACTCAGCCACGCCGGCTGCTTCCTCTACATGGTGCGCGGCACTGAGCCCACGCCCGAGGAAGAGCGCATTTTCGACGCGGCCCTCACGCTGCACGCCGACCACGGCTTCAATGCCTCCACCTTCTCGGCCCGCGTCACGGCGGCCACCGAGTCGGACGCCTACGCGGCGGTCACCGCGGCCGTGGGCACCCTGGCCGGCCGCCTGCACGGCGGCGCCAACACCAAGGTCATGCGCATGCTCGAAGAGGTGGGCGAGCTGAGCAACGTGGTGCCCTACCTCGAGAAGGTCCTCGCCCGCCCCAAGGGCCGCGTCATGGGCTTCGGCCACCGCGTCTACAAGGTCGAGGACCCGCGCGCCACGGTGCTGCGCCGCATGGCCAAGGATCTCACCGCCAAGACCGGCAAGACCAAGTGGTTCGAGATGTCGCGCAAGATCGAGGACTACATGAAGGAGCAGAAGGGCATTTTCGTGAATGTCGACTTCTTCTCCGCCTCGGTCTACGGCTCGATGGGTCTCGACCCCGAGCTCTACACGCCCATCTTCGCTGTGTCGCGTGTCTCCGGCTGGCTGGCTCACGTCATGGAGCAGCACGCCGACAACCGCCTCATCCGCCCGAAGAGCAACTACGTCGGCCAGCGCGACCGCGCCTTCGTTCCGCTCGACCGCCGCTGAACGCGGCGCTGAGCGCAACGCAGAGCGGGCGGCTGAGCAGCACCCGGCGGCCGACGCTTCTCAAATCTTTTTTCGCGGCACGGCAGCTTGGCCTTGTGAGGCGCCGGCGCGCACCGATACTTGTCCATAAGACTATGTTTATGCACATACTCGCTTGACGACCATCGTGCTCGCCTTTTCCGGCGGCCTCGACACGAGCTTCTGCGTGAAGTGGCTGGCCGAGCAGACCGGCGCGCGGGTGGTCACGGTCTGCGTGGACACCGGCGGCTTCACGCCGGCCGCGCTGGCCGCCGTGGCCGAGCGCGCGCGCTCGCTGGGCGTGACAGATCATCGTTCCATCGATGCGCGCGAGCGGGTCTGGTCGGGCTTCGTGGCCTGGCTCATTCGCGGCAATGGCCTGCGCGGTGGCACCTACCCGGTCTCGGTGGGCTGCGAGCGCACGGCCCAGGCCGAGGCGGTGGTGGCCGTGGCGCGCGAGGTCGGCGCCAAGGCCATCGCGCACGGTTCCACCGGTGCGGGCAATGACCAAGTGCGCTTCGACGTGGCCATCGGCGCGCTGGCCCCGGAGCTGGAAATCCTGGCCCCGATCCGCGACCTGAACTGGTCGCGTCAGCAAGAGACCGACTGGCTCGTGGCGCGCGGCGTGAGCGTGCCCGCCAAGACCACCACCTACTCCGTGAACGAAGGCCTCTTCGGCACGACCATCGGCGGCAAAGAAACGCACGATCCCTGGGCCATGCCGGCCGAAGCGGCCTACACCATGACGGTCTCGCCCACCAAGGCCGCGGCCGAGCCCGAGGAACTCGTGCTGGGTTTCGAAGACGGCCTGCCGGTTTCGCTGGATGGCGAGCGGCTCGGCGGCGTGGCCCTGGTGGCCGCGCTCAACGAGCGTTGCCGGCCGCACGGCGTGGGACGCGGCGTCCACCTGGGCGACACGATCTTGGGGCACAAGGGGCGCATCGCCTTCGAGGCGCCGGCGCCGCTGGTGCTCATCCGCGCGCACCGCGAGCTGCAAAAGCTCGTCACCACCAAGTGGCAGTCGCACTGGATCGACCAGGTCGGCCAGTTCTACGCCATGCTCCTGCACGAAGGGCAGTTCCACGACCCGGTCATGCGGGACCTCGAGGCGCTGCTGCAGAGCGCCAACACGCGCCTCGGCGGCGAAGTGCGCGTGCGCCTCTATCGCGGCAACTACGACGTCGTCGGGCTGCGCTCGCCGCACTCACTCATGAACCCGGCCATCGCCGTCTACGGCGAAGGGGCCGCGGCCTGGACCGGCGCGCAGGCCGCTGGTTTCTCGCGCATCTACGGCCTGTCTTCGATGCTCGCCGCGCGTCGTGACGCGCTGGCCCGTTCGCAAGGAGTGCCTCCGTCATGAAGATCCGTCCGCACAAGCTGGGCAGTGTCGTGAACCGTCTCAAGCTGCCGGCCGAGGTCGAGATCAGCCGCATGGTCGAGGCCCGCGTGGGGCAAGTGCTGGTGGTCAAGGCGCTCGAAGAGAAGCGCGTTTACGACGTCATGGAGCTGACCACCGGGCGCATGGCGCACGTGGGCAAGGGCGACATCTTGGTGGGCGCGCTGGGTAATCGCGCCGCGCTGCGCGGCTTCGTGGGCCGCGTGCCCGAAGCAGTGAAAGCTGGCGACACGCTGCACTTGCTCAACCTGGGCGGCGTGATCGGCGAGGCCACCAGCGAGAACAAGGACTTCGGTCACCCGCTGCGCGTGGAGGTGCTGGGCATGGTGCTGCGCGAAGGGCGCGGCGCGAACATCGCCGACGCGGCGCTGGGCGAGCCGCCGGAAGGGCAGCGCACGCCGCCGGTGATCCTGGTCTCCGGCACCTGCATGAACGCCGGCAAGACGCTGGCGGCCTGCGAGCTCATCGCGCGCCTCACCGCGCGCGGCTACGTCTGCGGCGGCGTGAAGATGACGGGCGTGGCGGCGCTCAAGGACACCCTCAACATGGCCGACCACGGCGCGGTCGCCACGCTCTCCTTCATCGACATGGGCCTGCCCAGCACGGTGGGGCTCTCTGATGTGGCCCCCGTGGCGCGGCGTCTTTTGCGCTGGGTGGAGGCCGAGGCGCGCACGGAGCTTGACGTCGTCGTGGCCGAGGCCGGCGACGGCATCATCGGCGCCTACGGCGTCGAGTCGATCCTGCGTGACCCGGAGGTGATGGGCGCAGTGCGTGCGCACGTGCTCTGCGCCAACGACCTCGTCGCGGCCTGGGGCGGTGTGCAGTGGCTCAAGGACCTGCACCTCAAGATCGACTGCATCGCCGGGCCGGCCACCGACAACGATGTCGGCATCGACTACATCAAGAAGAGCATCGGCCTGCCCGCCGCCAACGCGCGCGTGGATGCCGAGGGCTTCGTGGACATCATCGAGAAGGCGGCCTTCGAGGGAGTCCTGGCGTGAGCAAAGGCGCCTTCTACGGCAGCTCATCGCCGGCGGCTGCGGCTGCGGGACAAGACGCGACGCGCAAGCGCATCGTGCGTGCGGCCATCGTGGGCGGCACCGGCTACGGCGGCATGGAACTGCTGCGCCTTTTGCTCGATCACCCGCAGGTGAAGGTCACCGCGATCACCAGCCGCACGCAGACCGGCGCGGTGGGCGACGTGCATCCGCACCTGCGCGGCTTCACCGACCTGCATTTCTCGGCGGATCGCGCGGCGGATCTGGCCGCGCGCAACGACCTGCTCTTCTTCGCCACGCCGCATGGCGTGGCCGCCAAGGAGGCGCCGGTCGTGCTCGACGCGGCCCCCGAGGTGAAGGTCATCGATCTGTCGGGCGACTTCCGTCTGGCCAGCGCGGCCGAGTACGAGGAGCACTACGGCAAGGCGCACGCGCACCCCGAACGCCTCGGCGACGGCATCTACGGCGCCCCCGAGTGCGGCCGCCGCGACGACATCGCCGCCGCGCGCCTGGTGGCGAACCCCGGTTGCCACGCGCTGGCCACCGTGCTGGCGCTCTGGCCGCTGGCGCAGGCCGGGCTCATCGAGGGGCGCGTTTCGGTTTGCTCGGTGACGGGCAGCTCCGGCTCGGGCGCCACGCCCGGCTCCGGCACGCACCATCCCGAGCGCTTCGCCAACTTCAAGGCTTACCGGCCGCTGCGCCACCAGCACCTGCCTGAGATTCATCGCGCGCTGGGCGGCGAGGCGCGCGTGGACTTCGTCCCGCACAGCGCGCCGATCTCGCGCGGCATTCACGTGACGGCCTTCGTGCCGGTGAAGCCGGGCAATGAGGGCGCGGTGCACACGGCCTTCCAGCAGGCCTACGCGCGCGAGCCCTTTGTGCGCATGGTGCCGAGCGAGCCAGAACTGCGTGGCGTTGTCGGCACAAACTTCGTGGACATCGGCCTCACCACGCGCGACGGCCTGGCGGTGGTGCTGCTGGCCATCGACAACCTGGGCAAGGGCATGGCCGGCACCGCCGTGCAAAACCTGAACCTCATGTTCCACTTGCCCGAGACGCTGGGCCTGCGCCGCCCAGGGCTGGGACTTTGAGCACGTCCGGAGCTGCGAGCGCCGGCCCCGCAAAGAATGCTGGGCGAGTCCCGAGCGGCTCCGCGCTGGCCACGACCGCAGAGATCATTGCCGCCGAAGAGCGCTGGACGCTGCCCACCTACGCCAAGCTGCCCATCGCGCTGGTGCGCGGCGAAGGCAGCCGCGTGTGGGACGCCGACGGGCGCCGCTACCTCGACATGTACGGCGGGCACTGCGTGGCGCTCGTCGGGCACGGGCATCCGCGCCTGGTGGAGGCCGTGCGCGAGCAGGCCGGCCGCCTGCTCTTCTACAGCAATGTGGCCTACAACGACACGCGCGCTCAGGCCGCCGAGGCGCTCTGCGCGTTGGCGCCCGAGGGCCTGCGGCGGGTCTTCTTCTGCAACAGCGGCACCGAGGCCAACGAGACCGCGCTGAAGATTGCGCGCAAGGACACCGGCCGCAAACACGTGCTCTCGATGGCCGAGGGCTTTCACGGGCGCACGGCCGGCGCGCTGGCCGCCACCGGACTGGGCAAGTATCGCGAGCCGGTCTATTCGCTCTCGCCGGAGCACAGCTTCGTGCCTTACGGCGAGCTCGATGCCCTGCGCGCGCACCTCGGGCGCGACCTCGCCGCCGTGATCCTCGAGCCCATGCCCTCCATGGGCGGCATCCGCGTGGCGCGGCCGGAGTGGTTTGCCGAACTGCGCCGGCTCTGCACTGCACACGGCACACTGCTCATCTTCGACGAAGTGCAGACCGGCTTCGGCCGCACGGGCCGGATGTTCTTCGGCGAGCACTTCGGCCTCACGCCGGACCTCATCACCGGAGCCAAGGGCGTGGGCGGCGGCTTCCCGGCCGGCGTGGTCTTCGTGCGCGAGGATGTCGCCGCGCGCGTGAAGCACGGCGACCAAGGCACCACCTTCGGCGGCGGTCCTCTGGCCTGCGCGGCCATGCTCGCCGTGGCCGAGATCCTGCGCGAGGAGCGCCTGCCTGAACACGCTGCCGAAGTTGGAGCGCACCTCCAGAGGCGTCTGTCCGCGCTGAGCGGCGTGAACTCGGTCACCGGCCTGGGCCTCATGCTCGGCCTGAATCTGGACCGGCCGGCCAAGCCCGTCGTGGCGGCGCTGCGCGAGCGCCTCGTGCTTTGCGGCGGCTGCGAAAGCGATCCGCAGCAGATCCGTCTGCTGCCGCCGCTCACGCTGAGCCTCGCCGAAGCGGATGAGTTCGTTGAGGCCTTGAGGGGCGCCCTTTCGTGACCGCCCTGCGGCACCTGTTGTCGCTGCGCACGCTTTCCCGCGCCGACTGGAACGCGCTGCTCGAGCACGCCGAGGCTCTGTCCGGGCCCGCCGGCCGGCGCCCGCTCCTGGCCGGCCGCCGCCTCGGCATGCTCTTCTTCAATCCTTCGCTGCGCACGCGCACGGCCTTCGAAGTGGCCTGCTTCGATCTCGGCGCGCACGCGCTGGCGCTCGAAGTCGGCGGCAACACTTGGAAGCTGGAGCATCGCCGCGTGGTCATGGACGGCGACGCGGCCGAACATGTGCGCGAGGCCATCCCGGTGCTGGGTCGCCTGCTCGACGGCCTGGGTGTGCGCGTCTTCGCCGGGCTGCGCGAGGCCGCGCAGGACGCCGCCGAACCGCTGCTCACGGCCATCGCCGAAGCGGCCACGGTGCCGCTGCTCAATCTCGAATCGGCCATGGACCACCCGCATCAGGGCCTGGCCGATGCGCTGGCCCTGCGTCGGCGCCTGCCTGGCAAGAAGGCGCGCGTGGTGCTGAGCTGGGCGCCGCACATCAAGCCGCTGCCGATGGCCGTGCCCAACGCGGCCCTGCTGGCCTTTGCGCGCGAAGGACACTCGCTCGTGCTCGCGCATCCGCCCGGCTACGAGCTGGACGAGGGCGTGCTCGCCGATGCGCGGCGCTTGTCCCAGCAGGCTGGCGGCACGCTGGAACAGAGCCACGACCGCGCGGCCGCCCTGCGCGGAGCCGACGTGGTCTATCTGAAGTCCTGGGGCGCGCGCCCCGACTATGGCGACCTGCCCGCGGCGAGCGCCCGCTTCGACCGGCACCGCGATTGGATGCTCACTTCGGCCGCGCTGGGCCGGGCCCTCTTCATGCACTGCCTGCCGGTGCGGCGCGGCGTGGTCGTGGCCGACGAGGTGCTGGACTCGCCGGCCTCAATCGTGCTGGAACAGGCCTCTGCCCGACTCGATGTCCAGAAGGCTACGCTCTGCCGCGCCCTGGGAGTTTTGCCATGAGCCTCGCGCCGCGCCCCTCTGCCCGCAACGACGCCGCCCTGCTGCGCATCCTCAAGCAGGCGCTGCCCTACATTCGCCAGCACAAGAAGCAGGTCATGGTGGTGAAGCTGGGCGGCGAGCTGGCCGGCAATCCGCACGCGCTGCGCTCGCTGGCCGAAGACATTTCGCTCTTGGTGCACGTGGGCATCCGGCTGGTGGTCGTGCACGGCGGCGGCCCGCAGGCCACCGAGATGAGCCGCCGCCTCGGCATCACGCCGCAGATGGTGGAGGGGCGGCGCGTCACCGACGAGCAGACCCTCGACGTGGCCAAGATGGTCTTCGCCGGCAAGATCAACACGGACATCCTTTCGGCGCTGCGCGGACAGGGCGTGCGCGCGGTGGGGCTCTCCGGCGTGGACGCCGACATCGTCAGCGCGGTGCGCAGAAAGCCCACCGAGATGCGCGATGAGGCCACGGGCGGCACGCGCATGGTGGACTTCGGCCACGTCGGCGACGTGCATGCCGTGGACAGCAGTCTGCTCTCGTTGCTCATGGACAACGGCTATGTGCCCGTGCTGGCCTCGCTGGGCGCCGATGAGCAGGGCGCGATCCTGAACATCAATGCCGACACGGTGGCTTCCGTGCTGGCGCGCGATCTCGGCGCGGCCAAGCTCATTTCGCTGACAGCCGTGCCCGGCGTGCTGCGCGACAAGGACGATCCCAGCAGCTTGGTGCCACTGCTCAGCACGCGTCAAGCGCGCGAGATGCTGGCCGGCGGCGCGGTGGGCGGCGGCATGCGTCCCAAGATCCAGGCCGTGGTGGATGCGGTGGAGGCCGGCGTGCGGCGCGGCCACATCCTCTCGGGGCTGGCGCGCGGCTCGATCCTGCTCGAACTCTTCACGCGCGAGGGCTGCGGCACGCTCATTGTGGGCGAGAACGAGGCCGCTGAGGCGGCCGCCGACGCAGCGGCTGCGGCGGCCGCCGAAGCCACGGCCACGTCCACGCAGGCCGGCCGTCTGCCCATGTCCACGCGCGCGGTCGGGCGCCCGCCCATGCCCGACGAACGACAGCCGGGCCGCACGCCTTCGTGAAAACCAAGGACGCGACCAGCGGCGTGAGCGCGGCCTGCGACGTCGTCGCGCTGCTGCGCGAACTCGTGGCCATCCCGTCGGTGTCCGGCGAAGAAGAGGCCGTGCGCGACCACCTCCTGGCGTGGTTCGCGGCGCGCGGCGTGCCGGCGCAGTCGCACGGGCGCAATGTCCTCGTCACGCTGGAGGGCGCGCCGGCGAGCGATCCCGCGCGCGGTCTGCTGCTCTGCTCGCACTACGACGTCGTGCCGGTGGGGCCGGGCTGGACGCGCCAGCCCTGGGACGCGGCGCTCGAGAATGGCCGCGTCTTCGGACGCGGCAGCAATGACGCCAAGTCCAGCGTCGCGGCCATGGCCGTGACGGCGGTCACGCTGCGCGATGAGTTGCGCGAGGCGCGCGCCGGCGCAGCGCGGACCGGCGACACGCCGCGCCTCCGCGGCCGCCTTGTCCTCGCGCTGGTCTGCGACGAGGAGACCGGCGGCGCGGGTATCGAGGCCTGCGGCCGCGACTTGCCAAAGACCAGCGCCTGCGTGGTCGGCGAGCCCACGGGCCTCGACGTGTGCCCAGGCCAGCGCGGCCTGCTGCGCGCCAGCGTCACGGTGCGCGGGCGCTCTTGCCACGCGAGCCGGCCGTGGGAAGGCATCAACGCCATCGAGGGCGCGGCGCACGACGTGCTCGCCATTCAGGGCTTGTCGCTGCCCGGCGAGCATCCGCTGCTCGGGCGCCCGACGCTGCAGGCCACGGTCATTGCCGGCGGCACGCGGCCCAATGTCATCCCCGGCGAGTGCGTCATCCAGCTCGACGGCCGCCCCACGCCCGAGTGCGACAACGAGCACATGCTCGCGCTATTGCGCGCGGCGGTGCAGGGCGAGGTCACCGTGAAGAGTGAGCGCTTCCAACCGGTGGTCACGCCGGCGGACGCCGAGATCGTGACCGTGGCGCGCGCGTGCAGCCCCACCGGCGTGGTGCGCGGCTTCCTCGGCGTCTCGGACTTCTTCCATCTGCGGCCGATGCCGGGCGTGGTCATGGGGCCGGGCACGAGCGCCGCGAGCCACGCGCCGGATGAGTGGGTTGCAGTGAACCAAGTGGAGGCGGCCGCCACGGCTTACACCGCCATCGCGCGCCGCTATCTCGCAGCAGCGGGCGGTTCGACGAACACTTCTCCTTCCGGAGCCGGGCGATGAGTGCCGCGCGCAAACCACGTCGCGCTGCGAAGCGCGCGGGTGCGAAGTCCCGCGGAGCCGCAGCCGCCTCCACGCAAGGCCTGCTGCGCGGGCGCTTCGCGGGCGGCGTGCATCCGGCGCTGGATGGCATCAACCGCAGCTTCGAGGTGGACCGGCGTCTGTGGGCCGAGGACATCGTGGGCAGCGTGGCCCACGCGCGCATGCTTGGCGCGCAAGGCATCCTGCCGGCCGCGGCCGTCAAGCGCATCATCGCGGGGCTGCGCCGCGTGGCCAAGGAGTTCGACAGCGGCACGTTCCGGCCGGCGCCCGGCGACGAAGACATCCACATGGCCGTGGAGCGCCGGCTCATCGAGCTGATCGGTGAGGACGGCAAGCGCCTGCACACGGCGCGCAGCCGCAACGACCAAGTGGCCACTGATCTGCGCCTGCATCTCATGGAGTCGGCGGCCGTGCTGCAAGGCGGCGTGCGCGCCGTGCAGAGCGCGCTGCTGGTGCTCGCACGCCGCGACGGCGAGGCGATCTTGCCTTTCTACACGCACATGCAGCGCGCACAGCCCGTCTTGCTAGGCCACGTGCTGCTGGCCTATGTCGAAATGCTCGAGCAAGATCGCCGCGGCCTCTTCTACGAGGCGCTGGAGTGCCCCCTGGGCGCGGGCGCGGGCGCGGGCACCACCTTTCCCATCGACCGGCAGTTCACGGCGCGGGGCCTGGGTTTCCAGGCGCCTTCGCCGAACAGTCTCGAAGCCGTGTCTTCGCGGCGTGACGCGACGATGTTCCTAGCGAGCATGGCCGCCTGCGCAGTGACGCTCTCGCGCCTCGGCGCCGACCTCGTGCTGTGGACCTCGCGCGAGTTCGGCTTTGCGCGGCTGGGCGATGCCGTGTCCACCGGCAGCTCGATCATGCCGCAGAAGCGCAATGCCGACGGCGCCGAGCTCTTGCGCGCCAAGGCGCTGCGCGTTTCCGGCGCGCTGGCGCGGCTGCTTGAACTGCAGCGCGGCCTGCCGCTTGGCTATCACAAGGATTTGCAGGAGGACAAGCCGGCGCTCTTCGAGGCCGAGGACACGCTGGGTGAGATGCTGGCCGTGGCGGCCGCGATGCTCGGCGATCTGCGCTTCGACGCGGCGCGCATGCGTGCGGCCGTGGACGAACCCTCGGGCTATCTGCTCGCCACCGAGGCCGCCGACTGGCTCGTGCGACAGGGCATCTCTTTCCGCGAGGCGCACGAGGCCGTGGGCCGCCTGGTCCGCGAGGCCGAGTCGCGCGGCATGGCTCTCGAAGCACTGCCGCTCGAAACTTTCCGCGCCGCGCACAAGGCCTTCAACGCCGGCATCTTCAAGGCGCTCACGCCCGAAGCCGCCGTGTCCGCGCGCCGCGCCATCGGCGGCACCGCGCCCAAGAACGTGGCGCGCGAGATCGCGCGCTGGGGGCGAGTGCTGCGGGCCTGAGGGCCTGACCCGCACCATGAAAACTGCACATCGTGTGCACAGATTTCATGGTGGACACTCGGTCGATGATCGCCCGCACCGACCTTCTCAAGACCATCCGCGCGGCGGTCGCGCAGGCACCAGTCACGGTTCTGACCAGGTTGCGCTCGGCGCTCTGTCGCTGGACCTCAGCGATCTCACGCTTGCCAGGTTAGTGCATTTAACCTTTCAAATGGCTGGCATCTAAGGTTTCAATCAGCCGAGCTCAAACCTTACACTTGGCCGCCATGCCACCGGATCTCCAGCACCCGCGCTTCTCGGCGGCAGCGCTTAAGCTGGCTCTGGCGGACACGCCTGTCGTTCTGATCCATGGGCCGCGCCAGTGCGGAAAGACCACTCTGGCGCAGAGGGTTGGCGGGGCCAAAGGCCACGCCTACTTCAGCTTCGACGATGCCAACGCGCTGGAGGCGGCGACGCGCGATCCTGTCGGCTTCGTCGACGACCTGCCCGAACGCAGCATCCTCGACGAGGTGCAGCGGGTTCCACAGATCTTCACGGCTCTCAAGGCGACTGTCGACCGCGACCGAAAGCCCGGTCGCTTCCTGCTTACGGGGTCGGCGAACGTACTGCTCCTTCCGAGGCTCGCGGACTCGCTTGCCGGCCGCATGGAGATCCTGCGACTGCATCCGCTTGCCCAGTGCGAGTTGGCAGCGGAGTCGCCGGCCTTTCTCGACGCCCTCTTCGAGGGCCGTTTCAGTATGCGTAGCTACGGGCGGCTGGGACACGAGCTGGTTGCACGCATCATTGCCGGCGGTTACCCGGCTGCGCTAAAGCGCCCGACCGCGCACCGGCGCGCGACATGGTACCGAGACTACATCGAGTCGCTGGTTCAGCGCGACGTGCGCGACCTCGTGCGGATTGCGTCGCTCGACGCGCTGCCGCGACTGCTCACCCTCGCCGCCGGTCAGACCTCTCGTCTGCTCAACGTGAGCGACCTCGCCTCACCATTTCAGCTCAGCCGCCCGACCATCCGGGACTACGTCACCCTCCTAGAGCGCGTCTTCCTGCTTGAACTGCTGCCGCCCTGGCACAGCAATCGGCTGAGCCGCCTCGTGAAGACGCCCAAACTGCATCTCGGCGATACAGGGGTGGCTTGCGCGCTGCTCGGGGTCGATGCCGAGGCGCTGCTGGCCGACCGAGGCACGTTCGGCCAGTTGCTGGAGACTTTCGTGTTTCAAGAGTTGCGCCGGCAAGCGAGCTGGCGCGCCGACGACATCAGATTCCATCACTTCCGGGATAAGGATGGGGCGGAAGTGGACATAGTGCTGGAACTGGGGGCGCGTCGCCTAGCTGGGATCGAGGTCAAGGCATCGGCGACGGTGACGGATGCCGATTTCCGCGGCCTGCGCAAGCTGCGCGAGGCGGCGGGCAAGCTCTTCGCATCCGGAGTTGTGCTGTACGACGGCGACACGAGTGTCGGGTTCGGCGAGGGACTTCACGCTGTGCCGATCCGAGCCCTCTGGGAACTCAATTGAACAAGCGCGCGAGAGCGGCCGGCCTCGTCGGCCCAACCGCTCCCGCGCGCGTTAAGTCTTAGACGGCGATTCGCTCGGCGCGAATCAGCCGCGCTTGTAGGTGATCTCCATGAGCTTGCGCTCGCCCGCGTCGCCGAGTTCCCACATCTCGTAGACGAGGTGGTTTTCGGCGAGCTTGCGGTGCTTGCCGCGCACCTTGACCTGGCCGCGGAGCGGATCGTCGTAGCTGCCCATGAAGTTCACGGCGCCCGAGGCGTCCGTCGTGCCCTCGGAGACCATCAGCCCCGTGCCCATGTTGTCGATCCACATGTGCTGGTACTTGTTGGTGACGTTGTTGTAGGCCGTGATGCCCATGCCCTCGAAGGGGCCCATCGGCGTGGTGCCGGTGGCGCGCTCGATGAGGTAGCGGCCGTCAAGCGTCATCTCGAAGCTGGCCGAACCCGTGCTCTGCTGCGGCGGAGCGCTGGGATCCCAGGTCGAGATCATGTGCGTGGTCCAGCGGCCGGCGGTGGCGGCCAGCTCCTTGTGCTGCGGGCCGGGCGTCATCGAGGCCATGTAGGCCTGCATGATGGCGGCCTCGTCCATGGCAGGCGCGGCGGCCTGCTGCTTGGCGGCGGCCTGGTTGACCTTCTTGGCGTCCTTGGCGGCGGGGTGATTGCTGGCCGTGGCGCAGCCGATGCTGGCGCTCACGAGCGCGAGCGTGCAGAGGATCTTGGTCGTGTTCATTCTCAGGGTTCTCCGGTGATGTGGCGCGGGCGCTCCCTCGCGCCATCGCAAGGCAGAAAGTCTAGCAAGGAAGGCTTGTTCGCCGCGAGGGGGGCGGCCTGCACGAGCGGGCGTACGCGAGCAATGCGTCGTGGGAGCCTGCGGCGCTCCGCTAGAATCACCGTTTCATGACCGGCCCGGCACCAGACCTCTCCAAGCTGCGCATCGAGCGCGACACCGACGCCGGATTCGGCTCTGGTGTGGCCGGCCGCGCCGGCCCGGCCGGCGGTGGCCCGCAGCACGGCGGCCAGGATCGCAGCGGCAAACGTCCTGGCGCGCGGCGAGGCGCTCGCGGCCGCGCCGTGCGCATCGCGATGGCGGTGCTCATCGTCCTGGCTCTGCTTTACTTGCTTTGGCAGCGCGGCCTGCTGGGCTTGGGCGGCGGCGTGCCGGAAGTAGAAGTGGCCGTCGTGCAGCGCGTGGGCGGAGCGGCCGCGGCCAGCGGCACGGCTGCGAATGGATACGTCGTGGCGCGTCGCCAAGCCGCGCTCTCCACGGACATTCAGGGGCGTCTCGTCGAACTGCGCGTAGAGGAAGGTGACCGCGTGAAGTCCGGTGATCTCATCGCGCGGCTCGACACGCGTCAGCTCGAAGCGGCACTCGAGCGCACGCGCAACGAACTCGCCAGCGCGCAGGCCAGCGCCGAATGGGCGCGCCTGGACTTTGGGCGCAAGGAGCCGCTCTTGGCCACCGGCGCCGTGAGCCGCGCGGAAGTGGACCTGGCGCGCGCGGCGCGCGACGAAGCCGAGGCCCTGGTAGCCGGCTTGCAGGCCGCACAGGCCGAGACCGAAGTCATGATCAGCAAGTCCTCGGTCTACGCGCCCTTCGACGGCATGATCACCGCCAAGAACGCCGAGGTCGGCGAAGTCGTTTCCTCCATCGGCACGGGCGGCAACTCGCGCGGCTCGGTGGCCACGCTGGTGGACTTCGACACGCTCGAGGTGCAGGTGGAGCTGGCTCAGACCTCGCTCAAGGCCGCGCGCGACGGGGCGCCGGTGCTGATCTTCCTGGATGCATGGCCGGACCAGCCCTACCAGGGGCGCGTGCGGCAGATCTGGCCCACGGCGAATCGCGAGAAGTCCACGGTGGAGCTGCGCGCGGAGTTCTTGCAGCTCGACGAGCGCGTGCTGCCCGAGATGGGCGTGCGCGTGGTCTTCGTGCCGCAGGCAACCGCAGGCGTGGCGGGAGCGGCGGGCGCGGAGGACAACACGCCGCGCGTGCTCGTTTCGCAGCGCGCCGTCGTCGCGGCGGCCGGTGCTGACGCCGCGGCGGGCGCGGCGGGCCGCTCCGGCGTTGTCTGGGTGCTGGCCGACGGCAAAGTCCTGCGTCGCGACGTGACGCTGGCCGAAGGCGCGGCCGTGGGCGGACGCGTGCACGTGCTGGCCGGGCTCGTCGGCGGGGAGCGCGTGGTCCTCGATCCGCCAAACGATCTCGTCGAAGGCGCGCCCGTGCGCGTGCGCGGCGCCAGCAAGTGAAACGCGACCCCGCGCACGCTTCGGTGTCTCGTGCTTCGGCAGATGCGTCCTCAAGTCTGGGCGGTCTCGCAGCGTCGTTGCTCGCGACAGCTCTCGGCGTGGGGTGCGCGACGCAGGCGCCGACGCCTGGGCCTGCGTCGCTCACACACCTTGCGCCCATCAGCGCGATGGGCCCGTATTCGGCAGCGGTGAGCGTGGGCGACGTGTGCTACTTGGCGGGCAAGATCGCGCCGGTCGAGACGCGCGGCGGAGCGATCGAGGCCGAGATGCGCGCGGTCTTCAGCGCCCTCGACGCCGAGCTCGGCCGCGCCGGCCTCGGTCCCGCCGACGTCGTGCAAGTCACCGTCTATCTCGTGGACATGCAGGACTTCGCCGCGCTCAACGTGGCCTGGGCCGAGTATTTCGCGCAGCCTGCGCCGGCGCGCGCCTGCGTGGCGGTCTCGGCCCTGCCGGGCGGCGCACGTGTGGAACTGGCGGCCATCGCGCGAAAGCGCTAAAACACGCGGCCCGCCGACTGCAGCGGTTCGCATCGAAGGGAGTCGAGATGGCCATCATCGAAATGCGCGGCGTAACCAAGCGCTACCAGCGCGGCGGCGAGACGCTCACCGTGCTGGACCGTCTCGATCTCGACATTCCCGCGGGCGACTTCGTGGCGCTCATGGGGCCGTCGGGCTCGGGCAAGTCCACGATCCTCAATCTCGTGGGCGGGCTCGATGCGCCGGATGAGGGTGGCATCACCGTGGCGGGCAGTGAGATCACCGCCCTGCGCGGATCGGAGCTGCCGGCCTGGCGCGCGCGGCACATCGGCTTCATCTTCCAGGCCTTCAATCTCGTGCCCGTGCTGACGGCCTTCGAGAACGTGATGCTGCCGCTGGCCTTGCAGCCGCTCTCGCCCGCCGAGCGCAGAAAGCAGGCGGAGTTTGCGCTGGAGATCGTGGGCCTGGCCGATCGCATGCATCACCGGCCCAAGCAGCTCTCCGGCGGACAGGAGCAGCGCGTGGCCATCGCGCGCGCCATCGCCACCGACCCCGACCTCGTGCTGGCCGACGAGCCCACCGGCGACCTCGACCGCGACAGCGCCAACGCCATCATGGATCTGCTGCGCCGCCTCAACGATGAACTCAAGAAGACGCTCGTCGTGGTGACGCACGATGACGTCGCCGCGCAGCGCGCGCGCCGCGTGCTGCGCCTGGATAAGGGCCGCTTGCTGCGCGAAGAACGCCCGTCGGCTGCCGCAGGCCCGGCCGCGGCGGCCGCGCGAGGCTAGGCGGTCCGCCCATGACCACTCCCTGGCGGCTGGCCTTTCGGCACGTGACGACGCACTGGCTGCGCTCGGGCCTCACCGTGGCCTCAATGTTTGTGGCCACGTTCCTGATCTGCGTGCTCGTCTCCATCGTGACCACGCTCGACGCGGCCGTGGCCTCCTCGGCCAGCAACCGCGTCATCGTGCAGTCGGCGGTGTCGCTCTTCGTGGGGCTGCCGCTGGACTATCAGGCCAAGGTGGCGGCCGTGCCGGGCGTCCAGTCCATCACCAAGTTCCAGTACTTCGGCGCCTACTACCAAAAGCCCGAGAACTACCTGGCCGAGTTCGGCGTCGACCACGAGATCTTCTTCGAGATGTACGCACCGGAGGTCGAGCTTTCGGCGAGCAAGGGCGCGGAACTGCCCGAGCGCGGGGCCAGCGCCGAACAGCGCGAGCGCGTGCGCAGCGAAGTGCTGGCCGACATGGCCGCCGAGCGCCGCGCCTGCGTGATCGGCTCGGGGCTGGCGCGCAAGTTCGGCTGGAAGATCGGCGACACGGTGCCCCTCATCGGAACGATCTTCCAAAAGGGCAACGGCAGCGCCTGGGAGTTCGTGGTCGTCGGCATCTACCGGCCGCTCAAGGCCAACATGGACGACAGCACCATGTGGTTCCGCTACGACTACCTCTACGAGACGCTGCAGGCCGGCTCGGCCGGCGGCCCGGAAGAAGTGGGCGTCTACGCGGTGAACCTCGACCCGGGCTTCGATCCCGCCGCTGTCATCGCCGAGATCGACGGCCTCTTCGCCAACGGTCCGCAGGTCACGATCACCACGACCGAGGCCGCCTTTCAGGCCACCTTCGTTTCGATGCTCGGCAACCTGCCCTTCTTTGTGAGCTGGATCGGCGGCGCGGTGGCCTTCGCCGTGCTCTTCTCGGTGATCAACACCATGCTTATGTCCGGGCGCCAGCGCACGCACGAGACTGGCATCCTCAAGGCGCTGGGTTACGGCAACGGCGCGCTAGTGCGGCTCATGCTGGGCGAATCGCTCTTGCTCTCGGTGACCGGAGGCGTGGCCGGGGCTCTGGTCGCCTGGGGCAGCAGTGACCTCATTCGCGCGGGCTTTGGCGCCTTCTTGGCCACGTTTGTGATTGATCCGCGCACGCTCGTGCTGGCCACGGCGCTCTCGGTGGTCGTCGGGCTGGTGGGCGGCATCGCGCCTGCGCTCATCGCCGCGCGGCTGCGCACCACCGACGCCTTGCGGAGCGAGGGCTGACGATGGCACTGCCCGTGGCCTACTCGCTGCGCAACTTCGCCGTGCGCCGCACCGCAGCCATCTTCACGGCCTTCGGCATCGCGCTCACCGTCGCGGTCTTCGCCGGCGTGCTCTCGCTGAAGGCCGGCTTCGAGCAGCTCTACCGGCCGCGTGGCAGCGACGAGCTGGCTATTTTCTTGCGGCCGGGCGCACTCGCCGAGGGTGAGTCGGCGCTGCAGCGCAACGACGTCGACGAGATCATCAAGTCGCGCAGCGAGATCCAGCGCGATGAACAGGGCCGCCCGTTGGCCGCCGCCGAAACCTTTCTGGCGGTCTACATGGAGAAGGTTGATGGCGGCAAGACCAACGTGCCCTTGCGCGGGGTCCAGCCGATGTCGATTCCGCTGCGCGGCGAAAGCGTGCGCCTCGTCGAGGGCCGCTGGATGGAATTTGGAACCGACGAGATCGTGGTCGGCCGGCCGCTCACGCAGCGCATGCGTGACTGCGCCGTCGGCGACACGCTCGTGCTCAACATGGCGCCCTTTCGCGTGGTGGGCGTCTTCGAGTCCAGCGGCGCCGAAGGCGGCGAGGTCTGGGGCGATGTCGAGCGGATGATGGAAGCCCTGCAGCGGCCCTTCTTCCAGCGCGTCATCGCGCGCCTGGAGCCCGGCACAGACGTGGCCGCACTCTCCGAGGCGCTCGAACACGACCCGCGCACGCCGACCACGGTCCGCACCGAGCGGGAGTACCTCAAGGAGCAGGTGGGCTTCACCGGCTTGGCGCTGCAAGGGCTGGCCGGCTTTCTCACCGTCATCATGGGCATCTCAGCCGTGCTCGGCTCGATGAACACGATGCTGGCCTCGGTCTCCGCGCGCACGCACGAGATCGGCGTACTCCTCGCCACGGGCTACTCGCGGATCTCGATCTTCATGGCCTTCTTGCTCGAGGCGGCGCTCATTGGCCTGCTCGGCGGCGTGCTCGGTCTGATGCTCGTGCTGCCCTTCGACGGCATCGAGACGGGACTCAGCAACTTCAACACCTTCACCGACGTGTCCTTCGCCGTGACGCTCACGCCGGAACTGGCGCTGAACGCCTTCAGTGTGGCCTTCGTGCTCGGCCTCATCGGCGGCGTCCTGCCGGCGCTCCGCGCCGCGCTGCTCAAGCCCGTGGACGCCTTCCGCACGCTGTAAGCCGCTCCGCGCGGCTGCCCCGGGCTCCGCTCTGCGGCGACCCGGAGCGACGCTCCGCGGCTGCCAGGGACTTCTGTCTTGGTCGGGCAGCCCGCCGGCACGCATGAAGGCGCTAATAACTTCGTTTCAGACACCCTTTCCCTCTTGCCGAGTTTTAGGAAGTGGGAGTACACCTGGGCCTCGTGACGGCTTGCCTCCCTGCGCCAAACGTGGCGGGCGTAGCCATTGCGACTTCGGGAGTCGTTCGATGACGAGGGCAGCGACAACGCGAGGGGTTGACCGCAGTAGTGCTGGGAGCGCTTTGGCGTTCCGGGCCGCTCTGGCGACGGCGAAGTCAGGATACTCGGGGGGGGGGGGCGTCCATGACGCCTTCCTGGGAGCGGTCAAGAGCCGATTGCTGTAGGCTCTCTGTCATGGGTACTCCGCAAGGGAAGGCGGGGGGGCCTCCGTCGCCGCAGCGAGATCCATGGCGCGCGCTGGTCATGCTGTCGATCCTTGCGGCGACTGCTTGGGGACAAGCGGGGCTGGCTGATCCGGCCAGAGTTAAGAGCGAGCCAGCCGGTATCCAGGTTCGGCCTGCCGCTCCCATTTCACCACTCAACGGCTTCGTGGAGAACCGCGGCCAGTGGCATCCCGACGTGCGCTTTCTCGCGCGCAAGGGCGGTATCGAGGCCGTGCTGCTGCGCGACGCGCTGGTCCTCCACCCGCTGTCGCGGGCAGCACCACCACTGACCGAAGAACAAGAACGCCTCGGTCTAGAGCCGCACCAGATCGCCGTGCCAGGGCCGCCGCTCACCATCCGTTTTCCTGCACCACAAAGTATCGAGGGAGAGGGACAGCGGCCAACCCAGCACCACTTCCACTTTGGGAGCGGCAGCACGAGCCACGTGCCGGGCTTCGACCAAGTCGTCTACTTTGACGTCGCACCGGGCATCGACCTCGTCGTGCGCACGGGCGCGGAGTGGTTCGCCTACGACGTGCACGCGGCGCCCGGTGCCGACCTCGGCGCGCTGACGCTCGAAATCGAAGGCGCCACGGCGGCCGAGATCGAGAACGGCACAGTGCTCGCACTGGAGACCTCCGCCGGCCGCGTCGAGCAGCGACTGGAGGCCTCGTGGCAAGTGGATCCAGTCACCGGCGCACAAGTGTCAGTGCCGAGTCGCTTCCGCTTGGCCGGAGCCGAGATCGGTGGGGAGGCCGGCCAGACCAGCCTCCTTCGCTTCGGCTTCGAGGCGCCGGGTCGCGATCCGACTGCGGCTTTGGTCATCGATCCGAGCCTGGCCTATGCCACGTATGTCGGCGGCTCCGGCAACGAGAGCTTTGAAGACATGGATGTCTCGCCCAACGGGGAGGTCCTCCTCGTGGCACGCTCCTACAGCGGTCCAACCACTCCTGGCGCCTACCAACCGACCGGCGCCGGAAGCCTGGATGGTTGGGCCGGAAAGCTTTCGCCGGATGGCAGCACGCTGCTCTGGAGCACATACCTCGGCGGCTCGGATGCTGAGGAGCTTTTCTCTGGCCATCTTGACCAGGCTGACTCTGTCGTCCTCACCGGCAGAACGTTTTCAACGAACTTCCCGACGACGCCTGGGGTCTGGAAGCCGGTCATGACCGGCGACAGCGACGTGTTCATTGCGCGGCTGTCAGCCGATGGAAGCGATCTCCTCTGGGCGACCTATCACGGGGGAGACGCGAGCGAGAGCGCGCGGGACTCCGGGCTCTATCCCAATGGTGACGTCTTCGTTACAGCCGAGCCCTTCGATACCTTCCTGACCGGTGGCCTGCCGGTCGCAACGCCTGGCGCCTTCGACCCCGTGCACGAAGTCGGCAAGCACTACCTCGCGCGCATCTCCGCCGATGGCACGCAGCAACTGTTTCTGACTTATTTTCGGTGCAGTACGGTCTCGGGTGTCGCCATCGATGCGACGGAGTCTGTCTACTTCGCAGGCCGCGTCTTCAGCGAAGATCAGCCGCTACCGGTGACTCCGGGTGTCCTCAAGGAGCGCACCGACGGCACGTCGGACGCGTACGTCGCGAAGCTCGACGGGTCGGGTACTCAGTTGCACTGGGCGACGTACATCGGCGGTGACGACAACTCGGACGTCATCCAGGATCTCGCCATCGACGTGGCAGGCGCCGTCTACATCTCCGGATGGACGGGGTCCACCGACTTTCCTCTCACCGCCGGTGCATTCGACACGACCTCTGTGTCTGGAGGTTCTGGCTATGTTGCCAAGCTGCTTCCGCGGGCGACGGGATTCGTCTGGTCAACGTATCTGACCGCCTGTTGCACGAGCTCCCCCAGCAGCAAGACTGGCGTGGTCGTCGATGGGGCTGGCAGCGCGTTCGTGAGCGGGCACTCAAACCAAGCTACCTATCCTGTGACGGATGATGCCTATCAGTCGTCCTACGCTGGTGGCTTTCCTGCTTCCGACATGACTCTGACGCGCCTCGACGTGTTCGGCGAGACGCTGGAGTACTCCACGTACTTTGGCGGAGGTGGTTCGGAGTTGCTTGCCCAAGTCGGCCTGGATGCACAGGGGCATGTCTACGCCGCCCTGAATTCGAGTTCGTCGACGATGCCGACGACGCCGGGGGCGTATGATTCGACTTACAACGGCGGAAGCAGCGACTTGGCGGCCGTGAGCTTTTCCGGATTCATGGTCGCCCCGTGGCGCGTCCTCGGCGGTGGCCTCGTCGGCTCGACGGAAGTCCCGTACCTCGCTGGCAAGGGCGACTTGACGCCCGGTTCACCAGCGCGGCTCTCGGTGCGCGGAGCCAAGCCCCTTGCCACGGCGATGCTCGTTGCCGGTCTCCCGGCGATCGAGATTCCGTTCAAGGGCGGCACGATGGTGCCCAATCCGACGGTCCTCTTGCCGCTTGCGACCACGGCCACCGGCGGGCTCGATCTGCCCTTCGCGTGGCCCAGTGCGCCGCCGGGCATCTCGCTCTACGTGCAGTTCTGGATTCAGGATCCCGGCGCCTTCGCAGGCTGGAGCGCCAGCAACGCACTCGAATTGATCTCCCAATAGTCACTCACTCTTGAGGGAATGACCATGCAGGTCTTTCGAATTGCGCTCCTCGTCTGCGCCGTTGGCGCAGTCTCCCCGTGGGCAGCAGCGCAGACTCCGCGCTTCCGGCACCTGCAAGGTGGCCAGTACGAGGGGGCGTTGTTCGTCAACGCCACCGACGGGTTTGTTGCGGGAGATTCGCGCATCCACTTTACGGAGAACGGGGGTGGTGCCTGGGAGGAGGCAGAGATCGAGAACGCGGAGACAAACGAAGCGATCCGCGTGCCGCTGCGTGGGATGTTTGCGGTCACGGGTGACCAGATCTTCTGCGTCGGCGATGGCGGCGTAGTGATGCGCTCGGTTTCGGAAGAGGATGGCAGGGTTTGGGAAGACTGGAACGGCCAGTCCGGCGGCAATCGCGTGCTCGACGCGAACGACGTGCCAGCCGTCCTCTACGACATCTTCATGATCAGCGAGACAGTAGGCTGGTCAGTCGGCGAAGACGGCGCCATAGCGAAAACCGTCAACGGCGGCCTGGCGTGGACCAACGTGGCCGACAACGTGAGCGCACAGTTCGACCCGGGCGAAGATCCCTGGGACGCCTATGTGATCCACTTCTTCGAGGACTCGGGCACCGGCTTTGATCCCTACGACAAAGGCATCCTGGCCTCGGAGTACGGCCGGATCTTCCTGACCGACGATGCCGGCGCCACTTGGACCGAGGTCGACGTGCGCTCGGATGCCCCGACCTACTGCCCCGCCGGGGGACAGAACCTGGAGTTCTGGGCGTTCGCCTTTGACGATCCGACCGACGCCAGCTCACCGATTTGGGTGGCCGGCGGCGCGGGCGAGAACACTGGCTACATCTTCCGCTCCACGGGCGGCGGCGGCGAGAACACCTGGAGCCAGTCCAGCTGCTACCAGTTCGAGACGGATGAGCTTGAGAAGGCGGCGGTCATCTGCGGAATCCCCACGCTCTACGTGCTGGAGATGCTGGACGCCGCGAGCACGCCTCAGCGCAAGATCGCGAGCGGCTACGCCGGCTATCTGATGGAGTACGAGGACGGGACGGTGAACTTCGACCCGTGCACGTGCTCGACGACGATCGAGAACTGCACATCCTCTGAGGTACCCAAGTGGGTGCAGAAGGACACGGCTTACGACCCGCTCGATCCGCTCAGCAATCGGACGCCCTTCTTCGCTGGCGCACGGATCAGCAACACCAAGGTCTGTCTCGCTGGCTCTTTCGGCCGGATTGGCATCTACGACTCCGAGGGCAACTTAGGCACCGGCAGCTACACCGATGTGGGCTCGACGGCGCCGATGCGGATCAACGACGGGGCCTTCCTCGACGGCACGACGGGCTGCATCATCGGCCAAGGCTGGCTCCCCCGCTACACGGAGGATGGCGGAGCGACCTGGTCCGCAGCCGAGACAAGCTGGGAGCCTATCGAGGGCACCTGGGGTAATGGCATTGCGTTCGCGAGCGACGGCCTGCACGGCGTGGTCGTGGGCTCTGCGGGCTTCAGAGCGCGGACCGACAATGCCTCGTCGCCGAGCGATCCTTGGACGAACTGGATCCAGGCGAGTGCGACGAATACTCCCGATCTCAACGCGGTGATCTTTGTCGGCGAGAGCACGGGCGCTTGCACCGAGCCCGAGACGGCGTATGCCGTTGGCAACACCGGGCGCATCCTCAAGTCCGAGGACTATGGCGTCAGTTGGGTCACGTTGAGCTCGCCAACGGAGAACGATCTGCACGGCGTGTCCTTCGCGACGCCGTGCGTGGGCTACGTCGTGGGCGTCAATCTCACGATCTACAAGACCACAGACGGCGGCGTGAACTGGCGCGAGGTGGGAACGACAGGTGGCTCGGGAGAGACGCTGTATGACGTCCAGACTTGGGGCGACGGCTCGGAGGCGATCGCGGTGGGCCAGAACGGCGCGGTCTTCGTGAGGTCGACCGGGAACTTCGTGAAGGTGCCGGAGGAGGCCACCTCCGGCGAAGAGTTTGGCTTCGAGGTCACAGAGCATCTATACGACGTCGAGGTGCTGAACTCGGGAACCAACGTGCGCGTGGGCGGCGACAAGGGCGCGGTGCTCTTCCGCGACTCGGGCACCTGGACGCGCAAGCGCAGCGACACGACGCATCCCCTGTCCAAGCTGGCCTTCCAGTCCGCGTCGGAGGGCTTCGCTATCGGCCAGATGTTTGTCGTGCTCAAGTACGACGACTGACGCGGACCCCTTTGCGCGGCCGCTTGGGCACACCTCGGTCGCCAACTGCCTTTCGCCAATGCAGCGGGGTGCGACGCGGCGGGGGTCGGTGTGCCGCGAGTTCCGAGCCGACCTCTCGGCCGCAGCGGCCGAGTCGGCGAGGTGTCTGAGCGGCACCGCCGAGACCCCGCCGCGGGCGCACTATGCGCCCATCCGCGGGCGCACTGAGCGTTTAGGGCGCGGGCTTACAGAGCGGGCAATCGTCCGTGCACTGATGCAGCGTGTGCTTCTCGAGCGTGGCCACGCGCTTCTCCAGCTTCTCGTACTTGCTGAGCTTGCCGTGGCCGAGCTCGTCGGCATCTTGCCAGCCTTCGCCGGCGACGAAGATGCAGCTCGGCAGTGAGAGCGCGAGGGCGAGCGCGCTGAGAGCGAGAGTGGAACGCAGATGGGACTTGGACATGGGGGGCCTCCAAAGGGTTGGCGGCGATGCTAGCGCTCCCGGTCGCCGGCGCGGGGCAGGGGGTCGTGGCGTGGCCGTGACAGATTTGTTTTGGGTGGGAAATGTTTATGGGCTCGCCTGACTGTTTACGGGCGCCCGGGCGCTGCACCCGGCAGAGCGCCCGACTCCAGGTGGCTGCCGCGCCCGAAGCGCAGGAATCATGGTTTCGCCTGAGGAAAAGCCACCGCTGCGGGTGGCGGGCTTGGCACTTTGCACCTAGCCTGCCGCCCGCTTTGGCCGACAATCCGCGGCACGTCGCCCGGCCAGGACGAGGCGGCGCCGCACACTCTCTTCGGAGTCTCCAGCATGACCACGTCTGCCCACACAGCCTCTCTGCCGCGCGGCGCGACGCCGACGCTGATGCAGAAGCTGAATCGCGAATGGCACGAGAAGGCCAACTACGTCTTCCTCTTTATCGTGCTGGCCCACTGGGCCGAGCACCTGGCCCAGACCTTCCAGATCTACGTCATGGGCTGGGCACCGCCCGATGCGCGCGGCGTGCTGGGGCTCTGGTATCCCTGGCTCGTCAAGTCCGAGCTGATGCACTACGGCTACGCGCTCGTGATGCTCGCCTTCCTCTGGATGCTGCGCGACGGCTTCAAGGGCCGCGCCCGGACCTGGTGGACGATCGCCTTGGTGATTCAGTTCTGGCACCACATCGAGCACTTCGTGCTGCAGGCGCAGCCGATTCTCGGCGCCAACCTGTTTGGCAAGCCAGTGCCCTTCAGCTTCGTGCAGCTCATCGTGCCGCGCGTCGAACTGCACCTGATCTACAACACGATCGTTTTCGTGCCGATGGTCGTGGCCATGTACTACCACCTGTTCCCCTCGCAAGCGGAGCAGGCCCAACACTCCTGTGATTGTGCCGTGAAACTGCCCGGAAACCGGTCCGCCTGAGGATGTGCGTGACCGGCTCCCGGAGAGCAAGAGTTCGAGAGCAAAGGGGCGCGGGCGTCAGCAGAACCATTCTGCTGGCGCTCGCGCTTTTCTCGTTGCTGCTCGGAGTGGCGGGCTGTGCGCCGCCCGCGCCGAGCGAGAGCCACCCCAGCGTGCGGCTCGTTCACGCTCTTGAGCCATCGCCCCCGATGGTCGGCCCCACGCGTCTGCGTCTCGAGCTGCTGGAGGATCCGGCGACGCCGCTCGCAGGGGCCAGCATTCGGCTCGAGGCCAATATGAATCACGCCGGCATGGTGCCGGTCTTCGCGGAGGCGCAGGCCGCGGGCGGGGGCCGCTACGTTGCGGACTTTCAGTTCACCATGGGCGGCGACTGGTTCGTGTTGATCGACATCGAACTGGCCGACGGCCGCACGCTGCAGCGCCGCCTGGACGTGCCGCATGTGCGCAGCTCGTGAGTTTCCGGCACGTGCTGCGCTCCTTGGCGGTGCGCAGGGTGGCGCGCTTGGCCCTGCTGTTCGTGGCCGCCGTGCTCATCTGGCACGGACTGCGCGGGCCGCAACTGGCGCCGCGCAATCTCTCCACGCTCCTGGTGTGGGTGCACTGGCGGGGTCTGCTCGTCGCCGGGCTCTTGGTGATCGGCAATGTCTTCTGCTACGCCTGCCCCTTCATGTTGGTGCGTGATGCGGCGCGGCGTTTCCTGCGCCCGGCCTTCACTTGGCCGGCGGCCTTGCGCACAAAGTGGCTGGCCATCGGACTGCTCGTGGCGCTGCTCTTCGCCTACGAACTCTTCGACCTCTGGGCCTCGCCCTGGGTCACAGCCTGGCTGGTGATCGGCTACTTCGCGGCGGCCGTCCTGGTGGACACGCTCTTTCGCGGCGGCTCCTTCTGCAAGTGGGTCTGCCCGATCGGGCAGTTCAACTTTGTGGCTTCCACAGCGTCGCCGACAGAAGTGCAGGTGCGCGATCCGGCGGTCTGCACGAGCTGCACGACACACGACTGCATCTCCGGGCGGCCCGGCCAGCCCGAGCTGCGCGGCTGCGAGTTGGGACTTTTCCTGCCGCGCAAGGTGGGCAATCTCGACTGCACGTACTGCATGGATTGCGTGCGCGCCTGTCCGCACGACAACGTCACGCTCGCGGTGCGTCTGCCGGCGGCGGAGCTGTGGGCCACGGGCTCACGCTCGGGCGTGGGGGAGCCGGAGCGCCAAGCGCACTTCTCGTGGCTCGCCATCGTCTTTGTCTTCGGCGCGCTGCTCAACGCCTTCGGCATGGTGAGCCCGGTCTACGCGCTGCAGTCATGGATGGCCGGGCGCCTGGGCCTGAACTCGGAAGCCGCCGTGCTGGGGCTGCTCTTTGCCATTGCGCTGGTGGTGGAGCCCGTCGTGCTGCTTGGACTTTGCGCGGCCGCGAGCCGTCGCTGGGGTCGGCTCGACAGCTCCTGGTCGGCGACGCTGCTGCGCTTTGCGTGGGGTCTGGTGCCGCTGGGCTTCGGGGTCTGGCTGGCGCACTACGGCTTCCATCTGCTCACCGGCTTGTTCACCGTCGTGCCCGTCGCGCAGAAGACCGTGCTCGACACCTTCGGCGCAGCCTGGCTCGGCCAGCCGGCCTGGGGGCTGGGCGGACTGCGCGCCGAGAGCGTCGATCCGATCGAGACCGGGTTGCTGCTCCTAGGCTTCTTCCTCTCGCTCGGCGTGTGCTGGCGCATCGCCGCCGACTTGGCTCCCGCGCGCACCGTGCGCGCCTTCCTGCCGTGGGCCGCGCTGCTGGCGGCCCTGCTCGCGGCTGCCCTCTGGCTCATGGCTCAGCCCATGGAGATGCGCGGCACCTTCCTGGGAGGCGGCTGAAGTGAAAGCGCTGCACGACGGCCCGCCCTATCCCGTCATCGTCGATCAGCCCGTGGGCGAGCGCATTTTGGAAGTGTGGACCGACCCGGACATCGGCACCGGGACCTTTCTCGTGCTGCTCACGGCGCCGGACGGCAAGACGGCGCCTGCGCCGCCTTCGGAGCTGCAGATCTGCGTCGTGCCGGTGGCCGGCCATCTGCCGGAAACCTGCTGGCCGATGCGGGTCGATCTCGATGCGCGTCCCGACGCGACGACGCTGCGCTACGTCGGCGAAGTTGAGTTTCCGGAAGGCGGCTGGTGGACGACGCGCCTTGTCCTGCGCGACGAGGCGTCCGTGCACGAGGCGCGCGTGGACGTCGAAGTGACGCCGCCCGGCCTCGGCCGCATCGACTTTGCGATCTATCTCTTTCCCTTCGTAGCCCTCGGGCTGCTCTTTCTTGCCGCGGCGATCAAGCGCCGTCGGCTGCGCCGGGCGGCGACGTGCTCGCCCGCGCAGGCTGCTCCTCCCGCACGTTAGAACCCTTCGGACACTCCCATGAAGAACGCCGTTCGTCTGCTCATGTCCTCGTTCATGGTCATTCTCATCGTGGCCTCCGTGCTGGGCATCAAGTGGTGGGGCACCGACGGCCCCAAGCCGCCGCCCGGCGATGGCCGTCCAATCCTGGTGCTGGGCATCGTGGCCGGAGTGGTCGGCCTCTGGTTCCTCTGGAAGGACGGCAGCTCGCGGCGCACCGCGAACTGATGACGACGGCGAACTGACCGGTGCAGACGCGCTGACTCAGCCCGTCTCGCTCGGCTTGCGCGCCGCTTCGGCCTCGCCGACGTCACCGAGTTCGCCGACTGCCGCGCGGAAGTCGGCGGGCACCGGCACCGAGCGGCCGTCGGGGCCGGAGAAGACCATCACGGTGAGCGCCTCGGCCGCGAGGGCCGAGCGCTCGGTGGCCAGGCCGCAGCCATCGCGCAGCAGCCGTTGGCGGAAGCGCACGCTGCTTTTGCCCAAGGCCACGACGCGCGTCTCCAGCACGAGCTCGTCGCCCAAGTGCAGCGGCGCGCGGAAATCCACTTCCGTCCGCGCCACGACGAACCACTCTTTCCGGTCGGCGAAGCCGTCGTAGCTGAAGCCCAGCGACAGCAGGTAGTCCAGCCGGCCCTGCTCGAACCAGCCCAGGTAGACGCCATTGTTGAGGTGGCGGTAACTGTCCATCTCGTAGGAGCGGGCAGTGAAGCGGCTGCTGTGGGCGTGGACCATACAGGCGCGGATTGTAGGATGCCGCCCCATGAACTTCCGCCCCACCCAGCTCGCCGGCGTGATCGTCGTCGAACCCAAGGTCTTTCGCGACGAGCGCGGCTTCTTCTTCGAGAGCTGGCGGGCCGACCGCTGGAAGGAGGGCGGCGTGACCGGCGACTTCGTGCAGGACAATCACAGCCGCTCGGTGCGCGGCACCCTGCGCGGCCTGCACGCTCAGTGGCGCCGGCCGCAGGGCAAGCTCGTGCGCGTGCTGCAGGGCGAGATCTTCGACGTGGCCGTGGACGTGCGCAAAAGTTCGCCGACCTTCGGCCGCTGGGTGGGTGAGCACCTCTCCTCCGAGAACTGCCGCCAGCTTTGGGTGCCCGCCGGCTTCATCCACGGCTTCTGCGTGCTCAGCGAGACCGCCGAAGTGGAATACAAGTGCACCGACTACTACGACCCGGGCGGCGAGATCGGCGTGCTCTGGAACGACCCCGACATCGGCATCGAGTGGCCAGTCCGCGAGCCGATCCTCTCTGCCAAGGACGCCGCCGCGCCGCGCCTCAAGGACGTGCGCGACAAACTGCCCGCCTGAGCGCGTCTGTGCTCGGAAATTCCGGAGACGCTCGGTCGCCGGGAGACGTCGCGTTAGGATGGCGGGCCGACTGTCGCGAGGGCCCTGATGGTGTGGGTGTCCGGAGTTGTGTGCCTCTGTCGGCGTGAGTGGCTGTCTGCCGCCCTGATCGTGCTCTGCGTGACGGGGCTGGCCGGCCCTGTCGCCGCGCAGTGCCTCACCACCGCGCTGGTGAACGGCGACAGCCTGCCCTTCGGCTCGGCCATCGATGTGGACGGCGACAGGATGGTCGTGGGCGACTGGGGACTCTTCGGCACGGGCGGCGCCTTCGTGCTGCGCCGCGCGCCCTTCGGCTGGGATGTCGTGCAGCAGCTCGGGCCCTGGGGCGGAGTGCCGGGCGCGGTGCATTTCGGCGCGGCGGTCGCGCTGAGCGACGACCTCGTCTTGGCCGGCGCGCCCACCGAGGGCGGCGCTGCGGGCGCATCCTGCGGCGCGGCCTATCTCTTCGTCGATTCGGACAGCACAGCCGAGACTCCCTACTTGCTCGAGCAACGGCTCGTCTCGCCGGTGCCTTCAGCGCACGCCGGCTTCGGCAACGCGCTCACGTTGGACGGCGACACGGCCGCGATCGGCGAACCCGGCTCAGACTTGGCGGCGAGCAATGCCGGTGCCGTGCATCTCTATGAGCGCGTCGGCGACGACTTCTTGTGGCAGGCCACGCTCCTGCCCGAGCCGGCCAGCGCCGGCGCGAGTTTCGGCGCGGCGCTGGCGCTGGTGGGCGACACCTTGGCCGTGGGCGCGCCGGGCCAAAGTGCGGCCTACGTTTTCCAGCGTGTCGGCGACACCTGGAGCTTCGAAGCGCGTCTCGCACCGCCCGAAGCCGGCAGCTACGGCGCCGCCGTGGCGCTGCACGGCGAGCGCCTGCTCGTGGGCGCGCCCGAGTCTTCACTCACGGCCATCAAGTCCGGCGGCGCGTGGCTGCATCGCCGCGAGGCCGCTCCGTCGCCGCCCGCGACACCGGGCTCTGCGAACTGGCCGGTGGAAGCCGTGCTCCAAGCCAGCGACGCCTTCTTCTTCCACCGCTTCGGCGCCAGCGTCGCGCTTGACGGTGATGTGGCCGTCGCCGGAGCCACCGGTGCCGAGAACAGCAAGGGCGCTGTCTACCACTTCCGACGCTCCCTCGTCGGCGCGTGGCCACAAGTGGGCAAGTTCGCGGCGCTGCCGGGCCCCGCGCATTCGGGGCTCGGTGTCTCCGCCGCGCTCGACGGCGACGTGCTCGCTTTCGGCGCCGTGACTGCCTTCGGCCTGCCCGGCGTGACCTTCGTCGCGGGAGGTTTGCAGCCCTGGGAGACGCTCGGTGGCGGAATCGCTGGCGCGCTCGGCGAACCGCTGCTCACCGCGCAGGGCACGCTCTGCGGTGGCACGCAGATCACGCTCACGGCCAGCCAGCTTCCGGCCGGCGCGCCCATGCTCTTCTGTCTCGGCACGTCGGCGATCAATCTGCCCTTCAAGGGCGGGGTCTTCGTGCCCTGGCCCGAGGTCATGCTCGGCAGCTTCGCTGGCAGCAGCGGCGCGGCCGTCGTGAGCGGCACGTGGCCGCCGGGCCAGCCCGGCCAGCAGCACGTCCTCGCGCAGGCCTGGATCCTCGATGCGAGCGCGCCCCACGGCCTCTCGGCCACCGACGCACTGCGCGCCACGACGCCCTGAGCGCGGCGACGCTCAGGGCCGCGAAGTCGATGCCGGCCTAGGGCGTGAGAGCTGACAGCGCCGGCGTTGCGATGAATCCGAATGGGCCGCTTGCGTCAACGATCCAGGCCTGGAAGCAAAGGAACACGCCCGACGGAACTGCATTGGGCCAAGCTGTCGAAAGTACGAGCGAACCATCGGTGCTTGCGGCGAGGCCCGTCAGCATGAGGGCGGGGTCCGGAACCATGATGCCGCCCTTGAAGGGGGCGCCGAGCAGACCGAGGCCGACGACGAGAGTCAGGGCGGCCGATGGCTTTGTGCCGTCGACGCGAAGCTCGAGGAGTTCGCCGCCGCTTAAGTCACCGGTCGCACCCAGCGCGGGAAGGGCGCCGCTGGCGGTCGCGACGCCGCCAGCTAGGCCGCTCCACGGAAAACGGGAGACGACGTAGGCGCGTCCGAAGGGACCGCCAACGAGCGGGGGAACATTGGACTCTGGAGCGCCGATGACGACGTCATTCACGCCGTCGTCATCGAAGTCGCCGCTCGCGTCCAAGGCGGCCCCGAAGCGGCGGTCATGAGGCTTGCCGAACAGCTTCATGAGCACGGCGCCGTTGGCGCCCGAGACGACGAAAACGCTGCCCGTGTTGTCGCCATTGACTGAGGAGGGAGTGTCGTCACCGGGGGCACTGATCAAGAGATCTCGGATGTCATCGCCATTCACGTCGTCCAGGCCTGCGACGGCCGCGCCGAACTCCGAGGAAGTCTTGCCGGCAAGCTGCAGCAGCACCGCACCGGTTGCACCCGAGTACACGAAGGCCCTGTTCTTGCCGGGCATTCCGACGAGGACGTCGGCGTGGCCGTCCCCGTCAAGATCTCCGGCGCTGTCGACGGCATGGCCGAGGAAGGCATCGTACTGGCCGCCTGCGAACTCGTGCAGCAAGCCCCCCGTCGCGCCGGAGTACACACGCGCGCGCCCGCCGTGTGGCCAGCCGTACTCGCTCGGCATGCCGACGATGATGTCCGACGTGCCGTCGGCATCTACATCCCCTGCGTCGGCAACCGCATGACCGAGATGATCTTCCACCGCGGATCCGTAGAACGTGTACAGGACCTCGAGGGTTACCCCAGAACGGATTTCGAGCATGCCGGCGTCCGTCGCGTTCGTGTCGTGCTTGCGTGCACCGATCGCGAACTCGTTGATTCCGTCGGCGTCAAGGTCGCCGACGACCGCGATCGAGCAGCCGTAGAAGTCGAGCGTCGCAGCTCCATCGAAGCGTCGGATCAGGCTGCCGGTCGCGCCGGAGAAGAGGCTGACATAGCCCGGACCGTCAACGCCGCCGAAGACCGGAACTTGTATGACCCCGATGAGGACGTCTCGGACGTCATCGCCGTCGACATCGTGGATGCCACTTACGGCAAAGCCCATCCGCTCCTGAGTAACTGGGGACACCCAGTTCAAGATCTCCGAGCCGTCCAGGCCCGAGTAGAGAAAGACGGCGCCGTTGTATGACGGCCCGAAGCTCGGACGGCCCACGAGCACGTCGTTGCGCCCGTCTCCGTCGATGTCTCCGGCGTTCGCGACCGAAGCCCCGAGAAGGTCGTGTTGACTGACTTCGCCATTCCACGACAGCAGCACGTTCTGAGCCGCAACACGGGTGTCGATTACTAATCCTGCAGCCAAGGCGAATGCAAATGTGAGGAGTGATCGTTCGACGAGTTGAAATCTCATGTGTGCCGTTCCACAGGGACGAACCCCAATCCTAAGAGCAAAGGCCTCGGCGAGCCACCCGGTTCGGTCGCTTAGAGGGACGCCGATGCTGTAAAGCTCAGCCCGCGGGGCAACCGGGCATGCAGAATCTCTTCGTGCAGGCTTGGGCGCTCGACTTCGGAGCGCCGCACGGCCTCGTCGCCACCGACGCGCTGCGCATCACGACGCCCTGAGCGCCCGACGGTTACTCCTGGCTCCGCCCTGTGGCGACCTGGGGATCGCTACGCGGACAATCGGCAGCCCACCAGTGCAGCGGTGTGCGACGCGGCGGGGTGTCGGTGTGCCGCGAGTTCCGAGCCGACCTCTCGGCCGCATCGGCCGAGTCGGCGAGGTGTTTGAGCGGCACCGCCGAGCCCCCGCCGCGGGCGCACTCTGCGCACTACGTCTTCGGCGGCGGCTTCACGGCGAGGTACTGCGCGGGCCAAGTCGCCAGATCGTGCCCGTAGGCTGCGGCCGCGTGCAGCGTGATGTAGGGATCGGTGAGGTGCGGCCGTGCCAAGGCGCAGAGATCGGCGCGGCCGGCGGCGACGACGGTGTTCACGTGGTCGGCGCCCTGGATCGCGCCGACGCTCATGACCGGCACACCCACCTCGTGACGGATGCGGTCGGCGAAGGGCACCTGGAACATGCGCCCGTAGTCAGGCTGGCTCTCCGGGGCGTTGCCGCCACTGCTCACGTCGAGCAAGTCGAGGCCGCGCTCGCGGAGCGCGCGAGCTAGCACGACGGTGTCCTCGATCGTCTGGCCCTCCTCGCCGAGCCAGTCCGTGGCCGAGACGCGCACCGCGAGGGCCTTGTCGCGTGGCCAGATGGCGCGCACGGCGCTGAAGACTTCGAGCGGGTAGCGCATGCGCCGCTCGAAGCTGCCGCCGTACTCGTCGTCGCGGCGATTGGCCAGCGGTGTGAGGAAGCTGCTGAGCAGGTAGCCGTGCGCCATGTGCAGTTCGAGCAGTTCGAAGCCGGCGCGATCAGCGCGGCGCGCCGCGGCGACGAAGGCCTCGCGCACGGCGTCCATGTCGGCGCGCGTCATGGCGCGCGGCGGCGGGCCGCCCGGCGCGAAGGGCCGTGCAGACGGACCGAGTGTGCTCCAGGCGCGGCCATCGCGCAGGGGCAGGCCGCCGGGGTGGCCGGGGCGCGCGGCCTTGCCGTCGGCCGCGATCCAAGGCAGCTCGGTGCAGCCCTTGCGCCCGGCGTGCGCGAGCTGAATGCCGATGCGCGCCGCGCTGTGCTCCTTCACGAAGCGCACGATGCGCGCCCAGGCCGCTTCTTGCGCGTCATTCCAGAGGCCGGTGCAGCCCAGGGTGATGCGGCCGTCGGGTGTGACGTTGGTCATCTCGCTGATGACGAGGCCGGCGCCGCCCACCGCGCGGCTGCCGAGATGCACCATGTGCCAATCGCCGGGCACGCCGTCCACGGCCGAGTACTGGCACATGGGCGAGACGACGACGCGGTTGGGCAGCGTGAGGCCGGCCAGCCGGAAGGGCGCAAACATCGGCGGCGGGGGAGCGGCGCTCGCGGGCGCGGGCGTGCCGTGCATCTTCGCCGCGTCCGCAGCGAACCACGCATCCACTTGGGCCACCAGCGCCGGGTCGCGCTGGCGCAAGTTCTCCCAGGTGATGCGCTTGCTGCGCGTCATGAGGTTGAAGGTGAACTGCAGCGGCGGCTGCTTGAGGTAGCGCGCGGAGTTCTCGAACCACTCCAGGCTGGTCTGCGCGGCGCGCTGAGTCTTGAGCGTGTCGAGCTTGCGCGCCGCTTCGTAGGCAGCCAGCGTGCCGGGCACGTCGCTTTGCGGGTCGTGTCCGGACGCGGCGCGCTCGCGGAAAACGCGCGCCAGCGCGATGGCGTCTTCCATGGCCAGCTTAGTTCCTGAGCCGATCGAGAAGTGCGCCGTGTGCGCGGCGTCACCCACCAGCACGACATTGCGATAGTGCCAGCTCTCGCAGCGAATCGTGGGGAACTGCCGCCAAATCGATTTGTTCGGCAGCAGGCGGTGCCCGCGCAGATGCTCGGCGAAGAGGCGCTCGCAGAAGGCCACGGTCTGCGCTTCGTCGGCGCGGTCGAGGCCGGCGCGCTGCCAGACCTCGTCCTGGCATTCCACGATGAACGTGGAGAGGCCCGTGCCGTCCGGCCGCCGCTCGAAGGGATAGGCGTGCACCTGGAAGAGGCCGAACTCGCTCTCGAGGAAGATGAAGGTGAAGGCGCGCAGCGGCAGCGTCGTGCCGAGCCAAGAGAAGCGGCAGTGACGCCAGTCGATGCGCGGGCGGAAGTGCGGTTCGAACTCCTTGCGGATTGCGCTTTGCAGGCCGTCGGCGGCGAGCACGAGGTCGGCCGGGCCGGCGTCCTGCAGGCGCGTGACTTCGCTGCCGAAGCGCAGGTCCACGCCCAGCTCGCGGCAGCGCGCATGGAAGATCTGCAGCAGGCGGCGGCGCGACAGGCCGCAGAAGCCGTGGCCGGTGGAGCGCACCCACTGCCCGGCGTGCCAGGTTTCGATGTCCGTCCAGCGCGCGAAGTCCTGGCAGATGGACTGGTAGCTCTGGGGGTCGGCCTCTTCGAAGTGACCGAGGGTCTCGTCGCTGAAGACCACGCCCCAGCCGAAGGTGTCATCGGGCTGGTTGCGTTCGTGAACCGTGATGCGGGCCTGCGGAAAGGCCTGCTTCATCAGGATCGCGAAATAGAGTCCGGCCGGGCCGCCGCCGATGCTCACGATGCTGAAGGGGCCGGGCGCGCTCATCGGATCGCGGCATCCTAGCAAGCTCGCCCTGGATCAAGCTGCACCGGGTATCGTGGCCAGATATGCACTTCCAGCAGATCTATCTGCCGTGTCTGGCGCAGGCGAGTTATCTCGTGGGCGACGGCGGCGAGTGTGCCGTCATCGATCCGCGGCGGGACGTCGAGGTCTATTTGGAGGAGGCCGCGCGGCAAGGCCTGAAGATCCGGCACATCCTCGAGACGCATCTGCACGCGGACTTCGTGTCGGGACACGTGGAGCTGGCGCGGCGCACCGGCGCCACGGTGCACGTGAGTCATCGCGCGGGCGCGGCCTACCCGCACCATGCCCTGCGCGCCGGTGATGAGATCGTGATGGGGGCGGTGGCCCTGCGCGTGCTGGAAACGCCCGGTCACACGCCGGAGAGTCTTTGCTTCCTGGTGATTGACCGCTCGGGTGCGCCTGCCGCGGGCATGGCCACTGCGCCGGGCGGCGGCCGAGTGCTGAAGGTGCTCACCGGCGACACGCTCTTCATCGGCGATGTGGGGCGGCCCGATCTCGTCTCGAGCAAGGGCCGCAGCGCGCGCGAGATGGCCAGCCTCATGTACGACAGCCTGCACGAGCAGCTCCTCAAGCTGCCCGACGAAGTGGAAGTTTGGCCCGCGCACGGCGCCGGCTCGGCCTGCGGACGCAACATCTCCAAGGAGCTGTCGTCGACGATCGGCGCGCAGCGCCGCCTGAACCCGATGCTGCAGCCGATGTCGCGCGAGGACTTCATCGCGCTGGCCACCGCTGGGCTGCCGCCCTCGCCGCGCTACTTCGGGCACGATGCCGAACTCAACCGGCAAGGCGCGCCCATGCTCAGCGAACTGCCGGCGCCGGCCGATCTGGCGCCGCACGACGTCTTGTCACGCCAGGCGTCCGGATCGATCGTGCTCGACGTGCGCGACAAAGAGGCCTTTGGCGCGGGGCACGTGCCCGGCGCGCTGAACATCGGGCTGGGCGGTTCCTTCGCCTCATGGGCCGGTTCGGTGCTGCCCTTAGATGGCTCGCTCGTGCTCGTGGCCGCCGACCGCGCCGGACGAGACGAGGCCGTCATGCGGCTTGCGCGCGTGGGACTGCACGGCGTCTCGGGCTGGCTGGCCGGCGGCTGGCCGGCCTGGCTCGCGGCAGGCCTGCCGGTCTCGCTGCTGCCGCAGTTGCCGGTCCAGCAAGTGCACGAACAGCGCAGTGCGGCTCCGAGCGCGGGCGGCGCTCAGGGACTCTTCCTTCTGGATGTGCGCGGCCCCGGCGAGTACGCCACCGTTCATGCCCGCGGGGCGTGGAATCTCCCGCTGCCCGAACTCCAGGCGCGCCTCGCGGAACTCGATCCGCGCCGGCCCACGGCCGTCATTTGCGCCAGCGCCTACCGCAGCAGCCTGGCGGCCAGTTTGCTGGCCCGTGCGGGCTTCAAGGATCTGCACAATGTGGCCGGCGGGACCAATGCCTGGGTGGCGGCGGGCTTGCCCACGGAGAGCGCGGAACTGGCCGCGACCTGAGCGCAAGCAGCGGCGCGACGGTGAGCCGTGATGTTGAAGACCTGCCGCGAGGCACCGGAGACCGGACATGGCGACCGAGGAGCGGACCGCAGGCCTGGCCGAAACCGGCCACTACCGCGCACGCCTAGCGCACGGATCTACCGAAGTGCGCCGCGCGCAGGAGCTGCGCTTCCAAGTCTTCAACCGTGAGCTCAACGAAGGCCTGCAAGAGAGCTGGAGCCGCGGCTACGACGAAGATCCCTTCGATGCCGTGTGCGACCACCTCATCGTGGAGGACACGCGCGACGGCAGTCTCGTCGGCACGTACCGCATGCAGGCCGCCGGGCGCGCGCCGGATCCGCCTGGCCTCTACACCGCCGGCGAGTTCGATTTGGCCGACTTCCGCGCGCTCTTTCCGCGCGCGGTCGAGATCGGCCGCGCCTGCATTCACAAGGAGCACCGCAACACGCGCGTGCTGCAACTCCTCTGGCAGGGACTCGGTAGTTATCTCGTGGCGCAGGACGCGCGCTACCTCTTCGGCTGCTGCTCGCTGACCAGCCAGGATCCTGAGGAGGCCAAGGCCACGTGGCGCTATCTGCGCGACGGCGAGCACCTGCATCCGCGTCTCGTCGCGCCGCCGCGACCAGACTACTTCTGCTATGCGCCGGGAGAGGCGGCCCTGCCCGGCCCGGTGGCGCGCGGCGTGCCGCCGCTCTTCGCGGCTTACCTGCGCATCGGCACTAAGATCGCCAGCGAGCCGGCCATGGACCGGCAGTTCAAGACCATCGACTTCCTCGCGCTGCTCGACCTCGAGGATCTCTCGCCGGTAAACCGCAAGCGCTTCCTGCCTTGAGCCGCGCATCAGCCGGCGGCTTCCTGGGTCGGCTGCGCGCCAGCCTGCGCCTCGTGGCGCTGCTGCTGCTCACGCTGCTGCTCCTCGTGCCGGCCTTGCTCGTGCTCCTGCTCGCGGCGCCCTTCGGCGCGTCGAGCGCGCGGCCCCCGCGCCGGTTGGCCCTGCGCGCGCTTCTCGCCGTGCAGCGGCTCTGGGCCCTCGGGGTGCTGGCCATCCTCGGTGTGCGCGTCATCGAAGTGGGGCGCGGAGCAGGGAGCGAAGTCGGGCCTGAAGCGGTGCGCGGAGCGGGCCGCGGGCTCCTGGTGTGCAATCACCTGAGTTATCTCGACATCCCGGTGCTGGCGAGCCGCGCGCATTGCCGCTTCGTGGCCAAGAGCGAAGTGGCCGGCTGGCCCGTGATCGGCTTCCTGGCCCGCGTGGCGGGCGTGATCTTTGTGGACCGCAGCCGCCGGCGCGACCTCGTCCGCGTGGGCGAGGAAGTGCGGCGCTCGCTGGCCGGCGGCCTCGCCGTGGCCGTCTTCCCCGAGGGCACTTCCACAGCAGGCGCCACGGTGCTGCCATTTCATCCCGGACTGCTGGAACCCGCCGCAGAAACAGGGGCCGCCTGCCTGCCCGTGGCCCTGCGTTACGAAACTCCCTCTGGATCGGCCGAGCCATCTGTCGCAATCTGCTGGTGGGGCGACATGACGTTTGGGCCCCACGTCTGGAGACTCATGCAACTTCCGCGCGTGACGGCCACGCTCTCTTGGGCCGGCGAAGCCGTCTCGGGCAGCGACCGCAAGCTCCTGGCGACGGCGCTCCACGGGCGAGTCTTGGCGGCCTTCCGGCCGATGACGCCATGAGCCGCGATTCGATCAGCGCCAAGCCAGATTCCAGCGGTGCGAAGCACGATCGCATCGGTGCCAAGCACGATCCCATCGGCCCCAACGTAGCGGTGTTGGAACAGGCGCGCGCGCTGCTCGCCACGCTGAGCGCCGGCCAATACCGGCTCATCGAGGAGCGCCTCTCCACGGCGAGCATCGGCGCGCACCTGCGGCACGTGCTCGATCACTACCGGCTTTTCCTCGAGGGCCTGCCGAGCGGCGTCGTCGACTACGACGCGCGCGAGCGCGACACGCTCGTCGAGCATGATCTGCGCGCGGCCGGCGCGCTCATCCAGCGGCTCATCGCGGGCCTGCGGGCTCTGCCGGCCGAGGCGCTGACGCGGCCGCTGCAGGTGCGCCAGCAGGGCAGTTACGAAGCCGGCCGCTTTGACGGCTGCGCGAGCCAAGTCGAGCGCGAGTTGCTCTTCCTGCAGAGCCACGCTGTGCATCACTTCGCGATGATCGCAGTGCTTGGCCGCGCGCAGGGCCTGGCGATTCCGCGCGAGTTCGGCATGGCACCATCCACCGTGGCCTGGCTGGCCGCGCAGAAGGCGCCCGCGACTGCGGCCGCAACCGCAACGTCGGCAGCAAGCCCCGCCGCGAGTCGGCCGGCGCGCTCGTCCGCCGCCGGGCGCTGAGGCCGCCGTGTGTACGGTGACGTTCGTGCCCGGACTCGTGGGGGGCGGCTATCTCCTGGCCAGCAATCGCGACGAGAGTCCGCGCCGCGTGCCGGCCCTGGCGCCCTACGCGCGCCAACTCGGCGGGCGCCTCGTGCTCGCGCCGCGCGACGGAGAGGCCGGCGGCTCCTGGATCGGCGTCGACGAACAAGGCCGCGCGCTCTGCGTCTTGAACGGCGACGCTCCGGCACCGGCGAAGCCACTCCAGCCCGCCGCCTCGAACGGCTCGCACGCGGCCGCTAATCCACCGCGCGCCTCAGCGCACTCGTCCACGCCGGACTTGGCGCCGCCGAGTCGGGGTCTGCTCGTCAACGAGCTCTTCGCCGATCCGCGCCCTGACGCGGTGCGCGCCGAACTCGAGCGACGCCACGCAGCGGGCGAACTGCGCTTCAAGCCCTTCAAGCTGGCCGTCGTCGAGCCGGGTCCGGCCTTCGCCTGGCTCTTCCTGGCGGAGTGGAATGGCCAGGCCCTTAGCTTCGCGCGGCTCCACGGCCCGCAATGCCTCGTCTCCAGCACCTTTGAGCGCGAGGCCGTCACGGCGGCCCGGCGCGCGGCTTTCGAGCAGTGGTACGCGCGGCAGGAGCGCGGACTTACGGCCGAGCGTCTCGCCGCGAATCTGGCCGACTTCCACGCCGGTCACGCGCCCGGTGCGCCGGAGGGCGACGCCTTCTCGGTCTGCATGCATCGCGCCGACGCGCGCACGGTGAGCAGCACGCTCGTCCACGTCGCCTCGGCCGAGATCCGCATGCGCTACCTCGCCGGCTGGCCCTGCCAGGACCCCGAACCCCGGGACGCCACCCTCGCCCGCCGCTGACTTCTGCGTCGCGGCGGTTGTTCACGATCAGCGCGCGGCCAGGAGTGATGAGTTAACATTTCAAGCGAGGCTGCATGCCACTGTCCATTCATATTGGGAGTGTGACGAGTTGTTCGAAAGGCCCTTGGTTCTTAGCAGTTGCGTGAAGGGAGTGATCCAGAACCAACTCAGCAGGCTAGTCAGGCCACTGGCAGCGGCTCTTGTTGTAGCGGCATCTACGAGTGGGTGCGCTTCTCGCCCCATTCAGCCGAATGTTGCTGCGCCGATGTCCGTCGAGGCGCCAGCGCTGGTTGTTGCCACGCCGCGTCCGTCGGGGGTTGCTGATCTAGGGCCAGTACTACCGATGGACCCACATCCTGTGTGGTCGGCTGCGTTGGACACGGAGTGCATCAACATAGTCTTGTTTGCCGGCAGTGGCAGCGCGTGCCTCTATTACAGGTGGACGCTGACGATCGTGCCACCACCTGCTCAAGGGAATGAATCCGGCTCTGAGTTGCTTGTGAGTAAGTTGATGTCGGTAGGCATGCCAACGCTACGACGTGACACGGCAGAGTCATTTGTCCTGCGCGCACAGCGCAGACGAGAAATCGAACCCACCCAAATCGAGACGGAGTGCACAGCGCGACCTGCATTGGGGCACGAGCTGAACGGCATGCTAAAGCTCGTGACGGCTGATGAGGGGAATGTGGGCCTCTTCGGTTTCACGGACGTTGGGTTCAGTGACGATGGCAAGCAGGCCCTTGTCTTGGCACACACGTGGCGCGTGAATGCACCCAATCCGATCGTATGGGTGATGCTCTTCAACGAGGAAAGAGCCAAGTGGAGACTTGAAGTCATGGGGCCCATGATTCTTCCGATTGCCTTGCCGATAGAGATCAAGCCCTAAGCAGAAACCGGGCCTGCCTGTGGTCGCTTGCCGGTAGGGCGTACTGAGCGCCCAACTCAGCATCGCGTTCGAAAACGCGAAGGCTTAGCCCGCGTAGGCCACGGAGTACGGGGCCGCGTCGTTCGCCAGCGCGCCGTGGAGCAGGCGCGCAGCCTGGCTCAAGTGGCGCAGGTCATGTGCGAGCCACGACGCCAGCAGGTCGCCGGCACGAATTGGGCCGAGGCTCGGATGCTGATGGGTCAGCGACCAGTCGGAAGCGACTCGACTCTTGAGCCATTCGATGGAGCGGCGCCGCTCGACCAAGAAGTCCTCCAAGACGGCGGGCCAAGAGCGCTCGGCATAGCGGCGGGAAGTGACCCAGCCTTCGGGATCAATGGGCGGCCACGGGGCGGCCGGTTCGCTCAGCACACTGGCGCTGCGCGCGCGAAAGTCGTCGCGCTCTTCATCGGCCAGGTGCGCGACGAGCACAAGGACGCTCCAGCCACCCTCGGGCGGCACGCGCCGCACGGCCGACTCGTCCAGGCCCGACAGCAACGAGCGCCAAAGTTCCTGGTGGCTATCAAGTCGCGCGATGATGCGTGCGGGATTCATGAAGCGCTCCAAAGTCAGGTGACCCGCAGGATAACGGGACGCTTCGTCACGTCTGCCACACGGCCGAGCCGTTCTGCCGTCTTTGGCAGAGCACTCTGCGTCCGCCAATCGGCTTTCCCCCGTGCAGCGGCGTGCGACGCAGCGGGGGTCGGCGGACCGCGAGTTCCGAGCCGACCTCTCGGCCGCATCGGCCGAGTCGGCGAGGTGTCTGAGCGGCGCCGCCGAGCCCCCGCTGCGGGCGCACTGAGCGCCCATCCACGGGCGCACTGAGCGCCCATCCACGGGCGCACTGAGCGCTCCAACTACAGCAGCGGCGACGCCAAGCGCGCTGCGCCATCTCTCAGCCGCGGCCAGAAGCCGTACGAGTCCAAGAACTCCTGCCCGACTTCGTTGCTCAGCTTCAAGTCGTCGAGGAAGCGGCGTTCCAGGCGCTTGGCCGTGGTCTCGCCGATGACCAGCGCGCCGACCTCGAAGTTGAGCCGGAAGCTGCGGATGTCCACGTTGGCCGAGCCGACGAGCGACCAGCGCGAGTCCACGACCATGCTCTTGGAGTGCAGCACCGAGGGCTGGTAGCGAAAGAGGCGCACGCCGCCCCGCAGCAGGGTGGGGAAGTAACTGCGCGCCGCGGCGTTCACGAGGTGCACGTCGCCGCGCTGCGGGACAAGCACACGCACGTCCACGCCGCGCAGGGCCGCGCTGATGAGGGCGGTGAGCGTGGCTTGATCCGGCACGAAGTAGGCACTGGTGAGCCAGACGCGCTTCTGCGCCATGGCGATGCCCGAGAAGTGAGCCAGCGCGTTGGCGTTGTGGCTCTGGTCGGGGCCGCTCGGCACGATGGCCACCGAGCAGCAGGCGTCAGGTGCGGGGCCGGGGCGCGGCGGCAGCGGCAGCGTCTCTTCTGTGGCGAAGGCCCAGTCGTCCACGAAGACCTGCGCGAGGTCACCCACCGCCGGGCCGCGCAGCTTGAGGTGCGTGTCCTTGAAGACGCCCGGTTCGGGCGGCGCCTTGGCGCGTGTCCCGGCCGGGACAAGCTTGAAGGATTCCTTCAGTGAACCGGCGACGGCCTTGGCCAGGCGTTTGCGCAGCCGGCCGGAGTACTCGTCGCCGATGTTCATGCCGCCGGTGTAGCCGACCTCGCCATCGACCACGATGATTTTGCGGTGGTTGCGCAGGTGCACCGACCAGCGCCGCCGCAGCGGATTGAACGGCAGGAAGGCCGCCACTTTGCCGCCGGCTGCGGAGAGTTCGCGCAGCAGCCGCTTGTCGATGGCCATGGAGCCCACCGCGTCGTAGAGCACGCGCACATCGAGTCCCTCGCGCGCCTTGGCCGTGGCCAACTCGAAGAAGCGCCGGCCGGTCTCGTCGTTCTTGATGATGTAGGACTCGGCCCAGAGCGAATGCTTGGCCGAGCGCAGGGCCTGCTCGATGTCCGCAAAGGCGCGCTGATCCTCGGAGAGCAGCTCGATGGCATTGCCGTCGGTGGGCTCCATGAGGGTGAGCTGCGAGACCAGGCGCACGAGGGAGGCCTCGGGCGGATCGGTGCCCGCGCGGCGGGCCGCGTGCGCAGCGGCGCGCGCCGTCATGCGGGCGCGATCGCGCTTGCGCTGTGCCGTGCGCGGGATGCTGGGGCTGGCGAGCGCGAGGTAGGCCAGCGAGCCGAAGAAGGGCAGCGCGAGGATCGCGAAGATCCAAGCCAACGTGCCCTCGACACCATGCCCGCGTGAGACGGCCCGGGCGATGACGTACAGGTCGAGCGCCAGCACCAGGACCAGCAGCCACCACGGCAGGGAGATCATGTCTGCCTCTCAGCGCATGACGAAGAACTGCACCTGCACCTTGAGCGCGGCGTCCCGCCCGATGACGAGGACGTCGTCGCGACCGTCGCCATCCAGATCCTCGATGCGCAGCTTGGCACCCGCGCCGGCGAAGTCCAGCGGGAAGCTGCGGCCGGGCTCGCTGCTGCCCAGCGACTCACGCAGGTCATAGCCCGGCGTGACGAGCAGCTTGCGGATGTCTTTTAGCTCGATGCTCACCGTGCCGCCGTCATCGAGTTGATCCAGTTTGCGCAGCGCGTACTCCTCGAGCAGTTCGTCGGCGTCGAAGCCCGAGAGTTTCTCGACGAAGCTGCCCTGGAAACCGGCCGGCACGCGGTCCTGCCACACGGCGAGCGTGTCGCCGCGCACGTCGACGATGTCGTTGGCTAGGCCGTCACCGTCCAAGACCGCGGGCTGCGCGGGCACTTCCAGGCGCTGGTTGTAGTCGTCCTGCATCTGCTCGAGGTCATCGAGGAACGAGAGCAGCGCCGGGATGCGGAGCGCGAGCGTGGTGCTGACACTGGGCTTGCGCGTGAAGCTGCCGCCTTCGTTGTGATAGGCGAAGACGTCGAAGTCCAGCGAGCCGGGCACGATGAGCAGTCGCACCGCGTCGCCGATCGAGACCGTTTCGGCGCGCAGCAACTGCAAGTCGGGCAGTGTGTCCTGGTTCACGTCGCGCAGCAGGAAGTAGAGCACGTTGCCGCTGGCCTTCAGCACCTGGTCGGGGTGGGCCAGGTCGGGCCCCAGTGAACCACCCAGGAAGAGCGAGACCTTGCCGCCCTGCTGCAAGACCAAGTCGTGCGGCGCCTCGCGATCGAGATCGCCGACGCGCCAGTTCACCTGGGGCTCAACATTGGCGAGCAGATCGTCGAGGTTGATGCGCGCCGGGCGCTCGAGGCCCTCTTTGAGCGCCGCCAGGTCCAGCCGCCAGGTGGGCTGCTCGGGCAGCGTGGGCTTCGCGATGTGGAACTGCACCTCGTCGTCCGTTTCGGAGACCAGGTCCACCAGGCTGTCGCCGTCCACGTCCTGCAGCGTGAACCAAGGGATCTTCACCTCCTGGCTGATGCGGCTGTCCACGCGCAGCGGATCGCCGGCCTCCACTTGGATGCTGGCCTGGAAACTCACGCTCAGCGGTGCCGACCAGCCTCCAGCCTGATTGAAGAAGATGTGGAAGCGACTCGCGCCCGGCAGCACGAGATCGGGCCGGCCGTCGCCGTCCACATCGCGCACGAAGTTCACGCGGCGGATGCCGCGTGGCAAGAAACCGGCCGACGTCTGCACGAGCGGCGCGGCGACAAGCTGGCCGGCAGCGTCGGGCTGCACGACGAGCGCCTGCGTGCCGTCCACGATGAGCACGATTTCCGATTCGCCGTCGCCGTCGAGGTCGGCCAGGTTCCAGCCCACGGTTTCAGAGGGCCAGGTGAACAGCGACTGATCCTTGTCGGCCAGTCGGCCGTCCTCGCCGAGCCGCCGCCAGGAGATGCCCGGCAAGCCAATGGCGATGAGGTCGCGCCGTCCGTCGCCGTCCAGGTCGCGCAGGGCGAGCTTGGTCTCGGGCGCGGCCACCGAGTAGTGGCTGACGATGGGATCACCGGGCGTCGCGGCGATCAGCAGGGCAAGCACCGGGGCGAGAGCGGCTCCGCTCATCCAGAGCGAGCGCCTCGCGAGCCGTGGTGTGCTGCATTTCATCGGCGGCTCCTCGGCGCGGGTCGCGAGAGCAAGAGCGACAGCATGCCGGGCCGCGGGTTGATCACGTCCACGAGTCCGTCGCTGTTCACGTCCTCAACAACGAGACTCTCCAGATTGGCACCGAGATCGAAGCGCTTCCAAGCTTCCTTCTCGAGGCGCCACTCCTCGCCGCCGAAGAGCTTGCTCTTGCGCTCGGTGCGGCGGATGACGACGTGCCCCGAGAGATCGGCCTCGATGAGATCGGCCAGGCCATCGCCGGAGAGATCGCCGGCCATGTGCCGCGTCACCAGCGCGTCTTGCAGCGAGTCGATCGTGAAGGTCTGGTCGTCGCGCAACGAGGGCTTCCTGGCGAAACGGCCCGGCTGCTCGGCGAAGAAGACCAGCGCCGAGCGCTCGAGCTTGAAGCCGGTGACCAAGTCGGAGAGCTGCGGCAGCGTGTACTTGGTCACGACGAGATCGGGCAGACCGTCGCCGTTCACGTCGATGATCTGGCTGTCGGTGCCGGTGCCCTCGAACTGCCGCAGGTCGTCGGGCTCCTCGCGCAGCAGCCGGCTGCCGTCGTTGAGAAAGAAGAAGTAGCGAAAGACCGTGCTCTGCAGGCCGTCGCGGTCGGGCTTGGTGCGGGCGTAGACGTCCACGTCGCCATCGGCGTCGAAGTCCACCAGGTTGATCAGGAGGTCATGGTCCGGCTTGGTGAGTGCTGCCGGCAGCGGCTCGACGCGCGTGGGCTGCGTGGGCAGGCCCGCGGCCGTGCCCAGATGGATGGCCAGTTCGCCGCTGCGGTCGGCCACGAGATCGAGGCGGCCATCGCCGTCCACGTCCACGAGCGCCGGCGCCCGGTAGCGCGAGCTGGACTGGAGCATGGCCGCGAAGACGGCCGGCGCGTCGCCCAGAAAGAGTCCGCCGCTGTCGCCGGTCTCGATGGCGATGCGCAGCCCGCGGCCCTCGGTGCGCAGTGCCCCGGGCGAGCGCACCGAGAAGAGCGCGGCCTTGTCGTCGCCGCCGAAGTCGGCGAGCAAGGTGTAGTCGGGCCCGGCAGTGGGCGCGGCGGGCGGCAGCGCGGCGGGCACGGCGAGCACGCCGTCGAGCACGGTCGGGCCGAAGAGCGCCAGGTTGGCGCCGCCCGGCAGCAGGATCAGGTCACGCTGGCCGGCCGGGCGTGAAATCACGTAGCCCCAGAAGGGCAGCGCCCGCGCGCTGGGCACTTGGTAGAGCGTGTGAAAGCTGGCTAGCCGGCGGATGTTGTCGCGCAAGCCCTCGCGCTGAGTGGAGTAGCTGTGCGCGCCGGAGCGCGTGAGAAAGAAGAGCTCGCGGCCGGGCTCCTCGCGCAGGTCGGCGGCGCCGAAGGCGACGACATCTTCGGGCACGGACACCATGTGGCTGGGCACCGCGGCGAGCAGACCGTCCTGGCCCATGAGATGCAGCCGGATCTCGCGGCGGCGCTGGCCGTTCACCGGCTCGCCGAGCACAGCGAGGAGCAGGTCGCGCCGGCCGTCCCCGTCCACATCGAGAAAGCGCTGCTCGAGGATCTCGCCCTCCACGCGCAAGTCGAGGGCGGTGAACGTTGGCGCCTCCTGCGCGGGCACGGCAAGCGCCGCGAAACAGACCCACAGCGCGCCGCGTGCGGAGATGCCGATGCTCACTCGGCCAGTTCCCCTACGCCAAAGCCCAGCGTGAAGACTTCCCAGCCGAAGAGTTCGAGCAGCACGTAGCGGCGCTCGCCATTGTCGCGCGTGGTCCGAAAGAGCTGCACGATCCACAGGTCCACGACGCTCAGGCTGCTGCGCATCCCGGCCGCATCGGACTCGTACGCAAAAAGGACCGGGACCGAAAGCGACGTGAGGCGCGTGGGCGGCTCGTAGAGTGAGAGCGTCAGCTCGCGGCGCGTGCCGTCGGGAGTGTTCAGGTCCAGGCGCACTTCGGCGCCGGCACCACGCCCGGCCAGAAGGCGCAGCAGGCCGCGGTCGGAGTGCGCCGGCTGGCCGTCCACTCGGCTCACGACGCTGCCCAGCGGCACGCCGGCGTCTGCCAGCGGCGAGTCGGCCGCGAGCGAAACGAGGGCCACGCCGTGGGGGTGCGTGGCCCAGCCGGCGCGCGTGAACTTGGGGTCGAGCCGGTAGAGCACTTGGGCGGGCGTGGCACTCGAGGCCTCCGCCGCGGCCAGCACGACCGGCACCGCGAAGACCGTGTCGCCTCGCTGCACGGAGAGCTCCACGCGCGATCCCGGAGACGCGCGCAGCACGAGCGCGTCGAGCGTGCCCGGGTCGTCGACGGTTTGCCCGGCCAGCTTCAGCAGGACGTCGCCGGCGGCCAAGCCGGCGGCCGCGGCCGGCGAATTTTCCACGACGCGCACAATGCGCACGCCCGGCAAGAACTGCAGATCATCCAGCGAGCCGACGCTGTTCTCCTCGGTCTTGAGTCCGAGAAAGGCGCCGTCATCTGCGGCGCTTGTCTCCCAAGCCAGTGTCTCCGGCAGAGGCTCGGGCACGGGCCCGAGCGGCGCATGAGTCAGGCTGCAGGCCGGCAAGAGCAGGCCCGCGGCGAGTCGCCACGCACGCCACATCACAGCGCCCTCCGCGAGGTAATCCATCCCGCCAGCACGAGCAGCAGAGCGGTCTGCGGCCAGGGCAAGAGCAGGTTCTGCCGAAGCAGAGCTTCCGAGTATCCGGCATCGGAGAGGCCGCGCGCGATGCCTGAGAGCTGCTTGAGAAAAGAATCGTCCACGAAGGACGGATTGAAGGCCGCGAAAACCCAGTACTTGCTTTCGCCGAGCACGCCCTTGAAGAGATCGAAAGCCAAGTAGCTGGCGAGCGCGGCCGAGACGGCGCCGGTGCCGGTGCGCACCGCGGCGGAGACGGCCAGGCCCCAGGCCCAGGTGCCGAGCAGCGGCGCGAGCGTGGCCAGCAGCGCGATGCGGAACTGCAGGTGCAGCTCCTCGCTGGCTACGAGTTCGTAGTTGTCCTCGATGACCGGTCCGAAGTCGTAGAGTGCCGACGCAGCGCCCCAACTCGCCAGTCCAGTGACCGTCATGGTGGCGAGGACGAGCACGAGGCCCTGCAGTGCGCGTCCGACGACGAGTCCGGAGCGCGAGGCGCTGCGCGTGCGCGCCACGCGGAGCAGGCCATTCTCGCGATCGCCGGCCACAGCTCGCGCACTGGCGATGAGCAGGAGCAGAGTGCCCACGGTGAGTCCCGTGCCGAAGCCGTCCACGAAGGGTTCCCAGGCATTGCCGGGGCCGGGCAGCGCTGGCACCTCGCGCCCCTGCGAAAGGGCGCGGCGCACCGTGTCGGCGTAGCGGGCTTGGTCGGCCAAATACGCGGCGTAGACGCGCAGCGCCGAGACGGCGGCGAGGAAGAGCGCGGCGCCGGCGGCGACGCGGCCGTGCGTCAGGCGATACCACTCGGTGCGGAAGACACGCAGGCCGCCGCTCATGCCGGCACCGCCGCGGGATCCACGAGATCCTCGAAGGCCGACTGCAAGGTGATGCGCTCCGGCACCAGGGCCGAGACGGCACAGCCGGCCTGGATGAGCGCGCGGTTCACATGCGCGGGCGGCACTTCGCCGACCAGCACCAAGAACTCGTCGTCGGTGCGCCGCTCCACGCTCTTCAGGCCGGGCAGGCCGGCCAGCACGCGCGCGGCCTGATCGGCCGGCGCGGCGCGCACCCGCAGCCGCACCGAGCCGCCCTGCAGCAACTCGTCGAGCGAGGCCTCGCGCAGCCGCTTGCCCGCCATGAGGATGGCGACGCGATTCACGATGGTCTCCATCTCGTGCAGCCGGTGACTGGAGATGAGCAGCGTGAGCCCCTGCCGATGAAGCGAACGGAACAGCTCGAGCATCGCGCGCACGCCCACGGTGTCGAGGCCCGACAGCGGCTCGTCCAGGACGAGAAACTCCGGCTGGCCGATGAGCGCGCGGGCAATGGAGAGGCGCCGGCGCTGTCCGAGCGAGAGCCGGCCGGCGCGCCGGTTGGCCAAGGCTTCGATGCCGGTGAGGCGCAGGGCCTCGTCATCGCCGCGCCCGCCGGCGTGGCCGAGCAAGCGGCGCGCATAGGCGAGATTCTGGCGGCAGCTCAAGCCATCGACGAGCGTGGGCGCGTCGAAGACCACGCCCACTTTGCCGAGCGTGCGATGGATGGCCGAGGAAGGCTGGCCCAGCACGGTGAGCCGGCCGCTATCGGGGGTCAGCAGGCCCAGCGCGCATTGCAGCGTCGTGGTTTTGCCGGAGCCGTTGGGGCCGAGCAAGCCGTAGATATCGCCTCGCTGCACGGTGAGCGAGACACCCTGCACGGCGCGAGTCGCGCCATAGGACTTGTTCAGATCCTCGATGGCCAGCGCCGGGGACGTCATAGGGGCGAGCGTAGCAAGGCGGGAGGGCTCCGTCCGCGCCGAGCTTCACGGCGCACGCGTGACGCCTCTGGAAACGACAGCGCCCCCGGCGGAAACCCGCCGGGGGCGCTGCTCACCGAAACGGAATCAGCTTCCGTAGACGATGGTCTGATCGCGCGCGAAGATGCCGAGGACCGAGAAGGTCTTCGTGTCGACGTGGCTGATCGTCTTGACGCCGCCGGCCTTGGCCGCAGCGTTCATGCTGGCGTCGCCGGTGCACACCCAGCCGAGGACCGAGATGCACTCGGCCATGCCGGACTTGCTGCCGACCGACTCGCCGGTGGCCGTGTTCGGGCCGGTGACGTCGCTGAAGAGGAAGCCGGGCAGGGGCTGGTTGGGCCATGCGGAGGCGCAGCCGGCCAGGCAAGCCGCGGCGAGAACGAGACCGATCTTCTTAAACATTGGGACTCCTGAAGCGGGGGTACGACCAGGGACACCCGCCGGTCCACCCGGCGGAAGGCGGCGAGGGTAGCAACGGGCCGGAGTCGGTGAAAGCTTGACCTTGCACTCGCCAGAGAGCGATGAGTTCGCCAATTCAGCTCGCCAGGGGGTGGTGCCGAGCCTGCCGGCGGAAGGCCAGGATGCGCCCGATCAGGGCCCGAGGGCCCAAAGGCCGGTGCCCGGCACGCCGGTTGGCCGCCCCAATCCGGAAGACCAATGACCACTGGTTCAGGAGCGAGCGCCAAGCCACAAAGGGGCCGCGCAACGGACCATAGGCTGGGTCGTAAATATGTGTGGCTTCAGCAGTTGCGCCGTTTACCTCCACGATCTTGAAGCCCCGGCCCTCGGTCACGGCCCCCAACTCGGGCGCCCGCAGGTCAAAGCGGCCCACGCAGAGGCCCGGGTAGGCATCGGCCAGCGTGTCGAGGCTGGCCAGCAGGGCCTCTGAAGCCAGGCGCCCGCCATTGCGGAAGAGCGTGCCCTGGCAGTGGTTGCCGGAAGTCACCAGTGGAAAGGTGGCTCCGATCCCCGGCACCCAGTCCAGCCGCTCGGAGTGCCGCCGGTAGAAGGTGTCGGCCATGATCATGGCGCGCGGGTGCAGCAGGATGAGGTCCTCCAGAGTGTGGCTGCCGTCGCCCACAACCTCCGGGAAGAACTTTTCCGTCACGGAGAGGATGCGGCCGCGTGCCTCTCCGGGCGCCCGATACCAGAAAACCCCCAGTTCGTGCGGGCCTTCTGCGTATTCCTGCGCCACCAGGGCCAGCGGCACCGCGCTCAGGTACTCGCGCGCCTCGGCCTCGCTCTGAACTTTGCGCACGCCGCTGCCGCGCTGGCCGACATCCGGTTTGAGAATGATGGGGAAGCTCAGCTTCTCGCTCGCTAGCCAGGCCGCGAGGGCCGTCCAGCGGGCGCCATCGCCTGCCGGGAGCAGCAAGGTGCGCGCCACGAGGGTCTGGGCCTCCGGCCGCCCGGCGACGAGTCGCTCTAGGATCTCGGCCTTGCTCTCGCCGATGAAGCCGCCGCCGTCGATGCCGGGGTTGGCGACGGTGGGGAGCGTGAGGCTGCGGTGCCGGATGGCCAGCACGAGGTACCACAGCACCGCCGGCGCGTAGATGAGCCACGGCGGCCAGAATTCCCAGTGCAGCCGGCGGATCCAGCGCGCCCGGAGGCGACGGCGCGCGCGCCAGCTCGTGGCCAACTCCAGGAGTTGCAGCACAGCCACCAGCGCCAGCAGGCTGAGCAGCGGCGGCAGGAACTTCCAAAATCCTTGAAGCTCGCCGAGTCGTGAGACCAGGGCCTCGATCTGAGGGGCCGCCACCATCGCCAGGCCCACCAAGAGCGGCGTCCAGAGCAGGGCGGCGAGCAGGGCCCAGCCCAGAAACCAGCCCGCCTGCGCGCCGAGCACGCCGGCGGCGAAGAAGACCGGCAAGCGGCTGCCCGGCAGGAAGCGGCTCACCAGCACGATGCGCAGCCCGCGCTCCTTGAACCAGCGTTGGGCGCGCGTGAGCTGCCAGGGCTGAATCATGCGCCGCAGAATCGGCAGCTTCAGGGCGCGCTGCCCCAAGGTGCGGCCCACGAGCCAGAGCAGGCCGTCGCCGATCCAGATGCCGGCCGTGCAACCCACCAAGGCTGTGGTGAGCGAGAGTTCGTCGCGCGCCACGAGCAGCCCGGCCAGGATCGTGGTCAGGTCTTCGCTGACGAAGGTGGCCACGGCCAGCGCGGTGGCCTTGCCGGCGGCCGGGGCCGACTCGAGCCAGGCGGTGAGCCGAAGCAGCGCTTCCGGGAGGCTGCCGTCGCCCGCCGCGCTGTCGATCGCCGCAGAAATCGGCGCGGGAAGGGTCAGCAGCATGCCGCTCCGAGGGTATCGCCTCGGACCCCTGGTTTCCTATGCTGGCCGGCGAGTCCGCCCGCCCTCCGAAAGTTGCCGAACTTGGCTGAGCCGATCCAGAGCGTCGCTCCTCTCGATGAGGAGCCCGTGCCGCAGGTGCCGGGCAGTTTTCTCTCGGCGCTGCCTCAGTTCTTTGTCTTCCCGTTCATCCTGGTGGTCACGCTCACGGTGGCCTACCTGGGACTGCGGGCGCTGGTGGGCAGCGGTGCCGGCGACGCAGCGCACTTGCTTGCGGAAGTCAGCGCCGCGCCGGGCGAACACGCTCGCTGGCAGAGCCTGCACAGCCTGGCGGACGGCCTGCGCCGCGGCACTCTCACGCTCGACGAGGTGCCAAGCTCCGATCTCGCGGCGCTCTATGCCCGCTTCCGCAGCGAGAGCCCGGAGATGCGGCAATTCCTGCTGGAAGTCCTGCAGTGGAAGCGCGCGCCCGAGCTCACCAGTCTGGCCCTGGGCGCGCTCGCCGACGAAGAAGGCTCGGTGCGGATGGCCGCGCTCTTCGCGCTGGCGCAGATGGAAGATCCGGCCGCCGTCCCGGCCTTGATCCAGCACTTGGCCAGTGAGGTGTCCGACGAGCGCTGGGTGGCCCTCGGCGCGCTGGCGCGCATCGGCGATGCGGCCTCGCTGGAGGCGATCGCCGGCCTGCTGGGCGGCGCCGACACGCTCATGCACCGCAATGCCGTCCTGGCGCTGGCGAATGCGGGCGATCCGCGCGCCCTGCCCTGGCTGCCGGCGCTGCTCGACCGCGGCAGTTACGCCCAGGACGCCGCCCTCGACGGCCCGGAGGGAGGCCAGCGCGACGAGGCCAGCCGGATGGCCGCGCGCGAGGGGGTCATCGAGCAGTTCCTGGTGAATGCCTGCCGCGCGACGGTCACCGCGCGCGCCACCGACCTCGTGCCCCAGCTCCAAAGCTTGCGCGCGAACGACTCGTCTGTGAAGGTAAGATCCGCCGCGATCAACGCGCTGCACGATTTGGGTGCTGCCGAGGAGACGCACTGAGCGATGGCTACGACCGAAGCATCTCAGCGACAGATGACGACGCAGAATCCGCAGCGCGGCGCCAATGGCGCGCAAGGCGGAGTCACGCGGCGCGGCTTCCTCGGCTCCGTGGCCACGGGCTGGGCCATCTTTTCGCTCGGCGCGGGCGCGGGCCTCATCGGCATCGTGCGCTTCCTGTTCCCCAACGTGCTCTTCGAGCCGCCGACAAGCTTCAAGGCCGGGCTGCCGAGCGAGTTCGGCGTGGGCGTGGATGAGCGCTTCAAGGAAACGATGGCCACTTGGATCGTGCGCACGCCCACCGATCCGCTGAGCGAGCGCTCGGGTGTCGAGGGGCTCTTTGCACTCTCCACCACCTGCACGCACCTGGGCTGCATCCCCAACTGGCTGGCCGCGGATCAGAAGTTCAAGTGCCCCTGTCACGGCAGCGGCTTCCGCATGAGCGGCATGAACTTCGAAGGTCCCGCGCCGCGTCCGCTCGAGCGCTTCCGCATCGTGCGCGCCGACGACGGCCAGATCCTGGTGGACAAGAGCCAGAAGTACCAGTGGGAGAAGGGACAGTGGGGCGCCACCGAGGCGTTCCTGAAGGCATGAGCGTGGCGCACCGCAAGACGGGCCGGAGGATTTTCGCTTGGGGCTAATGCAGAAGATCGCGGAGACGCAGGTCTGGAGGTCGATCTTCAGGCACGGCTACCCCAACACGCCGCGCAACCGCGCGCTGGCGGCGCTGAGCAACGTGTTCCTGCACTTGCACCCGGTAAAGGCGCGCAAGTCCGGCATCAAGCTGTCTTTCACGTGGTGCATGGGCGGCATCACCTTCTTCCTGTTCCTGCTCGAGACGATCACGGGCGTGCTGCTGATGTTCTATTACCGCCCGACGATCGAGTACGCCTACAACGACATCATCGCGCTGCGCGAACACGTGCCGCTGGGCATCATGCGCGAGCTGCATCGCTGGGGCGCGCACATGATGGTGCTGGCGGTGTGGCTGCACATGCTGCGCGTGTTCCTGACCGGCAGCTACAAGCCGCCGCGCGAGTTCAACTGGAACATCGGCGTCATCCTGCTGCTGCTCACCATGCTGCTCTCCTTCACGGGCTACCTCTTGCCCTGGGACCAGCTCGCCATCTGGGCCATCACGGTCGGCAGCAACATGGCGCGCGCCTCGCCCTTCCTGGGGCATGAGGGCCCGGGCGCCAGCCTGCTGGTGGTGGGCGACGTGAGCCTGGTCACGCCGGGCAGCGACGTGCGCTTCGGCCTCTTGGCCGGGCGTTTCGTGGGCGCCGGCGCACTGCTGCGTTTCTACGTGCTGCACTGCGTGGCGGTGCCGCTCATCGCCGGCCTGCTCATGGCGGTGCACTTCTGGCGCGTCCGCAAGGACGGAGGCATCTCGGGGCCGATGTAGGCCGCGAGCGAGGAACCCTGAGTGGAAACCTTCGAGAAGATCATCAATGCGCTGGCGGCGCCGGAGCCCTTCATGGCTCTGGCCACGCTGGCCTTCCTGCTCGTGATCTGGAAGCCGCGGCTCATCTTCCGGCCGGCGGTCATGGCCTGTATTGCCATCGGCACGGCGGCCTTCTTCTTCGTCGGCGCGCAGAACCACGACTTCCTGCTGATCATCACGAAGGGCGACAACATGCCCATCGTGATCATGATCTTCGCGCTCATGGGCTGCCTCTATCTGGGGCTGCGCCAGGCGGTGGTCAATGACATGCGCATCGAGAAGGGCGAGCCGCCCATGGAGGCGCTCGAGAGCAACAAGAAGGTCCTCGTTTGGCCGGACCTGATCTTCCCCGAGTTCATCCTCACGGTGCTGCTCTCGGCGGCCTTCATCTGGTGGGCCATCCAGGTCGAGGCGCCTCTCGAAGAGCCGGCCTCGGGCACGCGCGCGCCGAACCCGGCCAAGGCGCCTTGGTACTTCCTGGGCCTGCAGGAAATGCTGGTCTATTACGACCCTTGGTTCGCGGGCGTGCTCCTGCCCACCTTCATCCTCATCGGCCTCATGGCCATTCCCTACATCGACGTCAATCCCAAGGGCAATGGCTACTACACCTTCAAGGAGCGCAAGTTCGCGATCTCCATGTTCTTGTTCGGCTTCCTGGTGCTGTGGGTGGCGCTGGTCATCCTGGGCACCTTCCTGCGCGGACCGAACTGGAACTTCTTCGGACCCTTTGAGTACTGGGATCCGCACAAGGTCGAACCACTGGTCAACGTGAACTTGTCGGAGTATGTCTGGGTGCGCTGGCTCGACACGCGCCTGCCCGACAACATTCTGGTGCGCGAGGCGCCGGGCTTCCTGCTGCTGGCGGCTTACTTCGTAATCGTGCCCGGCCTGCTCGCCAAGACCCTGCTCAAGAAGTTCTTTCAGCAGATGGGCTTCGCCCGCTACAGCGTGATGGCCATGCTGCTGCTCTTCATGGCGATGCTGCCCGGGAAGATGCTGCTGCGCTGGACCATGAACATGAAGTACCTGATCGCGATCCCCGAGTTCTTCTTCAACATCTGAACGCCGGCGCGGCATTCCCGCGCCTCCACGAGACGACGACCGAGACCCACGAGCCATGAGCAACGGACAGGTACCGCCGGAGATTGCTGCGCGGATCGCGGCCATTCGCGCCCAAATGACGGGCGGGGCGGCGGGCGCAGCGTCGAGCGCGCCCGCGGGCGCCGCAGCGGCTCAGCCGGCGGCGAGCGCCGGCGCGGCAGCGGGCGGCGGCGCAGCGGCCGGCGGAGCAGCGGCCGGCGGAGCAGCGGGCGGCGACATGGCCGCGCGCATCGCGGCGATCAAATCCAAGATGGGCGGCGCAGCGGGCGGTGCGGCGGCCGGTGCGGGCGCGACGGCTCCGGCGGCTGGCGCGGCGGCGCGCTCGGCGACTCCTGCGGCTGCGGCGTCCGCGGGCGCTGCGGGCGGCGGCGAAGCCGAGATGGCCGCGCGCATCGCGGCACTCAAGGCCAAGATGGAATCAGGCAAGGGCGCCACGGCCCCGGCCGCCGCGGCGGCAGCGTCCGGCGCCACAGCAGGCGCCGCCGCCAAGGCCGCGGCCAAGCCCGCAGTCAAAGGCGGCAAGGCCATCTTCCCGGTGCAGCCCATCGATCGCACCGCTTTCGGCGAAGACCGCCTCTACGACGGCGCCTCGCTGGGCAAGTGGTTCAGCATCGCCAGCGCACTGCTGGTGGTCATGGTGCTGTGGATGCTCTGGCGCGACTACAGCCGCGACTGGAAGGGATTCCAGAGCGAGCACCGCGAGATCAAGATCGCCATGGGCAAGGAGCAGTTGGCCGCTGCCGACGCGGCGCTGGACAACGCCCGGCTCGAGGCTCTGGATCGCGAACTCGCCGCGGCACGCGCCTCGCTCGAAGCCCAGGCCGAAAAGCGCGCGGAACTGCAGACGCGCCGCGAGCAGCTCGAGGGCGAGTACTACCGCAAGAATCAGCTCTTCCAGTTCGCTAAGTCGGAGTTCGACGCGGCGCGCTACGCCTTCGAAGAGCTGCGCCTGTCACACGGCAGCGACTCGGCCGGGCTTCAGGCCTCGCAGGCCGATCTGGCCGTCCGCCAGGCCACGCTCACCGCGCGCCAGGGCGAGGCCGACGAAAGCAACATCGCGCTGGAAGCTGTCAAGGCCGAGATTGCCGGTCTGGAGGCCGCGGTCGTGTCTCTGGAGAAGGAGCGCACGGCGCTCACCGAGGACCGCGACCTCACGGCGGCGCGCGTGGCCAAGATCGACCACAACCTCTTCAACGACTACATCCGCAACGCGCCCATCGCCGACATGCTGGCGCCCACGCTCAAGGTCGACCAGATCGTCCTCGACAAGCTCAAGGACAACTACAACTTCATGTACGTGGGCAAGGTCGATCGCTGCACGACCTGCCACGTGAGCATCGACGACCCGGCCTTCGCCGCCGAGAGCTACGACCAGCCCGGCAAGCGCGTCTTCATGGCGCACCCGCGCCTCGATCTCTTCGTGGGCGACAACTCGCCGCATCCCAAGAACGAGTTCGGCTGCACGAGCTGCCACCTGGGCCGCGGCCAAGCGGTGGAGTTCCCGCGCACCTTCCACGTGCCCTCGCCCGACGAACACGAGACCATCGCCCAGAAGGAAGCGCGCTGGACGGCCGACTACGGCTACGACAGCCATCGCCACTACTGGGACTGGCCGATGACGCGCAGCGACCAGGTCTACAGCTCCTGCTTCCAGTGCCATCAGGAGACCGATCGCATTCAGGGCGTGCCGGAATACAACGAGTCGCGCGACTTGGTCGAGACGCTGGGCTGCTACGGCTGTCACAAGATTCAGGGCTTCGAGCACCTGCGCAAGCCGGGCCCGGATCTCACGAACTTGGCCGCCAAGACCACGCCCGAATGGACCAACAAGTGGGTGCTCGATCCGCGCGGCTTCCGGCCCACGACGCGCATGCCGCACTTCTGGAACCAGAGCAACACCGGCGCGGCCATGGGCGGCGACGTACCTTGGAACAACAACGCCGATGCCTTCGTGACCGATTGGCGCCTGCGCAATGACGTGGAGGCGCGCGCCGTCGTGGCCTATTTGTTCGGCCAGTCGCGTGAGGCGTTGACCAAGACCGGTTATGCGCCGGCCGCGCCGCCCAGCACCGCCGCCAACGCTGAGCGCGGCCACGAGCTGTTCGAGCAGCGCGGCTGTCTGGGCTGCCACTCGATGGCTCGCGACGAGATCAAGGTGGAAGTGGCCTCAAACCACGGCCCCGATCTCTCCAAGATGGGCAGCAAGGTGAGCGAGCGCTGGCTCTACGATTGGCTGCGCGAGCCGCGGCACTACTTCCAGGGCACGGTCATGCCCAACCTGCGCCTCAGCGAGCAAGAGGCCTGGGACATCGCGGCCTATCTGAAGGAAGGGCGCGATCCGGAGTGGGAGGCGCTGCCCCAGCCGAAGAGCGACGATGCGCTGCTCGATGCCATCGCGGCCGAGTACCTCGCGCCCACCTCCAGTGACGCCTATGCCCGTCAGCAGGTGGCGGCTTGGCGTGCCGAGGGCGGCACGGCCAAGGTCGAGCACTACGTCGGCGAGAAGCTCTTCAATCGCAACGGCTGCGCCGGCTGTCACATCGTGCCGGGCCACGAGTCCGACATGGGCATCGGCACGGAGCTCACCAAGGAGTCGCTCAAGGAACTCTCCAAGTTCGACTTCGGCTTTGAGGCCTCGCCGCACAACCCGGAGCGCATGCCTTACACGCGGCACGACTGGTACGCCGCCAAGCTCCGCGACCCGCGCATCTTTGATCGGATGCCGGTGGTCGCTGGCGCGCACGGCGATGCGCACATCGTGCGCTACGACCAGAAGGTCAAGGCCCCGGGCGACAAGCTCAAGATGCCGAACTTCGGCCTGAGCGAGCGCGAAGTTGCCCTCGTGACGCAGTTCCTGGTGGGCCTGCGTGAGGACGGCATCGACAGCTCGATGAAGCGCCGGCTGAGCGTGGATGAGCGGCAGATCGAGACGGCCAGCCGCTTGATTACTGAGCGCAACTGCACCGGCTGCCACCAGATCGGGCACATCGCCGCGCCGCTGGCCTCGCTCGACGAGGACAGCGTCTCCGCCAACCATTGGATGGCCGCGCCGGTGCGCGCCGGCGGGCGCGAAGTGCTCGCTGCGGGCGCTTGGCTGCGCGACGAGATCTACGATCCCTGGGAAGAAGAGGACGCCGACACGCTCGAGTTCTTCGAGGAGCACGCGCCCGAGGGCCCGCTGCTGGTGCACGGCCAGGGCGAGGGCGTGATCGGCAACTTCATCGAAGAGCCTGCCATGCAGCCGCCGAATCTGCGCGGCGAGGGCGCCAAGGTGAACGCCGACTGGCTCTTCCAGTTCTTGGTGGCGCCCTACATCGTGCGCACGCACCTCGACGTCCGCATGCCCACCTTCGGCTTCACGCAGGAGCAGTCGCTGGCGCTGGTGCGCTGGTTTGCGGAGCAGGCGCGTCAGCCCTGGCCCTTCAGCCTGGATGACGATCCCGTGGCCGATGCCGACTTGCTCGACGCGGGTCAGCAGCGCTTCAGCAAGTTCCAGTGCAACTCCTGCCACCCGGCGGGAACGCAGGTGCCCAGCAACCCCGACAAGGCCAACTGGGGTCCGGATCTCTCGCTGGCCGCCAAGCGCCTGAAGAACGCCTGGGTGCGCGATTGGCTGGCCGATCCGCAGAGTCTCTCGCCCGGCACCAAGATGCCGTCCTTCCTCGGCGAGCAGAAGGACGGCCAGTACAAGCCCTTCATCGACGACTGGGCCGAGGCCGCGCGCGAGTTGCAGCACTATCTGCGCCACATGGAGAGCGCCGGCGGCAGCAAGCCGGTCTCGAAGAACTAAGGCCGCTAGGGGCTCCGCTCTGCGGCGACCTGGGGGAGCTTCGCCGGTCTGTCCTCGCGATCGCCCTAGCACTGCTCCTGCGATCGCACAAACTCGGTGGCGATGCGCTGTGGAGGCCCGGCTACGCATCCCCCAGGAGTCGCCGCGGCGCTGCGCCCGATCAGCGGCACAGCGATCGCCTCAGCAATTCGCCTTCAGTCATTGGCTGAGCAAACTGCGACTGCCTTCCAAAAATTGCAGCGGTGTGCGACGCGGCGGGGTGTCGGTGTGCCGCGAGTTCCGAGCCGACCTCTCGGCCGCCTCGGCCGAGTCGGCGAGGTGTCTGAGCGGCACCGCCGAGCCCCCGCCGCGGGCGCACTGTGCGCCTATCGATTGACGGATTTGAGGATCGCCCCTAGCCTGGGCGGCATGAAGATCATCACTGCGGTCACGTCATTGGCTCTCACCGTTGCGCTCGGCGCAGCCCTCTCGCCGTCGGTGCAGGCCGGCGGAGTTGTCGTCGGTTTCGAGTTCGCCGTGAACACCGGCGGCTGGACCTACGGACCGCCCGCGACGTTCCCGACGAGTGGCGGCAACCCGGCCGCGTACATGTTCAGCTCGGTGGATACCTTCGCGCCGCAGCTCCGCACGACGGGCGCCGGCTCGCCCTTCTCGGGCAACTTCCGCGCCAACGGCGTGGACTCGGTCGGTGTGGACCTACTCACAGTGTCCACGCAGTTCCCGGCGGCGCGGCCGCTCGCGCTCATCCTCTCCGGCGGTGGCTGCCAGGTGTACTTCCTTGGCACCGAGCAAGTGCCGCAGCCGGGTGCCGGCTGGAAGAGCTTCGACTTTGCGGTGCCTTCGCAGAGCACCGTCATGCCGCCGGGTTGGGCCGTGCTCAACGGCTGCGCCGGGCCCAACGTCGCTTGGAACAATGTCATCACCAACGTGAGCGAGGTCCGCTTCTTCTACGGCGACCCGACGAACTTCTTCATCTTCGACATTTGGCAGGTGGGCGCAGACAACGCGCGCATCTCGAGCACAGTCTGGGCGAATCTCGGCAACGCACTGGGCGGCCTGCAGGGCCTGCCGGTGCTTTCGTGCTGGGGGCCGCTGACCTCGGGCAGCAATGTGCAGCTTTCGTTGCAGAACGCGCGAACGGGCAGCAGCTCGACGCTCATCGTCGGGCTGGGAGCGCTCAACGCGCCCTTCAAGGGCGGCGTGCTTGTGCCGCAGCCCGACATCCTGATCGCCGGACTGCCCACGGGCGCCACGGGACAGGTCGTGCTGAACTCCGCGTGGCCAGCCGGCCTGCCCTCAGGCCTGAGTCTCTACTTCCAGCACTGGATCACCGACTCCGGCGCGCCCTTCGGCCTGGCCGCCAGCAACGCCATGCGCGGCACAACGCCCTGAGCGCAGCGGCCTGACTCGCTCGGCCTCCCTCGCGAAGTTCAGTTCGCTGCGAAACAGAGAGACACGCCGAGACTTTCAGAGTCGATGGCGGTTCACTCACCGTCAGCCAATTGCCTTTCACCCATGCAGCGGTGTGCGACGCGGCGGGGGGCGGCGGACCGCGAGTTCCGAGCCGACCTCTCGGCCGCATCGGCCGAGTCGGCGAGGTGTCTGAGCGGCGCCGCCGAGCCCCCGCCGCGGGCGCACTGAGCGCTCATCGCCCTACGGCTTGGGCGGCGTCTTCAGCACCTTGAGGAAGAACTTCACGGTGAAGAAGACCACGATGCTCCAGGTCACCAGCATGAACGTCCAGGCTTCGGTCGTCATGGGCGAGACAGCATCTTGGGGATTCATGACGGCCTCCCGCGTGCGGCGCGACGTTTCCAAGCGACCTTCACCATGAGGCACAGGCCGAGGAAGGTGAGCATGAGCAGCAGGCGCGTGAGGTCCTGCACCATGTAGCGCGTGGGTTCGCCGGCGGCGTCGAACCAGGTGTAGTCCGTCACGCCGACGCGGAAGATCTGACCCAGGATGCCGTCGGGCGCGAGCGGCCAGCCGGTGCCGCTGGTGAGGCTGGAGAAGGCCCCGGCAAAGTCATTGCCCATCGGTTTCACGAGGTAGGCCGCAAAGACGACGAAGAGGAAGAGCGGCGTCACGTACTTGATCACGAACTTGAAGATGGTCGGTACGCGAATGTCCGCGCCGCGCGTGATCTCGGCCCAGCCCTTGTCGATGCCGAAGACCCAGCCGAAGAGGATGGCTTCGGCCAGCGCGAAGATGACCAGCGCCACCGAGCCGGCCCACCAGTCGAACTCGTCGAAGGCTCCGGCGCTGAAAAAGAAAATACAGGGGATGGCCAGCAGCAAGGTGGCCAAGCCGAAGAGCACTGCGGCCTTGCGCCGGCTGTGGCCGAACTCATCTTGCAGGAAGGCCATGACCGGCTGGCCCATGGCCAGCGAACTCGTGATGCCGGCGAAGAAGAGCAAGCCAAACCACATCGTGCCGGCCAGCATGGCCAGCGTGGGGCCCCAGTTCTCGAAGAGCGTCGGCATGGTGCGGAAGGCCATCGTGAGACCGGCGTTGTCCTTGACCCAGTCCAGGCCGAGGTAAGCCGTCGCGAGCGGCACGACCACCGAGGCGCCGAGGATCACCTCGACGAACTCATTCATCCAGCCGGCCGAGGCGCCGTTGAGCGCCACGTCCTGATCCTTTCCGACGTAGGAGGCGTAGCAGTGGATCGTGCCCATGCCCACCGAGAGCGTGAAGAAGATCTGGCCCGCGGCGGCCACCCAGACCTTGGGGTTGCCGAGCTCGTGGTACTGCGGCTGCCAGAGGAAGTTCACACCCTCCATGGCGCTGTGCGTCGCGCCGGCCACTCCCGGGCCGAGTGTGAGCGCCCGGATAGCAAGGAAGGCGCCGAAGGCCAGCAGCAGCGGCATGCCGATCTTGGCCACGAGCTCGATGCCCTTGGCTAGGCCGCGCGAGAGGATGTAGACATTGAGCGCCAGCGTGACGGCGAAGAAGCCCAGCGCCACGGAAGGCCAGTTGGCCAGGCCGATAGGCGCTCCGTCGATGTAGTTGGTGAAGTGCTGCGCGACCTCACCGGGCGCCATGCCCGAAAAAGTCTGTGAGACCGAGTACCAGACGTAGCCCAGCGTCCAGCTCTCGATGTAACAGTAGTAGGCCGCCACGGCGAGGTTGGTGAAGAGGCCGAAGACGCCGAGGTACTTCCAGAACTTGCCGCGGCCGAGCACGTCGAGCATGCCGGGCGCTGAGTGGTGGCCATGCTGCCCGCCGTGCCGGCCCATGGCCCACTCCACCCAGAGCAGCGGGATGCCCATGAGCAGGAAGCTCACGAGGTAGGGGATGATGAAGGCGCCGCCGCCGTTCTGCGCGGCTTGCGCGGGGAAGCGCAGGAAGTTGCCCAGGCCCACTGCGTTGCCGGCCATGGCCAGCACCAGACCGACGCGTGTGCCCCACTGCTCCTTGTCCGTCATGCGGTTCGGCGCTCCCGGGGATTGGCGCAGAGGATAGTCCAGCGGCTGCCGAGGAAACAGCCTCCACGCTGGCCTCGTCCGGAGCGTTCCGGCACACTCCGCTCCGTGCGCGTGCCCCTCCACACCAAGATGCTGATCGGCCTGGTCGTCGGCATCGGCGGCGGCCTGCTGGCTCACACGCTCTGGGCCGGTGACGAGCGCCTGGCCAGCTTCATCAAGTACGGCACTGAGCCGGTCGGCCGGATCTACATCAACCTGCTGCTCATGCTGGTGCTGCCGCTGATTTTCTCGGCGCTGGTCCTGGGCATTTCGGGCATCGGGGATCTGCGCGCGCTGGGGCGCGTGGGCCTCAAGACCCTGCTGTGCACGGTGCTGCTCTCGGGCACGGCCGTGTTCATCGGCGTGACGCTAGTCAACCAGCTCCAGCCCGGCGCGGGGCTCTCCGACGAACTCCGCGCGAGCATGCTGCAGGGCGCCGAGGAGCGCTCGGCGGTCTTCACCGGCGGCTCGGCGCAGAAGCCGGGCATCGACCTCATCGTGAACATCGTGCCGCGCAATCCCATCGGCGCCGCAGCCAACAGCGACTACCTCGGCTTCATGTTCTTTGCGCTGCTCTTCGGCATCGGCCTACGGCTGACCAACACGCCCGCCGCGCGCAAGCTCGAGGAGATGATCCAGGGCCTCTACGACGTGATGATGAAGCTCATCAGCTTGGTCATTCGGCTGACGCCCCTCGGCGTGGCCGCGCTGCTCTTCTCGCTCACGGCGGTGCTGGGCCTGGAGATTCTGTCGCAGCTTGGGCGCTACGTGGGCGTGGTGGTCCTCGCGCTCTCGATCCACCAGTTCGTGGTCTACCCCTTGGCGTTGAGCCTCTTTGGCGGCATGAGCCCGCTGACCTTCTTCCGCGGTATCCGCGAGGCCATGGTGATGGCCTTCTCCACAGCGTCCAGCAACGCGACGCTGCCGACTTCGCTGAAGGTGGCCGAGGAGAATTTGCGCCTGCCGCCCCAGGTGAGCCGCTTCGTGCTCACCATCGGCAGCACCGCCAACCAAAACGGCACCGCGCTCTTCGAGGGTGTCACCGTGCTCTTCCTCGCGCAGTTCTTCGGCGTGGACCTGAGCCTGGCGCAGCAGATCATGGTCTGCGGCCTCTGCATCCTGGCCGGCATCGGCACAGCCGGCGTGCCGGCCGGTTCGCTGCCCGTCATCGCCGCGATGCTCGGCATGGTCCACGTGCCGGTGGCCGGGCTCGGCATGATTCTGGGCGTGGACCGCTTCCTCGACATGTGCCGCACGGTGCTCAATGTGAGCGGCGACCTGGTGGCGGCGGTCATCGTCTCGCGCGGCGAGCCGCGCAGCTAGCGGAAGAGCAACACAAGGCCGGCGGCTGCGGCCGCGGCGCCCAGCCAGAGGTTGCGGCGCGCCCAGCTCGGGACGATGGGCACAAAGGTGGCGCGCGTCCAGCGTTCCACCGTGAAGGCGTCGGAGTGGCCCGTCTGGCCGGACTCCACGCGCTCGGGCGCGGCTCCCGGATCGCTGGTGCGCGGCCTGCGAATGACGATGCGTCCGCTGGCGTCGCGCACGGCTTCGCCGCGCACGAGCACGTTGTCGCCCGGATCGAGGCGCGTCTCGTGGAAGAAAATCGGGCGGCGCACGCCGGGCGAAAGGAAAGGGTTGATCTCGAGCTTCTGCAGGCGCTCGCCGACGGCGCGTGGCGTCTGGTCGTAGCGGCGCAGGTCTTCGTCGAGCTGCCGCGGGATGCGGATGTCGATGCCCGCGCTCTCCACCCACACGCTGCCGGTCACGTCCTTCAGCCAGAAGTCGGTCAGCTTGCGGCCTTCATCCACGACGCGGCGCTGGCCGGTGCTCTCGTCGAGCAGCTCGACGGCGTAGTCGTAAAAGCTGCACTTGGTGGAGGTGAGCGGCGAGAGCAGGCCGCGCTCGGGTGGCAGCACGCGTCCCACGGCCAGCACGGGCCCGGGCTCGAGCCGCGCGAGGGCGAAGCAGGGGCCGCCCTGCGGCGGACGCGCGCGCACAAAGCCCAGCGCCGCCGTGCCCAGCAGCCGCGCCGCCAGAAGGAAAAGCGCAGCCGGCAGAGCCCACGTCACGTTCGTGCCGAAGGCGGCCAGGCCGAGCAGGCCGGCGAAGGCAAAGAGGAAGGCGAGACGCAGGGTGCGAGGCAGCGCCGGGTTCGCCGCGACATCGGCATGATCTTCAGCGGTTCCGATGGTCCAGGCCAAGGCCGGGCAATCTCCTCAGGGTGCTCGCGCGGAGCGAGCCGGGCCGTCGCCGCCGTGCTTCAGGCGCTCGTCGTGCTCTTGTTGGAGAGTGCCTTCTGCGGGAAGGCGATCGGGCGATTGCGGTAACTCTCGAGCACGCGGGTGAAGACCTTGCCCACGATGCGCGTGACCGCGCGCGGATCGTTCTTGAAGGCGCGCCATAGGCGGCCCGGATTCTTGAGGTTGGCGCGGAGCTGGTACTTGAGCAGTTCGGTGTTGGCCAGCTTCTGCACCTGATCGGCCGACCAATCGGGCGTGCTGATGACGCCGCGGCTGTAGGTGGCGTCCTCGAACTTGAAGTCGGCCGGCAGGTAGCCGTTGCGCACCGAGATGTCGTAGAGGCGCGTGCCGGGCAGCGGCTGCGCGATGAAGAAGCAGGCGCTGTTCAGGTCGAGGTCGCGCGCAAACTGGAAGGTCTCGCGCATGTTGGCGAGCGTCTCGCCGGGGAAGCCAATGATGAAGAAGGCATTGGTGTCCAGGTCCAGCGCCTTGATCTCGCGGGCCAACTCGCGCGCCTTGTCGAGCTGCAGCGGCTTGTGGATGACGTTGTCCAAGACTTCTTGGTTGCCGCTCTCAATGGCCAGCGTGAGCTGGTAGCAGCCGGCCTTCTTGGCCAGGCGCAGCAGTTCGATGTCCAGTGCCCAAAGCGCGATGCCATTGGGTGTGTTCCACACGATCTTCTCGTGCAGGCCGCGCGCGATCATGCCCTCGAAGATCAGGCGCGCGCGGCGCTTGTTCTGCGTGAGATTGTCGTCCTCGAACTGGATCTCCTGGATCCCGTAGGTGTTGACCAGGTACTCCATCTCGTCGAGCAGGCTCTCGGGGCTGCGGTGCCGGTACTCGTGGCCCCAGAACTCTACCGAGGAGCAGAAGATGCACTTGGCCGCGCAGCCGCGGCTGCTGTACATGACCGCCACCTTGCGGTGCGTCTCGCTGATGCCGTGGAAGGTGCCGCCGCTGTAGAGTTCAAGGTTGAGCATGTCGCGCGCCGGATAGGGCAGCGCATCGAGGTCGGGGATGTAGCCGACCTTCTCATTGATGAAGACCTCGCCGGCGCCGCCTGTCGCATCGCCGCCCTCGCGGAAGGCCAGACCGTCCACCAGGCGCAGTTCGCCGCCGCTGTTGAGCGCCTTGAGCAGATCGCGCAGCGCGTACTCGCCTTCGCCCTTGACGATGAAGTCCAAGGCCGGCTCTTCGTCCATGCAGCGGCGCGTGAGAAAGGTGGGGTGGCAGCCGCCGCAGGCCGTGAGGATTCCGGGATCCACGTCCTTGATGAGTTCGCAGACCTCGCGCACCACCGGCCACACCGAGCTGAAGAGGCAGGTCATGCCGACGAAGTCGGGCTGCCACTCTTCGATCACGGCGCGAATCGCGTCGTAGCTCATGCCGGTGCGTCGGAAGCCGCGCGGCAGGTCCACGACGTTCTCGAAGTCTTCGCCGGAGGCGTCGAGCAGGCGCACCTCGTAGTCGTCGCGAATGACCGAGGCCAGATGGCTGATGCCGAGCGGCGGCATCAGGCGCGGCAGCAGCTCCTTGCCCAGCCGCGTCGGCGGGAACATGAGCAGCACCCGGCGGATCGGGCGGCGGACGGCGGTGGGGGCGCTGGGCAACATGCTGGGGGTGCCCAGCTTATCGGAAGTTGCCAGAGGCGGCCACGCGAGCAAATCTGCCCCGCGTGTCGGGCGACCGCTCAGTTGGCGTAGGGACGGGCCTGCTTGCTGAGTTCCTCAAGCAAGCGCAGATAGCTTTCGTGGCGTTCGGCGCCGAGTTCGCCTCGCGCGAGCGCCGCTCGCACGGCGCAGCCCGGCTCTTGTCGATGCAGGCAATCACCGAAGCGGCAGCTCTCCGGCCAGGCGCCAAAGCCGGGGTAGAGGCGCGCCAGGTCTGCCGGCCCCACGCCCTCCACGCCAAACTCGCGGATGCCCGGACTGTCCACCATGTAGCCGCCACCGAGCAGCGGTACGAGGTTCACCCGCGTGGTCGTGTGCCGGCCACGGCCGTGATAGTCCGTGACGGCGCCGGTGGCCAGCTCGAGCCCGGGACTCACCGCATTGAGCAGGCTGCTCTTGCCCACGCCGGAGTGCCCGACGAGCAGGCTGATTCCACGCCCCATCTCGGTGCGCAGCTCGGCCACGCCTTCGCCGGTCGTGCAACTCGTCTCGAGGACGCGAAAACCGAAGTCGCGGTAGGGCTGTGCGGGCGCGCGATCGACGGCGAGGTCCACCTTGTTGAGCACCAGCAGCGGCGCAATGCCCTGCATCGCTGCAGCGACAAGGAAGCGATCCACCAGCCCCGCGCGAAAGGGCGGATCGGCCAGAGAGGTGACCACGATCAGCCGGTCGATGTTGGCGGCGATGACCTGCACGCGCCGCCGCTTGCCGGCGCCGTGCGGCCGCGCCAGGCGATTGCTGCGCTCGGCAATGCTCTCGATGACCCCCGATTCGCCATCGAGCGTGACGGTCACGCGGTCGCCGACGGCCACCGGGCGCGAGTCTTCGTCCTCGTCCTGCCGTTCCCAGAGCGAGCCGCGCAGAGTGCAGCGGACGGTGCCCCGGCCCTCGACGCTCACTTCGTAGGAGCGGCTGCTAACCGAAGTGACGAGGCCTGGGAGACTCACGCCGCGATGATACGCCGCGTGGTGGGTCTCGAAGCGCGCCGAGTCAGTGGGCGCCGCGCAGCGCCGACTTTAGCGCTGGGCCGCAAGCTCGCGAAAGCGGCTGAATTCCTCGGAAGTCAGCAGGCCCTCGCTGCGCATCGTGGCGAGCGCATCGAGCGCGTCGGCCAGTTGCGGGCGCTCGGGGGCTTCGGCCTCCGTCTCCGCCGGCCGGCAGCGCCAGGCGATGACAGCGCGGCGCACCTCGTGCAGGAAGCCTTCCACGGCGGCATCGTCCGGGCCCTCGCGCAGAAACACCGGATGAAAGACCTGCTCGCGATCCAGGAACATGCTCAGCCGGCGAGGAGTGATGGTGGCGCTGAAGACCAGCATCACAGCGAGGCCGAAAATCAGCACCGGCACGAGGCTAGGCACCCAAGCGGCCGGAGCCGGCAGAGCTAGCACGACGGCTGCGGCGAAACAGGCCGCCGCGCCCCAGAGCAGTGGCTTGCGCACGCTCGTGAGCGTGGTGGGCTCCAGCACGAGCCGGTCGAACTCCACCGCATGCACGCGCTGCCGGAAGAACTTGTTCACCTGAATGATCAGGCCCTGCGGCTGAAGCGTCGTGCGAACTGTCACCAGCGCGGAGAAGCGCTGCTCAAGGACTGCGTTCACCGGAATCCGATGCGGTCCTGCCGCTGACGGCCGAGCATCTCGGTGGCGAGCCGGAACTCGGACCGATCGATGATGCCCTCGGTGTAGAGCTCACGGAAGGCGAGCAATTCGCCCACCCGGTCGAAGCGGCGTTCGCCTTCGCGCTGCCGCTCGATCACGCGCAGCTCTTGCTGGAGGGCCTCGATGCGGCGCACGATCTGGGCCACGAACTGGCGTGCCGCAGCGGCATCCGGCCGATCGCGATACAGCTCCAGATCGCAGATCTGCCCAGGGAAGACCACGTATTGGTGGCGGCCGGCAACCCAGATGCCCACGCCCAAGATGGCTGCCAGCACGGCCATGGGCGGGCCGCCGCCCGGCATGGTGAGCGCAATCACGGCCAGAGCCCCTCCGGCCAGCAGTGCGCCGACCGGGCCGCGGCGCCGGATGACCACATGCGGGGAGAGCGTGTCGAGGGGCAGGGTGATCTCGCGGCTGCCGAAGAAGTCGGTGGAACGCACGCGCACCCGATCCACAAACAGTTCGAGCTGAGCGCGATGCCCGCCGACTCGCTGCTCGAGCTGCGCCGTGGGCGACTCGCGCGCGCTGTCAGGGGCGATGAGGCTCATGTCAGATAGTCCCGGATGCTCTGGATGAGGCGTTGCTTGTGCCGGCCGAAGGTCTCGGGCGGCAGGTGCCCGACCGTGCAGTGTTCGTGCAAGCGGCGGATCTCCGACGCGACAGAAACCGGCTCGCTGACGGGATCGCCCTCGACGAGCTGTTGCCGCGAGGCGTCCACCAAGTGCTGTTCGAAGGTGCGGAAGCGTGTCGCGTCCGGCGCGTCAACGAGGAGTTGCAGCGCGCCATGGCGCACATAACGCCGGCCGGGCCAGCCCTTGGCCCCGAGCGTCAGCAGTCCGAGCAGGCTCAGACCGGCGGCGCAGGTGGCCAAGCCCACGGGCAGCGGCGCAGGCCAGCCAGCCGCCGCCACAGCACCGGGCAGCGTGAGCAGGCCGGCCAGGATTAGCATTCGCGGGCTCGGCTGGCGGACCACCAGGGCGTCGGGATCCACGGCCGCCAGGGGGATGTACTGGTCGTCGCGCTCCAGGGGCGACTGCCGAATGACCCGCACCTTGTTCCCGTACAGGATGTAGCGGGTGGTCGAGAAAAGGCCTTCGCGTTGGGTCAGGGACGGGCGCCGATGCATGCAGATCCTCCGGCGGATCCGCTATCGGCAGGAGTTCGGCCCGGACTGTTGCCCCCCGGGAAGGCTGGCCTCGGGGCCTGCGCGGCCCCTTGGGCCTGCTTAACGGCGATTGCGCGGCCGGGTGTAGCCCTGCAGGGTGCGCTGGTACTTGGGCAGGTCCGGCTTGGCCGGCTCAGGGGCCCCGGGACCCGCGCTCGTGTGCGCGAAATCGGGGTAGCGCTCGACCGGGATCTCTTTGTTGATCAGCTTTTCGATGAGCGTGAGGAACTCGCCATCCTCGGGCGTGACGAAGGTGGCCGCGCGGCCCTCCTTGCCCATGCGCGCCGTGCGCCCAATGCGGTGCACGTAGTCCTCGGGATTCTCCGGGATGTCAAAGTTGATCACGTGGCTGACATCGTCGATGTCCAGGCCGCGCGCGGCCACGTCGGTGGCCACGAGGTAAGTGAACTCGCCGTCGCGGAAGCCCTTGAGGATGCGCTCGCGCTTCTTCTGCGGCAGGCCGCTGTGAATCTCGCTGGCGGGCAGGCCCTTCTTCTGCAGGTTCTCGGCCAGGCGGTCGGCACCGTGCTTGGTGCGCGTGAAGATGATCGAGCGCTCGGGCTTCTCTTCGGCGAGGACGCGCAGCAGGAGCAGCAGTTTGCGTTCCTGCTCGACGGGCAGGTAGGTCTGCCGCACCTCGTCCACGGTCATCTTGTCTGGCGCCAGGAAGACGCGCGCCGGATCGCTCATGTACTTGCCGGCCAGGGCCAGGACTTCGTCGGTGAGCGTGGCCGAGAAGAGCATGGTCTGCCGGCGGCCCGTGGCGTAGCCCATGATGCGGGCGATGTCGTCGCGGAAGCCGAGATCGAACATGCGGTCGGCTTCGTCGAGGATCAGGCAGTCGAGCTGCGCGAGCGTGAGCGTGTGCCGGCCGAGATGGTCGAGCAGGCGCCCCGGCGTGGCGGCCAGCACCTGCGCTCCCTGCCGCAGGTCGGTGACCTGCCGGGCCATGGAATCGCCGCCGTAGATGGCGGTGGATTTGATGCCCATGAACTGGCCGATGCGCTTGGATTCGTTGGCCACCTGCATGGCGAGCTCGCGTGTAGGCACCACGACCGCGACGCGCGGCCCGGGGCGCTGACTGAGCGTCTGCAGCGCCGGCACGAGGAAGGCCGCGGTCTTGCCGGTGCCTGTGCGCGCCTGCCCGATGATGTCGCGGCCTTCGAGCGCGTAGGGCAAGGTGCGAGCCTGGATTGGCGAGGGCGTGCGGTAGCCGCAGGCGGCCAGTCCGCGCACGAGTTCAGGATGGAGGTCGAACTCCGCGAAGGCGCACTCCTCGACGGGAATGCCCTTGTCCGACTCTTCGTCGGCGGGCGGCGTCGTCATGGAAACGGGCGCGGAGGAGCCCTGCTCGTCGTCGTAACGGGAGGGCGGTCCGTCGCCGGGGCCGCCGCGACGGCGGCCACCACCCGAACGGCCGCCTCCGCCCGAACGGCCGCCAGATCTTCCGCCGCCGAAGCGGCCGCCGCCTCCCGAGCTTCCTCCGGGGCCGCGTCCCCGGCCCGAGCCTCCGCCACTGCGCCCACCCGGCCCGCTTCGGCCGCCCCCGCCCCCCGGTCGGTCGCGGGAAGGTCGATCGTGGGAAGGGGCTTGGTCAGTCATGGCGCGGATGGCTCCGAGGTACGGGCTCCGGCACCGAGAGGGCGGAGCAACAGGTCAAGCCGGGCATTCTCGGCAATTCCCGGCGTTTCGTCACGCGCCGACTTTCGAGGGCCCGTGGTGCAATGGAGGCCATGGAGTCGCGGCGCGCTCGGGATCGCAGCGGGGAATACACGCCGTCGCCCGGTCCCGCGGGCTTGTCGGGCCCCGCGCAGCACGGGCTAGGCCTGGCCTTTGGCGATGAATGCGCTCGCCTGCTGGCCGACACCTACCTGCCGCGCCTGCGCCGTGCCGTGGGAGTCCTCCCCGAGACTGATCTTTGGTGGCGTCCGCACGAGGGCAGCACGAGCACGGGCAATCTGCTCCTGCACCTGGAAGGGAATCTCCGGCAGTGGATTGTGTGCGGGCTCGGCGGGGCGCCGGATCTCCGCGAGCGGGCCGCTGAGTTCGGGGCGCGCGGCGGTGATTCGGCCGCAGTGCTGCTGGCGGCTCTGCAAGCCACTATCGAGGCGGCCGCCGTGGTGCTGCGTGCGCGCGACCCGGCAGGCTGGCTCGAGCCGGTGACCATCCAGGGCTTCGAGACCACGCCGCTACAGGCCGCGCTGCATGTCGTCGAGCACTGCTCGTGGCATACCGGGCAGATCACTTGGATTGCCAAAGCGCGCGGCGGCGCCGGGCACGGACTGGCCTTTTACGACGAGGCTCGCCTCAACACGCCGCCCCGGGCCTGAGCCGGGACAAGCGGGCGCGCGCTGGCGCGACTTTCGGGAGGGGTGCTAGAGTCGCCGCGCATGAGTCAGGACATGGCCCAATACATGGCAATGATTCAGCCGGGCGAGCACCACCGTCGCCTGGAGCCGCTGGCCGGAAAGTTTCGGGCTGCGGTGAAGTTCTGGATGGCGCCTGATGTCCCGCCCTCGGAATCCGCCGGCACGATCGAGAACACCTGGGTGCTGGGCGGCCGCTTTCTGCTCAGCCGCTATGCCGGGCAGACCATGGGCCAGCCCTTCGAGGGGCTCGGCCTCATGGGCTACGACAACTTCAAGCAGCAGTACGTCGCGCTCTGGGCCGACTCCATGGGCACCTTTCTCATGCCGGTGGGCAGCGGCAATGCCGACGCCACGGGCCGCGCGATCTCGATTCACCGCGCCTGCCCGCATCCCGTCACGGGACAGCCCTTCAAGACGCGCGACGTGACCACCATCCATAGCCGCGACAGCCACGGCTACGTGCAGTACCAGACCGGCGCCGACGGCGTGGAGCGCAAGGCCCTGGAAATCGTCTACACACGCCTCTGAGGAGCCGCCCATGACTGCCACCCTGAAGCCCCCGCAGCAGGTGGAACTGACTCCCGCCGTGCGGGCCTTTCTCGCGGCCGGGCCGCACAAGCTGCTCATCAACGGCGAGTGGCTCAGCGCGGCGGACGGCAAGTCCTTCGACGTGCAGAATCCGGCCGACGGCACGCGGCTCACCAGCGTGGCGCAGGGCGGCAAGCAGGATGTGGACCGTGCCGTGCGCGCAGCGCGCGCAGCCTTCGAGGACGGTGCGTGGCACCGGATGAGCGGCCGCCAGCGCGGACGTCTGCTGTATCAGCTCGCGGACCTCATCGAGAAGCACGCCGAAACCTTCGCGCAGCTTGAGTCGCTCGACAACGGCAAGCCGCTGGCGGTGGCGCGCGCTGCCGATGTGCCGCTCACCGTCGAGCACTTCCGCTACTACGCCGGCTGGGCCGACAAGCTCGAGGGCGAAACGATTCCCGTGGCTCCGCCCTATGACCCGCAGGGCGTCTACCTGAACTACACGCTGCGTGATCCGGTGGGGGTCGTCGGACAGATCATTCCTTGGAACTTCCCGCTGCTCATGGCGGCCTGGAAGTTGGGCGCAGCGCTGGCCTGCGGCTGCACCGTGATCCTCAAGCCTGCCGAGCAAACGCCGCTGACGGCCCTCTTCCTGGGCCGCATGTTCCTCGAAGCCGGCTTTCCGCCGGGCGTGGTGAACATCATCACGGGTTTCGGCGAAGCCGGCGCTGCGCTGGCCAGTCATCCTGATGTGGACAAGGTCGCGTTCACGGGCAGCACCGAAGTGGGCCACGAGATCGTGAAGGCCAGCTCGGGCAATCTGAAGCGCGTCACGCTGGAGCTGGGTGGCAAGTCGCCGAACATCGTCTTCAAGGATGCTGATCTCGAGCTGGCCTCGGTCGGGGCCTTCAACGCGATCTTCTTCAACCAGGGCCAGTGCTGCTGCGCGGGCTCACGGCTCTACGTCGAGGACAAGGTCTATCCCGAGCTGGTCGAGCGCGTGGCGGATCTCAGCAAGGGCATCAAGCTCGGCCCCGGCATGGCGCTGGACACACAGATGGGGCCGCTCGTGAGCCAGGAGCAGCAGCAGCGCGTGCAGGGCTACATCGAGGCGGGCCGCAAGGCCGGCGCGAAGCCGAACTTTGGAGGCGAGCTGCCCGCGGGCCCCGGCTATTTCGTGCGGCCGACAGTCTTCACGGATGTGCAGCCCGCCATGTCCATCGTGCGCGAGGAGATCTTCGGCCCAGTGGTCTGCGCGCTGCCCTTCGATGACATCGAGCAGATCGCGCGCGAAGCCAACGACTCGGTCTTTGGTCTAGCGGCCGGGATTTGGACGCGCGACATCGGCAAGGCGCACCGCCTCGCGGCGGCGCTGCGCGCCGGCACGGTGTGGATCAACTGCTACAACATGTTCGACGCCGCTTCGCCCTTCGGTGGCTACAAGCAGAGCGGCTACGGCCGCGAGATGGGACACCACGCGCTCAAGAACTACACCGAGACCAAGAGCATCTGGGTGCGGATGTAGCGCGCAGCCCGCCCGCGCGTTCGCAGTTGGTCGACCGGGCCGGGAACCCGCGCCTCAGGGATCCTTGCTGTCTTGCTCGATTTCCTTGAGCAGGCGCTCCAGTTCGGCTTCCGCATTGGCGGCAGTGATGGCCGCTGCCGCAGCCGCGTCGGCCTCATCCTGCGTGGGAATCTTGGGCAGGTCCGTGCCGGCGGTGGCGGTGCTGCCACTGGTTGCCGGCGCGTCGTCACCCGTTGCCTTTGCTGCGGCGGAGCCGTCGGCTTGATAGACAAAGGCGCCGTTGCTGTCGTCCTTACAGGCCGGTAGCAACAGAGCGGCAGCCAAAAGACTCGCGCTCACGATCCGCAGACGAACAGCGTGCGTGGAGTTCATGTTCAGGCTCCGCGCGGCGAGCGGCCGCCGGACTGCTCACGCGGCTGAGGAGCAGGCGCGGGCGCCGGTGTGGGCCGCGCCGGCGGTGCCGGCGGACGCTGGGCCTGGGGGGCGGGCTGACGAGGAGCCGTGGCGGGCGCGGTGGCCGGCTGCGTGGGACGGGCGGGCTGGCGCTCGCCGGCTGCCGGAGCGCGTGTGGGCTCGGGGCGCGCGGCGGCCGGACGCTTGCGCTCGCGACCCGCAGCATGGCGGGCGTCCGCAGCGCGGAAGGCCTCGTCACCGACGAGCTTGCGTGCGCGGCTGCGCTGCTCCTCGAAGCGCGCGTTCTCCTTGCGCTCGAGTTCGTCGATGAGGTCGCCGCGGCCGGCCAGGGCACCCTGCGAGGCCAGCTCGCGCAGGCGCTGGATCTTGGCCATGCGCTCGCGGTGCTGAGTCTCGGTGGCGGCCATGCGGCGCAGGACTTCGTCACGATCCACGGCGGCAGGCGCAGCGGGCGCCGTGGGCCGAGCCGCAGGATTCTGCGCGGGAGTGACCGTGCCGGCAGCGGGCGCGGCGGGCCGGGCCGCAGGCGCCGACTCGGGCCGGGTGGCGGCAGGAGGCGTTGCAGCAGGAGCCGTCGGTGCGGGGCGGGTTGGTGCGGCGTCCTGGGCCATCGTGCTGGAAACCGTCAGGAGCGCGGCGCCGAGAAGCGGCAGGCTGCGGCGGATCGACAGGGAACGGATGAAAGGCGCGCGATGCATGGTGAGGACCTCCTGGGAAGATGACGGGGCCTATGATACGCAGATCGCCGACTTCCGCGCTGGCCGGGCACTGCTCGGACTGACTTTCTGTGAGCGATCTTCCCTCCCGATCCGGAGAAACAGCTATGGCGATCATCTGGTGGCTGCTGGTCGTCGGCCTCGTTTCGGGTTTTCTGGCCAATGCGCTCATGGGCCGCTCCAAGCAGGGGCTGGTGGTCAATCTGGTGCTGGGCATTCTGGGAGCGCTGGTTGGCGGATTTCTGCTTCGCGTTCTGGGTTTTGCCGCGCAGAGCCTGCTCGCGCAGATTGTTTCCGCTACGCTAGGCGCTCTCGTGCTCATCGCGCTCGTGCGTTGGATGAGCTCCAAAAAAATCTGAGCGGCGGCCCGCCATGCATCTCTCTGCCGGCCGGCAATTGGGCTACTGCACGAATGTGCATGCCTACTCCGACCTGCCCGGGCTGCTGGACGTCCTGGGCGCCGAGCCGGCGCGACTGAGGCAGAAGCTGGTTGAGCGCGGGCTGCTGGGCGAGTCCGCCTCGCTGGGCTTGGGACTCTGGCTGCCGGAGCGCGCGGCGGCGGCTGTCGCACACGATCCGGCGCCGCTGGCCCGCCGTCTCGCACAACTCGGCCTGCAAACCTTCACGGTGAACGCCTTTCCGCAGGGCGAGTTCCACGGGCCGCGCGTGAAGGACGCCGTGTTTCGTCCGACTTGGGCCGAGGATTCGCGCTTGGAGCACACGCTGCTGGCGGCACGCGCTCTGGCCAGTCTGCTGCCCGAAGGTGCCACGGGCAGCCTGAGCACGCACACCGGCGGCTACAAACCCTGGGGCGCCGACGCGCCCACGCTCGCTGCCGTGGGCCGCGGCTTTCGGCGCGCGGCCGTCGGCTTGGCGGAACTCGAGCGGCAATCCGGACGGCGCATCGTGCTGGCGCTCGAGCCCGAACCGCTCTCGCTCTCCGAGACCACCGCTGAGATCGTGGACTTCTTCGAGCGCGAGCTTTGGCCCGCAGGAGACGTGGCGCGGAGGCACCTCGGACTCTGCTTTGACGCCTGTCACCAAGCCGTGCAGTACGAAGACTTGCCGACCTCTCTGCGCCTGCTGCGCGCAGCCGGTGTGCCCATCGCCAAGGTGCAGCTCTCTTCGGCGCTCGCCGTGAGCGCGCCGCGCGCCGCACAGCAGGCACTGGCGGGCTTCGCCGATGAACGCTGGTTCCATCAGGTCGTCGAGCGCGCGCCCGACGGCACACTGCGGCGCTTCGCGGATCTGCCGGAGGCGCTGGACTCACTGGCTGGCCCCGCGTCCGGAGCGCACCAGGGGCGCGCCGCCGGCGCCTGGCGCATCCACTTCCATGTGCCGCTCTTTGCGGCCCAGTTGGATGAGCAGGGCCTGCTCGGCACGACGCGCGCCGACCTCCAGGCGCTGCTGGCCGAGCCGCTCGACGCTCCGCACCTGGAGATCGAGACCTACTCCTTCGACATGATTCCTGCCGAGCGGCGGGCGCGCCTGGGGGCCTCGACACTGCTGGAATGCCTGGAGCAGGAGTTCGCGTGGGTCCTCGAGCAGCTCGCGGCTTGCTCCCGCCCGTCGCCCTACTAGAGTTGGGCCCGTGCTGTACCAGAACCTCCATGTCTTCGCGCGCTCGCTGCGGCTGATCGACGCCGCCGTCTTCGCGGTCGCGCCGCTGGCCTGGCGCAGCCTGGCCGGCGCCGAGGCCTCCGGTTCGGCACGCGCCGCACTCTTGCTCGCCGCCAGCCAACTGCTGTGCTTCCTGCTCGCGGCGCAGCGCCTCGGCATCTATCACGCGCGCCGCACCGAGACACTGGGCGCGGAACTGCGTGCCTTGCTGGAGACCTGCGTCGCGGCCCTGGCGCTGGCGAGCTTGGCGCTCTCTGTCGCGCCGCTGCTCGGGCTCGCGCCGGCTGCGAGTGCGGCCGGAGCCCCGCTCTTGCCCTCGGCCGCGCAGATCGCAGTGGCCGGGCTGGTCGGTGCGGGGGCTGTGCTTTTCTTGCGGCTCGTCGTGCGGCTCGTGCTGCGCAGGCTGCGCCGGGGCGGCCTCGACCAGCGCGCCTGGCTGCTCGTGGGGCGCAACCCGCGCTCCGCCGCCATCGCGCGCGATCTGCTGGCGCATCCGCACTACGGACTGCGCATTGTGGGTCTGGTGGATGTGCCCGATTTGCCCGCGGGTTCGGCGGGCGCAGAGGAGTTCCAGCGGCCGCCGCTCTCCGAACTGCCCTTCACGCCGCTCGATGCACCGGATTCCTTTCGCAACTTGCTGCGGCGCCAGGCCGTGGACGAGGTGGTGGTCACGCTGCCGTTGCGCAGCCACTACGATCAAGTGGCCGACGTGCTGCGCGTTTGCGGCGAGGCGGGCGTCTCGGTGAAGTTTCCCACGCGCAGCTTCGAGACCGAAGGCGTGCAGACCGACATCGTGCGCCTCGGCGACACGACCCTCGTCACGCACTTCTCCGGGCCGTCGAGCCATGTTTCGCTGGCCATCAAACGCCTGGGCGATTTAGTAGCCGCTCTGCTGCTACTGGTGCTGCTCAGCCCGCTGCTGCTGCTGGCGGCACTGGCCATCAAGCTCGACTCGCGCGGGCCGGTGCTCTACCGCCAGACGCGCGTCGGTTTGCACGGCCGTCACTTCACACTCTTCAAGTTCCGCACCATGATCGTCGGTGCGCACGAGCAGCGCGCCGAGCTGGCCGGCCGCAACGAGGCGGACGGCCCGGTCTTCAAGATGCGCGGGGATCCGCGCATCACGCGCGTGGGCCGCGCGCTGCGCCGCTTTCACTTCGATGAGCTGCCGCAGCTCGCCAACGTGCTCATCGGCGAGATGAGCCTGGTGGGGCCGCGCCCGGCGCTGCCCGACGAGGTTGCGGCCTGGGCCTGGTGGCAGCGCCGCCGCCTCTCGATGCCGCCGGGCATGACCTGCCTCTGGCAGGCCCACGGCGACCACAGCCTGCCCTTCGAGCGCTGGATGGAAATGGATCTGGAGTACATCGATCGCTGGTCGCTGGGGCTCGATCTGCGCGTGGCAGCCGCGACGCTGGGCACGGTCTTGCGCGGCAAGGGCTGGTAAGTCTGGGGCCACGGCTCAAGCGGCGGACCGCGGCGGGCCGAAGAAGGGGAGCCGGTCCCCAGAGGGACGCGGCCTCTGGAGTTCCCCGATGGCTCAGCACAGCACCCCGCCCAACACCCAGGCCACGCAGTCGCTCTCGCAGTCTTCAAGGGCGCCACTGCCCGGGCAGTCCGTCGGCATTCCGAGCATCGAGCACGATGCGAGTTGGGCCGAGGCCGCGCGCCGGCTGAGCGAGAGCGGCGCCGCTGCGATTGCCGTGTGCCGCGACGGTCTGGTCATTGATCTGCTGTGTTCCGCGGACCTCTTGGCCGGACTGCCGAGCCCAGGCGCAGCGCCCGAGCTTTCGCTCGCCACGCTGCGCACGAGCCTGCGCCCGCGCCTGCTGTGGACGAGCCCGCTCCAGCCACCGCAGCGCTGAACACGACGCGCCGCTCGGGCGCGCCGCTCGGGCGCGCTAGGATGCGCGCGTGCCCACTGACCGCGCGGCCACCGTGTCAGCCGTGACGCCGCGAGTCTTCGTCGGTCTGCCCACGCGCAACCGCCCGGAGTGGCTGCGCGAAGCGCTCGACAGCGTGCTGGCCCAGGATTTCGGCGCCGTCGAGCTCTTGGTGAGCGATGACGCTTCCGAGCCGGCCGCGAGCGAAGCCGCGCGCGCCTATGTCGAGCGCGCAGCGCGATCCGGCCTGCGCTATGTCCGCCACTCCGAGCCCCTGCTCGAGTCGGGGCAGGGGGCTTTTCTCTTTGGCGAATGCCGCGCCGAGTACTTTGTGATTCTGCACGACGACGACCGACTCGATCCGGACTCTTTGCGCCGTGCCGTCACCATGCTGGACGCCGATCCCCAGCTCGTGTGTTACGTGGCCAATCCCCGCCTCATCGATGCGGCCGGGACTGAGCAGCCGGCCTGGACGCAGCGCTATCTGCGCGAGCACGGCCGTCACACGCGCGCGCCCGGGCCCGTGCCGCTCCTCGAAGCCCTGCTCAGCTCGGGTTTCGTGCCGCTCTCGGGCACCGTCTTTCGCAGCGCGGCCCTGCGGCGCGCGGGGCTCTGCGATCCGGGCTTTCGCGGCAACTTTCCCTTCGAGTTCAACCTGCTCCTGCGCCTGGGCGAGCAGCCGGTCTCAGCCTTGGGCGTCTCTGCAGAGCGGAGTGGGAGCGCTGTCGCACAGGCCGGCTTCGATGCGGCCACGCGGCTGAGCGTGCGTTTCCACGACGGCTCGCTGCGCGTGACTCTGCGTCCCTGGGTGAACGAATTCATCGTCGAGACGCTTGTACGGCTGCTGGAGAGGCGCCACTTCGTGGAGCGCTTCGGGCCGCGCGTGGAGCGGCTGCGCCGCCGACTACTCGGCTACAACCTGCGGCGACTGGCGGCGATTCGCCTGGCGCAGGGCCGCGGCGCGGAGGCTCGGCACTGCGCGCGACGGGCTCTGCGAGCCAATGTCTGGTCCTTGTCGAGCTGGAGTCTGGCTGTGGGTGCGCATCTGCTGGGCTTTGCGCTGACGCCGCTGCTGCGCCGCCTGCTGCGGCCCTGCTAAGCCTCAGCGCGACGCGGCGGCGAAGAGACTGGCGAGGCGCTGACGGTTCACCGCGCCGGTGAGGAGCGCCGCCGGTCCGAGCACGAGCAACGCCAGCCCTGCACCGGCCAGCGTGCCGTGCCAGCCCACGAGCGCCGCGCTGCTCACGGCGATTCCCGCCGCCAGGGCCGCGCGCAGCAGCAGGCCCCAGCGCAGCCGATAGCCCAGGTAGCGCTGCACGCAGAGCAGTGGCAGGAGGAAGCCCGTGAGCAGCTCGGTGCCGAGCGAGGCCCAGGCCGGCCCCAGCAGACCCCGCCCCGGAATGAGCGCGACGAGCAGCAGAACTTTCAGGGCCAGGCCCGTGCAGGCGAAGAGCAGCGCCGGACGCTGCGCGCCAACGGCGAAGAGGGTGGGTCCCAGCACGCAGTTCAGCGCCGTGATCGGAACGATGCAGGCCAGCACGCGCAAGACCGGGGCGGCCGGCGCGACCTCCGCGCCGAGCAGCGCCATGAGCCCTTCGGCGCCCACGAAAAACACACAGAAGATCGCGCTGGCCAGCAGGAAAGAGGCCTCCATGCCCGCCTGAAAGGTGCGATGCAGGCGCGGCGTGTCGCGCTGCCAGGAGGCGGCCAGGATCGGATAGAGCGTGCCCGCGAAGGAGGCCGCGATGAGCGTGGCCGGCACGGCAAAGCGCCAGGCGGCCGCGAAGAGTCCCACGGCTTTTAGCCCGAGCAACTCGGCGAGCATGAGCGTGTCGAGATGCGCGGTGAGCGTGACCACGGCCATGGTCAGGCCAATGGGCAGAGCCGCGCTGAGCGCCTGCCGCATGATGCCGCGTTCGGCTTGCGCGAGGCGCGGGCGCGCCTCAGCTCCGGCGAGTCCGGCGGCGAGGGCCGTCTGCGTGGCGCGGCCAGCCACGAAGGCGGCCAGGAGCGCCCACAGTCCGCCCCCCTGCGCCGCGACAAGGGCCACGAGCGCAAGCTGCACGAGCCCGCCGCCCACATCGGCCAGCGCGTCGCGTCCCAGCGTGAGCCGCGCGCGGTAGTGCGCCCGCCACACGAGCAGCAGGCCCCACAACAGCAGCGCCGCACCGCCGAGCAAGCCGGCCTGCAGAATCGTCGCCTCGTAGCCCGCTGCCCACAATCCGCCGGCCAGCAGCAGCCAGGCCAAAAGGCCCTGCCCGAGTTTCAGCACCAGGTAGCTGGAGAGCAGCGCCGTGCGGCGCTCGGGCGTGCGCGAGAGTTCGCGCACGAAGACTTCGCTCAGGCCGAAGTCGACCAAGTTTTCGCCGAGGGTCAGCCAGGCCATGAGCAGCGCGTACTCGCCCCAGCGCTCGGCGCCGAAGGCGCGAATGATGAGCACGAAGCCGGCGTAGCGCGCCAGCGTCACAAAGGCCCGGCCCAGAGTCTGCGCGGCAGTGTTGCGCAGCACGAGGCCGGTGAGGTTGCCGTGCAAGCTCAGGTCCGCAGAGGGTTCCTCGCGGGCGGGCGGCGTGCTCACCGCGGGCCGCCCAGCGCGAGCCACTCCTGCCAGGCCGGCTTGGGCTGCTGCGCTGCATCGAGCAGCGCCAGCGAGAAGTGCTGGGGTGCGCTGGCACGCAGCGCCGCGAGCGAGGGCTGGTCGCGCAGGTCCACCAGGCTGACCCAGCAGACGGCTTCGAGTGGCAGGCCAGCGAGGAGTTCGGGCAGCCGCCGCACGAAGCGCGCCTGTTCTTCCAGCGAACTCGCCGGCGTGACCTCCGGCGAGGAATAGAAACCGATCTCGGCCAGCAGCACGCGGAGCGCAGGACTGCCTTCAGCCGATCGGCCGGCAAGCCAGTGCCGCAGCTCATCGAAGTGCCCGGCCGGCACGCGCTCGGCGCGGTACGGCGACTCCAGGTAGAGCGGATAACTGCTCAGCGCCAGCAGTTCCTGGCCCAGCAGCAGCTCGTCGAGCAGTGGCCATTGCGCGGCCCCCGGCCAGCCGATGCCGGCGCCGCGGCCGGCCAGCACTTCGTATTGCAACGAGCAGAAGGCTTGCGTGGCCGGCGAAAGGGCGGCCAGCTCCTCGCGGAGCGCACGGCACAGCGCTAGAAAAGCGCGAGCATCTTCGGGTTGAGCGGCCAGATAGAGATTGGCCTCGACACCGAGGTTCAGATACTCGGGCTGATGGCGTGCGGCGAGCGCCAGGACTTCTGCGCGGAAGGCGGCCTGCCAAGCCGGATCGGCACAGAGCGGGGCCGCGCTGGGCGGCTGCCTGGGTGCGCGCCGCGCGTCGTCAAAGGGCTCCAGCGCCAGGTGCAGCGCCAGACCCGCGGCGCGCGCCTCATCGAGCCAGTGCTCGAGATGGGCCAGACGCGGCGGCTCGTTTGCAAAGGCGGGAAGCTGCACTGTGGCGATCTCGGCGCCCTCGCGCAGACGCGTGAGTGCCGCGTGCAGGGCCTCGTCGGAGTAATCGCTGGGCCAGTAGCCCAGGCCACGCGGCGCGTCGAGTTGAGCAGGCGGCACGCGCGCCGCGGGAGCCGCGCTGTCTGTCGCGCCCGAGCAGCCCGCGCCGGCGACGAGGCCGGACAAAAGCAGCACCGCCCCAAAGCCCGGCCAGCGCGGTTCGTCCGTCGTCGGCGCTGCCGGCTCCCAAACAACCAGCAGCTCGTCGGCTTGCTCCGCGGCTTGTAGCAGAGCGCCGCGCCGCCGCCACAGACTCAGCGCCACGAGCAGGCCGCCATAGAGCCAGAACATGCGCAGCAGCGGATTGGTGCGCAGCACCCAGTCGGCGAGTCCGTGCACCAGGATGGCGAGCAGCCCCGCCAGCAGGCCCAGGTTTAGCGCGAAGAGGCTGTCGTCCGTCTCGCGCAGATTCGTCAGGCCCACGCGCAGGAGCGCGCCGATGAGCAGCAGGAGCAGCAGCAGTCCGAGCAGGCCCTGTTCGGTGGCGACAAGCAGATAGAGATTGTGCACGGGCGGCAGCAGCGCGCCCCAGACGCTGTGCACGCCCTCGACGCCCAGGCGCGAGTAGGGCGCCATCTCGAAGGCCCAAGAGTTGAGGCCAAAGCCGAAGAGCGGCCGCTCCTGGATCATCCGCCAGGAGATGTCCATCAGCTCGAAGCGCACGAGCACGTTCTCGGGATTGCTGAGCAGCAGACGGTCCAGGATCGTGTTGCCGAAGGCCAGCGCCAGCACGGCCAGGGCCAGCAGCAGCGTCGCGCGCACCAGCACTGAGCGCAGGCGCAGCCGGCGATGCAGAGCGCTCAGCGTGAAAACCAGCGTGAAAGCGAGCGCAAAGGCCACCCAGCCGCCGCGCGAGAGTGTCGCGATGAGAGCCGCCGAGCCGGTGAGCAGCGTGACGAAGCACAGCCGGCGCGTGCCGCGGGTGGCGCCGCCGAAGAGCAGCGCGGCCGCGACCGGCAGCGCCATGACGAGGTAGCCGGAGAACATGTTCGGATGCCCGACGAGCGATCCGACGCGGCTCACCGAGCTGAGGCCCAGCGGCTCGGACATCGGCCCTTCGGCCTCGCCGAAGAGCGCCAGTCCGAAGGTGGCGCCCAGGCCCCACTGCAGCAAGCCGTAGATGGAGAGCAAGAGCGCGCCCACGACGAGAGCGCGGCCTGCCGCCAGCAGCTCTTCGCGCCGTCGCAAGTGATTGGCCACGATCAAGAAGAGCAGCAGCACCTTGACCATGCGCACGACTTCCATGAGGGCCACGCGCCGGTAGACGCCGAAGGCCACGCTGCCGACTCCGAGCAGGATGAGCAAAAGCCAAAGCCGTCCGGCGGCGGTGAGCCGCAGGCGCGGCGCCTGCCCGGCGAAGCGCTGAGCGAGCCAGTCAGCGCCGAGAAGGACGAGGAAGAGATCACTCAGCTCCAAGCGAAAGCCGTACTCGCCGCCCATGTGCGGCAGGACCTCGAAGAACTTGCTGAGGTCGAGCGGCACTGCGAGGAGCAGGCCCCAAAGCAGAAAGCGGCGGGGCTGACCCGAGAGCGCCGCAGCCAGCGGCAAGAGCAGCGCCAGCACGGCGGCAAGCTGCAGGCTCGCCGGCAGCAGCGTGAGCGCCGCCGCCACGGCGCCGCCGAGGGCGCCCAAGCCCAGAACCAGGCCCAAAGTCAGGCGCAGACTGAGGCTCGCGCCGCCGCGCATGGCCCCGCGTGCGCTCAGCGGCGCAGCAGCGCGCGACGCAGCCGGGAAGCCCAGCCGTGCGCGCCTCCCACCGGCTTGGTGAGCACGAGGCCCACGCGCTTGGCCTGCGCGGCCGTCAGCGCGCGCTGCGCGGCCTGTAGATCATCGAGGCGCGTCTGGCCTTCGGCCACCAGCAAGAGCACGTTGTCGGTCACGCTCGGGAAGGCCAGCGTGCTGGCATCTTCGAGCACTGGGCTGGCGTGCAAAATGACGAAGTCAAAGGTGCGGCCGGCTTCGGCGAGCACGCGGCGCAGGGCCGCCGGCTGCAGCACGCCGCTGAGTCCGCGCTCCGCACGGCCCGCCGGCAGGAAGGCCACGGCCCTGTGCTCGGTTGCGTGGGTGAGCGGCGCCAGGGCCGGCGCGCTGGCGTCGAGCAGTTGCAAGAGACCGGGCGCCTCACCCTGCCCAAAAGCCAGGCTGAGTTCGCGCGTGCCGAAGCAGGCATCGACGACCAGCACCTTGCGGGCTTGCTCCTCGGCGAGGAAGTGCGCGAGCTGCAGCGTGGCGGGGGCCGAGACATCCAGCGAAGTGGGCGAGACGATGAGCAGGCTGACTGACGGCTGGCCGGGCGAGCCCGGCGTGTCGGGCTGCAAGTCGAGGCGCAACTGCATGGCCAGCCGCCGCCAGGCTTCGAGCTGATCGGCGGGCAGGCGCTGTTGCAGCGAGGCCGACGAAGACTCAGCCATGACCGGGCCTGCTTTCACTGTCGCCCGCGGGGGCGGCCGCGCGCCTGTGGCCTGCCCGCGGAACGAGCGGCAGCGCGTCGCCGTTCTGGGCCAGCAAGATCTCGGCGTAGAAAGGCACGCCGGCGAGGCTGGCGTCGTACTGCGCGGCGCGCACACGATTGTCGAGCAGCTCGCGGAGCTGCGCGGCGGCGACGCCCATCAGCAGACCGACCACGAGCGCCAGGCCCAGGAAGAGCTTGGTCTTCGGCCAAACGGGAGCGTCGGGCGGCACGGCGCGGTCGATGATGCGCAGGCTCGTGGAGGCGGTCGCCGCGCCTTCGGCCGAGATCCAGGCCTGGAGCTGCTTGTCGAGCAGCATGCGGTAGTCCTCTTCGGCGAGCGACTGTTCGCGCGCCAGCATCTGCAGCTCAGTGAAGGCCTCGGGCACGTTGTTGAGGCGCGCGTCGTAGGCGGCCTTCTGCGCCTGCAGCGCCGCCAATTCGCTGCGCTGCCCGGCCAGCTCGGTGGCGATCTGGTTGCGGCGTTCCAGCAGATTCTCGCGGACTTCGTTGATCGTCGTCAGCTCGTTGGCCAGCAGCATCGGCGCCGTGCCGGTGAGCATGTTCTCGACGAGCGCGACGCGCAGGTCGAGGTCGCGCACCTCGATGGAGTCATCCCGCCAGCGCGTGGCCGCCTCCTGGCGGGCCAGGCGCAGATCGAGCAGCCGATGGAGCAGCGTTTCGACCATGACGTTCTTCTCGTAGCCGCTGGTCGTGATCTTGTGGGTGGGCTCTCCCACGAGTTGCTCCTCCACCGAGGCCAGGCGGGCTGCGCTGGCCGCCACGGCCGCGACGGCGTCGTCCACGAGCGACGTGACCTTGGCGAGTTGGGCTAAGTCTGTTTTCTCGCGCTCAAAGTCGAAAAGAATGGCGCGCTCGTCCTTGTAACTGCGCACGCGCTGCTCGGCGGCGAGCATGTCGCCCCGCGCGCGTTCGACCTGCAGGGTGAGTGCGTCGTAGGCCGCCAAGGCCTCCTCGCGATGCCGCTGGATGTGCGCGGCCACGGCCTCGTCCGCCAGCGCATTGGCCATTTCGGCGGCGCGGCGCGTGGGCGCCTTGGTGGTCAGCACGGCCACGGTCGACAGGCCGGCGACCTTCATCGAGAGGCCGGCCTGAAAGTCGGTCACGGTGCGCGCCCGCTCCACCTCGGCGGGCTCCGGATCCCAGGGCGTGCGCTCCTCAGGGAAGTGTTCGTCGCGGAGGTCCTGCCACTGCTGTCCGAGCCAGGAGCCGCGCCACAGGTGCGCGAGGTGGCGCAGGGGCGGGTGGTAGACCTCGTCGTAACTCAGGTCGAGCTGCTCGACGACGGCGCGCACGCTCGTCGTCGAAGTCACGAGCTGCGTCTGGCTGGCCGCGTCGTCGCCGCGAAAGATGTTCCACTCGTCGTAGAAACGCTCGCGTGTGGCGTCGCGCTGCGGCTCCATGTAGAGCGTGACCTTGGCCTCGTAGGTGGGCGGAAACAGGCGCGTCCAGCCCAGCACCAGGCCCACGGTGAGCAGTGTGGTGCCCAGCACGAGCAGGCGATGCCGCCGCGTGACCGCCCTCAGCCGACGCAGCGGCGCGGCCAGGTCCAGCGGCTCGTCGTCGGGCAGGCGGGGACTAGATGTCCTCAATGTTCTGAGCCAGCTTGAGATTGGCGTAAGCGGAGAGCAGCGTGGCCACCCCTCCGATGGGCCGGTTGATGTGCTGATCCACCCAGATATCCACCTGCGCGATGGAGGTCTTGGGCACGAAGAGCATGTCGTCGGGCTGGAGCGCCACGTTGTGCAGCGCCATCCACGGCGCCGGCTGGCCCTCCAGCTCCAGGTTGATGCGCGTGGCGTAGAGGTAGCCGTCGGCGTCGAGCCGCAGCAGCATCACGCTGTCGCGCGCGGCGGTGTCGTTGAAGCCGCCGGCGCGCGCGATGGCCTGCGCCGCGGTGGTGGCCACGCGCAGTTCGGGAATGGTGGGCTGGTTGACTTCGCCCACGACGTAAACCACCGGCGGCCGCACGGTCGTGGCGATGACGGTGACGTCCGGCTCCTGAACATGCGGCACGAGCAGAGTCGTCAGGCGCGCGTCGAGTTCGGGGACCGTGAGTCCGGCGGCCAGCACGTCGTCGAGGATGGGCAGGGAGATGAAGCCGTCGGAGCGCACGACGCAGTCGAGCGAGAGTTCGGGCATGCGCCGCACGGCCACGCGCAGCGTGTCGCCGGCCGCCATGACGTACTCGCGGCGAAAGCGCTGCGTGGAGCGCACGATCTCCGGCGCGATCTCCAGGTTGCCGCTGGCATAGGGCGACTTGCAGCCGGGCGTCGCCAGAAGTCCGAGCGTCATCGCCAGCAAGCCGGCCACGAGTCGCGTCGCAGAGCCGAGCGGGCTGCGCGAGGCGTGGGGCACGGCGCAGCGACGAGCGGCGCGGCGGATGGTGAGGGCAAAAAACATGGGCGGCAGACTATCCCGTGCTCTTGTCGGCCAAAGGCGCGGCCTGCGTTGAGCCCACCAGCTCCAGAAAGAGTCGTTCATAGCGATCCGCGATGCCCTCCCAGCCGTAGTTGCGACGCGCCAGGGCTTGGGCGCGCCGTCCGAGCTCGGCCACCCGCTCAGGAGCGTCGAGGAGCTGCTGCAGTTGCTCCCGCAAATCCTGCCAGCCCGGAGTGCGGAATGGAACGCCAACATCTTGGCCGTCTTCGGCGCGCAGCACTTCGCGGTGCTCCGGCACGTCGAGATAGAGGATGCACTTGCCGGCTCCGAGGCCCTCGAGCAGGGCCGGGTGGACGCCGCCCACCTCGGTGGCCTGGATGTAGAGGTAGCTGTTGAGTTGGAGCTGCAGGTACTCCGGCCCATAGATCGCGCCCGGGAAGAGAATGCGCGGGTCGCGCGTGGCTTTCACCTTGGCGATGTAGTCGGCGGCATAGGGGGCGTGGCCCAGAATGACGAGGCGCTTGTCGGTGCGCACGCCCTCGAAGGCCGACACGACCAGGTGTGCGTTGTTCTCCGGTTCGAGGCGGCTGGCATAGAGCAGGTACTCACCGGGCAGAAGGCCCAGGCGGCGAAGCACCTCGGTGCCGGGATCCGGGATGTCCAGCGTGCGCGAGCCGTAAGAAATGAAGGTCGAGTCGGCGCCGTAAGTCTCGCGATAGAAGCTCTGCACGGCGAGGGAGTCGGTGATGAGCCGCTGAGGCGTGCGCGTGGCGAGGCGCGCTGTGAGGCGGTAAGCCAGGCGCCCCAGGGCGTTCCACTTGGCGCGCTGCCACTCCAGGCCGTCCACGTTGAGCGCCACTTTCTGCCCGACGAGGCGCGGCAGCAGGCAGTAGGGGCTGTTGATGGCGTTGCAGACGAGGACGGCGTCGTAGCGCTGGGTCAGCGCGTGCAGTACGGCCAGGCCCGTGTGCACGACGGTGTCGAAGTATTTGTGCCGCACGGTGGGCTGCACCACGAGCCGCACGCCGCGATAGCTGCGCAGCGCGCGGTCGGTGTGGTGGCTGCGGCAGTACACCGTCACGTCGTGGCCGCGCGCGGCCAGCCGGACCGAGAGTTCTTCGGCGAAGGTCTCGAAGCCGCCGTAGTTGGCCGGAATGCCGCGCGTGCCCAGGATGGCCAGGCGCAGGCGGCACGCGCTCGTGCTCACCGGGCCTCCTGCGGCTCGGTGCCGGTCAGCAGAGTGTCGAGTGTCTGCGCGACCTTCGCCCAGGTGCAGCTCGCGCGCAGAGCGCGGCGCGCGGCGTCGGCTCGGCGCTGAGCCTCCGCCGGATCACTGAGCGCAGCCTGCAGCGCGGCGGCCAGGGCCGGCACGTGGCCCGGCTCCACCAGCCAAGCGGTTTCGCCGTCGCACAGCACTTCGGGCACATGGCCGACGCGGTTCGCCACGATGGGCACGCCCAGCGCCGCGGCTTGCAGCAGGATGGCGCTCTGGTAGAGACGCGTGTAGGGCAGCACGAGCACATCGGCGGCCGCCAGCCACTGCAGGAGTTCAGCCTCGCTCTGGCGCCGAGGCCTGAAGACCTCGTCTGCGGGCAGGCCCAGCTCTCGGGCTCGCGCGCGCCACGGAGCCAGATTCACGCGCAGCGGCTGGCCCACGATGCGCAGTGCGGTCTTGGGCAGCGCAGCGCGCACTTGTGCGACAGCCTCCAGCAGCGTGCCGAGGTCTTTGTTGGGTTTGATCTGTCCCAGGCACAAGACCAGCAGCGCATCGTCTGCCACCGCGAGTGCTGCGCGCGCGGTGTCGCGGCTGCCCGGGAGCGCTTCGGGCAAGTGATCGCAGCCCAGCGAAACGGCCGACACCTGCTCGCGCGGCACGGCCAGCTCCTGGACGAGTTCGCGTTGCGCGCACTCGCTGAAGACCAGCACGCGGTCTGCAGCGAGGCACAGCGCGCGCTGCTGATGCGGTCGGCCGCCGCGCCCGACCAGCGGCAGCACATCGTGCAGGCAGAGCACACTGCGGCAGCCCGCCTGGTGCAGGCGCTGCAGCAACCGTCGCTCGAGCGGCGGAAAGAGCGGGTAGTAGAGCACCACATCCTGGATGCCCCGTTCGCGCAGGCACCGGGTGAGGGCGCGCAGCGCTCGCGCGTAGGCTAGTCCGCGCAGCCAGACCCAGGCTTGGCCCGCGGCCAGGGGGTGCAGCGCTTCGACCGCGAAACCGGCCTGTCCGGCACCGGCGTGTCCCGCGCCGCCCGGTCCTGCAAAGCTCGCCGGGTCGGCCGAGGTGAAGAGGGTCACCGACCAGCCCTGCGCCACGAGCGCGGCCGCCAGGGCTTGGTCGTGACTGCCCAGCACGTGTCCGATGGGATCGATCAGCGCGAGTCGCCGGCCGGCAGGTGGCGCCTCCATGTCGCGCGCCGCGAGCAGGCGCCGCTCACTGGCGGTCACCGACCAGCGCCAGCGCGCGCGATGCACGGCGAGGCGCGCAGCGAAGTGCGCGCGGCGCGCTGAGCCGCTGAGCGTCGCGACGCCGAGGGCCGTGCCGAAGAGCCCAACGCGCAGAGCCGCTCCCCAGCCGGTGATGGCGCGGAAGGCTGCGGCGCGCGTCGGGCCGAAAAGCCTGCGATAGACATGATCTTGACTGGAGAGGATGGCGCGCTCGCGCGCCGCCTCCGAGAGCGACCAGCTCGCCGCGACGTGATGCACGATGCGCGTTTGGGGCGTGTAGAGCACTTGCCAGCCGGCGCGCCGCAGCCGCAGGCACCATTCCCACTCCTCGGCGAAAAGGAAGAGGCCCTCGTCGAGCCCGCCGGTGCGCTCGAAGGCGGCGCGCCGCACGAGCAGGCAGGCGCCCACGAGAATGTCCACCGCCTGCGCACGCTGGTGCTGCGCGAAGCTGAGAAAGGGGGGCACGAAGTCCTTGGCCGCGGCCGGCGCGCCGCGTCGCAGCCCCAGGGCGGCGGCCAGGGCGCCCCTCAGCGTGGGGAGGTGCGCGGCGCTGGGCAGTGCGCGGCCTTCCGGCGAGACTTGCAGGCAGCCGGCGAGCGCGGCCTGTGCCTCGCGGTCCAGCAGCGCCGCCAGAGCGGCCGGCACGTCTTCTTCCAGGCGCGTGTCGGCATTCAGCAGCAGCACGTAGCGCCCCTGGCTCTGCGAGAGCCCCTGATTGCAGGCCGCGGCGAAGCCCAAGTTGCGCTCATTGGCGATGAGCCGCACGCCCGGAAACTCACGGCGCACAAGCTCGGCGCTGCCGTCGCGGCTGGCGTTGTCCACGACCAGAACTTCGTTCTGCGTGCCTGTCGCGCAGCGCCCGAGCGAGAGCAGGCACTCGCGCAACAGCTCTCGGGTGTTCCAGTTCACCACGACGAGGCTGACGTCCGGCGCGGGCATCGCGACTCACTTTCGCATACGACCGCGGCGCTGCGGAGCGATCATGTGCGCCATGCACGCCGAACCGACCGACGCCTCTTCTGCCGACGCCGCCCAGCTCGAACTCACTCCCGCCGCCATGCGCGCCATGGGCACGCTCACGCTCGAGCGTGTGCTGGCACACCTGGAGAGCCTCCCGCAACAACCGGCCTGCGGCGACACCGGTCCGGCCACGGCGGCGCTCTGCCGCACGCTGCGCGAGGGGCCGCCCGAAGCCGGCGCCGAGCTCGAGAGCCTGCTCACTCCGCTCTTCGAGGATTGGGTGGGGCGCTCCTTCACCACGGCCGGTCCCGGCTACTTGGCCTTCATTCCGGGCGGCGGTCTTTACCCCTCCGCGCTGGCGGATCTCATCGCCAACGCCACCAACCGCTTCACCGGCGTCTGGCAGGCGGCTCCGGCGCTCGTGCAACTCGAGGCGAATGTGCTGGCCTGGTTCACCGAGTGGATGGGCTTTCCCCGTGACAGCACGCGCGGGCTTTTGACGAGCGGCGGTTCGCTGGCCAACTTCGCGGCCATTGTGGCGGCGCGCGAGAAGCTGCTGGGCGTGGCGCTGCGCGAGGGCACGCTCTACACGAGCAGCCAAGCTCATCTGTGCATCGCCAAGGCGGCGCGGCTGGCCGGTGTCTTGCCCGATCGCGTGCGCGTGCTGCCGGTGGATGACAACTTCCGGCTGCGCGTGGTCGCTTTGCGCGCAGCGATCGACGCGGATCGGCGCGCGGGCTTGCGTCCCTTCCTCGTGGCGACCTCGGCTGGCACCACGAACACCGGCGCGGTGGATCCTCTCAACGAAGTGGCCGACCTCTGCGCCGCAGAGACAGCCGCCGGCCGGCCGCTCTGGCATCACGTCGATGGCGCCTACGGGGCCTTCTTCCACATGGTGCCCGAGCTGCGCCCGTTGCTCGCGGGGCTGTCGCGCGCCGACTCGCTGGCGCTCGATCCGCACAAGGGGCTCTTTCTGCCCTATGGCACAGGTGCGGTGCTGGTGCGCGACGGTGAGGCGCTCCGCGCGGCGCACGCCGCGACGGCCGGCTATCTGCCGCCGCCACCCGACGCAGAGGAGTTCTACGACCCTTCGCAGTACGGGCCGGAACTCTCGCGCGACTTCAAGGGCTTGCGCGTGTGGTTGCCGGTGAAGCTCTACGGCACGGCGCGTCTGCGCGCTGCCATCGCCGAGAAGCGCGCGCTGGCACTCTCCGCGGCCGAGAGCCTGGCGCGTCTGCCGGGCCTGCGACTCGTTGCGCCGCCGCAGCTCTCGCTACTCGCCTTTCACGTTGTGCGGCGTGGACCGGGCCCGGCCGACCTCGCTTGGGAGAACCGCGCCACCGAGGCGCTCGTGCGCGGAGTGAATGCGCGGCAGCGAGTCATGATCACCGGCTGCACCGTGGACGGCCGCTTTCTGGCGCGAGTGTGCGTGCTGAGCTTTCGCACGCGCGCCGAGCGCATCGCCATGGCGGTGGCGGACATCGCGGCGGAACTCGCTGCGCTCGGCTAAGCGCGCAACCCAGCGCGAACGGCGGCGAAGCCCGCCCAAGCGCCGCCGAGGCAAAGCGCATTCGTAGCGAGGATGTAGAGCGCCGCGTGCAGGCCGCGCCCTTGCTGGGCGAGCGCGAGCGACTCCCAGGCGAAGGCCGAAAAGGTCGTGAAGCCGCCCAGCACGCCGACGATGAGAAAGAGGCGCAGTTCCTCGCGCGCAGCCGGCGGCGCGTCGAGCCAGCCGGCGGCCGCGCCGATGAGCAGACAGCCCAGCACGTTGACGAGCAGCGTGCCGAGCGGCAAGGTGCCTGGAAGGCTCGCGGACCAAACCGACTGCGCCGTCTGCTGGGCCCAGCCGCCGAGCGACCAGCGCGACATGGCGCCGATCGCACCGCCCAGCCCAATCCAGAAGAGCTTGTCCCAAGGCAACTTGTCCATCGCGCGGCCACGATAACCGGCGCACCGCCGCAGCCGTGCTCTATCGGCGCCGCACCCCGGCATGGCAGCATGGCGGGATGAGCGAGATCCAGCGCGTCTGCGTGTTCTGTGGCAGCCATGAGGGCAAAGACCCCATCTACGTCTCGGCCGCCCAGTCCTTGGGCAAGGCCTTGGTGCGGCGGAACTGGGGACTGGTCTACGGCGGCGGCAGTGTGGGCCTCATGGGCGTCATCGCCGACACCGTGCTCGCTGCCGGCGGCGAGGTCTACGGCGTGATCCCCGACGCGCTTGCGCGCAAGGAGATCCGCCACGAGGGCCTGACCAAGCAGTTCAAAGTGCCGAACATGCACGCGCGCAAGGCCAAGATGACGGAGCTTTCGGATGCCTTCATCGCCATGCCCGGCGGTTACGGCACGCTGGAAGAACTCTTCGAGGTCATCACCTGGGCGCAGCTCGGGCTGCACGACAAGCCCATCGGCGTGCTCAATGCCGCCGGCTACTACGACGGCCTTTTGGGCTGCATCGACTCAGCCGTGCTCGAGGGCTTCATTCGGCCCGAGCATCGCAAGCTCATCCTGAGCGGCGTCGAGCCCGATGCGCTGCTCGACGGGCTGGCGCGCCATCAGCCGCCGACCGTGGAGAAACTCATCAAGGCCGAAGAGTCGTGATGCGTGTGCTGCGCCGGCAGGGTGTTGTTGTCGGCCTGATCGCACTGCTGGGTCTGGCGAGCGCGCAGTCCTCGCTCCCCGACGAGACGAGCGTGGTCGTTACGCGGCAGGGCCTGTTCCTCGTGCTGCCCGGCCAGCCGGCCGCCCACGTGCTGCCCGCCAGCGCCTTCGGCCAGAGTGAACTCGTGAATCCTTCGGTCACCTGGCTGTGGGAAACCGACCGTTTCCTGGTGACCTCGCGCGCAGGCGGCGGCGGCACAGGCGGCCTGTGGCGCGCGGAGCTCACAGCCTTTGGTTCCGCCACGCTCGAGGATCTGGGCGGTTTCGCGCCGCCCGCCGTCGGCGCCGACTTTGCCGACGCCGACTACTCGATGGGTCTGGATACGGCCTTCGTGCTGAATCGCACCGACGGCCGGCTGCTCGCGCTCAAGGATCCGGCGCACGCGAGCGGCGCGCTGCTCAGCGTGTGGGCCACCGTGCCGCCGCAAGACTGCTACGGCCTGGCCGTGAATGGAGCGCGCTGGCCCTTCGGTCTGGTGCTGGCGATGCGCACCGGTGATCCGATCCTGCGACGCACCAAGGAAGGCACTGAGTCGCTCTACACGCTCGGGCTCTTCGACCAAGTCACCGCGAATCCGGTCACGGGCGCCTGGTACTTCATGAGCCGCACGACCGGCCTGATCGGATATGTCAGCAGCCCCGACAGCCAGTTTGCCGTGGACTTCAACGCCTTCGGGAGCTGCTTCAAGCTGGTCTCGCATCCGGAGGATGTGGACTTCAACCCGGTGCTGGGGCGCGTCGTCGCGCTTGGCGGCGATGGCATTGCCTGCGGCTTCGGCGGGCTGGCGACCGGCGACAACCACATCGTGCGCCTGCCGCTCTCCGCGGGCGGCGGCGGGCCCAGCAATGTGCCGGTGCTGCTGACTCAGCTCGGCGAATCGGAGATCGAGGGCACGCACGCCGACTTGGCCATCGTCTTCACGCACGGCCCCGACGTGACCTTTCTCGGGAACCCAGGCACGTCCGGCAGTGGCACTCAGCCGCTCTTCGCGCCCGGCAACCCTGGGTCCGCGCTGCGTCTCGGTCAGCCGAGCGATCTGGGCCTGATGCAGGGAGTGCCCGGCGCGACGGGTTTCCTGGTGGTGGGCCTGGTGCCGCTCTTCGTGCCCTATCAGGGTCAGGTGCTCGGCCCGCAGCCCACCGTGCTCTTCCCCGCGCTCGTGGATTCAAGCGGCGAGGCCACGGTGAGCTTCACGACGCCATCGCTGCTCGACTTGCTGTCGGTGCGTGTCTACGCGCAGTGGTGGCTGGACGACACCTCGACACCTGCTGGTGGCGACTTCGTCAGCAGCCAGGTGGGCATCTTCACGATTGGCGCGCCCTAGCGCGCTGAGCGACGCTCAGATCAGGCCGGGCTTGCCCTGCAGTCGGCGCAGCAGACCGATCTGTCCGAGGTGGTAGCTCTCGTGGAAGTGCAGGAAGTGCGCACCCGCTTGCATGGTGCGGCTGCCGTCGGGAAAGGGCATGAACGGTGCTTCGGCCTGCTCGGGCGTGCGCGTCACCAGGAACTTGCGCAGCTTCTCACCGTTCTTGATGAGCGCCTCACGCAGCAGGGCCGGCGCAATGTCGTCGCTCAACGGCGACGGACGGCAGCCCTGCCCGAAGTGTTGTTCCCACGGCTCGGCGCTGACTCCGGCGCCGAGTTCACGCAGCGCCCAGCGGCGCGTGCAGGCCAGGTGGCCGAGCAGCCACTGCGCGTGATTCGCCTCTCCGTGGCGCGCCAGCCAGTCCTTGTCGGCGAAATCCGACGTGAGCTGGTCGAGGAAGCGATCGTTGAAATGGAAGCGCTCGGCGAGCGCGACGAGGGGTGTCATGGCAGTGGGTGTGTCCAGCGGGGTGCGCCCCATCATCGCATCTGACCGTGTTAAGCTCGCGGCTTCTCACGGAGCGGCGCCCATGAAAGTCTCCTCGCTGTTGTTCTTGGCAGGCGCGCTCGCGGCCGCCTTCGGCCGACCGACCATGGCTCAGAGCACGCTGCCCGATCAGTGCGCGGTCGTGATCACCGAGCAGGTGCTCTACATGGTGCCCGTGGGCCAGCCGGCCATTCCGGTGCTCACGGCCGCAAATTTCGGTGTCACCGAGCTCGACTCACCCTCGATCACCTGGATTCGTGGCACTGACGAGTTCCTTATCACGTCGCGGGTCGTGGGCGGAATCGGCGGACTGTGGCGCCTGCACCTCAACCCCGATGCCACGGCCAGCCTCACGGACTTACTGCCGGCTGCGCCGCCGGAATGGGTCGACGATTTCGTGGACGCCACTTACTCGCTCGGCCTCGACACCGCCTTCGTGCTGAATCGTAACCAGGGCTGGATCCTCTCTCTGCCGCAGCCGGCCACCAACAACGGCGCACTGCTGGACTTGTGGGGCACGGTGACGCCAGGCGACGGACTCTCGATCGTCGAGAACGGGGCGCGCTGGCCCTTCGGCGTCATTGTCGCCGAGGCGGGTGGCCTCGTGCGCCGACACACTGAACTGGGCGCCGAAGTCCTGCACGACATCGGTGTCCCCTGGACCGCTGTCGGCAGCAACCCGGTGACGGGTGAGTGGTATGTGGCGAGCCGCAGCGAAAGCCTGATCGGCAAGGTCGGCGGGGGGCCGCAGTCCATGGTGATGCTCGACTTCAACGTCTCGGGTTTCTGCGGCGCACTGGTCCAGACGCCCGCCGATATGGAGTGGGATCCCTTCGCGCGCCGCGCGGTGGCTCTGGCTCAGACCGGCGTGGCCTCCTGCGTGTTCGGCGGTCTGCCCACCGGCGGCAACCACCTCGTGCGCCTGCCGCTCACGGCCGGCGGCGGTCCGCCCAACAATGTGCCGGTGTTGCTCACCTTCCCCGGTGAGTCCGGCATCGTCGGCACGGCGCCCGACTTCGCGCTGGTGCGCCATTCGGCCAGCGACATCACTTTCCACGGCCTGGGCGGCACGAGCGGCGCCGGAGCGACACCGGTCATGATGGCCGGCGGCTACACCAACTCGCTCGTCATCGACAAGAATGTTTTCCTGGGCGTGACCGATGCTCCGCCCAGCGCCTTTGCCTACCTACTCATCGGCATCACGCCGATCACGACTCTGTTCCAGGGTCAGCCGATCGCGACGCTGCCGCTGCTGCAGATCGCGCTCGGCACGAACGCCGCCGGTGATTGCTCGCTCAGCGCGCCGGTGCCCAACGACCCGACGCTGCTCGGTCTGCAGGCCATCATGCAGTGGTGGCTGCAGGACACGACCACCGCCGCTCCGGGCGACTGGGTGAGCAGCCACGCCGGCATGTTCACTGTGGGGCTGAAGTAAGCCGCGCTTTCGCGCGCGCGCTCAGGCCTTGCTGACCGCCTTCATCCCGAGGCGCTGCAGCAGTCCGTCAGTGATCTTCAGCAGCTCGCCGACGCAGACCGGCGTGTGGTCGCCCATGTGGCCGATACGCCAGTGGCTGTCCTTGGTCTTTCCGTAGCCGCCGGTGATGTAGTAGCCGGCCTGCTTGTAGCCCTTGACCAGTTCGTCCATGACGAAGCGGCCGTTGTTGCCGATGCTGGTGACGGAGGGGCTGCGGAAGCCGGCGCGCGCCAAGATGGAGAAGCCGTGGCCGGCCGACCAGTCCAGCACGAGCTTTTGCATGGCGAGGTGCTTCTTGAAGCGAGCCTCCATGCCGCCGGCGGCCTCGATGTCGCGGAGCTGCTGGCGCAGAGCCTGCATGACCGGGATGGCTGGCGTGGTGGAGGTCATGCCCTTCTCGGTCTGGAACTCCAGCGCCGAGAGGAAGTCGTTGGTGTAGCCGCGGCCGGGCACTTGGCTCATGCGCACTTTCGCTCGCTCGGAAAGTGCGCCGAGCGCGAGCGCCGGCGGCAGCGCCCAGCACTTCTGTACGCCGCCCACGGCCACGTCGAGACCTAGCCGGTCGAAGTCGAGCTTCACACCGGCGGCCGTGGAGGTGACGTCCACGCACACGAGCGCGTCGGGCTGCAGCTCGCGCACGGCCTTGGCTACGCCCGCCAAGTCGGAGAGCGCGCCCGTGGAGGTTTCGCAGTGCGTGATGAAGACGGCGTCCAGCGGACCGGCCGCCTTGAGCAGCGGCGTAACCGACGCAAGGTCGAAGCCCTCGCCCCAGGGCAGCTCAGCCTTGGCTGCTGAAAGTCCGCACGACACCGAGAGGCTGAACCACAGGTCGGAGAAGTTGCCATTGACGAGGTGCAGCACTTTGCGGCCGGGCCGCGTGACGCCGCGGCTCACGGCCTCCATGGCCGCGGTGGAACTGCACGAGAGGATCACCACGTCGCCCTTGGTGCCGAAGGCAGCGCGCACGCCGGGCAGGCACTCGGCAAGTAGCTCTTTCATCTCCGAGCCGCGGTGACCGATCATCGGCACGGCTTGCGCCTGCAGAATCTCGCGGCGCACCTGAGTGGGTCCGGGAATGAAGAGCTTGAGAGCGGGGGCGGCGGGGGCGTTCGGCACAGGCAAACTCCAGTGAGTGTCGCGGGGATCCTACCGGCGCCCGTCCCGCCTTGCGAATCCTCGCCCTTTGGGGATTCGGCATAAGATGGCTCCCCGCTTGTCCGCGCAGACTCGCCGAGGAGGCCTCCATGACTTCAAGAGTTGCCACGCAAGAAGCCGGTTGGCTGCGGAGCGGGAGTCTCGCTGCGTCGGTCCTGGTGGTGCTGGCCGCAATGACGGCACCGCTCCGCGCTGACGTGATTGTCGTCGCCGTCGCCGGCTCGGGCGACTTCACCACGGTGCAGGCCGCCATCGATGCAGCGGCCGATGGCGACACGATCTTGGTGCGCATCGACACGCTCACGGAAGTCCTCGAACTGAGTGGGAAGGCCCTGGCGATCGTGGGCGACATCCCGGTTGGCTCCACGACAAGACGGGATGTCGGCTGCATTGCCGTGCGCAATCTTGCTGCCGGCCAACAGGTCGTGCTGCGCAACCTGCGCTTTGAGGGCGATTTCCAGTTTCCGACCTATGACAATCTCAGCGGCATCTTCCTCATCGACAACGAGGGCTCGGTGTGGATCGAGGACTGTGTGTCGACGGGACGCGCCGGCGTGGGCAGTGCCATCTGCGGCTGCAACCAGTGGGGCGAGGTGCCGAGCGGCTTTGGGATCTCCATGAAGAATTGCCTGGCGGTGACGATCGTCGGCGGCACGCTCCAAGGCGGCCACGGCGGCAACGCCTTCAGCGCGTGTACCGGCGGCTTTGGCGTGGCCGGGATCGCAGTCGACGGCGGCGCGGGCATCTCCGCCGAGGCCTCGCTCCTGGCGCTCTACTCCACGACTGTGACCGGCGGAAAGGGTGGGGCCGGCCACTACTGCGCGGAGATCGCTCACGGCGGCCACGGCATTAACGCCAAGACGTCGCAGGTCTTTCTGTCAGGTTGCACGGTCACAGGCGGTGTCCAGGGCGCAGGACCGCCCGCCGGGCAGCCCGGCGACGGCGTGCGCGGGGACGCCAGCACGAGCTTCGAACTGCTCGACACCAACGTCGCGGCCGCCCCCGGCGGTACGAACTACGCCACGGCTCCCGGTGCGGTGACGACCTTTCCTGGAGTGGCTCGCTCCTTCCGGCTTACGTCGCCGCTGCGCGAGCAGCAGGCCGGGACACTGTCGATGCAAGGCGAGCAGGGCGACTTCGTGGGCTTCTTCTGGTCCTTCACCAACGGCATGCTGCCGATGCCTGCGCGCAATGGCTGGTTCCTGCTGAACTCGCCTTTTCTCGCCGGGCCTTTCCTCGTCGGTGCCATCTCCGACCCGAGCGGAAGTTGGGACTTCCCGATGACCGGGCCGGATCTGCCAGCGGCACTGGAAGCCCAGAGCTTTCTGCTGCAGGCCTACTTCGTGCATGGCGGCGGCGTGACGCTCTCGAGCGGCACATCCTTCACGTTGGTCGACCAGTCCTTCTAGATCCGCGCGTCGCGCAGCAGCCCGCGGTGCGCCGGGTCGCGCGCGAGGACGGCGAGTTCGCCCTCATCGCAGAGATGCGGCAACAGGGCCGCGAAGCTGGGTCCGGCTACGACCGCGTGGGCGAGAGCCGTGACGCCGGGTCGCCCCACGACGCCTGTGAAGCAGAGAAAGCAGTCGACGACGTCGCGGGTCTCCGCGTCGGTCATGCCGTCACCGATGAAGGCGGTTCGTGCAGCGTGCTGCGGCTCGACGCAGAGTCCGGCCACCACGTGGCGTTTGCCGCCCGAGCAGGCCAGCGGATGCGCGGCGTCGAAGCCGGCGTAGCGGCCCGTCTCATCGAAGTCGAGCGGTACGGCGTGGACGTGGCTGGCCGGAACGCCGAGCCACTCAGCGAAGGGCCGCACGGCGGGCAGCAGGCCGCCCGACACGACGTGCAACTCCTTGCCCAGTGCGGCGAGGGCGGCGAGTGTCTCGCGCACCTGCGGCACCGCGCAGGCGATGTAGCGCGCGCCGATGGCCTCCACGGCCGCGCGGCTGGGGGAGACGAGCGACAGCCGTCGCGCGAAGACCTGCTCCAGCGGCACGCGGCCGTCCATGGCTAGGCGCGTGGTCTCCTCGATCTCGCGGCGCACTTCCGGCGCGCAGCCTGCGGCCAACTCTTCGATGCCCTCAATGCATGACAGCGTGCTGTCGCAATCGAAGACGATGCGCTCGAAGGGCGGGTGATGCGAGGCCGGTGTCGTCATCCCCGCATCGTAGGACTCGGCGAGATGGCGCCCTAGGGCTGCTTAGCGCGCAGCGCGTTGCTGAGCGAAGCGCCGGCGGGTCCGGCGGCGTCCACGACGGCGTACTGGAAGTACCACGAAGAGCCAGGCACTCCCGGTGTCCAGGTGGGCCAGCTCAAAGGGACTTGTCCCTGCGGCGAGGTGATGAGCAGGAAGCTGATCAGCGGCGGCACGGGCACGAGCATGCCCCCTTTGAAGCTCGCTGGCGTGCTGCTCGGTGCGATGAAGAGCACGCAGAGTTTGTTCGGGTTGGCGTGATGCAGGCGTAGCGTGCCCGCCGATCCGTCCGTGAGCGGCCCGGTGCCCACGAGCACCGGCAGGCCAAAACTCCCCGCGAGCCCGTGGCCGAGGTCATGCCAGACGTGCGGCTGGGAGGCATTGAGGCGCACCGTGGCATTCCAGGTGTCGGGGTGGCTCGATGTCCCCACGAGGTCGAGGCGGCCGTCGCCGTTCATATCGGCGAGTGTTCCAGCGAACGAAGCCGGTACGTGGTAGTCGAGCGGAGGCTCGAAGGCGCCCGTGCCATAGCCGAGGTAAACGTCGAATCCGTTGCTCACGGCCGCCAGATCGCTGAGGCCGTCGCCGTTGAGGTCGGCCACCAGAACCTGCTCAATGGTGGCTTCGGCATTGATGGGCGGCAGGGCCGCAAAGCCGCCTTCGCCGTCGCCGAGCAGCACAGTGAGCGCACCATGGCCTGGGCTCTGCTCGCTCGCGCCGCCGACCACGAGGTCTCGGTGGCCGTCGCCGTTCACGTCGCCCGTGCCGAGCCCGTCAGGGGCGCAGTCGATCTCGGCGGTGCCGGCGGCAAGGAGCAGCGGTGGGCCGAAGCCGCCGATGCCGTCGCCCAGCATCACGGCGACGTCTTCGCTGGCGCGGTTGGCCACGGCCAAGTCGAGGAGGCCGTCCTCGTTGAAGTCGGCGGCAAGCAGGTCATTGGGCTGAAGGCCGCCGCAAGTCAGGCTGACCGCCGCGCCGAGCGCACCCTGGCCATCGCCAAGCAGCAGCGACAGATCGTCAGAGCCTTCATTGACCGTGACGACATCCAGGAGCGCGTCGCCGTTGAAGTCCGCGAGCGCGAGTGCTGCCGGAGCGCTGCCGACGGGAGAGTGCACGGCCGCGGAAAAGTGACCGCCACCCGAGCCGAGGTGAACGGCCACGAGGTCGAGTTCGGGCATCGTCGCGACGACGTCGAGCAGGCCGTCGCCATTCAAGTGGCCGAGCGCCAGTCCTTCCTGCTTGCCCCCGGCGTAGTAGCCGACCAGCGAGTGCAACCCGCCCGAACCGTCTCCGAGCCAGCGCACGATGTGTTCCTCGGCTCCGGTCTCGTGTCCGCGGGTCATGACCGCGTCGAGCAGTCCATCGCCGTCCAGGTCGGCCACGGCGACCTTTCTGAGCCAGCTCGTGCCGTTGGCGTGCAGGCCCGCGTCAAAGGCCAAACTGGAACCCTTGTGTCGCAGCACGAGCACTTCGTCGTCGGCCTTGTTGGGCCAAGCCAAATCGGGACGCTGGTCCCCGTCGAAGTCGGCTGTGGTGAGATCCCAACTTTGGGCCTGGTAGCCGCTGAGCACAACCAGCGGGGCGATCAGGCCGCCAACGCCGTCTCCGTGCAAGATGGTGAGCTTGGAGTGTGCCGTCGTGATGGCATGGATGAGGGCGATGTCGAGCCGCCCATCGCCGTCGTAGTCGGCCACGCAGAGTTCCTGGGCGTATTCGGCCACCGGCCAGTTCACCGGCGCCGCGAATCCGCCGGCACCGTTGCCGAGCGCGGTCTGCAGCGGCCGGGGCTGGGCGCCGCTTGCTGAAATGCTGGCCAAGTCGAGATGGCCGTCACCGTTGAGGTCGAGCGTGGCGAGTGCGTTCGAGCCCGCCGAGAAGGGAGCTGGCACTGCCGGCCCAAAGCCTCCGGCTCCGTCGCCAAAGGCCATCGCGAAGCGCAAGACGTAGTCGAGCCGGCCGTCGCCGTTCAGGTCGGCGAGCAGCGCGCCCGAGGCCGCGTCGAGCCCCTCGGCGATTTCGACTGGCGTCAAGAAGCCTCCGAAACCGTCTGCCAGGAAGAGCGACATCTCTTGGTCGGCATTGCTGGCAGAGTTGCAGGCGATCAAGTCCTTGTGGCCGTCGCCGTTCACGTCGCCAATCAGCACTCTCTTCACGAAGACGACCGGCACATTGACCGGCACCGGCAAGAGCAGCGGGTCGGCGAGCGCTCCGAAGCCCAAACCCTCGTAGATCGCGATGGCCGGTGGAGTCTCGATACCGACGATGAGGTCGGCGATCTCGTCGCCGTTCAGGTCCTCGACGAGCAGGTCTTCACCGGAACCCGGGACGTCGAGCACGAGCGCCGGCGAATTGAAACGCCCCGTGCCGTCGTTGTCGTAGATCATGATTTGGGTGAGGCCGAGCAGTCCGAAGCGAATCCCAACGACGAGGTCCGGATGGCCGTCGCCGTTGAGATCCCCCGCGGCGACGGAGGCGGGCGATTCGCCGGTGGCATAGGGGAGCGCCTCGTGAAAGCTCTGGGCAGCGGCGCTGCCGGCCAGTGCCAAGCTCAGAGCCATGCTTGAGGCAAGCCGCACGGGGAGGTCCGCGACACTGCCACGATGCGAATGCGACACCAGCAGAGTCCTGATCTTCATGTCGCGGATTCTAAGCCAGAGTCTTCGAAAGCTGGGCTCCGTCGTGCCGGGAGCGACTGCCTATTTCGTGGGTTCTGCGCTACATTCCGGGCCTTCCTGGCCGGAGTTCCGCGCATGTCGACCGCCCGCTCTCGCACCGCGTGGTTCAACCTCATGTCCCGAACCACTGGTTTCGGTCTAGTCGTCACCCTGTTCGCCTCGCTGGCTGCTCCGGCGCTCGTCGCGCAGCAGCTCTTCCTCGGACGCACCGAGCCCGTGGGCGACAACCCCGTGTCGATTGCCAGCGCGGATCTGAACCTCGATGGCTACCCCGATCTCATCACAGCCAATAGCAACGCCTCGTCGCTCTCGCTGCTGCTGGCCGACCGCGGCGGCTTCGCAGCGCACACGGACCTGGCCGTGGGCACGAGTCTGCGGCAGGTGCTGGTAGTGGATCTCGACAACGACGGCTGGCCGGATCTCGTGACGCGGCACGGCAACGACACCGTGGAGGTGCGCCTGCAGGTGGCCCCCTCGAGCTACGCGTTGGCGGGGAGCTTCGCGACGGGCGGCGCGGGCACGATGCGCATGGCCACGGGTGACTTCAACGAGGATGGTGCGCTCGACCTCGTCGTGGCCAACCAGTGGACCGATACGGTCACGCTGCTGCTCGGCGACGGCAACGGGCAACTCGGCCCAGCGGCCAGTTTTGCCGTCGACAACATTGCACCAGAGCTTGTCGCGCGACCGCGCAACCTCGTCGTGGCCGACATCGACGAGGACGGCCACCTCGATGTCGTGACGGCCAACTTTTGGCACCCCTCCACGCTGTCGCTGCTGCGTGGCAACGGAGCCGGCGCCTTCGCAACTTCCGAAAACATCCAGATGGGGGCCTTTGGCCAGTTCGGCGGCGACTCCATCGCCGTCGGCGACCTGAACGGTGACGGCCACCTCGACCTGGCCGTGGGCGGCTCGGGCAGCGTGGACGCCGTCCGCCTGGGCGACGGGACGGGGGCCTTTGCCGCGCCATTGCCAGGACTCGGGCCCTTTCCGGTGGCCATCGCGGACTTCGACAGCGACGGTCATGTCGACGTCTTGCACACCTTCTCCGGGCTCGTGCGCGTGGATTTCGGTGACGGAGCCGGAGGCTCCACGCACTTCAGTGCTGTGCCGCTCGGTAGCCTGGGGGGCGTCGCGCACTTCGATCTCGAGGGGGACGGCGACTTGGACCTCGCGGTCGCCAACACCGTGGGCGACGAAGTGGCTGTGTTGCCCAACGACAGCGCGGGCGGCTTCCCTTTGCCGCCCCTCTCGGAACTGCCATACCCCGGGAACGTCGAGGAGTTGGCGCTCGGCGACCTCAGCGGCGATGGCTACACCGATGCCGTCACAACGCATTCCAGCATAGGCGAGCTGCGCATCTCGCTCGGCGCTGCCGGCGGCAGCTTTGGCCCCTCCTCGATCGCGCTCGACGTGGTCCTCGTCGGTCAGCCCGCGCAGTATCACCTGCGTGATCCTCTCGTGGCCGATTTCGACGGCGATGGCCGAAACGACGTCGTGCTGCTCATGCGCGCCGCCACGGTTTCCACAGTGGACCACGCGCTCGTGTTGCACGGCGATGGTACGGGCGCGCTGCCGACCTCAACGGTCACTCAGCTCACCAACACGCCCGTCGCCATGGACAATGGCGATTTCAACGGCGATAGCATCCAGGATCTGGCCTTGCTCAACTTCGCACCCCCGGGCGTCGCCGTACGGCTCGGCGATGGTGCCGGCAGCTTTCTGGCGCCCACGACCACGCCGTTTGTGGGCTTCTCCGGCTCGCAGCACCTCACGGCGGCGGACGTAAGCGGCGATGGCTTCGTCGATGTCGTCGCCACGGCCAGCTCGACGAGCTTCTTGATACTGCACGGTGACGGCCTCGGTGGGCTCGGTGGTCACGTAGGGGTCACTGGCCTGGGCGTCCGCGTCCTGCCGGCCGATTTGAACGAAGATGGTGCGGCCGACATGGTGGGCGTGGGCGCCGGCGGCGTGCTGGGCGTCATGCTGGCCTCGGGCGGCGGTTTCCTGCCGCCCGTGTTGCTGCCCGCCGCAGGCCTGCCGCTCGTGAGCGATCTCAATCGCGACGGCCATCTCGACCTTGTCGCGGTGAGTCTCGAGCGTCGCACCTTCACCTGTTTGCTCGGCGACGGCAGCGGCGCCTTCGGTGATCCCACGACCTACCTCGCCTACGGCGAGCCCTGGGCTGCGGGGCTGGCCGAACTCGACGGCAGCGGTTTCCCCGATCTCGTGCTCGCCAACCGCGGCGCGGGAACTTACTTCCCGCCGCACCTCACCTCTCAGCTCAACCTGAGCGCGAGTCCCTGGCTGGGTCTCGGCAGCGCGCTGGGCGGCGAGCAGGGCGCGCCGGTACTCAGCGGCTACGGCACGCTCGAGCCCGTCTCACCGATCACGCTCGAGATCGAATCCGCACGGCCGCTGGGCAGCGCGGTGCTCGTCATCGGTGCACCGGCCATCAACGCGCCCTTCAAGGGCGGCGTCATGGTGCCGATGCCCTCGATCTTGATCTTCGGTCTGCCGCTCGATGGCAGCGGCGCCTTCAGCGGCAGCGGCACGTGGTACTCGGGGCTGCCGTCTGGCACCTCGGTCTACTTCCAGGCCTGGATCGCCGATCCTTTCGGGCCTTTCAGTTTCGCTGCCAGCAACGGACTCGTCGGCACGACGCCCTGAGCCGCCCGCCTCAGGGTTAGTTTTTTTGGGATTGAGGCTCTGCGCCGCACCAGGTGAGCAGCCCTGGGTGCGAAGATGAGCAGTTCACCGCCCGGATTCAGTTCATCCAGAGAGAAACACACCATGACGCGCAATTTGCATCTCGCCGGCCCTCGTCGTTTCGCTTCGCTCCTCTGCACTTTTGGCTTGGTGATCGGTCTGCTGGCCCCCTCGGCGCGCGCCGACGTCCTCATCGTGGACTCCAGCGGAGCCGGTGACTTCCTGCGCGTGCAGCACGCCATTAATGCGGCCACCAGCGGTGACGTGATTCTCGTGCGCCAGCCGGGCGCCACGGATACAGGCGGCTGGGTCCTCGACGGCAAAGCGCTGACCATCGTGGGTGATGTGCCGATCGGTTCGACGGACCGCGTGTCGGTGAGCGGCGGCACTGTGCGCAATCTGCCCGCCGGGCAGACGGTGGTGCTGCGCAATCTGCGCCTGCTGCCCGAAGCGGTCTCCTCGAGCGGCTTTCTGCTCGACGACAACGCGGGCGCGGTCTGGGTTGAAAACTGCGAAGCACAAGGCAAGACCGAAACCAGCCAAGTCTTTCTCGACCAGTGCCAGAACCAGGTCATCTCGCCCGGCGCCGCGGGGCTCGAGGCCCAGAACTGCGCCGCGGTCATCGTGGTGCGTTCAGTTCTCGCCGGCGGCGACGGCTCAGACGCCGTCTTCGTGCCCGGCCCGGTGACGGACTTCCCCGCCACGCACGGCAAGGCCGGCTTGTTGGCCGTCAGTTCCGAAGTCGCGATCTACGAGAGCGAGCTGCTGGGCGGCGACGGCGGCGGCGGGCTGGTGATCTGCGGCCAGACCGGGAATGCCGGCCACGGTCTGATGCTTGTCGCTGCCACGGCTCTGTTGGTGGACAGCAGCGCCACCGGCGGTGCTCCCGGCTCGGGCCTGTCGGGCGACGGCGTGCGCGGCCTGCTGGGTACCCAGCTCGAGCAGCTCTTCTCCACCGCGCAGGCCGGCGCTGGCGGCACAGCCATGAACATTCCGCCGGCCTCCGTCACGACCTTCACGGGCGCGCCGCGACTTTTGCGACTGCCTTCGCCGCTGCGCGAGGGTGAAGTGGGCACGCTGCAGATCCAGGGCGTGCAGGGCGATGCCGTCGGCATTCTCTTCTCCTTCAATGCGGGCGCCGCGCCTCTGCCCACGCGCAAGGGCTGGTTCGTGCTGGATCCGGGCGCTCTCGTCGGGCCCTATTTCCTGGGCGTGATCTCCGCTCCGAGCGGCGCGCTGGCACTGCCGCTCTTCGTGCCGCTGCTGCCGGCCGGCACCGAAGGCTTCACCGTCCACATGCAGGGCTGGAGCCAGACGCCCGGCGGCATCACGCTGAGTTCCGGCGCCAGCTCCACGCTGCTTGATGCCTCTTTCTGAGTCCGTGCTGCGCCGCTCGAGTCAGCTCAAGGCCGCTTTCCCCGCGCGCTAGTCACCGAGATTCAAGCAGAGTGCGCTGGCGATCGGCGGCAGCTTGCGCAGGGCGTCCAGCTCTTCGGGGCTGAGGGCGCGCGCGATCTGATAGAGGGCCAGCGCCTGCCCGTCGCTGCCGCGAGCGCCGTCGCCCGCCTGGGCGCCCGTGCCAGCCTGGGCTTCGCCGACGGCACCCATGTGCAGACCGCCGATGTTGATGTTGCGGCCGCCCAGAAAGGTGGCCACCTGGCCGAGCACGCCCGGAGTGTCGCGGTGCCGCGTGAGCAGAAGCACGCCGCGCGGTTCGAAGTCCACGCCGAAGCCGTCGAACTCCACGAGGCGCGGGCGGCCACGCACGACGGTGCCCGAGACGCTGTTGCGGCGCGCCGGCGCGGCGATGTTGCCGTCCTTGCTGCGCGTGACGGCCTCCACGCTGAGCAGCGAGGCGTAGTCGCTGCCCTGCTCCTCGCGCGATTCGAGCAGGCGCAGGCCGCGTTCGGCGGCGAGCAGCGCGGCATTCACGGCGTTCACCGGGCCGGCCAGTGAGGGAGCCAGCACGCCAGCCAAGATTTCGGCGCGTAGCGCATCGGTGGGGCGGCCGGCAAGTTCGCCGGCGTAGGTGATCTCCACACGCTCGATGGGCGCGCCGGCCGTCTGGGCGAGCAAGAGCCCGCAGCGACGCGCCAGCGAGAGCCAGGGCCGCAGCACGGCGAGTTGCTCCGGCGAAAGGGCCGGCGCGTTGACGGCGCCGCGCGCCTCGCCACGCAGCAAGTAGTCCACCATCTGCTGCGCGATTTCCACCGAGACGCGCTTCTGTGCCTCTTCGCTGCTGGCGCCCAAGTGCGGCGTGAGCACGAGCCTCTCGCAGAGGCGCAGCGGGCTGTCCGCGGGCAAGGGCTCGGTCTCGAAGACGTCCAGGCCCGCGCCGGCCAGACGGCCCGCGTTGAGTGCGGCGAGCAGCGCGTCTTCGTCCACGATCCCGCCGCGCGCGCAGTTGATGAGAAAGGCCGTGGGCTTCATTTTCGCCAGAGCGGTGGCGTCGAGCAGTTCGCGCGTCTCGGCACTCAGCGGCACGTGAATGCTGAGGAAGTCGGCGCGGGCCAGCGCTGTGTCGAAGTCCACGTGCTCCACGCCCGGTACCGGCGAGGGGCCGTGCAGAAAGGGATCGAAGGCGACGACGCTCATGCGCAGCCCGAGGGCGCGCTCGGCCACGACGCGGCCGATCTTGCCCAAGCCGACGATGGCCAGGGTCTTGCCGGTGATCTCGGCGCCGGTGAGCGTGCCCTTTTCCCAGCGTCCGGCCTTCATGCTGGCGTCGGCGGCGGGCAGCCGGCGCGCGAGAGCGAAGAGGTGCGCCAGGGCCAACTCGCCGGTCGTCACGGCGTTGGCGTGAGGCGTGTTCATGACCAGCACGCCGTGGCGCGAGGCGGCTTCGACGTCGATCGTGTCCACGCCGATGCCGGCGCGGCCCACCGCGCGCAGCCGCCGCGCAGCAGCGAAGACCGGCGCGCCGATCTTGGTGGCGCTACGCACCAAGATGGCGTCCACCTCGCGCGCGGCCTCGGCCACCTGCTCGGGTGTCAGCCCCGGGCGCACCTCCACGCGCAGGCCCGCGGCCTTCAGGATCTCCAAACCCTCGGGATCCAGCTTGTCGGCGACCAGGACAGTGAAAGCGGCGGGCGTTGTGTGCATCCGCTCATTCTAGGGTGTGGCATGTCGATTCTGAGCGTGGCGTTCACGCCGTTCGCGGGCCTGGGCGACATGCGCCGTCACGAAGACGGCTGCGAGAGCCACCAGATTGCCAAGGATCAGCCAGAGTCCGAGCGCGGTCTGGTTGGTGAAGACGAGCCAGACGCCCACGCCGAGCGTGATGAGGGCCAATGAGAAGGCATAGGTCTGTCCGCGAGCTTGTGCTCGAAGGCCGCCGGTTACGATGGCGCGCTCGATCGATTGTCGATGTTGGGCGTTGGATTCAGCCATCCGCAGAATGCGGTCTGTGAGGGTTGCATCGATGGCGTGATAGCGTTCGAGCTCCGCCGCGGAAGGAATGGGGCCGGAGTAGTGGGCCGCTGCGTCGATACGCATCCGAATCACTTCTGCCGCGCTCAGGCCAGCGTTGGTTGCGCTGTCAGCAGGCTTCCGCTGAAGTGGGGACGGTTCATCGACCATGCGCCTCTGACGGACGCGGTCAGCGAGAGTTACGGCTCCGAAGATTTCTCAACCGAACTCGCTGCTGCCTGTTCAGCCAATTCCGCATCGACTTGAGCCATAGCCGCTCTCATTGCGTCGCCCACATCGATCCAAGCCAACTCAATGTCCCTGGCGGCCGTTGCCTCCAGATGCTCAGCCAGGCGGTACGAATCCAAGACCCCACCAAGGTCGAGGGTGCGGGCGAATCCGCTGAGAAAAGACGGCCGGCTGAATCGGGAGGGGTACATGGAGCACCTTCGAAACTGGCGTGATGAGCGAGCCTTGTCACCGAGGACCGTACGCGGATTCTACCGAGAATGGGGAGGACCCCCTCATGACGATGCGAGTCGGCCCTCGTTACGAACGATTAGGCCGTTGCGAGCTCGTAAAGAAACTCTGGCGCGAAGCCCAAGCCGGTTGGCCACTCGAGCGTCTCTCGCCCCTCGGAGAGCCAGAAAGCCCTGAAGAGTGTCTTGTCCTTCAGTGGTTCGCCGACTTCGCCCCAGAGCTCCTGCTCCAAGTCGACGACCGCGCACGTCCCGTCCTCGTAGGCTAGGCGCACCCGGTAGTCGCCGACGTACTCAGCGTTCAGAAGTTTCGGAGTCACGTTTACTCCAGGGGATCGATGCGATGGAGCGGCTTCAACCCGCGAGCCAACCGCCAGTTCTCGAGCAGCTCGGCGCGGTGCAGGGAGAGCCACTCCCCGACAAGCCGGTAGGCACGCGGTGGAAACGACCCCGATACAATAACACCGGTCGCGATCTCGAAGCTGGCTGAGTAGGAGCCGTACACGGCGTGGAAGTGAGGCGGTGCGTGATCACGGTGGTACATCTCGATCACGATTCCAAAGAAGCGGCTGATCTCCGGCACGGTCCCTCCCCTTCCGCCTTGCATGACGAGGGGGAGCGGGCCGCGTGACGCCGTTCAGGCGCTGAAGGCACCGTGAACGCGAGTCCGCGCTCGGCTTCGATGGCAACTCCGCTCAGGCCGAGACTGCCGCTGCGCCGAAAGCGGTCCGTTGCCCCCTGTTAGACTGTTCGCTTGCACCTCCAGCTCATCCATCCGCCGGCCTTCCTGAACCCGACAGCGCTCACCGCGCTGCGGCCGAGCCTCCCGCTAGGCCTGGCCTATGTGGCGGCGTCGGCGCGCGCAGCCGGCCACGAGGTGAGCGTGATCGACGCGGTGGGCGAGGCCCCCGACCGCATCGTGCGCCAAGGCCGCGTCGCGCGCCTGGGGCTCTCCATCGACGAGATCCTGGCCCGCCTCGCGCCTGAGACTCAGGTGGTGGGCATCTCGGCCATGTTCACTTACCAGTGGCGCGTCGTCTCCGAACTCATCCACGCCATCAAGCGCGCGCGGCCGGAGGTGCTCGTGGTGGGTGGCGGCGAGCACTTCACCGGCCTGCCCGACGAGAGCCTCACCTACTCCCCGGTGGACATCATTGCGCTGGGCGAAGGTGAGGAAACTTTCGTCGAGCTGCTGCGCCGCTACGGCGAGTGGCTCGCGGCGCAGCCGGCCTCGCCGAACCCCGGCCCGCACGTCGGCGAATGGGCCGCCGATCTCGCCGGCGTCTCGTATCGCCGCGCCGCGCTCGCGCCGGCCGTGCCGGCCACGCCCGGCGGCACCGGCGCGGAAATCGTCCACAACCCGCGCCGCGACCGCGTGCGCGACATCGACCGCATCCCGCGCCCGGCCTGGGACCTCTTCGATGTGAAGGGCTACGACCGCCGCCGCCTGATCAATGGCGTGCGCCTGGGCATGACCATGCCGATTCTCGCCACGCGCGGCTGCCCCTATCGTTGCGCCTACTGCAGCTCGCCCAATATGTGGACCACCAAGTGGGTGGCGCGCGAGCCCAAGCTGGTCGTCGACGAGATTCAGGATTACGTCGAGACCTATGGCGCGCGCAACTTCCCCTTCCAAGACCTCACCGCGATTCTCAAGCGCCAGTGGGTGGTGGACTTTTGCCGCGAACTCATCGCGCGCAAGCTCGAGATCACCTGGCAGATGCCTACCGGCACGCGCTGCGAAGTTGTCGACGATGAGGTCGCTGCACTGCTCGCGGCCAGCGGCGGCAAGAGCCTGAACTTTGCGCCCGAGTCGGGCAGCGACGCCGTGCGCCAGAAGGTCAGCAAGCAGATGACCGAGAAGAGCCTTTTCGGCGCGGTCGATTCGGCCGTGCGCAACCGGCTGAATACCTCGGTCTTCTTCGTGCTGGGTTTCCCGGGCGACCAAGTGGCCGACTTCCGCGCCACGCTGCTCTGGGCCAAGCGCCTGGCCCGCGCTGGCGTTGAAGATCTCGCCGTGGGCTTTTACTTCCCCATTCCCGGCACGCGTTTCTATCGCGAGCTGGCCGGTCGCGGCCGCGTCGAACTCACCGACGAACTCATGATGGCCCCGATCTTCGTCCACGACCGCTGGCTCACCGAAGATCGCAACTTCTCCGAAGGGCTCTCGGCGCGCACGCTCACGTGGTGGCGCTACCGCATCGTGTGGGCCTTTTATTGGCGCGCCATCCTGGCCAATCCGCGCCGGCTGCTGCGCGTGGCGCGCAACTTCTGGAAGGGCGAGGAGGAGAGCAAGTTCGACTCCTTCCTGCAGATCCTCAAAGAGCGCTTCATCACACGGCGCGCGGCGCGAGTCTGAAGAAGCTCTCAGGCCTGGTGTGCATGGTGCTGGCGGTGACCAGCTTCTCGGGCATGGCCGTGTGCGTGAAGCTGCTCGGGCCGGAGATGCCGAGTCACCAGAAGATCCTGGTGCGCTCGGTGGCCGCGGTGCCGGTGCTGCTGTGGATGCTGCGGCGCCGCAGGCTCTCGCCCTGGGGTCATCAGCCCTGGCTGCTCTTCGCGCGCGGCGCGATGGGCTTCGTGGGCATGCTGGCCTACTTCGTTTCCATCGCGCATCTGCCCATCGGCACGGCGGTGATGCTCACGCACGCCAGCCCGATCTTCTCGGCCTGGTTCGCCAGCCGCTTTCTGGGCGAGCGCGCCGGGCGCGCGGTATGGATCGCCTCGGCCGTGTGCCTGGCCGGCGTGGCCCTTGTCGCCCGGCCGACGGAATGGGCCGCCCCGCTCTACATCTCGATTGCGCTGGGTTCGGCGGTGCTCAACGGCGCCACCTACACGACCGTGCGCCACGCCACGCGCACCGAGGATCCGCTCGCCATCGTGCTCTGGCTGCCGCTGGTCTGCCTGCCCATCACGGCTGTCATGACCGCCTTCGATTATGTCGTGCCCAATGCCGCCGAGTGGTGGCTCCTGATCGCCATGTCGGCGCTCTCGATCGTCGCGCAGATCTTCATGACCATGGGCTTCCAGCGCGAGACGGCCAGCCGCGCCACGAATGTCTTCTTCCTGGGCGTGGTGCTGGCGCTGGCCTGGCAGCCTTTCTTGGACGAGGCCCCGCTCTCGCTGCTTGACCTGCTCGGCGCCGTGCTCGTGGTGGGCGGCATCCTGGGCTTGGCCGCCGCGCGCGGCCGCGGGCCGACGCTGGGACGCATGGCCTAGGGGGCGTCGCTTCGTTAGGCTGCCGGCCATGTCGGGTTTTCCGTGGCGGGCCTTCCTGTTGCTCGCCGTGCTGGCCGTGGTGCTGCGGGTCGGCACGAATCTCTCCCGTACCGACGAGATCCTCCCCGAGGGTCTCGTGCGTGGCGTGCTGACCCAAGCCTGGCTCGACGACGTCCCCGTCTGGCCGGCCTACGCGCCGCAGATCCCGCACTTGCGCGGCTCGGTCGTCATGAGTGCGCTGGCCGTGCCGGCCTTCGCCGTCTTTGGGCCGACGACCTTCGCTGTGCGCTTGCCGGGGCTGGTCTTTCATCTGGCGGCACTGTGGCTGTTCATGGCGCTGGCGCAGCGCTTCGCGCGCACGCGCGTGTCGCTCAGCGGCGACGGCCGTCGCGCGGCCCTCTGCGCGGGCGCGCTCTTCGTGCTCGCGCCGCCCTCGCTCGCCAAGAGCGCGGTGCTGGCCTACGGTGACCACATCGAGAGCTTGCCCTTTGTGCTCGCGGCCCTGCTGCTGGTGCACCTTTGGATCCACGCCGGCCCGGGCGCGCGCGGCCGGACTGCGCTGGGCCTCGGCATCGTGACGGGGCTCGCCGTCTCCTTCCACGCACAGGCGCGGCTGGGCGTCGCGGCCGTCGCTCTCGGCGCCTGCCTCGCCACACCCGGCTTGCTGCGGAGGCGAGAGCTGTGGACCGCCGCTCTGCCTGGACTGCTCCTCGGCCTGGTGCCGCTGGCCCTCGGCGATTGGCTGACCGCGACACCGGGGCTGGCCATCTTCGGCCGCAGCGGAGGGCAGTTGCTCTCGGCCGGGCCGGGCGAGACCGCGGCACGCCTCGCAAAGTGGTGGGGACTCTTCAGCACGGATCTGATGCACGCCTTTCAATATCCCTGGCCAGGCGCGGGCGCGGGCACGCTGATCTTCGGCGCGCTCGCGGCGGTCTGGCTCTTGCTGCGCCGCCCTACGCCGGCGGAGAGCCGCCTTTTGCGCCTGCGCACCGCGGCGCCGCTGCTCGCGTGGATTGTGCTCTTCTCCGTGGCCTACGCCTTCACTCGTTTTCGCATCACGCACGGCACCGAGAACGCGATCCAGGTGCGCTTCGTGGCGCCGGTACTGCCGCTCATTCTGCTGCCCATCGCGCTGGCCGCCGCAGCGCTCTGGGAGGAGCGTCGTCGCGCCGTGGCCGCGCTACTGCTCTGCCCGCCGCTCCTGCTCGGCGCCTGGGGCTCGCTCTCCACGATCGATCTCGAGAGCGTGTTCAGCGAGCCCGCACGCAGCGCCGTGGCCTGGGAGGACGGCGCGCCGCACCTGCTCTTCGCGGCGCTCGACGAGCATGAGCGTCGTGAACTGCGCCGCCTTGAGCTCTCCCTCTACGGCGACCCGAGACAAGAGCACGACTCGCTCGCCTTCGTGCGCGCCGCGGCCGACCCGCTGCGCGTCGTGCAACTCGTGGAGCGCTACGATCTCGGCGAACCGGAGCAGCGTCCCTTGCGTTTCTGGCGGCTGGCGCTGCCGGCCTTCGATGCTGTTGTGGAGCGCAGCGAGATTCCCGAGCCGGTCCGGCCCTACGCGCTGGTGGCCTCGGGCCGGCGACTGGCCGGTGGCGCGGGTGATCCGGAGACCGACTCGCTCGTGCGACTGCTGGCGCTTTGCCGAGACGGCGCCGACGCCGCGCTGGTCGGTCGCGGCGTGGGCCTGGGCCTGGCGACTTTCGCCGTGCCGCGCAACTACCGCACGGAGGATGTGCGTCGGCGCCTCGACGCCTTGCCGCTCGCACTCGAACTCGAAGAGGTCGCCTTCGGCCTGGGCTTCGAACTCGGCGCTGTCACGCAGCCCTTCTACCCGCCGGGCGACGCGCGGCTGCAGGCCGGCCTCGGCGCGCTGCCCCCGCAGCTTCTCGTGGCCGCCGCGACCGGCGTGGGGGCCGGTTTTCGGCAGCGCTTCCTGCGGGCGCCGTCGCGCGAACTGAGCAGCCCCAGCGTGAGGCGCGTCCTGGCTCTGCTGGCCCGGCACGATTCGGCTGGAGAATTGGGCCTCGAGGAAGCCTTTCGCAACGGCTTGGCCCCGCGCTGACCTGCGCTCGGATTGCTATCGTGGCCGCGGCGGGCGTGTGCCGGCGTGGAGCCGGCGGCGGCGCCAGCATTTCTCTGGGAGGTGGCAGCGATGCGAGTGCTGATCGGTGGTCTGCTGGGCGGTGTCGCGCTCTTCGGCTGGGGCTTCTTCATTCACATGGCCACGCCGATCGGCCACATGGGCATGACGCCCATGCCCAACGAGGCGGCGGTGACGTCCGCGCTCTCGGGGGCGATCACCGAGCCGGGCCTCTATGTGCTGCCCACCGACGGCTTGCGCGCCACGACCCAGGCTGAGATGGACGCGGCGATGGCGAAGTCGGGCGAGAACCCGTTCGCCTTGGTCTTCTATCAGGTCAAGGGCATGCAGAGCATGAACCCTCATCTTGCGGCGCAGTTCGCGATTGATGTGGCCCTGGCGCTGGTCATGGCCATCGTGCTGAGCAGCCTGGCGGCCGGCATGAGTTACTGGGCGCGCGTGCAAGTGGCCGGCATGCTCGGCTTCTTCGCCTGCCTGGCCCTCGTGATTCCCTACTGGAACTGGTACGGCTTTCCGGTGGACTTCACCTTGGCGGCCATCATCAAGACGGTCGGTGGCGCGCTCGTCGCGGGCCTCGTCGTCGCCAAGATCTGCCCGCCCTGCGGCCGCTGCGCGACGTGAAGTCAGCCGGCGAAGTCGGGCCGCGCCTCGTCCAGTTCTTTGGGGCGCTCGGACTGTGCCTAGCCCTCAGCTTTGCTGCCTGCGCTCCGCAATCCTGCGAGCACTGCAACCTGCTCCTGGAACAGTCCGCGGCGCGCCGCGGCTACCTCAACGCAGACGGCAGCTTCGACCGCAACGCGGCGCGCGGTGCCACGCTCGGGCATCTCAAGCGCTTCGTCGCGCTCGATACGCAGAATCCGCCGGGCAACGAGGGCCTGCTGGCTGACGAACTCGCTCACGTGCTGGCGGGACTGCCTGGTGTCGAGATCCACGTGCTGCCGGTGGAGGAGGATCCTGCGCGCGCCAACTTCGTCGCGCGGCTGCGGGCCGAGCGGCCCACGGCGCGCCCGGTGCTCGTGCTGGCGCACATGGACGTCGTGGGCGCGCAGCCCGAGAACTGGAGCACGCCGCCCTTCACGCCCACGATGAAGGCCGGCTTTCTGCACGGCCGCGGCGTCATCGACGACAAGGGCATGCTCGCCGCGATGGTCACCGCCTTCAGCGCTCTGTCGCAGCAGCGTGGCGAGCTCGCGCGCGACATCATTCTTCTGGCGACGGCCGGCGAGGAAGGCGGGCCGCCGGTGGGCGTGGACCGCGTGCTCGAACAGCACCGCGACCTGCTCAGCGGCAGCGCGGCCGACGGCGCGCCGCCCTCCGCGACGGGCCTGGCCGAGTTCGCGCTGAACGAGGGCGGGCGCGTGCGCCTCGTCGACGGGCGCGTGCACACCGTCAACATTCAGACCACCGAGAAGCTGGCCTACAACGTCACGGTCTCAGCCGCGGGGCCCAGCGGGCACGGCTCGGTGCCTCTGCCGGAGAATGCGCTCGCCGCGCTCGCGCGGGCCGTCGAGCGCGTGCATGCCTGGCGCGCGCCCGTGCGCCTGAACGACACAACGCGCCGTTTCTTCGCGGGGCTCGCGGCCATTGAAGCCGATCCGGCAGTGCGCGCGGATATGCAGGCGGTCGGCGGAGCGCCGAACGCCGGCGCTCCGTCTGCCGAGGCACTCGCCGCGGCCGAGCGTCTCGCGGACGGCAATGTGCTCTTCAACGCGGTGCTGCGCAGCGGGGCCTCCCTCACGCGCCTCAATGGCGGCATCCGTGACAACGTGATCCCCTCCAGCGGCACGGCCAACTTCAATCTGCGCGTCGTGCCGGGCGACGACGTGCTCGCGCTGGTGGCCGCCATGGAGGCCGCCGGCGGCGAACCGAGCGTGCACTTCGCGCTCGTGGGCGAGCCGCGCGAGTCGCCGCCGGTCTCGCCGGTGGAGACGGCGCTGTTCCGCGCTCTGGAGCGCGCGGCCCGCGAGCTGGCGCCCGATGTCGCCGTGATGCCCTTCATGTCCACCGGCGCCACCGACGGCGCGGCGCTGCGCGCAGTGGGCATTCCGACCTACGGCATCCTGCCCTTCCCGCTCGAGTTGCAGGACGAGTTGCGCATGCATGGCGACGACGAGCGCGTCTCGCTCGACGCGCTGGGCTTTGGCACGGAGCTCGTCTACCGCACGCTGCTTTACGCCGCGCAGGACCGCGGGGTCTAAGGCACGACGATGGCGGGTGAGATCTGGACGATCCTGGCGCTGATTGCCATCAACGGTCTGCTCTCGGGTGCGGAGATGGCCATCGTCACTGTGCGGCCGGGAAGGCTGCGCGAGCTGGTGGATGGCGGCAGCACCACGGCGCGCGTCTTGCAGCGCCTGCGCGAGAAGCCCGAGCGCATGCTGGCCACGGTGCAGATCGGCATCACGGTGGTGGGCGCCACCGCGGCTGCCTTCGGCGGCGTGGCCCTGGCCGGCGATCTGCGCCCGCTGCTGGAGCGTTGGCCGCTGGTCCAGCCGCACGCCGAGGTCCTGGCCCTCGGCACCATTGTCACCGCCATCAGCTTTCTCTCCGTAGTGCTCGGCGAGCTGGTGCCCAAGTCTCTCGCGCTGCGTCACAGCGAGAGCTTCGCCCTCTTCATGGCCTGGCCGGTGCACATCCTGGCTTGGCTGGCGGCGCCGGCCGTCTGGGTGCTCACCGTGGCTTCCAACCTCGTGCTGCGGCCCTTCCGCGACCGCACGAACTTCATTGAGTCGCGCCTTTCGCTGGAGGAAGTGCGCTCGCTCGTCGACGAAGCCAGCGAGGCCGGCACAGTGGACAAGGAGGCCGGCGAGATTGCCTCGCGCGCCCTGGACTTCGCCGGCCTGACCGCCTTCGACGTGATGATCCATCGCCGCTGGGTCGTGGCTCTGCCGCGTGCCGCCGGCGCAGACGAGCTGCGCGAAGCCCTGTTGGGCTCAGGGCATCGGCGCATCCCGGTCTACGAGGGCACGCTCGACCGCGTCGTGGGCTATGTCTCGTGGCGCGATGCGATGGAGCGCGTTTGGGCCGGACAGACGCCGGTGCTGAACGAGATGCTGCGTGAGGGTCACTTCGTGGCCGAGTCCACGCCGGCCATCGACCTGCTCAAAGACATGCAGGAGCAGCGCGTGCATCTGGCCTTTGTGCTGGACGAACACGGCGGTCTGGCCGGCATCGTGACACTGGAAGATCTGCTCGAGGAACTGGTGGGCGAGATCACCAGCGAGCACGACAGCGACACGCCCGAGCCGCTTCGCCGCGAACCCGACGGCAGCGTCATGGTGCAGGGCGCAGTGCCGCTGCGCGATGTCGATCGCGAACTGGACCTCAAGCTGGACGCCCTGGACGACTCCACGACCATCGGGGGCCTGTGCATCGCGCTGGCCGGCGGCCGCATTCCCAAGACCGGCGAGAAGCTGCCGGCCATACCCGGCGTGCTGATCGAGATCGTGGATGCCTCCACGCGGCGCGTGCGTGCCGTGCGCCTGCGACTTTCGCCGGCCGGAGACTAGCCGAAAGCGCCGGTTCCGGTTAGGTTCTGGCCCTGGCCCCCAGGCCGTGTGTTGGTCCACCGAAGACTGGCACTGACGTGCTCTCTCCTTCTCTCTCTTTGCAATCGTCCGCGGTGCCGGGCAGGGCTGCGGACTGGAGCCCACCCTTGCTGCACTCTGTCCTGGCTAGCCTGCGTTTCGTCGTCTCCACCTTCGCCGCCGTGGCCGTGCTCGCTGCGCTCACTCCGAGCAGCGCGCAGTCCGACTTCCGCGTGATCAAGATCGAAGTGAACCAGTCCATCCAGACGGGTTCCACGCCGCTCGTGGCCGGCCGCGCCACCTTCGTGCGCGCCAGCATCCGCATCAGTCCGCCGCCCATTGTGCCCGTGCCGCTGGACGGCGTGCTGCGCGTCTTCGTGGGCGGCATCGAGCAGCCCGGCTCGCCGATCTTCTCCGACAACGGACCCTTTCCGGCGATGGTGCCGTCGAACCCGGCCAGCGAAAACGGCACGCTGAACTTCGTCTTCCTGCCGCCGCAGGCCAACAACGTGACGCTGACGGTGCAGATCAATCCGGCTGGTCCGAACTTCGTGCCTGAGAGCGACATCGGCAACAACACGCTGAGCACCGCCGCGCTGAACTTCGGGTTCCAGCGCGTGCCCGAAATCGCCTATGCACCGATCGACTACCGGCCCAGCGGCGGCAGCGTGCCCAACCCTCCGCCCACGGCGCTCATCGAGCCCGGCGTCGGCGACAACTTCGTGCAGGGCATCTACCCCATGCCGGACATGTTCTATCACCGCATCGATGCGCCCACGAAGCTGTGGACTTCGTCGCTGGCTTCGTCGGGCAGCCCTCTGCTCACCGCGCTGGGCGTGGACATCAACCTGATGAACCCGGTGCCGGACTTCCTCTACGGCTGGATCCCGGGCGGTCTCTCTTACAACGGCCAGGCGATCATCGGCGGCGATGTGAGCATGGGGAACACCGAGCCGATCCGCTTTCAGCGCACCTTCGCTCATGAGCTCGGCCACAACTTCGGCTTGCAGCACAACTCCACGACCACGGGCCTCATCGGCGTGGACGTGGAGCACCACCTGAACCTCACTCAGGTGCTGTCACAGATCAAGTCGTCGACGCTGAAGGACATCATGTACGCCGGTCTGCTCACGCACGAGGCCTGGGTGGCCAGCGGCAGCTACGGGGTCTTCTACAACCACCCGGTCTTCAACCCCACCGACAGCGACGTGCTGGCGCTCGACGCGGGCGGGAGCGGCGCGCGCAATCTGCTCGTCGCGGGACTGTGGAACCAGCAGACCGGGACGCTTGAATTGCTCGACGTGCTCAGCCTGGAGGGCGGGCGGCGCACGTTGCCCGCGCCGGCCGACGCCGCGAATCTCGTGGTGCGCACGTACTCCGGCGGCGTGCTGGTGCGCGAACTGCCGCTGGCAGCGCGCACGGCCGCAGACTGCGGCCTCGACACCGACTCGCAGGGCGCCGCCTCGCCGCTCGTGTCCTTCGTGGCCGTGCTTCCGGAACTGGGCGCGATGGCGCAGCCGATTGATCGTGTCGTGGTCGAGTCGCTGTCCGGAGCGCTGCCGCCCGTGAGCCGCACGCTCCTGCGCTCGCCGACCGCGCCGGCCGTGAGTTTCAGCTCGCCCGTGAGTGGTGATCTCTTGGCCGCGGCGCAGAGCGGCGCACTGCGCGCAGGGCCGGATGGTGAGTCCACGCTGCTCGTAGCCTGGTCGGCCTCCGACGCGGACGGCGAGGCACTGCGTTTCCACTTGCGTTACAGCCCGGACGGCGTGCGCTTTGCGCCCATCGCCACGGGGCTCGCCGAGACGTCGGTTGAAGTGCCCCTGTCCGCACTGCCGCGCTTTCAAGAGGGCCGCGGCTTCTTCGAAGTGCTCGCCTCCGACGGACTCAACACGTCACGCGCGCGCACTGCACCGCTCACCGGCTCCGGCCAGATCTTCGGCTCGGTCGGCGGCAATCCGCCCTGGGTGCAGCTCATCACGCCCGACCACAGCACGACGCATCTCAGAGGTGCCACGGTGATCCTGCACAGTTCCGGCTGGGATCTCGAGGATCGCGGCCTGGAGGGCGAGTCGATCCAGTGGACTTCGAGCCTCGACGGCGCGCTGGGCAGCGGGCGCCTGCTCGCGGTGAGCGATCTCTCGGTGGGCACGCATGTGCTCACCGTCACGGCCACGGACGGCGGCGCTCTCACCGCGCAGGACACGGCCACCATCACGGTCACGGACCGCGGCCTGCCCTTCTTCGGCGGGAATGTCTGCCAGGCCGATTTGGGCTTTGGCGGTCCGGGCAGTGCCGAACTCTCCGTCTGCGGCGGCGACTTGTCGTCCGGCACGACGGCGGATTTGCTGCTCGCTGACGCGCCGGCCTTCACGACGGCTTGGCTCGTAGCCGGTCTCGTCAACGGGCCGGTGTCCTTCAAGGGCGGCTTGCTCGTGCCGGTGCCGGTGCTCAACGTCGTGGTGCTCGGCACGGACGGCGCCGGGCAGGCCACGCTCGCCGGCATTCCGGGCGGCGGCGGGCCGCTGAGCGTCTACTTGCAGGCCATCATCACGGACGGCGGTCAGCCGGCGGGTGTCGGACTCTCCAATGCTGTGCGGCTCGACCTGTTGCCCTAGGACGGGTTGCCCTGAGACCCGCTACGGGCCCAAGGCCAGCCGCAGCGAGGTGTCGAGCGGCCGCGCCGCGTGCGGATTCGCGAAGAGCCGCGTGCGCAGTTCGAGCGCGCCGCTCTCGAGATCGAGCCGGCGCAGCGTGAGCACGGCGGAGAGCTGGGCCAGCCGCTCCGCCTCGGCCTGAAAGAGGCCCAACTCGGCGGTGACTCGCTCGACGACGGCGGCGATCTGGTCGTCCTGATCCTCGTAGAGGCAAAGCACGAAGGGCAGTCCGAGGCGCAGGCAAAGGTCGCGATAGGTGTCGGCCTTTTTGAGCAGGATGCGCGTCACGGTTTCGGCGAGCGCCTCGCGTCGCTGCGCGGCTTGCGGAGCGTCGCGTCCTTCCACACCGAGCGCGCGCCGCTCGCGCCACGGGAACTCTCCGGCGCCGGTGATTGCGCGCACCTCGACCAGCAGTCGCTGCGTCTGGAGTGTGGCGAGAATGTCCGGCGCCTGGCCGCCGAGCAGGGGCTCACACTCCAACTGAAAGCCGCGCGCGTCGAGCAGCCCGAGCGTCAGCAGGTGCGCCAGCGCGCCGATGTGCTGGCCCCAGCGTTCGTGCATCAGCCCGCGGCGCAGGCCCTCGCCGGCCCGGCCGGCCAGGTGCAGACCCTGCTCGACGGCGGCGCGCAGGTTCTGGGCCTCGGGATCTGAGGAGAGCACGAGCCAGCGGTAGTGGCTCTCGCTGCCCTGGCGCAGCGCGGCCTGCTGTTCGGCCGGGGAGAAGATCGGCGCCGACATGCTTCGCTATGCTAGACGGAATCATGATTCCGCTGCTCCTGCTCCTCGGTGTCCTCCTCGGCGGCTGCTCGGGTTCCGACCCGGAGGCGGGTGCTGATGGCGGCGGCTTTGTCTTCCGCGTGCCCGTGACTTGGGCGTTAGTCGAGGCAGGCGTCGTCGCGCAGACGGTCGAACTCGTCGGTGATGTGCGCAGCCGCCGCTGGGCCGAACTGGCCTTCGAGCGGGGCGGGCGCATCGCGGCCGTGCATGCCGATCTCGGCGACGAGCGCCCGGCCGGCACCGTCCTCGCGCGGCTCGACGACAGCGTGCTGCTGCAGGAACTGGCCGCGGCCCGCGCGCGCCTGGAGTTTGCGCGCAGCGAGGCGGAGTGGGCCGAGCGTGAGGTGGGACGGGCGCGCGAGGCGGGGCCCTCAGTCATCTCGGCCGCCGAGCAAGATCGCCGCGATTCGGCCCTCGTTGCGCAGCGGGCACGCTTGGCCGAAGCCGAGGCCGAAGCGGCTCGGCTCACAGCACTGCTTGCGCAGGGCGAACTGCGCGCTCCCTTCGATGGCGTCGTTGTGGCCCGGGCGGTCTCGCTCGGCAGCCACGCAGCGCCGGGCGTGCCGGCCTTCACCTTCGTGGACCTTGAGCACCGTGAGGTGCACCTCGAACTGCCCGCCGAAGTGGCCGCCGCCGTGACTGTTGGCACCCAGGTCACGCTGCGCGAGGGCGGGATCGTGGCCCGCCTCGACGAGGTCGTGCCGGCGGCGGACCTCTCCACGCGCACCTTCATCGGCATCGTGCGCCTTGACGGCCTCGATCCCGAGCGGCGTCTTCTGCCGGGCCTCTTCGTGCACGCGAGTTTCGAGCGCAATCGCGTTGAAAGCGAAACCGTGGTGCCTCGCGACGCGGTCCTCACCACTCCCCAAGGCAGCCATGTCGTCATGTTCGAGTGGCTACCGCCGCCGGGCGAGCCGACAGGGACCAGTGCGCGGCTCGTCCCAGTGCGAGTGCTTGCGCGCGACGCCACCCGCGCTGCCGTCTCGACTTTCGAGCCCGGCCTGTTGCGCCCTGGCTTGGCCGTGGCCGTGACGGGGGCCGACAACGCCTTCCCCGACGCACTCCTGCTGCCCACGCCAGTACTCCCGCCCGAGGCCGCGCCTCCCAAGCCGCCGCCACCGCCGCCCGCGGCGGGCGGTGACTCGTCGCACGTAGAACACTGAGCTCGTGGATCCCGTCCGCTTCTCCGTCGAGCGGCCGTACACGGTGGCCGTCGCCGTGCTGCTGGCCCTGCTCTTCTCTGTGCTGGCGTACTTGCGCATCCCGGTGCAGCTCAAGCCCACCGTGGACAATCCGATCATCGTCGTGGAGACGATCTATCGCGGCGCCGGCCCGGTGGAAGTTGAAGAGCGCATCACGCGAGAAGTCGAAGACCTGCTGCAGAGCGTGGACGGCCTCGACCGACTGACGAGCCGCTCGGTGGAAGGCCAGAGCACGGTCACGCTGGAGTACACCTGGGGCGTCGACAAGGACCGCGCCGTCGTCGACGTGATCAACAAGCTCTCCGAGCTGCCCGACCTGCCCGAGGATGCCGAGGCGCCGGTGGTGAGCCTCACCAACCAGCAAGGCGGCAATGCCGTCATGTGGATCGCCTCGCGCGGCGCCTATCCGCCCGACCGCGTCCGCCAAATCATCAAGGACCAGGTGGAGGCGCGGCTGGAGCGCGTGCCCGGCGTGGCCAGTCTCATGGTGGTGGGCGGCGAGGAGCGCGAGATTCGCGTCACCATCGACCCCGAGCTGCTCGCAGCGCGGGGCGTGGGCTGGGCCGAACTGGAGAGCGCCCTGCGCAGCGGCGCCGTGGACCTGCGCGGCGGCACGGTGGAGACGCCGACGCGGCAGTACGTCGTGCGCACCGAGGGCCGCACGAACGATCCGCAGGACCTGCTGGGCATCACGATTCGGCGCGATGCACGCGGCACGGTGCGGGTGGGCGACGTGGCGACCGTCATCGACGGCCACCGCGAACAGACCTCGGTCGTGCGCAACGAGTTCGGCGACATGGTGGCCATCGGCGTGCGCAGCGAGCCGGGCAGCAATGTCGTCACCCTCATTGAAGGTGTGGACGAGGAGATCCTCGCGCTCAACGAGCGCTTCCATGAGCAGGGTCTGGATCTGTCCCTCGTGCCGGTCTATCGCGACACGACCTACCTCGGCAAGGCCATGGACTTCGTGATCGACAGCCTCTGGCAGGGCGCGCTGCTGGCGGTGGTCGTGCTGCTGGTCTTCCTGCGCAGCGTGCGCAGCATGCTCATCGTGGCGCTGTCGATTCCGATCTCGCTGCTCACCGTCTTTCTGGTCATGGACCTCTTCGGGCGCACGCTCAACGTGGTGAGCCTGGCCGGCCTGGCCTTCGCCGCCGGCATGGTCGTGGACAACGCCATCGTGGTGCTGGAGAACACCTTTCGGCACCTGGAAATGGGCAAGGGCGCGCGACAGGCCGCCATCGACGGCGGCAAGGAAGTGTGGGGCGGCGTGCTGGCCAGCACGCTGACCACCATGGCCGTCTTCATTCCGATTCTGGGCATCCAGGAAGAGGCCGGGCAGCTCTTCGCCGACTTGGCCCTGGCCATCGCTGCGGCGGTGGGGCTCTCGCTGGTGGTCGCGCTCACCGTGATCCCGTGCTTGGCGGCGCTGTTCTACCGGCGTCGCGGTGAGGCGCGGGGCTCGGGCGTGCCGGCGAGCGCGGCAGCGGGCGCGACGAGTGGCGCGTCGCCTGCACTCAAAGAAGTGCGCCCGGAGGGCCGCTTCACGCGCTGGTACGGACGGAGTGTCGGCGCGCTCGCCGGCGCGGGGCCCGGCCGCACGATGGGCCGCGTGCTGCTCGTGGCGGTCGTCGTGGCCGTCTCGCTCGCCGCGCTCTGGCTTGTGCCGCCCGCGGGCTATCTGCCCTCGGGCAACGCCAACCTCATCTTCTATTTCGGCGATCCGATCCCCGGCATGCGGCCGGAGGCGCAGGCCGAGAATCTCGCACCGCTCGAGGCCTGGGTGAAGGCGCAGCCCGAGACGGAGCGCTTCTTTCTCGTCATTGCCTCGGGCTTCAACGGCGGCGGCGTGATCCTCAAAGATGAGTACGCCACCGCCACCGGCCTGGACGCCTACCAGCAGCGCATGGTGCCGGTGGCCGTGTCGGCGCCGGGCTACCGCAGCATGTTCCCGGTGCGCAGCAGCCTGTTCCGCGACAGCGGCTCGCAGTTCACGATCGAGATCACCGGCCCCGATCTTGAGCGCCTCGCCGAGACCGCCGGGAAGCTGCAGGCCCAGCTCATGAGCTTCCCCGCGCTGAATCGCGTCTCCAGCGACTACGTGCAGGGCCGGCCGGAGATCAAGGTCTTCGCCGATCCGCACCTGGCCAGCGAGGCCGGGCTCAGCGTGCAGCAAGTCGGGCTGATCGTGGAGACGGCGCTGGCCGGGCGCACGGTGGGCTCTTACTCCGACGGCGCGCGCGACTACGACGTGATCGTGGTGGCACCGCAGGAGCGCGTGACGAGCCCGGAGGACCTTGCCAGCTTGCCGGTCGTCACGCCGCGCGGCGCGCGCACGACGCTGGGCGCACTGGCGCGAGTCGAAATCTCCAGCGGTCCGCAGAGCGTGCAGCGCATCGAGCGCGAGCGGGCCATCACGCTCACGGTGGATCTGCGCCCAGGCGAGGCCTTGCAGTCGGCGCTCGACGAAGTGGCCAGCCGCGCCGTCGCGCCGGCCCTCGCCGGCCTGCCGCGCGGCTACCGCATCGAGCTGGGCGGCTCAGCCGACAAGTTCAGCAGCACGCTCTCAGCCCTCACCGGGAGCTTCTGGCTGGCGCTGCTCATCACCTACTTGCTGCTGGTGGCGCTGTTTCAGTCGTGGCTCTCGCCGCTGGTCATCATGATCACGATTCCGCTTTCGCTCACCGGCGGTCTCTTCGGCGTGACGCTGGCGCACACCTTCTCGCCCAACGCGAGCTTCGACCTCTTGGCCATGCTGGGCTTCGTGATTCTGGCCGGCATCGTGGTCAATAACGCAATCCTCATCGTGCATCAGTCCAACAATCTGCGCGCGGCGGGCACCGAGCGGCGGGCGGCCTTGGCCGAGGCCTCGCGCTCGCGCCTGCGGCCCATCGCCATGACCGTGTGTACGACAGTCTTCGGCATGCTGCCGCTCACCTTTGGCAGTGCAACGGGCGCCGAGCTGTACCAGGGCCTGGCGGCTGTCGTGGTGGGCGGACTCGTGCTGAGCACGCTCTTCACGCTCTTCCTCGTGCCAGCGCTGGTGGCGCTGGGCTGGGATCTCGGCGACCGCTTCGGCGCACGGCCCCAACGCGAGGCACTCAGCACGGCGTCGCCGGGGTCCGCGTGAGCCCGCGTCGTGAGCCGGCGCGCGAGGCAGTGCGCCGCACGCTCGACCGGCTGCTTTCGCGCAGCGGAGTCTGCTCGCGCGCACAGGCTCTTGAGCTTCTGGCCGCCGGGCGAGTGAGCGTCGACGGCCACGTCGTGCGCTCGGCTGAGGTCTGGGTAGATCCGCTGACTCAACACGTGACCGTGAATGGAACGTCCCTGGAGCAGCTTGGTGTGAGCGGCGCGCAGGCCGGGTCTCACCGCTACGTGATGCTGCACAAGCCCAAGGACTGCGTGACCACGCGCAGTGACGAGAAGGGCCGGCGCACGGTGTACGACCTGCTGACCGACACTCAGCGACATGACGCCGCCAGCGGCGAGTCTGATGCTCCGGGTTGGATTGCACCGGTGGGGCGCCTCGACCGCGACACGACCGGCCTGCTGCTGCTCACCAGCGACAACGACTTGGCCGAGCTGCTCACCAACCCGGCCTCGCATCTGCCCAAGGTCTATCGCGTGACGGTGGCCGACCGGCTCAGCGAGACACAGATTGAGGCGCTGCGGCAGGGAGTGGCCCTGCCCACCGCGGCCACCGAGCGCGGTCCGCGTGGACGCACTCGGCCGGCGAAGGTTGAGCTGCTACAAGAGCCGCCGGCCGGGCGCGTGCTGCGCCTCGCCATCAGCGAAGGCAGAAACCGCCAAGTGCGCCGCATGTTCGAGGCGCTGGGCAGCCGCGTCGTGGCCCTGCACCGCGAGGCCATCGGCCCGCTGCCGCTCGGCGATCTGCCCCTCGGCGCCTGGCGCGAACTCAGCGCGGCCGAGGTCGCGGCGCTGCGGCGGGCAGTGGCCCTGCCCCGCCGAAAACCCGCCGCCTCGTAACCCACGGCTCATCGGGCCGTCAGAGCCTTGCGGACCCAAGCGGCTTGGCTGGATCGGTTATACCGGGGTTATACTCGTGCGCATGAAGACCGCCATTTCCATTCCCGACGCGCTCTTCGAGCGAGTCGAGCGCGAGGCCGCTCGGTTGGGTCTCTCGCGCAGTGCTTTCTTCGCCAAGGCGCTGGCCGACTTCCTCGATCGCGAAGGACCCTCGCGCGTCACGGAGTCACTCGATCGCGTGTATGCGGCTGAACCGGCCGTCGTTGACCCTGGGCTCGCGGCGCTGCAGCGCGCTTCCTGGCCGCGCGAAGCGTGGTGAGCAGCACGTGACGAGAGTCAGTTCGAAGGGGGCTCACAGCATGCGGAGAGGGGAGATCTGGTGGGCTGAACTGCCGGGAGCACGTGGAAGTGAGCCCTCCGGGCGACGGCCGGTCCTGGTCGTTCAATCCGATGCCTTTAATGCCAGTCGCTTGAATACCGTGGTTGTGGCGGCCTTAACGTCCAACGTTGCGCGGGGAGAGGCCCCCGGGAACCTGCGGTTGACCAAGGCCATGAGCGGATTACCGCGCGAGTCTGTAATCAACGTCTCGCAGCTCCTCACGATCGACCGTGTCTTCCTCAGTCGGCGCGTGCGCACGCTCTCCGCGGAGATCATGGGGCGAGTCGACGCCGGCCTGGGACTCGTGCTGGACCTGTAGGCCGGTCCAAGGCGTTCGGGAATGCCGCGGCGCGCCCGGACATGCCGAGATCCCGGGGCGAAGGCCCCCTCGAAGCCGCGCCGCGCCGACCGCTATAATCGCCGCCCCTCGTCCGCGGATTCGGGCTCGCGGTCGTCGAGGTCTCTCCATCTGCCCGGCTCACCGCGGAAGCGTTCTCGCCATGGACAGCAAGTCACTCAACACCACCGCCAAGGCCATCGTCGCCAACGGCCGGGGCATTCTCGCGGCTGACGAGAGCACCGGCACCATCGCCAAGCGCTTCCAGGCTATCGCCGTGGAGAACACCGAGACCAACCGCCGCGACTATCGCGAACTCATGTTCCGCACGCCGGAGGCGGAGAAGTGGATCTCCGGCGTGATCCTCTACGACGAGACCATCAAGCAGAACGCCAAGGACGGCACGCCTTTCCCCAAGCTGCTCACCGCGCGCGGGATCATGCCGGGTATCAAGGTGGACGCCGGCACCAAGGCGCAGCCCGGCTGCCCCGGCGAAGTCTTCACCACCGGTCTCGATGGCCTGCGCGAGCGCCTCGCCGACTACGCCAAGCTGGGCGCCAAGTTCGCCAAGTGGCGCGCGGTCTACACGATCACCGACAGCCTGCCGAGTTGCGCGAATCTGGCGCTCAATGCCTCCGGCCTCGCGACCTACGCGGGCCTCTGTCAGGAAGCCGGGATCGTGCCGATCGTCGAGCCGGAGGTGCTCATGGACGGCGGCCACGATCTGAAGCGCTGCTTCGATGTGACCAGCGACGTCCTGCACACCGTCTTCGCCGAGCTGTATCGGCAGAACGTGTCCCTGGAAGGCATCCTGCTCAAGCCCAACATGGTCATCTCCGGCGACAAGGCGCGCCCGCAGGCCTCCGTGCAGGAAGTGGCCGAAGCCACGATCCGTTGCTTCTTGCAGCACGTGCCGGCCGCCGTGCCGGGCATCGTCTTTCTGTCCGGCGGACAGAGTGATGAGCTGGCCACGGCGCACCTCGACGCCATGAACAAGCTGGGCGGGCTGCCGTGGAAGCTCTCCTTCTCCTATGGGCGCGCGCTGCAGCACGCCGCTCAGCACACCTGGCGCGGTCAGGCCGCCAACGTGGCCGCCGCCCAGAAGGCCTTCCAGCATCGCGCGCGCCTGAACGGCGCCGCGGCGCTCGGCAAGTACAGCGCGGCCATGGAGCGCGAGTTGGTCAAGGCATGAGCAGCTACGAGACCACGGAAGGTCAGACCTCCCAGCGCCTCAAACAGCTCTCGATCTTTCTCGAGAACCGGCTCGGCGAACTGCTCAAGATCTCGCGCGTGCTCGAAGCGCAGGACGTCAACATCTGCGCGGTGGCGATCAGCGACGCAGCCGACCACGCCGTGGTGCGGCTGCTCGTCGACCGGCCCACTTTGGCCGCCGCCGCCCTGGCCGCTGACGGCTACTACTTGATTACCACCGATCTGCTCGGCGTGGCCCTGCCGGCCAACAAGCCCGGCGGCATGCGGCGCGTGCTGCAGGCGCTGCTGCGCGCCGAGTTGAACGTGCACTACATCTACGCCGTGGCCACGCGCGGCACGAACCAAGCCGTGCTGGCCCTGCACGTCGAAGACAACGAGCGCGCCGCGCGCGTGCTCATCGAGCAGGGCATTCCGCTCATCGGGCAGGACGAACTGCTCTGAGCGCCTTGGCCCGTCTCGATGCCCTGCGCGCCGAGTTCGGCGGCACGCCGGACGAGCGGGAAACGCGCACGCAGCGCAAGGTCGCGCTGCTCCACACGCTCGGCCGCTCGCGGCTGCCGAGCCCGGGCGCGCTGCTGCGCTTCCACGAGTGCTTGGTCTTCCTGCGCGCCTACCCCGACGATGCGCGCCTGCTGGCTCTCGTTGAGCGCCTGCTCGAAGCTTTCGCCGCGCGGCCCGACTTGCGGCGGCATCGGCAGCGCCTCGTGGACAGCGGCCTCGTCGGCACCGAGACGCATTACCCCTTCTTCGCCGCCACGGCTGCTTGGCTGGCGCGGCAGTGGGGCGCGCAGCTGCGCATCGACTGGAGCCAAGTTGATCCGCGCGACGCGCGTCTCGAGCGGCTGCTCTCCCTGGTGGCGCACTTCGCCGAGTCGCCCGGCCTGGACGAAGTGGACCTCGGCACGCGCGCCTGGCTGCGGCGCATGGCCGGCGGAGAGGAGCGCGAGGCCGAATTGCTCGTGCGTGGCGTCGACGCTTTGCCGGCCGATGCCTTTGTGCGTGAGTTCTTGCACGAGCAGCTCGATCTGTCGCTCGTGCTGCGCCCGGGCGCCAATGCCCGCGGCGAGCCGACACCGAATCGCACGATTGCCCGTGCTCCGGCGCTCGCTCTGGCCGGCGGCCGCGGCGCGCCGAGCGTGCACTTCCAAACGCAGCCGCTGCGCCGCGAGCGGCCTGATCTGCGCAGTGCACTGGCCGAGCGGCCGCGGGCCGTGCGCCGCGCGGGGGCGGCGGAGGCCCGTGCGCTCATCGACCTGGCGCGCGAAGCCATGGTGGCGCGCAGCCGCGACCTCGATGTCTTTGCCTACGGCGATCCGCGCGACGTGCGCGTCGTCGAGTGGGGCGAGGGCCTCAGCTTCGCGGTGATCGGTGCGGTGCCGGAGCGGCGCCTGCTGCTCGAATCGGTCTACGGCCTGCTGACGCTGCGCAACGGCGTGCCGATCGGCTACGTCCTCTTCGCCTCGCTCTTCGGCAGCACCGAGATCGCCTACAACGTCTTCCCCACGTGGCGCGGCGGCGAGTCGGGCTTCCTCTACGGGCGCGTCATGGCCACGGCCCGCGCGCTCTTTGGCGGCGACAGCTACACCATCGCGCCCTATCAGCTCGGCGGCTACGGCAACGACGAGGCGCTCGACAGCGGGGCGTGGTGGTTCTATCAGAAGCTGGGCTTCCGCCCGCGCGAACCGGACCTGCTCAAACTCATGCGCCGTGAACTCGCGGCGCTGCAGCGCAACCCCAAGCATCGTTCGAGCCGCGCCACACTCGCGCGCCTGGGCTCGGAGAACGTCTTCTATCGGCAGACATCGCGCGCCGGCGCCACACTTGAGCGCGCGGCTTCTAGCGCTGCGTCACGTGCTGCGCCGGAGGCCGGCCTGCGCGGCGACGTCCTGGGTGTGCTGGACCTGTCCGAGGCCGGGCTGCGCGTCACCGACTTTCTCGCGCGGCGCTTCGGCGCCGATCGCGCTCGCGCCCGGCGGGAGTGTCTCGCCGAGGCCCTGCCCCTGCTCAAGCTCAGCGCGCGCAGCTTCCGCTCCTGGACGCCCGGCGAGCGTCAGGCGCTGGAGCGTTGGGCGCCGCTCGTGCTGATCCTGCCGGGCCTCTCGAGCTGGACCGCGGGCGAGCGTCGCGCGCTCGCGGCCTTGCTGCGAGCCAAGGGCGGACTGCGCGAGAGCGATTTCGTGCAGCGCTTCGATCGCCACCGGCGGCTGCGCGGGGCGATCGAAGCGCTGACGAAGACCTGACGGCCAGCGAGCGCCGAGCGCTCAGGGAATGCTGGTCGTGAACTCCAGGCCCTGACTCACCGTCCACGCCAGCGACGGGGCGCGGCAGAGCCATTGCATATAGACCGAGAGCCCGCAGGCCAGCGGGCCGCCGGGCGGAGGCAGCGGAGCAGGCAGCGTGATCGAGCCCGAGGCCGGCACCGGGAAGGGCCCGAGCGGACCGAACCAGGGATTCACCAGCCAGGGGTTGCCGAAGAAGTTGAAGGGGGGGCAGGCCGCGCCGGTGCCGTAGACCAGGAAGGCCAGTCCGCCCGGAGGTGCGCCGGTGAGCGTGACCGTGAAGGCCGGATTGGGGAGCACGCTCTGGCCGCCGCCCGTGCCAATGACCGGACCCGTGCCGGCGCCATAGCTGATCGGGTGCGCGACGTACTCCAGGCCCTGTGTCGGGCCGGCCGCCCAGGGGAAGCAGGCCGCCGGCGTGTAGAACGTGGCCGGCGCGGGAAAGCCGCCCGCGAGCTGGTAATCCACGCCGAAACCGTCGGTGACATAGAGCGCCGGCACGAGTCCCGTGCAGCCGGAGGCTGTGTCGGCGGCGATGCCGGTCAGCGGGCCGAGCGGGCAGCCGGAGATCGCAGCGGGGTAGGCCGGAACAACGACTGCACCACCAGGCGTGTAGGCCGCGATGAGTCCGCCGGCGTCGCAGGCGAAGAGCAGGCCCGTCGGCGAGTGCCAGGACACGTCCGTGACGAAGCCCAGGCCGGCCGGCGCAAAGCCGCCGGTGAGTATGGGCGGCAGGCAGCTTCCCGGAGCGGAGGGCAAGGCCGAGAAGATGAAGAGGCCGTCCGTCATCCACATGAGGCCGGCCGCAGAATCGAAGCCCAGGCCAGTGAGCGCGCCGATGCCGAGCCCGCCGATGCCCATGGAGTTGAGCTTGAGGCCGGCCGCGGTGAAGACGCCGATGTTCTTGCCGTCAGTGACGTAGGCGCGATCGAGGCGCCGGTCGGAGGCCACGTCACCCAGAAAGCCAAAGGGCGGCGGTGCGAAGGGCGTCAGCGGCAGGCACGGAAAGGCCGCCATGTACGGGAAGGCGAAGACACCCGGGCCATTGGGATAGAGGCAGGCTCCGCCGGGCGGGCCAGTGAGTTCGTCCACCATCGTGGCGGCGCCATCGACGCCGTACAGGGTTTGGCCCGACGCGGAATCGGCCAGCGGGAATCCAGCGGCTACCAGCGCAGCCGCAGCAAGAGACAGAGTGCGAATTGAAGCAAGCATGCCGGGGGTCCTCAGATGGGAGTGCAGGGGAGAGAGCCGAAGACGGCAGCAAGACACCGCCGGCGCGCCCATGTGGCACCCGCTTCGGATGACGAACTTTCCGAGCCCCTGCGCCTCTGCGACGAGCCGCGAGCTCACGGCATCGCGGTCGTGAACTCCAGGCCCTGACTCGTGGTCCAGGCGCCGCCGCCACCCGGAGCCTTGCACACCCACTGCATGAAGATCGTGGTGCCGCAGGGCAGGCTGCCGCCCGGTGTCGGCAGGGCGAGGGGCAAGGTCAGTGTGCCGCTCGGCGAAACGGCCAGCGGCCCGATGGGCGTGAAGGACGGATCCACGTACCAGGGATTGCCCTTGTAGTTGAGTGCCGGGCACGCGGCGCCCACGCCGTAGATGAGGTAGGCCTGACCGTTGCGCGGGCCGCCGGTGAGCGTCACGGTGAAGGCCGGGTTGGGCAGCACGGACTGTCCGCCGCTCGTGCCGATCTGCGGGCCCGTGCTTGTGCCGAAGGTGATGGGGCGCGCGGCGAAGTCGAGGCCCTGCGTGGGCTGGCCCGGCCAGACGAAGCAGTTGAGCGGCGCATAAAACTCGAAGCCGGCCGGCACGCCGCCGGAGTGCTCGTAGCTCACGCCGAATCCGTTGGTGAGGAACAGCGCTGGGTCGCCGCCTTCACAGCCGGTGGCCATGTCCACCGCCAGGCCGGTGAAAGGCGCGGGGATCAGACAGTTGGCGAGGCCTGCGGCCGGATAGGGGCTCACTTCCGTGGCGCCGAAGGCGTCGTATGCGGCCACGTTGCCGTCGGAGTCGAGGGCGTAGACACGCGCCGTGCTCGGGTGCCAGGCGACATCCGTCACGAAACCCAAACCCGTAGCCGGAAAGCTCCAGGCCAAGCCGGGCGGTGAGCAACTTCCCATGAGCGAGGGGAAGGCGAGGCCGATCTCGGCGCCGTCGCTCACCCAAAGCAGTTCCGCGTCGGAGTCGAAGGCCAGGCCCGTGAGCGGCCCGAGGCCCAGCGAACCGGAGTGCATCAGATTGAGCTGCGTGCCGGCGGGCGTGAAGCAGCCGATCGTCGTGCCGTCGGTCATGTAGATGCGGTCGTTCTTGCGGTCGACGGCGACGTCGCCGAGCAGGCCGCCGGGCGGGCCCGCGAAGGTGGGCACCGAGCCGCACAGGCCGGCGTCGGTGAAGGAGAGCGTGTCGTTGCCGGGGCCGTTGGGGTAGCCGCAGGGCACCCAGGGCGGGCCGACGCGCTGCTCGACGAGGCCTCCGGCGCCATCGACGCCATAGAAGGACTGGGCCGTGGCCTCGCCGAGGAGCCCGCTGAAGAGCCCGCCTACGAGGAGGGCGCCGAGGAGCGCCGAGCGGTGGCCGAGAGGGCGGCCCTGAGAGGAGAGGAAACAGCCGTGGAGTTTCATGGGGGGCCAGGATAGCCCGCGATCGCTGGGCCGGCGTCGCGACCTCGGTCGATCCGCGCAGTCAGGACCGATCGGCGCGGCCGCTGCGAGAGTTAGCATGCGCGGCTTGCCTCCCGGCGGAGCTTTGCAGACCCCATGTCGATCCTGAATCTCGTGCTTTCGGCCCTGGCTGTGAGTCTCGCCGGCGGCCTCGGTTCTGCTTGCCAAGCCGATCCGAACGCCCCATCTCGGCCGCCCGAGAGTGCCGCCCCAACCGCTTTGGCGCCTGCCGAGTCGGTGCACGCACAGGGCCCGGCACCCGCCGCGGCCGACGATCCCGCACCCGTGTCGGTGCTCTTCGAGAGCTACATCCGCGAGCGGGCGCGCCTGCAGCCGACGGCCGCCACGCGCTGGGGCCTGCACGAGTACGACCACTGGCTCACGCGGCACGACGGTCGCAGCACGAAGGCACGGCGCGAGTTGGTCGAGAAGACGCTGGCCGCGCTGGAAGCGGCCGGCGCCGAAGGCCGCACGCCCGCCGACCTCGTCGACTGGAAGCTCCTGCGCGCGCAACTGCGCGTGGAGCTGGCCGAGCAGGACCGCCTGGATCCGCGCACGGCGCGGCCCGGACTCGCGCTGGACGGCGTGGGCGCGATCAACGACCTGCTCATCCGCGACTTCGCGCCCAAGGAGGAGCGCGTGAAGAACGCGCTCTCGCGCATGCGTGCACTGCTCCCGGTCTGCGACGACCTAAGCGGTGCGCTCAAGCGCCCGCCTGAGCTGTGGGTGCGCATGGCGATTGAAGATCTGGACGGCGCGCTGAGTTTCATCGAGGAGACGACGGCGCTCATTGGCAAGGGCACGCCCGGGCTGCGCGAATCGCAGATGGCGGCCAGCGAGGCTCTGACCAACTACCGCGACGACTTGCAGCGCCGCATCCTGCCCAACGCGGACGGTGAGTTCGCAGTGGGGCGCGCGCACTTCGACTTCCTGCTGCGCGAACTGCACTTGCTGGATCTCGACGCCGACCGGCTGCTGGCCCTGGGGCGCGAGCAGTTTGCGCGCACCGTGGCGGACCTGGAGTCCACGGCGCGGGCCATCGACTCGGAGCGTGGCTGGCGCGAACTGCTGGCCGAGATGATGGAGGAGCATCCCAGCGCCGAGGAACTTCTGCCGGCCTATCTCGATGAGGTCGCCCGCGCGCGGCAGTACCTCCTCGAGCACGACCTGGTCTCCATTCCCGAGGAGACGCTGCAGATCCTGGAGACGCCGGCCTTCATGCGCAGCACCGTGCCCTTTGCGGCCTACGACTCGCCGGCGCCGCTCGATGCCTCGCGCTTGGGCACCTTCTACGTGACGCCGGTGCCCGAGGCGCACATCGTGAGCGACATCCCGGGCACTACATGGCACGAGGCCTATCCGGGGCACCACCTGCAGCTCGTCTACGCCAAGGACAACCCCTCGCTGGTGCGCAAGCTCAATGACTCGCCGCTGCTCAGCGAGGGCTGGGGCTTGTACTGCGAGGAGCTGGCCCACGAGACCGGCTACTACGACGATCCGCGCGAGCGGCTCATGCAGCTCAACTGGAAGCTGCAGCGCGCGGCGCGCGTGATTCTCGACACGTCGCTGCACGCCTTTGGCATGCCCTACGACGAGGCCGTGAACTTCCTCGTGGAGCAGGTAGGCATGGGGCGCGGCCAGGCCGAGGCCAGCGTGAACGCCTACACGCAGTCGCCTACGTATTTCTCCTGCTACCTCGTGGGCATGCTCGAGATCGTGCGCATCCGCGAGGCCTTCCGGGCGCGGCTCGGCGAGCGCTTCACGCTGCGTGAGTTCCACGAGCGGCTGCTGCGCTGCGGCAACATTCCGCCGGCGCTCATCGAAGAGGAACTGGAGCGGACGTGGCGCTGAGCGTGAACGCAGTCCGAGCTTCGTGCCACGCGGCGCGTCGCGAGGTGGGCGTGTGCTGATCCTCTTTGATATCGACGGAACGCTTTTGCTCTCGCGCGGCGCGAGCCTGCGCTGCTTCCGCGAAGCAGGGCGGCAAGTGGTCGGGCGCGAGCTGGAGACCGCGGGCATGTACGTGGCCGGCGGGCTCGATCCGCTCATCTGGCGCACGCTCTGCGAGCGCAACGGACTGGGCGCCGGCGAGGCCGCGGCGCTGCATGAACAGTTCCGTGCGAGTTACGGCGAGTCGCTGCGGCGCGAGCTGGATCAGGGCGGCGTGGCCTACGCGCTGCCGGGCGTGGCCCCGCTGCTCGATGCGCTGGAGGCCGAGGGAAGGCGGCGCGGCTTGCAGGCGCGCGCGCCGGGAGGAGCCGATGACAAGGAGGGTGGGCCGAGCGCCGCCTCGGCCGTGACTATCGGCCTGCTCACTGGAAACTATCCAGAGACCGGGCGGCTCAAGCTGCGCGCTGCGGGCATCGACCCGGGGCGCTTCAGTATTTGCGCCTGGGGCGATGAGGGCGGGCATCGGCGCGATCTTGTGCCGCTCGCGCGTCGACGCGACGCCGAGCGCCGCGGCGCCGAACTGCCCTTCGAGCGCACCGTGATCATCGGCGACACACCGCAGGACGTGGACTGCGCGCGTCACCACGGCTGCCGCGTTCTGGGCGTGGGCACCGGCATGCATCCCGTCGCCGAACTTCTCGCCGCCGGCGCCACACACGCCGTGCCCAACCTCAGCGACACGCCGGCTGTGCTGGAGTGGCTGCTGGGCTGAGGCCCTTCAGCGCGGCGCCGCGCGGTCAAGCGGCGCAGTCAGTTGTCCGCGCGCTGCAAGGCTGTCATGTCCGCCACGAGATCGGCTCCGAAGGGCCGCATCCAGCGCCAGATGCGGCCGTCCTCGGGGTCGTGCAGTTCGCCTTGCAGGACAAACGCGTTGCGGCGCAGTGCCCGTGTGGAGGCGTTCTCTTCGGGCAGCGTGTGCGCGATGACCGCCGGCAGCCCGTGCCGGCAGGCGATGGTGACTAGCGCGCGGGCCATGGCGGTCGCGTAGCCGCGGCGCTCGTGCGCGGCGAAGGTCTGGTAGGCGATTTCGGCGGCGCGCACTACCGCGGAGGGCTCGTCGAGCTGTGCAGGCACGCCCGGGTTGGGCTTGCCCTTGAAGCCGCACAGGCCGACGACGCGGCCGGTGGCCGCGCAGGCCGCGAGGTAGCCGATCCACGGAGACATTGTGCCGGTGCGCGCGCTGTGCTCCAGCGACTGACGCGCGGCGGCGTGCGCGAGGTGGGCGTCGAGGCGCGAGGCGAGTGTGGCGTCGTGCTCCTTGCGGAAGGCGCTCGACGCTGCGGCGAACCCATCGCCCCGGCTGCCGGCAGCCGTCTCAAGGCCAGCGAGCAGCCGCGCATCAATGGGGATGAGCCGCACGCGGGCGGTGGGAGGATCCTGCCGGCGGGAGCGAGGCGTCGCCTCCCGCGCGGGCGGTTTCGGCACCACGATGTAACCGTGGCGAGCCTCGGCGGGAGTCCGTGCGCCGGCGATCTCGCAGCGCTCCGGCGCGTGCACGAAGGCGGCGGCCATGGCAGCGCAGAGCAGCGCATCGAGCCGATCTTCCAGGGCCTTGAGGCCGCGGCCGCGCAGCGCGCCGACATCCTGCCGCGCGAAAGGCCGGATCGACGGCACGACGTCCGGATCGAGCCGCGGCAGCAGTCCGTGCAGCAGATCCTGCAGCGACTCGAGGCCCAGCCGTCGCTTGGCGAGATGACCCTTTTTGTACGAGATAATGCGCGGAAGGCCGAAGAGGCCCACGCAGGCGGCATGCGGGTAGACCTCGATGACGAAGCGGCCGGCCGGTGCGCGGGGCTCGCGGCGCGCAGCGAGAACTTCCTCGCGCAACGCGAAGGGGCTGAGGCTCCAGCCGCCGCGCTCGAGCGCAGCGGCCAGCGCCACGGGCCGTGCGCAGCGCACGGCGTTGGCGGGATAGGTGCCGGCATGCGCCCAGCCGTAGAGGCTCGTCGTGGCCTTGTCGGCCGCGCGCGAGGTGCCGGCGGGGTTCGGCGCAAGGAGCGGCGCGTCGATCGCGAGGACGATTAGCTCAGCGCCGGCCGCTTGCTGCGCGGTCCAGCCGAGGATTTCCTCATCCGAGCGCAGCGTGAGCGGCTCGGCGGCGGCGTAACTGACGGTGCTAGGGCCGCCAATGCCTTCACCCTCAACGGGATGCAGCGCGACCGCGCCGCTGGGGTTGCGGGGCGACCAGGCGAGATCGAGGCCGAGGAGGAGTGCGCTCATGCGCCAGCGCTCAGAGGGCGACTTCCAGGGGATGCTCCCTGAGCGCGCTCACGCGCAGCACGGAGAAGCCAAGCAGGTTTCCTTGCTCGTCGACTTTCTCCATGACCTGCTCGCTGAGCGTCTCGCGGAAGTAGCCGGGTCGCTGGTCGAAGAGCACTTCGAGGTAGTCGCCCTCGCGGTCGTACCAAATCTTCACGTGTGTCCTGTCCATAGTGGCACTCCTCGCTTGATGCGGTCCGTGAGGTAGGCGGTGACGACAAAGGCGTCTGGCTGCGCGAGCTTCACGACGACGCAGACGAACTTGTCGCCTACGAGCGTCCCTAGATGGTACCGGTAGTACAGCCGGACCTGCGGATCGCTTAGCGACTGCATGACTGCTTCGGGTCGCTCCAGCGTCGGGCCGAGGGCACCCTCCAAGCCTGCCATTTCGGAGTGCTCGAGGATGTGCGCCAAGCGTTCATCCGACAGACGGACGACCCGCCCCTCGTAGTCGAAGAGCAGCTTCACAGTGAGCGGTCCGATCCGGTGCACGGTGGATCCATGCTCGGCTCGACGGGAGGGTTGTGGGCTCGTTACGGGCGGGGCCGAGAGCCTTCGCTTACGATGCCGACATGGTCTGTGCGATCGTCGGAAGTGTCGTCCTGCGGTGCTCCGTCAGAGTCCGCGGACGGACGCGCTCGGCGACGGACTCAGCCGGGAGGAAGCCGCGTTGATGCTCGGGCTCGTCTCGAACACCGACCGTGAGTGGTACGACTTCCTCGCGGGACTGGCGCGCTCGCGAGCGAAGCCTGGCGCCCCCGCTTCGCTTGACGAGGTGAACTTCTGGAGGCCAAAGAGCCAGAACGCCGTGAGGATCATTGAGCGGGGCGCGCCGTTCTTCCTGCGTCTGAAAGCGCCGACGAACGCCATCGCAGGGTGGGGGTTCTTCTCCGTCTGGCACCTCGTGCCTTTCAACGAAGCGTGGCGTCTGTTCCGCGAGAAGAATGGCGCCCCCAGCTTCGAGACGTTGCTGCGCAATATCTCACGGCTGCGCGGATCGGACCCGTCGGCGCCCGGAGCGCTCCCGCTGGGTTGCGTCGTGTTGACGCACGTCACCTTCCTGCCCGAGTCGCGGTGGCTGCCTTGGGGCGCGGCGGAAGGCTGGAGCCGGAACATCGTCAACGACTGCAGCTACTCGCTGAACGAGGGACCGGGCCGGCGGCTTCTGGATCTCATGCTCCGGCAAGCGGCGGAGTACGGCTCGGCAGGGAGTGCGATCGAATCGGCCGCGCCCCCCGGCGCGCGCAAGCCTCCCGGCGGCGCAGTCGGAGACCAGGATTTCCTGCCACCGCCCGACCTCGCGCCGCAGCCGTTCCAGCCATTGGAGGTTGACGAACGCCGGTGGCGGGACCGCCTTTCTCCGGTGCGCGAAGGCCAAAGCTCTTTCCGCCTCAGCGTGCTCAAGGCCTACGGCTCGCGCTGCGCGCTCACCCAAGAGCGCGTCGTGCCAGTCCTCGAGGCGGCGCACATCCAGCCCTACTTCGGGCAAGCCAGCAACCACATTCAGAACGGTCTCTTGCTCCGTGCCGATCTGCACAAGCTCTACGACGCCGGGTTGATCACGATCTCTCCCGACAACTACCGGCTCAAGGTGAGCGAGCGCGTCCGCGCCGAGTACAGCAACGGCCATGAGTACTACGACATGGAGAAGGACGGCGTCGCAGTCGAGCGGCCCAAGAACCGCGCCGCCTGGCCCAGCCCGGACGCGCTGGCGTGGCACAGGGAAGTGGTGTTCAAGTAGACCGTTGAACTCGCCCCTCGCGCGGCGGCCGCTGAGGCCGTTATCGTTCGGGCATGCCGAGTCTCGTGGTCATCGTCGAGGTTCTGGCCGCCGCGATCTGTCTGCTCTGGATCTTGGGCTCGCTCGTTGGGTTGCGTGTGCTGCGCAACGTGCCGCTGCTGGACCGGGCCGCGCAACGCTTGCCGCCAACGCCAGCGGCCGGCTCGCTGGTGAGTGCAGCGCCTGCGCCGCTCCTGACGGTTGTGATCCCCGCCGCCAACGAGGCCGGCTCGGAGCATGACGCCGCAGACCTCGTCGCGGCGCACCGCAGTCGCCTCGTCGCCGCCGGAGCGCTCGCTGCACGCGCCAGCGCTGCGGTCGAACTGATCTATGTCGATGATCGCTCCAACGACCACACCGGCGCGATCTTCGACGAGTTTGTGGCCGAGGCGGCGCTCGCGACGGCCCGCGAGCCGCTGTCCGCGGCAGAGGTGGCCGGACCGCCTCGCGTCGTCGTGCGCGCACTGCACCTGCGCGAGCTGCCCGAAGGCTGGCTCGGCAAGACTCACGCCCTTCAGAAGGGCTTCGATGCCGCGGGGGCGCTCGGTGTAAACCGCACTGACGCGGGCAGCGCCGCCGCGGAGCGGGCCGCCGGCACCACGGCCACGCCACCGCCGTGGATCCTCTTCACCGACGCCGATGTGCGCCTCACACCCGACGCGCTGACGCGCGCCCTCGCCCACGCCGAGGCGCGCGGCCTCGACCACCTCACGCTCATGCCGCAGCTCGACCAGGGCGGCCTGCTGCGCGACGCGACGCTCGCGGCTTTCGGCCGAGTGTTCTCGCTCGGCTGCCGACTGTGGGCCGTCAACGATCCGCGCTCATCGGCTTCGCTTGGCGTCGGCGCCTTCAACCTTGTGCGTGGCGAGGCGCTGCGACGCGTCGGCGGGCTCCGCCGCGTGCGCCTCGCTGTCGCCGACGACATGGCCCTCGGCGAACTGCTGCGCCGCGAGGGCGCGCGGCAAGGTGTCGCCAGCGGTCGCGACGCGGTGCGCCTCGCTTGGTACCGCTCCGTGCCAGAGATGGTGCGCGGCATCGAGAAAGGAATCTTCGGCTACGGTGCACGCTGCGAGCCGTGGCGCGCCTTTGTCGGCGCCGCGCTGCTGCTCGCTCTGGAACTCGCGCCCTGGCTGATGCTGTTGCATGGCCATCTGGCATGGCTCGGCGCGGTGGCGCTCGCTGCGGGCCTGCTCACCGTTGCGCTCGGCGAGCGCTGGATGGGGCGACGCCTCCTGCCAGTGCTGCTCATGCCGCTCGGCGGCCTCGTCATGATCTGGGCCATCTTGCGCGCCGGCTACCTGGGCGGGCGTCGCGGCGGCGTGCTCTGGCGCGGCACCTTCTATCCCTCCTCGTTGTTGCGCGAAGCCCTGTCCTGGGAGGGCGGCACGCGGGGGGGCCGCCCGCGGCAGTCGTGAAGAGTAGAACTCTGACTCAGTCGTCGAGACTGCTGGCATCGAGCCGCACGTCGCGAAGAATCTTCTTCATCAGCCCTGGACCAATGGTCTCACCGGCGTGTATCGGGACAACCGTCGTGCGGCCATCGGCGTGCCGGAGGAACTGATGGCTGCCACGTGTTCGGAGGACTCGAAAGCCGAGTCGCTCGAGGCGTGCAACCAGCTCCCGCCCGGTCGGGCGAGGGAGGCGCGGCATCAGGACACGCGAACTCGCTGGATGCCGACGAAGGTGAGGGACTCGGGGGGCGTGCCGCGTTCCTCCAGGCAGAGCGCGATCGCCTCCTTCACTCGCTCCATCAGCTCATCAAGTGACGAGGCCTGCGTGTGGCACTCGGGTAGCGCCGGCACTGAGGCGACGAGCAGTCCTTGCTCGTCGCGCTCGATGAGGACGTCGTATTCCTGTGCCATGGAGCCTTCGGCTCGGGGACTCGAGCCCGCAATGCGTGTGTTCATCGAGTGTAGCACCCTCCTCTTTGTGACCGACATCGCAGGGACGGCGCGGTGGGCGCGGCGTTACGCCCGATGGTGAGCGCACAGCCACACCGGCGTTTCGTCTCCACGAAGGATGTGCGACTCGCAGTGCAGATCGCCGAGCCGGCGGGGGCGCTCGCGGATGCGCCCAACACCGCACCGCTGGTGCTGCTGCTGCACGGCTTTCCCGAAGGGCGCGCCTGCTTTCGGCGGCAGATTCCGGCGCTTGCGGCAGAGGGCTATCGCGTACTGGCGCCCGATCAGCGCGGCTACGGCGAGAGCGACAAGCCGCGCGGCAGCCGCGCCTATCGGTTACCTCTGCTCGTGAACGATGCCCTCGGCCTGCTCGACGCAGCGGGCGCCGAGCGCGCGCACATCATCGGGCACGACTGGGGCGGCGCCGTCGCGTGGTGGCTGGCGCGCACGCGGCCCGAGCGCGTGGCCTCGCTCTCCATCCTCAACTGTCCGCACCCGCTGGTCTTGCGGCGCGCAGTGCTCACCAGCCCGCGCCAGATGCTGCGGAGCTGGTACATGGCCTTCTTTCAGTTGCCGTGGCTGCCCGAAGCCGTCGCTGCGGCGCGCGATCACGCGCTGCTGGTGTGGGGCCTGCGCAGCAGCAGCCGACCCGGCACGTTCAGCGAGGCGGACCTCGAGGCTTATCGCCGCGACTGGCGCCGCCCCGGCGCACTGCGCGCGATGATCCACTGGTATCGCGCGCTGCGCTGGCCCTTGGTGACCAAGCCGCCGTCCACGGACGCATCGAGCGCGATCGCACCGAGGAAAGCGATCGACATTCTTCCGCCAACGCTCATTCTCTGGGGGCGCCGTGATCGCGCACTGGGCGCAGAACTTGCGCCGCTCAGCCTGGCGCGCTGCGCCGCGGGGCGCCTCGTCTTTCTCGACGAAGCCTCGCACTGGCTCCAGCACGAGGAGCCAGAGCGCGTCAACGCATTGCTGCTCGCACACTTGGCTGGTTCTGCCGGGAGCGAACCGCTGGAACCCATGCCGCTGAAACCAATCAGGTAACGCGGCACATGTCGCCCCGACTCGGGGGTCGTGACGAGTGGCGACGAATCTGTCTTGGGCGATCTCGTGGGGCGCTTAGAATCTGGCGCCGTGGCGGGATCACCCATCGTCGTCGTTGTCGCCGGACCTAACGGCGCCGGCAAGTCCACGGGGGCGGAAGAGATCCTCAGCGGCTCCTTCGGGTTGCGCGAGTTCGTCAACGCGGACACGATTGCGCGCGGCCTTTCCGGCTTCGACCCGGATTCTTCCGCGCTGGCCGCCGGGCGCATCATGCTGGCCCGGCTGCACGATCTGGCCGGCCAGCGGGCGAGTTTCGCCTTCGAGACCACGCTCGCGAGCCGCAGCTTTGCGCCGTGGCTCGCCGAACTGCGAGGCACGGGCTACCGGTTTGGCTTGCTCTTTCACTGGATGCCAAGTCCGGATGCCTGCGTAGCCCGCGTGACGCACCGGGTTGCGCGAGGAGGGCACCATGTGCCAGCCGACGTCATTGCGCGTCGCTACGCTCGCGGCCTCGCCAACCTCAAGACCCTGTATCTCCCGATTGCCGATGAATGGACGGTGGTGGACAATACCCACTGGCCTCCCCGGACCGTGGCTCTTGGTGGTGCTGAACGAACTCGGGTCGTGACGGCCCCTCTGACCTGGAGCAAGATTTCATCGTGACGGAATCTCCTGAGTCGGCCCCAATCGACATCCTGGCGAGGTTGCGTGACGGCGACAAGATTTGCGCCGCTCTCGCCCGCGCTGTGCGCCGCGAGATGATCATCTCCAAGGCCCTCGGTATCGCCGTGCCCGAATGGCGCGACGGCAAGGTCGTGTGGATTCAACCCGAGGACATCGTCATCGGGCCGGAGATACCGCCGCCCTATCCGCCGCGCAGCACGGCCGACTGACCCGGGTCGCGCTGCCTTCGCGCTGAGGCTCACGCCTCGCCGCGCAGACGCTCCGTGAGTCGGCCGTGGCGCTGTCCGCTGCCCAGCGTGGCGGCGGCGGTTTGCAGCGCGCGGCGCTGGCCCACGACCACCAGCACGTCGCGCGCGCGGGTGAAGGCCGTGTAGACCAGATTGCGGCGCAGCATCATGAAGTGTGCGCTCACCAGCGGCAGCACAACCGCCCGGAACTCACTGCCCTGACTCTTGTGGCAGGTGATGGCGAAGGCCGGCTCAAGCTGATCGAGCGAGTCGAGCGGGTACTCCACGCGCCGGTCGTCGAAGTCCACCAGCGCCTGCTCGCCCTCGAGATCCAACGCCGCCAGCACGCCGATGTCGCCGTTGAAGACGTTCAGCTCGTAGTTGTTCTTGACCTGCATGAGCTTGTCGCCGGTGCGGAAGAGCTTGCCGAAGCGCGACAGTTCGGCGCGGCCGGGTGCGGGCGGATTGAGCGCCTCGCGCAGGGCCTCGTTGAGCGCCACTGTGCCGAGCGGGCCGCCATGCATCGGCGTGAGCACCTGCACATCGCGCAGAGGGTCCAGTTGGAAGCGCTGCGGGATGCGCTCGACGACCATGCCGCGCACCGTTTCCACGACTTCCGGTGCCGTGGCGCGCTCCACAAAAAAGGCCTGACCCTCCGGCCCCTCGTCGAAGCTGGGCTCTTCGCCGGAGTTCAGCTCGTGCGCCACGCGCACGATGCCGGAGAGTTCACTCTGGCGGAAGATCGTGGTGAGGCGCGCCACCGGCAGCACGCCGCTCTCGATGAAGGAGCGCAGCACTTCGCCGGGCCCGACCGATGGCAACTGATCCACGTCGCCGACCAGCACCAGGCCGGCGCCCGGCGGCAGCGCCTCGAGCACCTGCGCCATGAGCACGACATCCACCATCGAGACTTCGTCGATGATCAGCACGTCGAGTTCGAGCGGCTCCGCGGCGCCGCCCTCGTCCTCGGCGCCGCCCGGCGGGTTGCGTCGCGCGCCCAGCGCCGCGCCGGGCACCAGGCCCAGCAGGCGATGCAGCGTGGCGGCTTCATCACCGGTGGCCTCGGCGAGGCGCCGCGCCGCGCGGCCGGTGGGGGCCGCCAGCGCCACGCGCTGGCTCTGCGCGATCAGCACGTCGAGCAGGCAGCGCACGATCGTGGTCTTGCCCACGCCCGGACCGCCGGTGATGACCGCGACGCGCGAGCGCAGCGCCAGCTCCACGGCGCGGCGCTGATCCGGCGCGAGTTCGAGCTTGGCGCGCACTTGCCAGCCGCCGACAGCCACGTCCGCGGCCAGGTTCACGAGCGGCCGCGGGTCGGCCAGCAGCATGCGCAGCCCGCTCGCCACTTCGCGCTCGGCGCGGAGCAACTCGGGGTGATAGACGAGCCCGTCCTCGGCCAGGCGCCCATCGCCGACAGCCTGCTCCAGGACTTCGCGCAGCGGCGCTTCGTCGCTTTCCAAAAAGGCCGTGCCGTGCTCGAGCAGGGTTTCGACGGGCAGGCCGGTGTGACCCTCGAGAGCGGCCTGGCCGAGCAAATGCAGCAGGCCGGCCGCGAGCCGTTTGGGCGAGTCCGGCGCATGCCCGAGGCGCTGCGCCAGCGCGTCGGCCGTGCGAAAGCCGATGCCCGAGACTTCGTCGGCGAGCCGCCAGGGATTGTCGCGCACCGCATCCACCGTGCGGTGGCGAAAGCGCCGCCACGTGCGCAGCGCGAGCGCCGGCCCGAGCCCGTACTCCTGCAGGAAGACCAGCGCCGCGGCGGCCTCGCGCTGTTCGTGCAACTGCTCCAGAATGGCCTGCGCCTTGGGCCGGCTGATGCCGGGCACGGTGGCGAGCAGCGCCGGCTGGCGCTCCAGCTTCTCGAGCACGTCGAGGCCGAGCGTGTCCACAATCTTCTCGGCGGTGGCCGGGCCCACGCCCTTGAGCCGTCCGTCGAGATAGCGGATGAGTCCGCTACGCCCGGAGGGCAGGCGCAGTTCGCAGCGGCGCACTTCGAGCTGACGGCCGTAGCTGGGATGCGTGATCCAGCGGCCGCGCAGCAGCACCGGATCGCCGAGGTTTACGCCGGGCATGGCGCCCACCGCCGTCACCGGCTTGGTCGCGCCCTCCACATCCAGGCGCGCGACGGTGTAGCCGTTCTCCTCATTGCGAAAGGTGATCGTGGCGAGGGTGCCGCGCAGCTCGATCTCGCCGGCATCGCCCGACTCGGCGGCTAGGTCGGCGGATCCGCTGGCCTCTCTCTTGCTCACAGAGCCAGGCCCTAGAGCCGGTGCGGCGAGGGGGGCGGTCGCAGCGGAACGCGCTCGTCGGCGATGACCGAATCCAGCAGCGCCAACAGGCGCTCCTTGTCGCGCGGCAGATTGCCGCCGAGCGGCAGTGAGTTGCTGGCGTGGTTGCTGCGGAAGATCGCGCGCGTGAGCTCCATCGCTGCGACCATGCCGCGCAGTTCGGTCAAGAGTTCGCGCGGCCCGGGCAAGACGAGCTGTCCGCGCTCCACTTGCTCATGGATGGGCGTGCCCGGCACCGGCACCAGCGTGAGTGCCGAGACGTACTGCGGGTCGACTTCGGAAACCCATTGGCCCGAGGCCTGGGCGTGCTCGGCCGAAAGCTCCGTGCCGCCCACACCGAGTAGCAAAATGACGGAGAGCTTGGCGCCGGCATCGAGCACGCGTCCGGCGCCCAGGGCCATCTGCTCGGGCGTGACACCCTTGGTGATGCGCTTCAGCACCTCCGGGTGGCCGGTCTCCGCACCGAGATAGTGCAGGCTTAGGCCCGCGGCTTTCAGCTCCTCCAACTCCTTGACCGTCTTGGCCAGCAGGCTCTGTGGCGAAGCGTAGACCGCTGCGCGCTGGAAATTGGGAAAGTGCTCACGCAGATCGGCCAGGATCTGCAGCAGGCGCGGCGTGCGCAGGATGAGCGCGTCGCCGTCGGCCAGAAAGATGCGCCGGACATTGCCGGCACCGTACGCGGCCTGCGCCAACTGCATGTCGTAGCGCAGGTCCTCGCGCGAGCGCGCCCGAAAGCGCTTGTCCAGGTACATCGCGCAATAGCTGCAGCGGTTGTACGAGCAGCCGATGGTGGCCTGCAGGATGAAGCTCTCGGCTTCACTCGGCGGCCGGTAGACAGTCCCCTCGTAGCGCATGGGGGGCCAGGATAGCGTGCCGGCCCACGCGTATAATCCCGCCCTATGTCGATTCATCTGCTGGCACTCATCCTCGGCACGGCGCTGCAGTCCGCCGAGCCCACTCCCGCCGTCGCACCCGCTGCGCTGGCCGACCCCGGTTCGTCCACAGCGCCGGAGTTTTCCGCCGCGCCCGGAGCGCTGCATCTCTCCTCGCTGGAGACCTCGCTCGCCGCGCGTTTGGAGCGCGGTGGCCGCCTCGACAGCGGCGCAGCGCTGCTCTCGCTGCTGGAGGCCGGCACAGGAAAGCCGCTGCCGCTCGACATGGCCTATGGGCCCGGCCCCGATCTGTGGGCCTCCGGCACGCTGACGCTCGACGGCCTGAGTCTGGAAGTGCGGGCCCTGGCCGACTCGGCCAGCGTCGTCGCGCCCGGTTCACCCGAACCCGACCGCCGCCTCAAGGCGCTGCTGCGGCTCACGCTCACGAATCTCGGCAGCGAGCCCGGCAGTTTCGACTTCGTGGCGCGCCTGCAGCCCGGCGGCGACGAGGGCGCCAGCAGGCCCCTCGTGCATCTGCCCTTTGCCGCCGGCAGCGTGTGGGCGCACGATGGTCCGCTCATCACGCGCGACGGCATGGTCGTGCTGGGTTGGGCGGGCCTGCCGCCGAGCGCCGTGGAGATCCAGCCCTCGCCGGCCGGCCCCGACGACGCCGCCTGCCTGCTGCGCTGGACACTGCCCGTGGCAGCGCAGAGCCAGCGCTATCTCGACCTTTGGATGGCCGGCCCGCGCACGACGCAAGTGAATGATGAGACCAGCTTCCGCCAGGCGCTCGGCCGCTGGTCCTACTTCGAAGTCGAAGAGCATCTCGGCTGGCAGGCCAAGTCCAAGGGTGTCTTCGCCGGCATCAAGTGGGACAAGTCCGGCGCCCGGCTGCTGCAGTCGCTGGTGGGCGGCGTGCAGCAGTTCCGCGCCTTCGGTGAGGCGGCCAACGAAGTGCGCGTGCTCTCCGACCGGCCCTTCGGTCATCCGGCCAGCGATGTGGCCGCGCCCCTCGAGATCGCGGCCACCTTCGTCGAGTGGGGCCTCGGCGAGTGGTCACGCACCTACATCGAAGCGCAGGCCGCCGGCGCCGCCGAGGCCGGCCAAGCGCTCTCACCCGAGCGCCGTCTTGCGCTGGCGCACAGTCTGGTGCGCTGCGCTCAGCCCAGCGGCAATACCAAACTCGCGGCTCAGGCGGCCAACGCGCTGCAGGCCCTGTTCACCGAGCCGGCGCAGGTGGCGCCCTGGCAGGATCCCGAGATCGTGCGCAAGGAACTCGTGAACTTGCTCGTGCGAGTGAATCCCGACAGCGGCGCCGAGCTCGGCCAGGCCCTGCCCGCTCTCTCGTGGGCGACCGTGGCCCCGGGTTCCATCGCGCAGCGCATGCAGGCCGTGCGCCGGGCGATCAGCGCACAAGACGGCCACACCGCGATCACGGGGCTGCTGGCACTGGCGGAGGCCACCGATCGCACCGGACTCGGCGCCATGCAGGCGGGCGGCGAGCCCGATGCAGGCTTCACTCTCGGGCTCTTCGCCCTGACGCGGGCCGCGCTGGTCGACGACAGCAATGCCGAACTGCTGCTGCTGCCGGCCCTGGACCGCCGGCTCGTGCCGCCCCCCGGCAAACTCTTCGACCTGCCGCTCGTGCCCACACGCTTCGGCCCGATCAAGGTGCAGCTCTTTTCGCCTGGCAAGGACCGCCTCGGCGTGAACATCCATTTTCTGGAGGGCCTCACCCAATCCAGCGCGCGGCTCCGCGCGCCGGCGGGCTGCGTGCTGGCCGGCCGCCCCAACGGCCATGGCGGTGACTGGAAGCTGCTCGATGACGGCACGCTCTGGGTCGCGCCCGAACCGCTGGTCTACGGCAACAAGGTGAACGCCACGATCCGCTTCACGACTCCCTGAGCGGACGACGACGATGGCCGGTTCCACGCGCCGACCGACGCGCAGGGCGCGACGCGGGGACGACTTCGATGTGCGCGTGCTGGACGGCCGGCGCGAGACGCTCAGCTACCGCGTCGCCGATGGCGAGGAAGGGCTGCGCCTCGACCAGTTCCTGGCCAAGCGCCTGAGCTGGCGCTCGCGCAGCAGCGTCTGCAAGCTGCTGGAGGCAGGCCGCGTGGAACTCTCGGGCCGCGTCGAGTTCACCGGGCGCGTCGGAGAGCCAGTGACCGAGCCGCGTGCCTCGCGCCGCGTGGCCGTGGGCGAAATCGTCACCGTGCAAGTCGATCGCCCGGTGCGCGACGAAGCCCTCGTGCCGCGCGGCGGCCAGGCCGACAGCCTGCCGCGACTGTACGAAGACGAAGTGCTCATCGCCCTCGATAAGCCGCCCAATCTGCCCGTGCATCCGGCCGGCCGGCTCATCCACCACACGGTCATCACGGCCCTGCACCGCGAGTACCGCAACTTCGACGATCCCACGCTCGACGTCGTGCCCAAGCTCTGTCACCGCCTCGACCTCGAAACCAGCGGCGTGCTGCTCGTGGCCAAGCAAGACTCCGCGCTGGCCTTCGTGCAGGCGCAGTTCATGCAGCGCAAAGTGGGCAAGGAGTATCTCGTGCTCGTGCACGGCGTGGTTGGTGGCGCCGCTCAGGGTCCGGACAAGCACCTCCCGCGGCCGGCCACGTTCTCGCGGCTCACCGGCGATGAAGGCCTCATCGACTTGCCGCTCGGTCCCGCTCTGGATGTGCGCCTCGCGCCGCGGCACGGCGTGCGCCACGACGCCGTCGGCCGTCCCGCACGCACGCGCTGGCACGTCGTGCGCCGCTATCGCGAGGCCACGCTCTGCCGCATCGAACTCCTCACCGGCCGGCATCACCAGATCCGCGCGCACTTCGCCGCGCTGGGCCACCCCGTCGTGGGCGACAAGCTCTACGGCCACGACCTCGCGCTCTTCGATCGCCACGGCCGCGGCTCGCTGAGCGACTCCGACCATCTCGCGCTGCAGATCCCGCGCCAGGCGCTGCACAGTCATTCGCTCAGCTTCGTGCATCCCACGCGCGGACAGATGCGCATCGAGTCCCCCTGGCCGGCTGACCTCGCGGCCTACTGCGCAACACTCGCCACGTAAGCCGTCTCAGTGCTGCCGCTCCGCGGCTGCCGCAGGCTCCGCTCTGCGGCGACCCGGCGACTGGCCCAGCAGTTCGACGTTTGCCGTTGGCAGAGTGCATCGAGTCCGCCAACTGTCTTCCCACAATTGCAGCGGCGTGCGACGCGGCGGGGTGTCGGTGTGCCGCGAGTTCCGAGCCGACCTCTCGGCCGCCGCGGCCCCGTCGGCGAGGGGGGGGAGCGGCCCCCCCCAGCCCCCCCCCCCGGCCCCCAGGGCGCCCCAAGCATGAAGGGGTTTTGGGTGGGCCC
>JBQTIY010000006.1:0-187932 GCA_052387675.1 Planctomycetota bacterium | reverse complement strand
AGGCCGCGCACGGGCTCGTCGAGCACGAGTAACTGCGGATCGCCGGCCAGGCCGCGCGCCAGCATGACCCGCTGCCGCTGACCGCCGGAGAGTTCTCGGAAGCGGCGCTGGGCGAAGGCGCCGGCCTCGACGAGTTCCAGCGCGGCGAGCGCCGTGCGTTCTTCGGCGGCTCCCGGCCGTGCGCACGGACCTTGCCGCGCGGCCAGGCCCATCAGCACGACTTCGAGCGCCGAGAGCGGGAAGAGCGTCTCCGAGGCATCGACCTGCGGCACATAGCCCACGCGCAGGGACGGCCGCACGAGTTGGCCGGCGCTCGGCGCGAGCAGGCCGAGCAGCACGCGCAAGAGCGTGGTCTTGCCCGAGCCATTGCCGCCGATGAGCGCCAGCATGCCGTGCTCCGGCACTTCCAGGTCCACGCCGCTCAGCACGGTGTGCTGACCGTAGCCGCAGGAGACGCCGCGCAGGGCCATCAAGCTCATGGCGGCGCGGCCTCCTGGGGACTCTCGGCGGGAATCAGCACCGCAGCGAGCGCGGCCAGCACACGATCGTAGTACTCGATCAGCGATTCGCCACGGCTTCCCGCATCGGCCGGCCCGCCCGATGCGCCGCTCCGCTCTGCGCCGGGATGCGTGGCAAGTTCGAGCACGCGCGCGCCGGTTTGGCCGGCCAAGAAATCGGCCGCATCCGGCGCGTTCCACGGCTCGCGCAAGATGAGCTTGACCTCGCGCTCGCGCATGAGCTCTACGAGGGCCGCGAGATGGCTGGCCGTCGGCGCCACGCGCGGCTTGGGCTCGAGCGTGCCCACCTGCTCGATGCCGAAGCGGTCGAACAAGTAGCGCCAGCTCGCGTGGTAGCTCACGACGCGCGTGCCGCGCAGGCCGCGATAACTCTCCAGCCAGCGCACCAGCGCCGTGCCGAAGCGCTGCTGAAAGTCGGCGTAGCGCGCGCGCAGCCCCTCCGCCTCGCTGGCCGGCGCGGCCGCCAGCAGGGCCGCGAGCACGCGCGGGGCCTGCTGGCGGATCACGACCGGGTCGGTCCACACGTGCGGATTGCCGTAGGCATGCACGTCGCCCTGCGCGCGCGAAACTTCGGCCGGCACGTCCTTGAGCGCGACGCCTTCGGAGAGCGTCACGACCTTGGCGCTGCCCAGCGCGAGCCCGGCGCCCGCGAGCATGGGCTCCAGCCAGCTCTCGGCGTCGAGCCCGGTGGCGAGCACCAGGTCCGCGCCGCGCACGCGCGCCATGAGCGTGGGCGTGGCGCTCACCGTGTGCAGATCTTGGCCGGGGCGGCACAGGACCACGACCTCCACCAGCTCGCCGCCGATCTCACGAGCCAGTTCGCCCCAAGCCGGCACCGTGGCCACGACTCGCAGCGTCGGCGCGGTGCGCGCCGGCGGAGGAGAAGCCTGTGCCTCAGGCGCAGTCGAAGCCCCCTGCCCCGCCGCAGGCAACGACAGCGCACCGAACACCGCGCCGAACAACATCGCCCCCATCCGCAGCCAGTTCATCGCTTTCATCATGGCCTCCTTCACCGGTTGACCCAGTAGGGGTGCGGCTGGTGGCTGCCGAAGTTCCAGGTGAACTGCAGCGCGGCCCGGTAGGCGCCGTGGATGTCGGGCCCGCCGGAGACGTTGCGCGTGAGCGCCTCGACCTGCGCGCGAATGCGGAAGAACTCGTCGGCGTACCACGAGACGTAGGGCGTGATCGAGCGCTCGCTGTCGGCCGAGGCCAGCACATCGCTCTGGCCGTAGTTCACGCCTATGTACACGGTGGGGCTCACCTGCCGCTGCACCGTGAGATACCAGCCCTCGCGCCGCTCATCGCCGAAGGGGAAGGGCGCGAAGGTGCCGGCCGTGAAGACATCGCCGTAGTCGATCACGCTGCGCAGAGCCTCGGCCTGCACGAGCCAGCTCCCGACGCCGGTCTCGTCGTCGCGCGAGCGCCAGGTGAGGTCGATGCCGTAAACCGCAGGATGCACGCGCGTGTCCGGCGCCGTGCCCGCGCCGAAGTCGGTCGTGATCGCGTCGTCGCCCAAGGGCTGCAGCGTGGACAGACCCAGCTCGATGTCGCTCAGCGGCCCCAGTTCGCGGTAGTGGCTGAGCCGCGCCGTGGCCACGGGGGCGTCGGAGTCGAGTCCCAGCGGCGTGCCGGCGGGCGGCGTCGTGTCCGTGCCGGCCGCGATCTCGCCCAGCAAGCTCTCCTCGCCGGTCAGCATCGAGCCGTCCACGATCGCCAAATCGAGGACCGTGGCCGAGCCGCTTCCACCGCCGCTGCCCGCTGCGCCGCCGAAGCCCGCACCTCCGGTGGTGGAGCCAATCGGAATCGTGAAAGCCAAGCCGTCGCCGACCAGGCCCTCCTCGCCGAGCAGATTGCGCACGGGCAGGGGCAAGTGCGCCTGCAGCCAGTCGTGCCGGTGCAGGCGGTTGTTGCGCCCGAACATTGGCCGGAAGCGGCCGATGCGCGCCGTGCTCGCCGAGTCCGTGTCGAAGAGGCCGCCGAGCGAGACGTCGGCGTAGCCCTCTTCAATGGCCGTGTGAAACTCGCCGCCGCCTTCATCGTGCAGCGTCACGATGGCCACGCCCTGCGCGAAGGGCGAGATGGGCAGGCGGAAGTCGATCTCGGTTTCGCGCAGCGAGAGTTTCTCGTCGCCGACGCCGAGCTTGCGGTCGAAGCTGCCGCCCTCGGCGGTCGCGTCCATGAAGACGCCGATCTTGGGGTTGTAGGCGCTGGGGAAGGACTGCACGCGCTGCGCCGCGGGCGTGAGGTCGCCCGGCGGGAGCAAGGCGCGGAGTTGGGCTTCAAGTGCATCCGCCTCTGCATCCGCCGCCGCCTGGCCGGTTTGCCCGGCGAGCGCGGCCTCGAGCCGAGCCATGCGCGCTTCGAGAGCCACGCGCGCCGCGCGTTCGGCGGCGAGCTGGCGTGCGAGCTCATCGACGGTGGCGGCAGCGGGGACTACTGGTGGCGCATCCTGCGACCAAGCCTGCCCGGCGACGGCGAGCAGCAAGGCCGCGCTGAGAAACCGTTGTGGAACGGAACGACACAAGAAGCTGGAACGACGCATGACAAGAACTCCATTTCAGAGCACCGGTAGCAAGGCCGGGCGGGGGGCTGATGCGCACTGTCCACGCGACGGCGCGGACCTCTGGCGCGAGGAAACGGCGCCCGCGGCATCGCGGGCGCCCGACGCAAAATCAGCCCAGCGTCGGCGGGGCGCGAGCCCCGAGAGGTCCTGAAACTTGGAGGCTCGACGGACGGTCGAGCGAAGTGGACGGAACAATGCGGCTGGCGCTCGGCACCAACAGGCCAGTCCCCAGCACGTTGCCGGCGGCGAGCGCTTCATGCCGGCCCGACTTGCACTGCAAGCAGGTGCGGCTGTCGTGCGGCGCCGACTCCGGCTCGTGCTCGCAGTCGCTGCCGTGCACTTCCAGCACGCCGGAACCCGGCTCGGACGAATGCCCGTGCAGCAGTTCGTGCGCGCTCGTCGTGCCCAAAAGCACGACCAACGCGAGCGCAGCGCGCAGCACCGCGAGCACAGCGGCAGAGGGTCGCGGAAGCCTTGAGCCTGGGCGGTTCACGCGGGCTATCTCACGCCGCCGGCCCGCGCCTGTCAAGCCGCAGGCGCGCCGATCGCTCGCCGCCTCTTCACAATGGCGGCGGTGTGCGACGCGGCGGGGGTCGGTGTGCCGCGAGTTCCGCAGCCGGTCTCGGCCGCACCGGCCGAGCCGGCGAGGACTGCCCGAGCGGCACCGCCGAGCCCCCGCCGCGGGCGCACTCTGCGCTCAATAACCCAAGTAGCCCAGCGCCCGCAGCGTCTGCGCGTTCTCGAGCGTGCCATCGCCGTCGTCGTTGCTGGCAGCCAAGGCCTCGAGCACAGCCAGCAGTTCCGCGCGCACCTCGGGGTACTGCTCGGAGAGATCGACCTCGTCGAGCGGGTCGGCGATGAGATCGTGCAGCGAGATCGAGACCTCGCCGTCAGGGCGGCCCTGGCGCAGCAGCTTGAAGCGTCCGCGCAGGGCTGCGGCGCCATCGCGTTCGGGGCGCTTGTTGTCTAGGTCCTGCACGACGAGCACGCGTTCGTCGGCCGGCGGCTGGAGCAGTGAGCGGCCGACGACGAGCCGCTCGCCGGCGGGTACGCCGGCCAGTTCGAGCAGCGTGGGGGCCACGTCCACGCCCGAGACGGGCGCGTCGCTGCGGCCCGGCGGCAGCGCCCACGGCGCGTGCACGAGCAGCGGCACGTGCGTCTGCGGCGCGTGCAAGTGTTCGTGACTCCAGACATCGCGTTCGCCCAGGCCCTCGCCGTGATCGGCGGTGAGCACGAGCGCCGTTCGTCCCGGCCGGAACTCCAGCGCCGCGAGAAACTCGCTCACGGCGCGATCGGTCTCCCATAGCTCCGCATCGTAGAGGTCGCGCACGTGGGCCTTGTCGGCGGCATCGGGGACGCGCCCGCGCGGGTAGTCGTCGCCCAGGAAAAGGTGTCCGTCGAGCGGGCCGGAGTAAGGCCGCACCCAGGCGGCGCGCGCCTCCTCGCCCGGCAAGTAGGGCCAGTGCGGATCGAAGAGATTGATCATCACGAACCAGGGCCGGCCGTCCTCGGCCGCGACGAAGTCACGCGCGCGCGCCAGCACCTCGCTGGCCGGGCGCTGCAAATCCTGGAACCAGTGCGGCTGGCCGTCGAAGCGCAGCGCGGGGATGAGCTTGGCCGCGAGCACCTGCGCGTCGTTGACCAGCGCCCAGAGGCGCGTCTCGCAGACCGGCGGATCGACGAGGTCGTCGTAGACCTGAAAGCCGCGTTCGAGGCCGCGCCCGGCGTTGAGCACCGCCGTGCCCACGAAGGCGCCGGTGCGATAGCCCGCCGCGGCCAGAGTCTGCGCCACGGTCTCGGCGCGCACGCTCTGTCGGCGCAGCGTCGTGCCGTGCAGCGACGGCGGCTGACCGGTGAGCATGGAGACGTGCGAGGAGAGCGTGAAGACTGAGGCCGAATAGGCGCGCGAGAAGACAGTGGACTCTGCGGCCAGCTCAGCCAGGCTCGGCGTGGTCGAGCGCTCGTAGCCCCACGGCGAGAGGTGGTCGGCACGCGTCGTGTCGAGCACGAGCAGCAGCAGGTTGGGGCGCGGATCGGCCTCGCGCGAGGGCGGCGCGCTCGGTGAGGCCGGTGCGGGCGGTTTGAGCCAGGCGCCGTCGCGCGGCACGAGCGCGAGTGCGCACACGACGGCGAGCAGCCGGCCGGTCCAGAGCAGGCGTGCGGCGCCGAGGCGCGCTTCGAGTCGCATGAGCAGCCACGCGCAACTCAGGAGCACGGCCAATGCCAGCAGGAAAGGCCCCGCAGCTTCACCGACATCGATGGTGCTGGTGAGCGTCACGCGCGAGGCCAGCACCCGGTGCAGTACTACCGGCCCGGCCACGACGAGCAAGGCCGTTGCAAGGCCGGCGCGGGATTTTCGCGCGCCGAAGGTGGCCAGAGGCGCGAGCAGAAGCGCGAACACACCCCAAGCACCTAGAGTCTGCACCGGCAGGAGCCAGTCTTGCGGGCGGTGGCTGCGCTCGTGGCGCGTGAGGTTGACGTCGAGCGCTGCGCAGAGCAGCACCGCCAGCAGGAGCCCGCGCAGACCGCTCACGCCGCGGGGGCCTTGCGAGCGCGCAGGAGCCAACTGTCAAAGAGCCGCGAGCCGCGTGAGCCGGTGGCCTTGTCCAGCGCGGCGGCCGCGCGATTGGCGAGCAGCATGAGCCCGCAGCCGAAGCCGCGGCCCTTGCGCTCGGAAATCGCCATGAGCTGCGGTACCGGGAACGTGATCTGGTAGTAGCCCTGGCCTTCGAGGCGATAGCCGCGCGCCGCGAGCAGTTCGGCCACGCGCGCGCGCGGCAGGCCGCCCAGTTCGCGCGCCGGCAGGAGCGGCAGGCGCGAGCGCCGGCGCCGAAAGCCCTGCGCCAGCGGGTTGATGTCGCCGATGACCAGCAGGCCGCCGGGTTTCACGAGGCGGTCGAGCCGTTCGAGGTAGACCTCGGGATCCGGCGCAAAACTGATCACGCCGGAGTTCAGCACGACATCGAAAGGCTGCTCGAAGGGCAGCCCTTCCACGAAACCCACGCGCGCATCGAGTTCCACGCCCGTCTGCTGGGCATTGGCGCGGGCCAGCTCGACCATGGCGGGGCTGGGATCAAAGGCCGAAACGCGGCCGCCGAGCCGGCCGGCCTCGATGCCCACCCAGCCGGTGCCGCAGCCGGCATCAAGCACGGTGAGGCCGGTGAGCGGCTGGGCGTGCAGCGCGATGAGCCGGCGCATCCAGCGGTAATGCGGATAGGTCGGCGAGCCGGGTGCGCCGTTCCAGCCGGTGGCATTGGCATTGAACTTGGCGCGCGTGGTGTCCTGCCCCATGGCGTCGGCGCGGCGGCGCAGGAGCAGCGTGGTACGCGGTGTGCGCGGGGCCGAGCCGGCCTGCTCGAGCACACGGCGTTCGGTGTGCGAAACGAGCAGCGTGCGCCCGTCGGCGCGCGTGCGGAACAGCGCCGAGATGTGCAGCACGGGCCAAAGCGCATTACGCAGCCGGGAGAGTTCGGCGTCCTCTGGTAGCCCCGGCAAGTCCACAAGCAAGGGGCGGGGGCCGGCACGCTCCACGAGCACGCGCGCCTGCTCGCGCCGTGCGTCGGGCAGTTCGATCCGGTCCAGCGCCGTTGGCTCGAGCTGCAAATGGCTCAGGATCGGGTCGGCGGTGGCGTTCGCGGGTAGCACGGGGAGGAGTGTAACGTCCGGCCCAAGGACCCAACTCGGCCGGACTTTGCGGTAGAGTTTCTAGAGTCGGCGAACGGAAAGTCGATAGGGCTTCTCCGCACGCCGGGAGCAGGCTTGATCCAGCGGAATGAGTTGAGGGAGCGCGTTATGAATCTTCTTCGTGTCAACCGCCCGCAGCGGGGCGCCCGCACCGTGCTGGCGAGCTTGCTGGGAGTTGTGCTGCTCCTGCCGTCGCTGTCCGCCCAGCAGCGCAACGTGCTGCTGATCATCGCCGACGACGTGGGCGTGGACCTCATCGGCGCCTATGGCGAGCATCCCGATCCGGCCAACACACCGCAGCTCGATGCGCTGGCCCAGAGTGGAATCCTCTTTCGCAACGCCTGGAGCATGCCCTCCTGTTCGCCCACGCGCTCTTCGATTCTGACCGGGCGCTATCCCTACCAGACCGGCATTGGCCGCGCGATCTGGCCGCCGACGGACCAGGTGGAGCTCGCGCTGGCCGAACAGTCGATTCCGGAGCTGCTGGGTCCAGCTTGGAACACCGCCGCCATCGGCAAGTGGCACATGCATGCCGACCAGATCAGTGGCCTCCAGCATCCGCTGCTGCAGGGCTTCGACCACCACTGGGGCCCGGCCTGGAACCTGCCCGACTCGAGTCCCAACTCCTATTACTTCTATGACAAGGTCGTGGACGGCGTGAACGTCTACACCACGAACTACGCCACCACCGAGACGGTGAATGACGCGCTCCTCGTGATCGATGAGTTTGGCGACGAGCAGCCGTGGTTCGTGTGGCTGGCCTTCAACACTTCGCACACGCCCTGGCACACGCCGCCCACGTCGCTGCAGAACTATTCCTGCCCGCACAATCCTGAGGACGATAAGCCCGAAGTCGGGCGGGCCATGACCATGGCCATGGACTCTGAGATCGGGCGCTTGCTGGCGCAAATGGACCCGGCGGTGCTGGCCGAGACGGTGGTGATCTTTGTGGGCGACAACGGCACGCACAAGGACGCCACGACGCCGCCCTTCGACAAGGACCACGCCAAGGCCACGATCTACGAAGGCGGCATCAATGTGCCGCTCATCATCGCGGGCGCCGGCGTCGCCGCGGGCGCTGAGAGCGCCGCCCTCGTGGACATCACCGACATTTTTGCCACCGTGCTGGACTTGGGCGGCGTGCCCGTGCCGCCGGGCCTGCACTGCGTGAGCATGGTGCCCTACTTCACCGATCCGCTGCAGCCCTCACTGCGCTCCTGGGTCTTCTCCGAGCGCTTCATTCCCAACGGCTTCGGGCCCTATGTTTCGCACCAGCGTGCGGCCCGCAACTTCCGCTACAAGCTCGTGCAGGACTTGGGCAAGAACCGCGAGATCGTGGATCAGGATCTCTACGACCTCGTCCTGGATCCCTGGGAAACCGACGACCTGCTCAACGGCACACAGCTCGTGCATTCGGCGCAGGCGAGCTACGACACGCTCAGCGCCGTGCTCGGCGCACTCGTGCCGCCCTGGAAGGATCTCGGCCAAGACCTCTGGGGTTCGCAAGGCACACCCGACCTCTACACCGGCGGCACGCTCTTGGGCGGCGACACGGTGACGCTCGAACTCGAGGACGCCGCGCTCAACAGCACCGCGTGGCTGATCGTGGGCTTCGACCAAGCTGATCTGCCCTTCAAGGGCGGCGTCATGGTGCCCGACCCGCTCTCTCCGGGACTCCTGCTGGCCTTTGCCACAGGCCCGGCCGGCGAGGTCGCACTCGCCTTCCCGTGGCCGCGCGAAATTCCGCCGGGCTTTCAGCTCTTCTTGCAGTACTGGATCCAGGACCCCGGCATGCCGAACGGCTGGGCCGCCAGCAACGGCGTGCAGCTCACCACGCCCTGATTTGGCGCCCTGATCTTGCCCCCGGCTGAAGCGCCGCGCGCTGCCGCGACTCTGAGCCTAGGGAATCACGACACCGTCGCCGCCGCGCAGGCCGCTGTCGTCCACCGCCGAGACCTTGATCACGCAGGCGAACATCCCGGGCGGAATCGCGGCCGGCGTGGCGATGGTGAAGCCGCTGGGCGAGACCTCGGTCAGCGTGAAGAAGGGAAAGAGCGACCAGAAGGAGAAGGGGAAGCCGTTCACCGAGGCCGTGATGCCGTGCTTGAAGTCGATGAAGCCGTCCGCGTCGTGCAGCGCGATGCTCAGCACGCCATTCACGAGTTCCATTTCGACCTCGGGCCGCGAGCCGGAGAGGTTGTCGAAGTGATTCACGGCCACGACGCCGTCGATCTCGGCTGAGCTGAAGGCCGGGTCGCCGCTGTCGAAGATCACGGCGCCGAAGCTGTCCTGGCTGCTGCCCGCCACGATGTCGACCAGCCGGACGTACCGGATCTCGTGCAGGAGCACGTCGCTGGAGAGCACGAGCGGGTGGTCGGCGAGGTCGGCTAGGTCGAAGGCGTCTCCGCCCGCGGCCGCCACATCCCACGGACTTTCCGGCGGATAAACCTCGGCCGGCGTCACCGGCATCGCCCCGGTGAATCCGGAAAAGCTCCAGGGCGCCAGTGTGCCGAAGGCGCCGATCGGCGCGCTCACGCCGCTGTAGCGCGTGGGGAAGCGCGCGAAGCTGACGCCGTCCGTGGAGACTTCCACATAGGCGACTTCGCCGTACACCTCGAGCGTGCCGAACTTGTAGAAGGCGTTCTCGCAAACCACGAGATCCGTTCCCGGCCCGTCACGAGCCGGGCTGCCGAGTTCGAGTGTGAGCACGCCGCCCACTCCCAGGGACACCGCGTCGGTGCCCTGGGAGTAGAGCGACCCGCCCTGCGGTGCGCCGAGTGCCGAATCGGCCGAGCCCGCGCCGGGCCCCGGGCTGAAGCTCGTGATCTCCACCGCGTGCGGCAGGATCACCAGCGTCAGCGCCGGCAGTACGGTCAGGACCGGGACGGCGGCCAGAACGGTTGCCCAGCGCAACGCAGCGGACTTCATGGAGCCACCACTTCCTGCAGGCGGTTGCTGAAGCCCACGTCGCCGGCCTCGAAGGTGAAACCCTGCATCGCGATGGACAGGCCCACGAGCGCGGGCACGTTGTGCAGCACGAAGCTCTGCGCGGCCGTGCCGAGTCCGTCGAGATTCGGCAGGTTCAGCACGGCATGCGCCTGCGTGAAGCCCGGACCCAAATCGCCCAAGCCCACGAGCGTCGGGCCCGTGGTGTCGAGCGAAAGCAGCAGAGCGGCGCCGGCGCCCGGCGTGCCGCTCAGCGTCAGCGTGAAGACCGCGTTGTTGCCGACCGTGCCGGAGAGCGCGAGCGCCGAATGCGGCGCGCTGCGCAGGCTGCGGCTGCCGGCAAAGGGATTGAAGTCAAAGCCGAAGTAGCCCACGTCGAGCCGGCCGTCGCCCGCGGTGCCCGGCACAAAGCCGCCCGTGCCTTGCTCAAGCAGCAGCGCCGCCGAGAAGGAGCCGAATCCGGAGGCCCAGCCCTCGTCCACGCCGTCGCTGCCGCCGCTGTTGTCGCTGTCAGGCAGGAGCCGGCCCACCGAGCCGCTGAAATCCACCGGATCGAGCAGGCCCGAGAGATAGAAGCTGCCGTCGGAGGCCTGCACCAGCGCGCTCGCGCCGGAGAGCCCGCCCGCGAAGAGGCTGCTCTCGCCCGCGTCGAGCGCATCGCCGTCAGCGCTCAGGTCGCGGTAGACCATGACCCGGCCGCTGAAGTTGAAGAAGCGATCCAGGTCCGAGTTGGCCACGTAGAGCGCCTCGCCGTCCCAGACCAAGCCGGCCGCAAACTGCAAGCCCTCGGCAAAAAGCGTCCAGGTGCCGCCGCTGAACTTGATGACCGCGCCCGGGTTGCTCACCGAAACGTAGAGCTCCTCGCCGGACTCAGTCGTCCGATACGTCATCGCAAAGGGAGTGGGCAGACCAAAACCGGAGAGGTCCGGCAGGCTCACCGGGAAGGGCTGCATTTCGCCGGCATCGAGCATGTCGCCGTCATCGTTGCTGTCGCTGAGCAGGACCAGCGGCTCGTTGCCGAAGTAGGAATCGCCGACAACCACGTCGCCGGTGCTGGGCGACTGGGCCAAGCCCGCCACGCTGCCCAGGGCCGGCGCGAAGGGCGACAGCATGCCGTCGAGGGCCTCGACCCAGAGCTGATCGTTGCCGAAGACGCTCGTGGCGCGCAGCAGGCGGCCGTCGGCGAGGCGCAGCACAGGCGTGCCGACCGAAGGCCGCGTCTCCGCGTTGAAGCCGGACGGTGCCTTGGTCGGGTCGCTGGGCGCGGCGGTCGCCGCGGGGGACAGCAGGCACAACGCGGCAACTGCCGCAGCCCCGGCGCCATAACGGGCGGCGAAGCGAGTGACAGGGCGGGTGATGAGACGAGCAAGACGGTTTCGGAACATGAACATGGGAACTCCGTGGTGACGATCGAGTTCACCGCGCCCACGTGGGTGCCGGCGAGCGTGCGGGCTGGAAAACAGGACGGGCCGCGAGAGCGGAAGCTCTGCGGCCCGATGTCACCAACGACGCACCGAAGCGGGCCCATATCCGGGGCCGTTTCGGCAACGCTCGTCGGCTCAGGTCTTCTGACTCGCGGATTAACCTCCGGGCGCGTCTTCCCATCCGCAGCCGCGCACAAGGCACGCTGCGGACAGTGACTGGAGCCTGCCGCGTGGTGCGGCAGCTCCCGGCGCCCTTCGACTCCGCATACAGCGGCGGGACCGTGACGGATTCGCACCGTCTTCCCTAGGGCCGGCAAACAGGAATGGGGGAAAAGAACATGCCCGACCGCCGGTCGAGCGAGGACGGTTCTCGCACAGAGTCTGGCGACTGTCAACAGCCGCCTGCGGTCGCGATGATGAGCGCCATGTCCGATTCGGTGCTGAAGCGCTTCTTCGTCGGCGAACTGCCCGCCGCCGCCTTTCTGCCCTTTCCGCGCATGAGCGAGGCCCAGCGTGAACTCGTCGATCTGTTTCGCGAGACGCTGGCGCGCTTTGGCGAGAAGCACGTGGACAGCCGCGCCATCGACAAACAGCACCGCATCCCGGAGGCGGTGCACGCCGGCTTGGCCGAACTCGGTCTCTTCGGCCTGCGCGTGCCCGAGGCCTACGGCGGCCTCGAGCTCAACATGACGCAGTACGCGCGCATCGGCGCCGATCTCTCGGCGCTGGACGGCGCCGTGGCCATTCTCTCCGGCGGGCACAGCACGATCGGTATCCGCGCGCTCTTGCTCTTCGGCAACGAGGAGCAGAAGGCGCGCTACTTGCCGCGCCTCGCTACGGGCGAGCTGCGCGCGGCCTTCGCGCTCTCCGAACCCGGCGCCGGCAGCGATGCGCAGTCGCTGCGCCTCACAGCGCGCCGCGCGGCCGACGGCGGGCACTACTTGCTGAACGGCGAGAAACTCTGGATCACGAACGGCGGCTTCGCCGAACTCGTCACCGTCTTCGCGCGCACGCCCGATCATGCGCGCGCCGACGGCAAGCCCTCCATCTCCTGCTTCCTCGTGGAGCGCGCGCACGGTTTTCGCTCCGGCGCCGAGGAAGACAAGCTCGGCATCCGCGGCAGCTCCACCGTGCCGCTCATGTTCGAGGACGTGCGCGTGCCGGCCGAAAACTTGGTGGGCGAGCCGGGCGGCGGCTTCCGCATCGCGCTGGAAGTGCTGAACGGCGGACGCACCGGCCTGGCCGCCGGCTGTGCGGGCATCGCGCGCTCGGTGCTCTCGCAGATCGACGCCTACTGCGCCGAGCGGCAGCAGTTTGGGCGGCCCATCGGCGAGTTTGAGCTGATCCGCGAGAAACTGGCCCGCGCAGCCCAGGATGTGCACGCGCTGGAGTGCATGACTTACCTGACCACCGGCCTGATCGACCGAGGCGGCAAGGATGTGGCCCTGGAGTCGGCGGCCTGCAAGGTCTTTGGCACGGAAACCCTGTGGACCACGGTGAACGATGCGGTGCAATGTGCCGGTGGCAACGGTTTCACCACCGACTACCCCTACGAGCGCCTACTGCGCGACGCCCGCGTGAACATGATCTTTGAGGGCACCAACGAAATCCTCCGGCTGATGATCGCCGGCGCCGGCGTGGCCGAACTCGGCCGCAACGCGCCGACTAACAGCGAACCGCCCGAACCGCTGGCCATGCCGGCTGCGCTGCGCAGCGAGGCGCTGGGTCTCTCGCTGGGCGTGGCCGATCTGTCGCGCAATGCGCGGCAGGCTGTCGCGGCGTACGGCGCGGCCCTGCGCGAGCGGCAGCTCGTGCTGGCGCGGCTGGCCGACCAGGCGCTGGCGCTCTACGCGCAGGCTGCGGTCCTGGCACGCGCGCGCAGTGCCGTGGACAGCCAGGGCGAAGCGGCCTGCGCCGACGAACTGCTCTTGGCGCGCGGTGCCAGCCGGCGCCTGGCGCGGCGCGCGCGCGAAGCCGCGACCGCGCTGCGCGACAACGAAGACGAACTTCTTGCCCCGACGGCTGCGCTCGTGCGGCGCGCCGGCGGCTTGCCCGGAGACCCGGCATGAGCGGCGCCGAAGCGCGTGGCGCCGAGCCGAGCCCCGCCGCCGGCCAGTCGGGCCTGCCGGAGACGGCCGAGCGTCCGGGAGGCCTGCTCTCGCGCATCTCGCACCAGGTCGTCATGTATCACGACGCGCGCAGCCTGCACGCCGAGCAGTACCGCGCCTGCCGCACGAATCTCGCCGCGCTCAATCGCGGCGGCGGACCCTGGTCCGTGGTCGTCACGAGCAGCCGCAAGGGCGAGGGCAAGTCCGTCACCGCGGCGAATGTTGCCGCGTGTTTGGGCGAGCTGTCCGGCGCACGTGTGTGCCTCATCGACGCCGATTTCCGTTCGCCGCGCCAGGCCGGCCTCTTTGGCCTGCCCAATCAGCCCGGCCTCACCGAACTGCACGACGACAAAGCCACGCTCAAGCAGGTGCTCTTGCCCACCGTGCTCTCCGCGCTGCACGTGCTGCCGGCCGGCTCCGAGCCGCGCAGCACCGCGGAACTTTTGGGCAGCGAGCGCTTCGCGAATCTGATCGATGAACTCAAGCGCCGCTACACCTGGGTGCTCATCGACACGCCGCCGGTGAATCCCTACACCGATGCCTGCGTGCTCGCAGCGCGCTGCAACGGCGCGCTGCTGGTGGTGCGCATGGAGCAGACCACGCGAGATCTCGTGGCGCGGTCGATCCACAATCTGCAGCGGGCCGGCGGGCGCGTGCTGGGCAGCTTCCTCACCGGGCTGACCCCCGATCGCGACGACTCCGACCGCTACGGTTACTACCGCCAAAACCTGGACGACGAGGACCTGGCGCGGCAGGAAGTTCAGCGGGCCAAGGCGCGGCGCGCGGCGCAGCGGCGGCTCTTGGCCCAGGAGAAGGCCTGGCTCAAGGAGCGTGCGCAGAGCGACACGTCGCCCAAGCGCGAGCCGGAAGTGTGAGCCCCGGACGTCTGGGTGCTGTCGCCGCGCTGGTCGGTTCGGTCGCCGTGCCCGGTGACAAGTCCACGACGCATCGGGCGCTCTTGCTTGGCGCACTGGCCGAGGGGCGCACGGTCGTGCGCTCGGCGCTGGATTCCTTCGACACGCAGGCCACGGCGCGGGCGATCGCCGCACTGGGCGCCAAGGTGGTGTGCCAATCCGCGGTTCCCGCCGTGGGGCCGACAGCGCCAAGTACGGCTCCGGTGCCGGACTTCCAGGTGCTCGGCGCGACTGTGGACTTCGTCGTGGAGGGTGTCGAGCGGCCGCGTTCGCCGGCCGGTCCGCTCGACTGCGCAAACTCCGGCACGACCGCGCGTTTGTTGCTGGGTCTGCTGGCCGGCCACGCAGGTCAGTGGCATCTGGACGGCGATGCCTCGCTGCGTGGCCGGCCGATGGGGCGCGTGACGCGGCCTCTTCGCCAACTCGGTGCGCAGTTCGCGGCCGACGCAGCGGCCGCGACAGGAGCTGCAAGCGCGACAGGCGACGAGTCACCAGAACGCCTGCCCATCCTGTTGCTCGGTCGGCCCGGTGGCCTGCGCGGCGGCCGCGTGGAGGTGGACTTGCCCTCGGCGCAGGTCAAGAGCGCGCTGCTCTTGGCCGGCTTGCGCTGCGACGCTCCGCTCACTGTCGTGCAGCGCATTCCCACGCGCGACCACACCGAGCGGCTCTTGCCGCGCTTTGGCCTGCGCGTCGAGCTTGAGCCCGGCCAATGCTGCGTGCATCCGGGGCGCCCGCGAGGCGCGGAGATCCGCGTGCCCGGCGATCCGTCGTCGGCGGCCTTTCTGCTCGTCGCAGCGCTGCTCGCTCCGGGCAGCGAGGTCTGGGTGCGCGGCGTCGGCCTCTGGCCGCGGCGACTGGGTTTTCTGCGCGCGCTGCAAGGCGCGGGCGCCGACCTCATGCTGCTCCGCCGCGACGAAGCTGGTGATCCCGTGGGCGATCTGCGCTCCGGCAGCAGCGAACTCTCGGCCTTCGACATTCGCCCGGCCGATGTGCCCGACCTCGTCGACGAGCTGCCCATCCTGGCGCTCGCGGCCTCGCGCGCACGCGGCACGAGCCGCTTCGCCGGATTGGCGGAACTGCGCGCCAAGGAATCCGACCGGCTGCTCGGCATTGCTGCGCTGCTCGCCGCGCTGGGCGTGCGCGTGGACGTCGGCGCCGATGAACTGCAGATCCACGGCGTCACGCACTGGAATTTCCAAGGGACCTGGCCGGCGACTGAGGATCATCGGCTCGCCATGACGGCCGGCGTCGCCGCGCGAGTGGGCGGCTGGCCGTCGCCGCCGCTGGAGTGTGCCGACGTGTCCTTCCCCGGTTTCGCCGCCTGTCTCGCGAGCTTGCACGCGTGAAACGCAAACCCAGTGCGCGGCCGAGTGCGCGACCCGCCGCCCGCACCGGTTCGCGGCGCGGTCGCGCGCTGGTCGTGCGTCTCACGCTCCTGGCCGTGCTCACTCTGGGCTGCGGCCTGGAAGTCTGGATGCGCGTGGCCACGGAGCGCGACGGCGGCGTGCCGCCCATTGCCGACGAGTCGCTGCGCGAGGAATGGCAGTGGGCCGCGCGACATCTCGCCGCCGGCGTACCGCGTCTCGAGAGTGATTGGCAGCCGGATCCGCTGCTCGGCTGGCGGCTACTGCCCGGCCTGCGCCGCGACGGCCTCACGACGAACTCGGCCGGCCTGCGCGGCACGCAGGAGTTCGCCCAGCCCAAACCGGAGGGCGTCTTGCGCGTGCTGGTGCTGGGCGACAGTTACAGCTTCGGCCAGGATGTGCGCGACGAGGAGAGCTTCCCCGCGCGATTGCAGGCGCTGCTGCCCGCTGGCGCGGAAGTGCTGAACTTGGCCGTGCCGGGCTACGGCACGGACCAACAAGTGCTGCTCGGCGAAACGCAGGGTTACGCCTACACGCCGGACGTCGTGATCTTGGGCTTCTTCGTGCGCGACCTCTCGCGCAACGTGCTCAGCTTCCGCAGCTTTGCCAAGCCTCGTTTCGTGCTCGACGAGGCCGCGAGCGACGGCAGCGGCCTGCGGCTCTTGGGCCCGCCGCTGCCCACGCCGGAGGCGCTCTTCGAGGACTATCGCTCCGGCCGCCGCCGCATCGGCGCGGGCGTGCGCAGCTATGCCGTGGCGGCGCTGCAGCGCACGGCCTCGCGGCTGAGCGCGCGCTCACTCGACGAAGAGAGCGAGTCTTGGCGGCTGCTGGCCCAGCTCATGCAGCGCTTTCAGTCCGGAGTGCGGGCCAGCGGGGCCGAGCCCGTGTGGCTCATCCTGCCCGATCGCGATGGCCTCTCCGACGAAGACGAAGACCAACTGCGGCTCATCGCCTTCTGCGAGGCCCGCGCGGCCAGCCTAGGCCTGAGCTGTCTCTCGATGCGCGCGCCCTTCCAAGCGGCAGCTCCAGCAGCCAGCCCCTTTGATGACCGCGCCCGCGGGGGCCACTTGTCGCCGGCCGGCCACGAGATCGTGGCCCGCGAGTTGCAGGCGCTGCTGCTCAGTCGATCGGGTGGAAAGCGCCCTCGGCGATCTGCCAAAAGCCGCTGAAACTGTCGAGCACGACGCGCTCGCCGTCGCTCCACAGCGCGCCGCTCGCCGCGCGATGCCCGCCCGGATTGAGCTGCGCCACGCAGCCCTGCAGCGCCTCCTGCGTGAGGAAGGCCTGCAAGTCATCCACGGCAAAGACGGCCAGATCGGCGTCGTCCTCAGCTTCGTCGCGCCAGAGCTGAGCTGCCTCGGCGCTGGTGAAGAGCAAGGCGTGGCGCGGCGCGTCGGCTTCGGCCGCGGCCAGCACTTCCGGCACGCCGGCCCGCCCAACGGACCACAGCCGCGCATCCTCGGGCCAATCACGCAGCGGCATCGCTCCGAGGAACTGCACGAGCCGCTCGTCGCAGGCTTGGCGGTTGTCGATGAAGGCGATTTCCTCGGCGCCGTCGTAGGCCTCCCAGGCATCGCGCTCGTCGAGGATCTCCAACTCCACGGTGTCGCCCTGCGGTCCGGGCTTGACGCGCAGGAAGTGCAGCTCGCCCGAATCGTCGGCGCAGAAGTAGACCGGCTGTTCACCATTCCACATGGCGCCGGCGTAGCCCTCGCGCACCAGGTGCGTGAAGAACATGCCCAGGTTGGTCACCGGCACGATCTGCTCTTCGGCGGAAGCCGCCGCGGCCGGCGGGGCGCCTTCATGCACCGTCACGGCCAAGCCCATGGGCAGGGCCACTTCGAGCGTGCCGGTGTAGCTCTCGCCCTGCTGCGTGACCCAGGCCACCGGCTTGGGCAGGACATGGCTCGCGACATGTGCCGCGATGAGCTTCTGCGCCAGCGCGCGGCCCGGCTCGTGCCGCGAGTCGGGGAGGTGCAGTTCGCCGCCGGCTTGGCGCGCCACCGGAATCCAGGCGCCTTGCCGGCCCCAGGTGAGCGGCGCGGCGCCGGGCTGCCCCGGAAAAACGGGGTGGCCCGGCCGGGTGAGCAGCACCACGGCGCGGCTCTCCGTGTTGAAGCCGGCCTCGACGAGCAGGTACTCGCGGTCTTCGTGCCGCGTGAGCGTGCCGGGCTGCTTCATCGCACGGCCTCTGTGCTGATGAGCGCGCGCCGGAAGTCGGCACGCTGCCGCCCGCGCGTGAAGAGATAGAGCACCAAGTGGCAGGGACCAGTGGCGAGATCCAGCAGCAGATGCAGCATGAGACCGAAGTTCTCCAGGGCCCCTCCGGGCGGCGTGGCGGGCAGTTGTTTCACAGGTCTTGCACGCAGCGGAAACCGATGGGCAGCTTGTAGCGTGGCGCTGCGAAGGTGTCGTGCGCCAGCGCGCTGCGACGGTAGCGCGTGGACAACTCGTCGCGCCGGGAATCGAAGCCGCCGCCGCGGATGATCGCGTTCACTAGGCCCTCGGGCAAGCTCTTCACGTTCGTGCCGTCCTCGAGCGTGGCCGTCCATTCCCAGACATTGCCGGCGAGGTCATAGGCGCCCACCGGCGAGCGCGCGTGCGGAAAGGACTCCACGGGGAGCAAGCTCTCGGCGAGGCCATCGCCGTTGGCGTGCTCCTCTTGATAGTGCTGGCCCCACGGAAAGATGAAGCCCTGCGTTCCGGCCGCGGCGGCTTCCCACTCATCCTCGGTGGGCAGACGCTTGCCGGCCCAGGCCGCATAGGACGCCGCCTGCGTCCAGCTCACGAAGTGCACCGGATGGTCGGCGGTCTCGCGGTCGAAGATGGCGCCCTGCGCATCGAGCCTCCAGCCGCGCGGCAGTGCCGCCGAGCGCAAAGGGCCCGCGAGCGAGTTCACATAGAGCGCGTACTCGGCCTGTGTGACCTCGTGGCGGTCGATGGCGAAGACCTTCAAGGCCACGCGCCGCGCGGGACGCTCCCAGCCGGAGTTCGGGCCCAGGTCGTAGTTGCCGCCCGGCACGATGACCATTCCCAGCGGTGCGATCTCACCCTTGCTGCCGTAGCGCTCGGGCTGCAGCAGCCGGTCGAGGCGCAGGCCGGCCGCTTCGTAGGCCACGTTGGCGCGCGTCCAGCGTTCGGCCTCGGGCAGCCCCTCGTGGAAGCTCGCGTTCCAAAACTGATACCAAGTGAGATTCGGCGGGAAGAGGCCAGCGAGCACGGCCAGCAGGGCGTCGGCGCTGAGGCCTTCCCAGGAGTCCTGCTCCGAGAGTTGTTCGGCGAACTGGCGCGCGATCCAGGCGCAGAGCCGGCGATCCACCGGCGCGGCTGCATCCACGGCCGGGCCGAGCGCATCGATCAGGATTTGCCGGCGCGTGCCGCGCAGCACCGCGCGCCCTTTGCCCGCTTCCACAGAGAGCCGCGCGCGCGCGGTGGGCAGGCTGTCCTGCACGGCGAGCACCAGCGTGTGGCGCAGAGTGGCCGCCTGCGGTCCGCCGGTGAGCGCGACGTAGTCGTCCTGCAGTGAGGCCACGAGGTCTTCGATCGCAGCGGCTGCGGCATCGCGCTCCGCGCGCGCCTCATCCACCAGAGTCTGCGCCGCGAGCAGGGCCTTCTGACTCGGGGCCGTTTGCGCTGCCGTAGGCGAACCGGCGCACAGCAGCAGCCCCAGGCAGAGCGCCCGGGCGGGACGCCGAGCCAGGAGCGGGGACCAAGCCAGGTGGAGCATGAAGCGGCGAAATCCGGTCGGGGGCGGGCATTGTGACCATTGGGGCGGCTGCCCGGAAGCTCGACGGGACGGTCTATTCCGTTGAGAAACCCAGGTTTCACCTCAGGACAGGTGCGGTGGGGGTCGATGAAGGCTGCACCCTGAGACCTCTCACGCTCTGGCCTCAACTTATGCCCTGCACCCGGACGCCCTCGACGAATCGGCCCGCGACGCGCGGCTTCACACTCGTCGAACTGCTCATCGCGACGACGCTCGGTGCCGTGCTCATGGTCGCGACGGCCATGTCCACGGGACTCTTCGCGCAGACCGTGGCCCACCTCGAAGAGAACTCGGCCGACGAAGTGGACGTGGCCCTGGCCCGCATCGCCAGCGATGTGCGCTACGCCTGGTGGGTCGACAGCCCTACCCGTCAGTCGCTGCGCGTCTGTGACGCCCTGGGCGCCATCACCAGCTACCTGCTCGACGGCGACCGGCTCACCGTGCGCCTGCCTTCCGGCGCGACAGGCGTGCTGGCGCAGGGCGTCTCCAGCCTCGTCTTCGAGCCGGGCAACCTGCGCCGCCTGCGTGAGGGCCCGACCTCGAGCGCCTCGGGCGTGCTCTTCGAGGATGCCCGGCCGCTGACGGGCATCGACTCGGTGGATCTGCCCAACGGTTCTCAGGTGGCGGTGGCCTTCACGCTGGCCGAGAGCACGGGCCGCGGCGCACTGGCCGATGTGAATGAGAGCCTCGTCGTGGGCTCGGCCGAGACGCTGCGCCTCGGCATCGCGGTGGCCGAGGGCGTGGCCGGCAAGATGTACTTCGAGCTCTACGAGTCGGCCGCGCACGGCGACGCGCGCCCGCGTCCGGGCAGCGCCGCGCTGGGCACGGCTGAGATCGCCATCGCAGCCCTGCCGCGTACCGCTCTGGACCTCACGCGCATCACCGACCGCTTCGGCAACATCAGCATGTGCTTCCGCGGCGCCAACGTGAGCGTGGCGCTCAGCTTGGCCTCGCTCTACTTCCTGAACGGAGCCACGGTGGGCTCCTGCGGCACGATCAAGAGCCCCTTCGCGCCGCCCGCCACCGAGACCACTTTGAACCTCGCCTTCCACAATGTGCGGCTGCGGCCCGGCATTGGCTACACGCTCGTCATGACCATGTCCGGCCTGGGTGAGATCTCAGTGCTGGCCGGCGAAGCGAAGACGGCGGGCTGGGATGTGGTGCAGCGCGCCTCGGCGGCTGCGGCCTTCGCCCCGCTCGGCATGAGCATCCCCTTCCGCCTCTCGGGCGACCGCGTCCTAACGAGCACGGCCGAGAGCCAGGTCGTGGCCAGCGTCACCACGCATGTCACGCTGAGTTCCGGCGTGAAGCGCAGCGGCTCGGCCGCGGTCACCTCGCAGACGGTCGCGCAGGATCCCTGGATGGGCGTGGTGCCTGGAGAGGCAGCGCCGGCCCGATGAAGACCAGTGTCAAGCCACTCCAGACGGATCGCCGCAGCGCGCGCGCTCAGCGCGGCCTCACGCTCATCGAAGTGACCATCGCCTCGGTCGTCGCGGCCCTGGCGCTCATCGCCGGCATGTCGGCGCTCAGCCAGGCCGCCACGAGCAAGACTCTGCACGTCGGTGATCCGCTCACGGCCTTCATGCTGGCGCAGGAAGTTCACGCGCTGGCGGCGGAGCTGCCGCGCGATCCCGGCGACGGCTCGGCGGCGCGCTCCATCGACGAAGTCTTGGTGCTCGAGGACCTCTCGGGCGCCACCTTCACGCCGCCGGTCAATGCGCGGCGCGACGTGCGCACCGACCTGGTCGGCTGGATGCAGGCCGTCAGCCTCAAGCAGGTCGAGCTGGAGAATCCCGGCGAGGACGCTGCGGAAGGCGCCGGCGCCGACACGCTGTGGGAGCTGCGCGTGACCGTTACTGAGGCCGGAATCGTGAGGGGACAGTTCGCCTGGTGGATGACCCCATGACGCTTCCTCGCTCACGTGCCGGTTTCGTACTCCTCTCCGTGCTCCTGCTCACGGCGCTCGTCGTGGGTTTGACCATGACCTATGCGCGTTCGGCCATCCTGGCCGGCGACGCTGCGCCCGGCTCACGCGGCCGCATGGAAGTGCAGACGGTCATGGACTCCGGTCTGGCCTATGCGCAGCAGTCACTGCTCACCGACCGCCCGACGACGGCGGTGCTGAGCGCGCCCACGGGTGACTCTGTCCGCATCGATGTTGACCCGGCCGGCGACGCGTTGCGCGCGCTGGACATCCGCAGCAGTTCCGGCGGCCGCGCCGGGCAGGTCAGTGCGCTGGCCGAAGTGCACTTGGCGGCGGGCGGGGCGCTGCCCACGCTCACTGAGGCGACGCGCGCGGCCGTCCTGGCCAGCCCGCGCCTGATCACGATCAACGCCAACACGACCTATGCCAACACAACCGTGGACGGCATCCTGCTCGTGACGGCCGGACGCAAGCTCACGCTGCGCGACGTCGTGCTCACGGGCACGATCATCGGCGCGGCGGCCATGAGCGATGCCGCCGTGGGCGACGACACGGTGAAGATCGAGCTGGAAGGCTCGGTGCTTATCGAGCCCGACGCGCTGTTGTCCGGGTGCGCTGTCGTGGCGCCCGGCTCAGAAGTCGAGCTGGCCTCGTCCGCCCGTTTGCAGTGCGAAGGCGTGCTCGTCGCGCGGGAGTTCGACGTCAAGGACTCGACCACGTCGGCGCGCCTGCACGGTCAGCTCGTGGTGGCGGAGTCGGCCGGCGTGCATGCCGGCATCGTTCAGGTGGGCGTCGGCCGCGGGCCGCAAGCCTGGCCCGCCTGCTTGCAGTCCGGTTCGCAGGGCATCACCCGCCTCGTCTTCGATCGCCGGCTGCCTTCGGACAGCGAGCGCTCGGCCATCCAGGCCTTCAGCCTTTCCGGCTGGAACGGTGGTCAGGCCGCTCCGGTGGGCGGTGCGGACGGTGCTGAATTGCCCGGTGCGCCGGGTCGCCTGCCGTGAGAGCCCGCTGCGGCGGACTCCGACCGGCGCAGGGCCGGCGGCTGGTGGCGGGCATCACGCTCATCGAGTTGCTCATCGTGATGGCCATCATGGGCCTGCTCGCGGCCGTGGCCCTGCCGATGGTCGGTGATCAGCGCGCCTTCCGCCTGCGCCTAGTCGAGGTGCAAGTGGAGACGGCCATGAATCATGCACGCAGTCTGGCTTCGGCCAATGCCGCGACGCACGGCGTGGTCTTCGATCTCACTGCCAATGCCTTCGCCGTGGTGGATCAGGCCGGACAGCCGGTCACCGATCCGCTCACGCGCCAGGGCTATGTGGTCACCTTCGATCGTCCCGATCAGCCCAAGGGCATCGACTTCACCGGCGCGAGTTTTGGCAGCACGGGGCGCGCCGCGATCTTTGGACCGGACGGCCTGCCCGAGGCGGGCGGCACCATCACGGTGAACTGCCTGGGCAGCGTCATGACGATCACGCTCGACCAAGCCACCGGGAAAGTCACGGCGAGCTGAGGTCCCGCAGTTCACAATGGCGCGGTGCCGACGCGCTGTGAGATCGATCTCGACGCTCCGCTCGCCGGGCTGCACGGCCTGGGCCCGCGCCGCACCGCGCTCTACGCCGCCGCCGGGCTGAGCACGCGCCGGCAACTGCTCTATCACCTGCCGGTGCGCTTTCGTCGCCGGCCGCCGGCGCTGCCGCTGGCCTCGCAACTCGCGGCCTTGGGGGAGGCCGGCGCAGGGCCCGTCGCGACGGCGGCGCTCTCCGGCCGCGTCGAGCGCAGCTCGGTGCGCAGGCGCGGACGGCGCAGCACGGTGAGCCTGCTGCTGCAGTGCGATGAAGGCGGCGAAGTCGCGGTGCTGCTCTTCAACAGGGCCTATCTGGCCAAGAGTCTGCCGCGTGGCACGCGGCTGTGGGTCGCCGGCCGGCTCGAGCAGCCGCAAGACAGCCCGCGTCCGCGCCTGCTCGCCGCCGACTACGAGAGCCTGGGTCCGGAGCAGTGGTTGCCGGCCCTGCCGCCGCTGCCGATCTATCGCCTGCCGATCGGCATTCCGCCACGCGTGCATCGCAAACTTCTGGCGCAGATCCTCGACTCCGGCGAGTTGCCCGAATGGCGCGCGGGTCGGGACTGGGGCACTGCTCCCGACGTGCCCGCCGACGAGATCGATCTGCTGAGCCTGGATGCAGCGCTGCGCGCGATTCATCGGCCGACGAGCATCGAGGCCGCGCAGGAGGGACGCCGTCGGCTGGCCCGCGACGAGGCCTTCGCTCTCTCGCTCGATGTGGCCGAGCGACGTCTGGCTCTTGTCACGCGGCGCAGCTCGGCGCTCCCGATCGACGAGGCGCTGCACCAACGCATCCTGGCGCTGCTGCCGCATGTGCCCACGCCCGCGCAGGCGCGCGTCATCGCCGAACTGCGCCGCGAGCTCACTGCGCCGCCGGGCGGCCGGCCCATGGCGCGGCTCTTGCAGGGCGATGTCGGATCGGGCAAGACGCTCGTGGCCGCCTACGCGCTGCTCGCCGCCGTGCTCAGCGGCCGGCAGGCCGCGCTCATGGCGCCTACCGAACTCTTGGCCAGTCAGCATCGGCGCACACTCGAGGCCCTGCTGGCCCCGCTCGGCGAGCAGGCGCCGGCGGTGTACTTCTTGGCGGCGGGGGCCGATCCGGTTCAACTCCGGCGCGCGCGCGCCGCTCTCGCCGCCGGAAGGCCGGCCCTGGCCGTGGGCACGCATGCGCTGCAGGCCACGCGCCTGCGCTTCGCCGACTTGGCGCTCACCGTCATCGATGAGCAGCATCGCTTCGGCGTGGCGCAGCGCGTGCGCCTGCGCGAGAAGGGCGAGGCCAGTCATTTGCTGGTGACGACCGCCACGCCGATCCCGCGCACGCTGGCGCTGGTGGCTTACGGCGAACTGGATGTCTCGCTGATCGACAGCTTGCCGCCCGGCCGTTCGCCGCGGCGCACGCGGCTCGTCGAAGCGGCTGAGCAACCGGCTCTGTGGACTGAACTCCGCGCGGCCATCGCCCGGGGCGAGCGCGGCTTCGTGGTCTGTCCCTCGATCGGCGCCGCAGGCGGCACTACGGAAGAGGACGAGGAGTCGGGGGACCATTCGGTGGCCGTCACGCTGCGCCGCGTCCAGGCCCGGCTCGGAGCGGGTGTGCGCGTGGCGGCGGTCCACGGTCGCCTGCCGCTGAAAGAGCGCGACGCCGTGCTCGCCGCTTTCCGCCTCGGCACGGTGCAGGTGCTCGTCGCCACGGTGCTCATCGAAGTGGGCCTCGATGTGCCGGAGGCCAGTTTCGTCGTGCTGCCCGAGCCGGCGCGCTTCGGCTTGGCGCAGTTGCACCAGATCCGCGGGCGTGTCGGACGCGGCACGACGCCGGGGCAGTGCCTGCTGCTCGGGCCTGTGCCGGAAGGCGCCGCGCGCCAGCGAGCCGAGGCGCTTGTCGCGAGCGAGGACGGCTTCGCGCTGGCCGAACGCGACCTGCTTCTGCGCGGCCCGGGCGAACTTCTGGGCACGCGGCAGAGCGGCCTCCCCGATTTTTGTGCGCTGGATCCGGCCCGCGATCTGGCGCTTCTCGCCGAGAGCCGCGCCATAGCATTGGCCTGGGCCGAGCGGCACGCGCCCGCCGCGCGCGCGGCGCTGCGCCGGGCCGTGTTTCCGGTCATGGAGTTGCGCCACGAGAACCTGCTCGCCGGCGGCTGAGCCGCTGCGCCGAGCGAGCGCCCGCGCTAACCGAGTGCCCGCACCAACACTCGGGGCGGCCGGTCGTTATGATCGACCAATTCCCCAAGGCGGAGGCCCCGACGTGTCGGAGATCCTGGAACGCGGCGCGCGCATCGAGGCTGAGGCGCGCGTCCTGCAAGACCTGGTCGTGGAAGTGGAGCGCGTGGTCCTGGGGCAGCGGCGCCTCGTCGAGCGGCTCATCATCGGCCTGCTCACCGACAGCCACGTGCTCATCGAGGGCGTGCCCGGCCTGGCCAAGACCCTCGTGGTGAGCAGCCTGGCCAAGGCCCTCGACATCTCCTTCCATCGCATCCAGTTCACGCCCGACCTTTTGCCCAGCGATGTGACCGGCACGCAGATCTTCAATCCCGCGAGCGGGCAGTTCACGGTGCGCAAGGGCCCGGTCTTCGCCAACCTCGTGCTGGCCGACGAGATCAACCGTGCGCCGGCCAAGGTGCAGAGTGCCCTGCTGGAGTCCATGCAGGAGCGGCAGGTCACCATCGGCGAGGAGACGCACAAGCTGCCGCGGCCCTTCTTCGTGATGGCCACGCAGAATCCGCTCGAGCAGCAGGGCACCTACCCGCTGCCCGAGGCGCAGCTCGACCGCTTCCTGCTCAAAGTTCTGGTGGACTATCCGGCCCGCGACGACGAGCGGCGCATCGTCGATCAGCGCGCGCGCACCGCGCCGCCGGTCGAAGTGCGGCAAGTGACCTCGTCGGCGCAGCTCCAGCGCGCCATCCGCATGGTGGACGAGGTCTACATCGACGAGCGCGTCACCGGCTACATCGTGGATGTTGTGCGCGCCACGCGCGATCCGGCCGCGGTGAAGCTGCCCGATCTGGCGGCGCTCATCGGCACTGGCGCCTCGCCGCGCGCCTCCATCTCGCTGGCCCTGGCCGCACGCGCGCACGCCTTCCTGGCCGGCCGCGCCTACGTCACGCCGCAGGACGTCAAGTCCATGGCCCACGATGTCATGCGTCACCGCCTGCTGCTCTCCTACGAGGCCGAGGCGCGCGAAGTGCGGGCCGAGGACGTGATCACGCGGATCCTCGACCACGTCGAAGTGCCCTGAGACCGCATGACGGACGGTGAACCCAGCACTGCGGAAGTGCTGCGCGCCGTACGGCGCGTGCAGCTCCGCACGCGCCGCGCCGTCACCGACATGGTGGCCGGCGGCTACCGCTCCATCTTTCGCGGCAGCGGCATGGAGTTCGAGGAAGTGCGCGAGTACGTGCCCGGCGACGACGTGCGCGCCATCGACTGGAACGTCACGGCGCGCACGGGCCGCCCGTACATCAAGAAGTTCGTCGAAGAGCGTGAGCAGACGGTGTTTCTGGCGCTGGACATCTCGGCCAGCACGCGCCTGGGCAGCGGCGCGCGCAGCGTGCGCCAGGCCGCCGCCGAGCTGGCCGCCATCCTGGCCTTCTCGGCCGTGGGCGGCGGTGATCGCGCGGGGCTGCTGCTCTTCAGCGATCGCGTGGAGTTGGAGCTGCCGCCGCGCAGCGGCAGCCGCCAGGCCTTCCGCATCACGCGCGAGGCGCTCTATCGCGAGGCGCAGGGCCGCGGCACGGGCCTGGGCCTGGCCTGCGGGCACCTGGCCCGCGTGCTCAAACGCCGCGCCTACATTTTCCTGCTGAGCGACTTCTTGGCCGAGGGCTACGAGAAAGAGCTGGGCCTGCTCGCGGCGCGGCACGATGTCGTGGCGCTGCGGCTGCTCGACGCGCGGCATCACACACTGCCGGACGTGGGCCTGCTGCGCTGGCTCGACCCCGAGTCGGGCGAGCGTCTGCTCGTGGACAGTGGCTCGGCGCGCGTGCGCGCGGCCTTGGCCGAGCGCGCCGCCGCGCGTGAGGCCGCCCTGGCCGAAGTCCTCGTGCGGCACGGCGTCGATCGTGTGGATTTGCCGGTGGGGGATTCCGTGGTCGAGCCGCTCATTGCCTATTTGCGGCGCCGGGAGCATCAGCTTCGATGAGCGCCGCCGCCGGCCCGGCTGAGTCGCAAAGCGCGCTGCCCGGCGGGCTGGTCGTGGAAGTTCCGCCCGGGCCCTTTGCGCTGGGTGAACGCTTCGAACTCGTCGTGCGCTGCCCGTCCGCGGCGCTGGCCTCCGGCGCCGAGCTGAGCTTGGGCGAGTTGCCGGCCGGTCTGCGCGCCGAAGAGCTGCGGCGCAGCGAGCACGAGGGCGTGCTGGAACTCCGCCAGACACTGCGCGCCACGCACGAGGGCAGCCAGCGCCTCGCAGGTCTCGAAGTGCTGGCCGGCGAAGTGCGCCATGCGCTGCCGCCCGTGTCTGTGGAGGTTGTGCTCGAACTGCCCGTCGGCGTCGTGCCGCAGGTGGCCGAACCGCTGCCGCCGCCGGCCATTCCTGGCGAAGTTCCGTGGCCTTGGATCCTGGGCCTGGCCCTCGCGCTGGCGATCGTGCTCGTGCTTGTGCGCCGGGCGCGGCGCCGGCCCGGTCCGCCGCCGGCGCCGCCGCGTCCGCCCGATCTCGTCGCCGCCGAGGCCCTCGCGCGCCTGCGCCTGCACCTGCCCGGCACGCCCGAGGACGTGCCGGCCTTCGTCGAGGCGGTCTCGGGCATCCTGCGCACCTATGTCGAGGAGCGTTTCGGCGTGCGCGCGCCGGAGTGCACGAGCGAGGAGTTTCTGGCGGAAGTCGCCACGCGGCATGATGCGCTGGCCGCGCATCGCGAGGCTCTCGACCGCTTCCTCGGGCAATGCGATCTCGTGAAGTTCGCCGGCTGGCGGCCGCAGCCGCCCGCCATCACGCCGCTGCTCGATGTGGCCGAGGCCTTCCTCGAAGCCACGCGGCTGGAGATGGGGGCCGCCGTCGGCGCCCAGCCCGCGCTCGCGGCGCCGGCCGGAGGCGCGCCATGATTCTGGGCGCCCCGTGGTTTCTGCTGCTCCTGCTGCCGCTGGCCTGCGCGGTGTGGCGCCGGCTGCGCCAGCCGCCGCCGGCCCTGGATGGCGGCAGCCGGCACGTGCTCGGCGGGCTGCCGACCACGTTGCGCGCGCGCACCGCTTGGCTGCCGGGCCTCTGCGCGCTGCTTGCAGCGCTCTTGCTCGTGCTCGCTCTCGCTCGTCCGCTCAAGGGGCGCGAGGAGGCGCGCGTGCTGCGGCAGGGCATCGACATCCTGCTCGTAATCGACACCTCGTCCTCCATGTTGGTGGACACGCTGCAGCGCGGCACGACCGACCTCGAAGTCGTGAAGTCCGTGGTGAGCGAGTTCGTGCAGGGCCGCACCGAGGACCGCATCGGGCTGATCAGCTTCGCGGCCTGGCCGCGCACCGAATGCCCGCTGACTCTGGACATGCCCGGGTTGCAGGCGCGCGTGGCGGGCGTGCGCGCCGTGCAGCGCCAGACGGAGGAGGATGGCACGGCCATCGGCGTCGCGCTGGGGCAGGCCGCCGCGAAGCTGCGCGACAGCGCAGCGAAGAGCCGCGTGATCGTGCTGCTCACCGACGGTGAGGAGAATCAGTTCACTATCGACCCAAGCGAGGCGGCCGCGCTCTGCAAAGACCTGGGCGTGCGCGTCTACACCATCGGCGCGGGCCGCCGCCTCGACGGGCTCGGCAATGAGCACCAGCTCTCCAGCTTGCTGCAGGACATCGCCAGTTCGACGGGGGGCCGCTACTTCCGCGCCAAGGAAGCCGAAGTCTTGACCCAGGTCTACGCCGAGATCGACCGCCTCGAACGCACCGAGCGGCAGGATGTGCGCTACACAGACTACGTCGACCTCTACCCCTGGCTGCTCCTGCCGGCGGCCCTGCTGCTGGCGCTCGACTTCCTGACGCGCCGGGTCACGCATCTGGATCTGGCGACATGAGGTGTCCTCTACGATGAGCTTCCTGCGCCCAGAAGTTCTGCTTTGGCTGCCCGCGGCCTTGTTCGTGCTGCTCTTGAGCTGGCGCGCCGTGCAGGTGGCCCGCCGGCGCCGCGCCGAACTCCTCGGAGCGCAGGCCGCGCGTCTGGCCCCGCGCTTTTCCGCAGCGCGGCGCCTCGTCGGCGACGGCCTGCTCAGCGGCGCCCTGGCGGCCAGCCTGCTCGGCCTCTCCGGCCCGCAGCTCGGCACGTGGCTGCGCGAGATCCCCCTGCACGGCGTGGACATCATGATCGTGCTCGACGTGAGCCGCAGCATGCTCGCGCGCGACATCGCGCCCACGCGGCTGGAGCGCGCCAAGCGCGAAGTGCGCGGCCTGCTCGGCCGCCTGCGCGGCGACCGCATTGGGCTCATCACCTTCGCCGGGGACGCGCGCAAGATTTGCCCGCTCACCTCGGACCCCAGCAGCTTCCGGCTCTTCCTCGATGACGTCGACGAGAGCACGAATGCGCTGGGCGGCACCGCAGTGGGCGAGGGCCTGGAACTGGCGCTGGCGAGTTTCGCGGAGGACTCGCCGGGGGCGCGCGTGGTGCTGCTGCTCACCGACGGCGAGGACCACAGCTCCGACCCGCCGCCGAGCGAAGTGGCCTACAAGGCGCTGGCGCTGGGCATTCCCATTCATGTCGTCGCGCTCGGCACGGCCGAGGGCAGCGAGATCGCCGTTCCGGACGGGCGCGGCGGGCTCGCGGTGGTGCGCGACGCGCAGGGCCAGCCGGTCATCACGCGGCCGGACGAGGCGCTCCTCGAACGCCTGGCCGGCATCTCCAGCGGTGCTTACTTGTCGGCCGAGCGCACGCCCTTCCCCTTGGACGAGATCTGGGAGAAGCGGATCGCGATGATGGAGGGCGTGACGCGCGAATCCGCCACCCGCCGCGAAGGAGTCGACCGCTACCAATGGGCCGTCGGCCTGGCGCTGCTTTTGCTCGGCTGCCGCGCGCTGCTGCGCGAAGGAAACGCGCCATGAACGCTCCTTGGCGCGTGGCCGCAACCGCCGCGGTGCTGCTGCTGGCCAGCGGCGTCGCGCGCGCCGACGAAGACCGCGGCCGCGAGTTGTTGCGTGAGGCACAGCGACTGCTGGCCGCCGGCCAGGCCGAGCCGGCCCTGGAAGTTCTCGAGCGCGCGCGTGTGGAATGGCCGGGTTCGGCGCTCGTGGCGAACACGCTGGGCGATGCGCTGCTCGCTGCGGGCCGTCACGCCGAGGCGCTCGCCGAGTATGAGCGCGGACTGCGCGATGGCCTCCAGGGCCGCGCGCGCTTCAATCGCGGCGTGACGCGGCATCGGCAGGCTGAGTCGTGGCTCAGCGAAGCCGGTGTGCCGCTCGATCCGGCCGGTTTGCCGGAGGGGCCGCAGCCGGAACTCCTGACCGCCATCGAGCGGGCCCAGCCGGAACTCGTCGGCGCGACCGAAGAGTTCTTCGCGGCACTCGACGGCGGACAGCTTGCCGAGGGCGCCGGCAAGTCCGGCACGTCTGGTGATGCGGCCGCGGCGGCGCGGCAATCCATCGGGGCGCTCAACCGGCGCCTCGACGGACTGCGCGCGATGGCCGAGGAACTGCGCCGTCGCCAGGAGGAGCAGCAGCCCAAGGAGGACGAATCCTCTGAAGATCAGCCGCAGGAAGGCGAGCAAGAACCAAAGGACAAGCCGCAGGACAAGCCGCAGGACTCGGACGAACCGCAGCAGGGCGAGGGCGAGCCGCCGCCGGAGCCCCGCGAGGGCGAGCCGAATCCCGAGCCGTCGCCGCAGGACGGTGAGCCCGGGGATGAACAGGAACAGCCGCAGCCGCAAGAGCCGCAACCGTCGGAACCCGAGCCGCAAGGTGAGCGACCGCCCGAGAAGGCCCCCAGTCCGCAGCGCCTGCTGAGCGAGGCTGAAGTGCAGAGGCTGCTTGAGAAGCTCGCCGCACTCGAGCAAGAGGCGCGCGCCCTGCAAAAGGCGCGCGAGGCGGCGCGCCGGCGCACCGTGGAGAAGGACTGGTGAGCATCCCGAGGGCAGCCGTCTTGGTGGGCCTGCTCTGCGTGGCGTCCACACACGCGCACGCCTCCTCATGCGCCGCGGATGATCCGCCGCTCCTCGCGCCGGTGGGCGACGACGCGCCGCAGATCACGGTGCTGGTCGATCCGCCCAGCGGCGAAGTGGGGCTGCTCATGACCGTGCTCGTCTCGGTGAGCGGCGAGCAGGGCGCTGACTGCGCGCTGCTCGAAGCGCCGACGCTCAACGGCGGCCGGCTGCAGCTTGTGCAAGGTCCGTCGACGACGATCAGCACGGTGAGCACCAATGGGCGCATTTCGCGCTCGCTGCGCACCGAGTGGCGCTTTCATTTCGTGGCCGAGGCCGCGGGCGACGTGATCATTCCGCCCTTTCGCCTGAACTGCCGCGGCGAGGAAGTTCTCTCGCAGCCCGTGCAAGTGAAGGTCACGGGTTCTGGGCTGCCGCCCAATCTTGTCACGCTCGAACTGCGCCCCTCGGTCACCGAGTTGTGGGTGGGGCAGGTCTTCCTGCTCGATCTCGTGGCCACGCTCGACGATGCCTGGACCGCGCAAGTGCTCAATGGCAGCCTGGAACTGAGTTTGCCCTGGCTCGACGACAGTCCGGGGCTCATGCGCATTGAAACGCCGCCGCCTGTCGGCGCCGATGTGCGCGAGGTGAGCGTGCTCGGGCGGCGCGAGCCCTTCGCGCTGCGGGCCGCGCGCGAAATCATCGACGGCCGGCCACGCATCACCTTTCGCCGCACCATCTCGCTGCTGGCCACCGAGGCCGGCCGCTTCACGCTGCCCGAAAGCCGCTTCTCCGTCAAGCTCGTGATGGAGACGCGCCCCGACCGCATGGGGGATCCCTTCGGGCTCTTCGGCGACCGGCGCATCGTGACCCGCGCCGCCGTCGTGGACGGCGTGGCGCCGGGTCCGGAACTCCATGTGCTCGCGCCGCCTGTGGAGGGCCGGCCGCGCAGCTTCACCAATGCCGTGGGGAGCTTCCGCCTGGCGGGCGACGCCTCGCCGCGCACGCTGCAGGTCGGCGAGACCTGCACACTCACGCTCAGCCTCAGCGGCGAGGGTAATCTCGACTCCGTGCAGTGGCCCGCCTTCGACGAACTGGCCGCCGGTTTTCGCGTCTTCGGCAAGAGCGAGCGCCGCGTCGGGCGCACGCGCGTGCTGGAGATCCAGATCTCGCCCAAGAACGAGCGCGTGACCGAGATCCCGGCGCTGGAGCTGGGCACCTTTGACACCGAGACGCAGCGCTACGACACGCAAGTGGCGGGTCCCTTTCCGCTCACCGTCAGGCCGGGCGGTGAAGACGGACTCGTCACGCTGGAGACGGCCGAAGATGCCCTGCCTGGCCTGGAGACGATTCGCGAAGAACTCCCGCCGGCCGCGGGGGCGCGTTGGTCGCCTTGGCTGCTGTGCGCGCCGGGCGGGCTGGCTTGGCTGGCGGCGCTGGTCGTGCGGCGACGCGCGGCGTGGCGTGAGCGCAACGCGACATTGCTCGTGGCGCGCGGCGCCCTGCCGCAGCTTGAGCAGCGGCTGGCCGCAGCGAGCGAAGTGCGCGAGGTCTCGCTGGCCTTCGCCAAGTTTCTTTCGGCGCGGCTCGGCGGTCCGCCGGCAGGTCTGGGCGGTGAAGAGGCCGCGGCCTTTCTGGCGCAGCGCGATGCCGACCTCGCGCAGCACCTGCGACGCGAGGTTGCGCGCTGGGAAGCCGCCTGGCTGGGCGGCGCGCCCTTGAGCTGCGACGAGGCGCGGCAGCAGGCGCTGGCGTTGGCGCGGCGCGTGGAGGGCGCCACATGAGGCGCCGCCTGAGAGCTGTGCAAGTGTTCATGGTGCTCGCCGTCGGCATATTGCTCGCAGCCTCGACGCCCGGCCAGGCAGCGGCGGGCTCCGAGGACTTCACGCAAGCGGTCACGGCCTATCGCGAGCAGCGCTATGCCGAGGCCGCGCAGCGCTTCGCTGCTCTCGCTGCAGGTGAGTCCGATGCGCAGCGCGCGGCCGTGCTGCATGCCAATGCCGGCACGGCGGCGGCGCGCGCCGAGCAGCTTGGCGAGGCCGTCTGGCAACTCCGCACAGCGCTGGCTCTCGCGCCGCGCGACCTCGCCGCGCGTACGAATCTACAGACCGTGCGCACGCTCAGCGCGCAGAGTGCCGCGTCGGCAGCACCGGCCTCGGCGATGCGCGAGCGCCTACTCGATGTGCCGCTGCAACTCACCGAGCACGAGAGCAGTTTGCTCGCCGCGGCCCTGGCCGGACTGGCCGGCCTGCTCTTGGCGGGCTTCACGCTTGGCCGTTTGCCGGCCGGCGCACGCACCGCCGCCGTGACGCTGCTGCTCCTGGCCGGCGGCTGGTACTGGCTGGCGCAGGCGGCCTGGGAGCGGGAGCGCGGCCAGGCCGTCGTCATCGCTCCGCTGATTTCCGCGCGAGCAGAGCCCGAGACGCGCGGCGAGATTCTCTTTCGCGTGCCGGGCGGCACCGTTGTGCGGGCCGAGGAGCAGCGCGGCGAGTGGCGGCTCATCGAATCGGAAGGCGGCGAGCGTGGCTGGGTGCCGGCCGACGAGGCCCGCCCGCTGCGCCGCTGAGCCCGGCGCGCCAACCCGCGCCTCGCTCTCAGCGCCTGCCCGCGTAGCGCTCAGCCCAAGACGGCGTGGCGCAGCTTGCCCGGCACGACTTCGGCCGCGGCGTAGAGCCCGGACAGCGCGGCGCCCACGATGCCGTGCCCGGTGCGGCAACTCGCGCCGCAGAGCAGCAGGCCGTCAATCTCGGTACGTGCGCCCGGACGGCGCCAAAGGAATTGCTCGGGCGTGGCCGCCAAGCCGTAGGCCGTGCCGCCGCTGCTCGCGGTGTAGCGCACTTGCGTCAGCGGCGAGGCAAGCTCGCGCAGCACGACGTGCCCGCGCAAGCCGGGCAGCGCGCGCTCGGCCGTGTCGAGAAGCTGTTCGGTGCAGCGTTCCTTCGCGGCGCGATAGGCCGGCTCGCGCCGATAGCTGCCGTCGGCGAGTTGCGCCGCGCTCACACCCCAGGCTGCCGGCGCGCTGGGCGTCACCGACATGATCTGCAAGTTGCTATGGCCGGGCGGGGCGAGGCCTAGGTGCTCGGGGTCCTTGACCGAGGCGATGGTAAGGAAGGCCGCGGCACGCTCGGGAAAGCGTCCCGCCGCGGCCGCGGCGTACTCCGTCTCGGCCTCCCAACTCGGCGCGATCCAGAGATTGGCGCGCGGCTGGCCTTCGGCGCGCAGATCGCGCGCCACGCCCAGCGAGAGCACGGCCAGTGCCGGCGCCATCTCGTAGTTCTGCGTGCGACGCAGCGTGCGGCCGCTGAGCGCCTCGGGCGGCAAGAGCGCCGTGAGCGCGTGCTTCAAATCGCCATTGCAGAGCACCTGCCGCACGGGCAAAAAGCGGCGCACGCCCCGCGCGTCCTCCAACTCCACACCGCTGACGGCTGTGCGGCGGCGCGCCTCCACGGCGATGCGCGTGACGGACGTGCGCAGCAAGACCTCGCCGCCGTGCCGCTCGATTGAGCGCACGAGCGCGTCGGCCAGAACTTGTCCGCCGCCGCGCGGATAGTAGGCGCCTTCGAGATAGTGCAGCGCGATGCCGGCGCCGACCAGCACCGAGGCGCGGCTGGGCGGCAGCGCGTAGCCCACGTGCTGCGCGGCGAGCACGGCGCGCAACCGCGCGTCGCCGGTGCAGGCGGCGAGAAAATCGGCCAGCGAGGCGCGCGACCAACGCAGCAGCGTGGGCGAGCGCAAGATCGCGCGCGCCAAGGCCGGCCCATCATGGAAGACCCGCAGGGCGCGCTGGAGCTGGCGCAGCAGCGCGAAGTAGCGATCGAGGCCGCGCTGTTCGCTGGGAAAGTGCTCAAGCAGGCGCGCGCGCCAAGCCTCGAGGCCCACCGGCACGCGCAGCGAGAGATCGGGGAAGAGGTAGTGGTCGTAGCCGTCGGGATCCAGGGGCACGAAACGCACGTCCTCGGCGCCGGCCGCATCGAGCAGGCGCCGCAGCGGCCCGCCGGGCTGGCAACCGCCGATGTAATGCAGGCCCACGTCAAACTCGTAGCCGCGCCGCGCGAAGATCGTCGCGCTGCCGCCGGCCACGCTGTGGCGCTCGACCACGAGCACGCTGCGCCCGGCGCGGGCCAGCAGTGCGGCCGCAACGAGCCCGCCCAGGCCCGCCCCGATGACGACGACCTCGGGGGCCGAGCCGCGCATGGCCGCTAGAGCGGACGCGTGCCGAGGCTCAGCAGGAACTCCACGTTGCTGGCGGTCTTCTGCAGGCGCTCGAGCAGCTTCTCGATGGCCTCCACCGGCGGCACGTCGTGCAGGATCTTGCGCACGTTCTTGACCAGCCGCGCCTCGTCGGGGTCGTAGAGCAAATCTTCCATGCGCGTGCCGGAGCGGTTGATGTCGATGGCCGGGAAGACGCGGCTCTCGGAGATGGAGCGCGAGAGCACGATCTCCATATTGCCGGTGCCCTTGAACTCCTCGAAGATGACTTCGTCCATGCGCGAGTTCGTCTCGATGAGCGCCGTGGCCAGGATGGTGAGGCTGCCGCCGCCCTCGATGTTGCGCGCGCTGCCGAAAAAGCGCTTGGGCTTTTGTAGCGCGTTGGCTTCCAGGCCGCCCGAGAGGATGCGGCCGGTGGTGCGCGCCACGGCGTTGTAGGCGCGCCCCAGGCGCGTGAGGCTGTCGAGCAGCACGACCACGTCATGCCCCGACTCCACCAGGCTGCGCGCGCGCTCGGCCACGCGGTCGGCCACCATGATGTGTCGCTGCGGCGACTCGTCGAAGGTGGACGCGATGACTTCGCCGGCGCAAGTGCGCTGAATGTCCGTGACTTCCTCGGGGCGCTCATCCACGAGGAAGACCAGCAGCTTGAGCTTGGGGTAGTTGGCTGCGATCGCATTGGCCAGCGCCTTGAGCATCATGGTCTTGCCGGCGCGCGGCGGCGAAACGATGAGCCCGCGCTGGCCGAAGCCGATGGGCGCCACGAGATCCACGACGCGCGCGCTGAAGTTGCGCGGATCCTTGGGCGTTTCGAGCAGGATGCGCCGGTTGGGGAAAATCGGCACGAGTTCGTCGAAGGGCTTGAGCTGCGCGGCCTCGGCCGGCGGCATCCCGTTGACGCTCTCCACCGTGGCCAGCGCGAAGTACTTCTCGCGGCGGCGGCCAGCGCGCACCGCGCCGCGCACGCTCTGCCCGGCACGCAGCCCGTGCTCCTTGATCATCGGCGGCGCGACGTAGAGATCGTCCGGCGAGGGCAGGAAGGCGTTGCGGCGCGTGCGCAGAAAGCCGTAGCCGTCGGGCAGAATCTCAAGCTGGCCCTCGGCGCGGAGCTGGAGCTGCAGCCGGTCGGCTGAGCGCATGAGCAGCACGAGCAGCCGGCCGCGGTCGTAGCCCTGGTGCACATCGAGGCCGTAGCGGCGCAGACTCGCCACGAGTTCGGGCATGGGCTGCTCGCCCAGCTCGTCGAGGCGCGCGGGCACGTCCGAGCCGGGCTGTCCGGGCAGGATCGGCGCGCGCTTCACATGGATGGGGCGATAAGCGGCTGGCGCTGCACTGCCGGAGGCGGGCGGACCCTCCGGCGCCCCGGCCGCGGCGTGACTCGGCACACCCGCCACGATGCGATCGTCCTCCGCTTCTTCTGCGGCGCGCGCAGCCGCCTCGGCGGCCGCCACACCGGGATCGACCGCGGCGCTGGACTCCGCCGACGGAGACTCCTCATCGCTCTGGTCAGAACGCCTGCGGGAGCCGGACTTGCGAGGAAGCGGTGGCATGGTGATGAGCGCGTGGGGAGCCGGACCTCAGGGGTTGCCGCTGCGCGTCGTAGCTGTCTGCCACGCCAGCGCCGCCGCCATCAGCGGGGTCCGAAGAAGAATTAGGGCAGGCCGAGCTGCTTGAGCAGGGCCTCCACCTGGCGCCCAAGATCCTCGATTGAGCCTGAGTTTTCCAGTGTGTGCGTGGCGCGCCGGCGCTTGTCGGCCAGTGAGGCCTGCCGCGCTTCGCGGCGCACGCGTTCGCCGGCCGCCCAGCCGCGCCCGGCCACGCGCGCCTCGCGCTGGGCCTCCGGGCTCTCCACGAAAACCCAGCTCGTGACGGCCTGCGCCAGCGCGGAGTCCGCGGCGGACTCGAGCAGCAGGGGCACATCGAGCACCACGGAGCGCGTGCCAGCCGCCGCCAGTGCTGCGAGCAGGCGCCGGCGCACCTCGGGATGCACCAGTGCGTTGAGGTCGGCGGTGCTGGCCTGGTCCTGAAAGGCGCGCCGGGCCAGAAGGGGGCGGTCTAGCAGGCCGTCCGGGCCCACGATGTCCGCGCCAAAGCGCTGCTGGAGCGCCGCGCGCACCGCGGGCAACTCCACCACGGCGCGGGCCTCGGCATCAGCGTCCAGCACGAGCAGGCCCTGCTTCGCCAGGAGCGCCGCCACCGCGGACTTGCCGCTGCCCACCCCGCCCATCAGGCCCAAGACCTGGCCCCGGGACCCGGAGGAATGGCTCGCCGAACTGCCCGACCCGCTCATGCCCGAGCCAGGATACCGGTCGAGTCGCTGGTCCCGTTGCTGGCTCGGGTGGGCCTCCCTATAATCCGCCGCCTTGTTCCTGGCGGCACAGCCGAACCTGAGCCGACCCGTTCCGATGTCCCTTCCTCCGCTTCGTGAGGTTTCCGTGGTCCAGCGCTCCGGCCTTGCTCCCTCCCGTCGATCACAGGCCGGCGCCGTGAACGTGATGTGGGTCATCGTCATGCTCGTCGGCTTTCTGGCAGCCCTTGGCCTCTGGTACACGGCTTCGGTCGACAACCAGCGCTTCGCCGAGGCGGCCAGTACGGCGCGCCGCGAACTGGCCGACGTCGAGGCTCGCTTCGATGCGGTGCTGCAGGCGCACCAGGAACTCTCCAACGTCGTGGGCTACCGCGGCGATGTCTCCTCGGTCACCAGCAAGTCCGATCCGGTGGCGATCCAGGCCGAAATCGACGGCATCAAGGCCGATCTGGGCGTTGTGCTGGGCGCGCCTGAGTCCAAAGTGACGCTGGCGCAGGCCGTGGAGGCGCTGCGCTCCTCGCAGCGCAGCGCGAAGCAGGCCGAGGCCTCGGCCCGCACCGACTTCGATCGCGAGCTGGCCGCTCGCCGGGCCGCCGAAGGCGCAGCCAATGCCGTGGAGAGCAACTACCGCGGGCAGCTCACCACGCTTAACCAGCAGCTCAGCGACGAGCGCCAGCGCGCCGACAACCAGTCCACCACCGACACGCGGCGCTTCGATGAACTCGTGGCGGCGCAGCAGTCGGCCGATGCGACGGCGCGCGAGGCCCAGCAGGCGCTCGCCGAGTTTGAGGTGCGGGCGCGGCGCGAGACCGCGACGGCCGAGGCCACCATGAAGGCCCTGGCCGTGCGGCGTCAGCCTCCGGCTCCTGATCAGGACGACGGTCATCTGCTCTCCGTGAGCCCGTCGGCGGGCATCGCCTACATCGATGTGGGCGGCGTGCATGGCGTGCGGCGCGGCATGCGCTTCGAGGTGCTGCGCGCCGGCAAGGACGGCGTGGTCCAGCGCCGCGGCACGATCGAGGTGCGCGAGGTGCAAGACGACATGTCGCTTGTCGCGCTGCTCGGCGAGCCCAACCCCTTCGACCCCATGCTGGCCGGCGATCTCATCCGCAACCCGCACTTCGAGCCCGGCAAGTCGCTGCGCTTCTTCCTGCTCGGCGACTTCCCGCTGACCATGAGCAAGGAGTTCACCACCGCGCGGCTGCGTGAGTTGGGCTCCGAGGTTGATGAGACGGTGGGCACGCACACCGACGTGCTCGTGCTGGGCGAGAAGCGCCTCGACGACGAAGAGGCGCTCGAGCTGGTGGACATGGAGGAGTACAAGCTCGCCGACAAGCTCGGTGTGCGCATCGTCCGCCTGGCCGATCTGGCCGACTTCCTGCGCTACTGATCGACGGCCGTGCAGGTCGACGTGGCGCTGACGCCCGCGCTGGTGGCGCCGCGCGTCACGCCGGAGAGTGGGCCCGAGCACGTCGTGATCATCGATGTGCTGCGCGCCACGAGCACGATCGTGAGCGCGCTGGCCGCAGGCGCCGAGTGCGTGATTCCGGAGGGCGAGGTGGAGGCGGCGCGGCTGCGCGCGCGCGCCGAGGGGGCGCTGCTGGGCGGTGAGCGCAAGGGTTTGCCGCCGCCCGGCTTCGATCTGGGCAATTCCCCGGCCAGTTTCACGCCGGAGCGCTGCGGCGGGCGGCGCGTGGTGCTGTCCACGACGAATGGCACGCAGGCGGTGCTGGCCGTGCGCGGCGCGGCTGGCGGCCCCGCGCCAACGATCTGGTCGATGTCCTTGCTGAATGCCGAGGCCACGGCGCGCGCGCTCGCTGCGGCGGGCGCGGCCTCGGTGCTCATCGTGGCGGCGGGCACGCGCGGCCAAGTTGCGCTCGATGATGTCGCCACGGCTGGCTGTCTGGCCGGCAGCCTGCTGCTCTGCGGCGCCGCCGACCCAGGTGACGGCGCGCGCGTGGCCCTGGCCGTCTTCGATACCTGGAAGCACGACCTGCCCGGGCTCTTCCGGCGCTGTCAGTCGGGGCGGCGCCTCATTGCCGCGGGCCTCGAGCAGGACCTCTCCGATTGTGCGCGCGTCGATGCGCTGCCCTTCGCGGTGCGCCTCGGTGCCGACGGCGCCTTTCGTCTGCACGGAGCCGGCGCGGCGTGCTGACCGATCAGAAGATGCCGTTGCGCCAGCACCTCAACGAGCTGCGCCGCAGCCTGATTCGCTGCGCGCTGCTGCTGGGCGGCCTCTTCGTGATCGGCATCGTCTTCGACAAGCAGCTTCTGGCCTTTCTCTGGCAGCCCTGGAATGAGACGCGCGAGAGCATCACGGCGGCCGGGCTGCGCGACCCGGGACCCTTGAGCTTCCTCGGTCCGGCGCAGGGCATGATGGCCGCCTTCCGCGTCTCCTTTCTCTTCGCGCTGGTCTGCGGCGCGCCCTACTTCCTGTGGGAGCTTTGGCGCTTCGTGGGGGTGGGCCTCATGCCGCGTGAGCGCGCGGCCGTGTGGCGCGCCTTCTTCCCGGGCGTGGCGCTGCTGCTGATCGGCATGTACTTCGGCTACACGCTGCTCCTGCCGACCACGCTGGAATACCTGGTGACCTACATTCCGCCCGAACTGGCGGTGTCGGCGGTCACGGTCAATGACTACCTCAGCTTCGTCATCGCCCTGACCTTGGTCATGGGCTTCGTCTTCGAGACGCCGCTGATCATGTGGGCGGTGGCGCGGGCGGGGCTGGTGCGCGCGCAGACCATGGGCAAGTCGCGGCGCTTTGCCTTCCTGGCCATCCTGGTCTTTGGCGCGATCGTGACGCCGGGCACCGACGTGCTCTCGATGCTGGCGGTGTCGGGGCCAATGTACGTACTCTACGAGGTCGGCCTGGTGCTTGCGCGTCAGGCTGAGCGGGCGCGCGAGCGGCGCGACCGCGCCCGGCTCTGAGAGCCCCGCTCACTCTCGCACTCCCTCTCCGAGCACTGACACACCATGGCACTCGCCTGCGGCATCGTCGGACTGCCCAACGTGGGCAAGTCCACGCTTTTCAATGCGATCACGGCGGCCGGCGCCGAGTGCGCCAACTATCCCTTCTGCACCATCGAGCCGAACGTCGGCGTGGTGGCCGTGCCCGACGATCGCTTGGCGCAGATCAACTCGCGCATGCCCACCGAGCAGATTCTGCCGGCCATGCTGCAAGTGGTGGACATCGCCGGCCTCGTGGCGGGCGCCAGCAAGGGCGAAGGCCTGGGCAACAAGTTCCTGGGGCACATCCGCGAGACGGAAGCCATCTTGCATGTGGTGCGCTGCTTCGCCGGCGGTGATGTGCTGCACGTGGCCAACCGCGTGGACCCGCGCGATGACATCAGCGTGATCGAGACCGAACTCATGCTGGCCGATCTCGAGTCGCTGCAAAAGACCAACGAGCGCACCGGCAAGAAGGCCCGCGGAAACGATCCGCAGGCCGTGGCCGAATGCGCCGCCTACGAGAAGGGCATCGCTTGGCTGCAGGGCGGGCGGCTCTTGCGCTCCGGCACGTGGACCGAGGCCGAAGCCGCCGCGCTGGGCCGGCTGTATCCGCTCACCATGAAGCCCGTGCTCTATGTCGCCAATGTGAGCGAGGACGATCTGGCCGGCGCCTCGCCGCTCGTGGCCCAGGTGCGCGAGCACGCCGCGGCGAGCGGCGCCGAGGTGGTCGTGCTCTGCGCCGAACTCGAGAAGCAGCTCGCCGAGATGGAGCCGGCCGACCGGCAGGTCTTCCTCAAGGAGATGGGCCTGGAACGCTCCGGCCTGGAACGCCTCGTGCGCGCGGCCTTTCATCTGCTCGGCCTGATGACCTTCTTCACCGCCGGGCCCAAGGAGATTCGCGCCTGGACCATCCATCAGGGCGACACAGCGCCCAAGGCGGCCGGCGTGATCCACACCGATTTTGAGAAGGGCTTCATTCGCGCTGAGATCTACGGCGTGGCCGATCTGCTGCAGTACGGCACCGAGGCGGCTATCCGGGCGGCGGGCAAGCTGCGCAGCGAGGGCCGTGACTACGTCATGCGCGACGCCGACGTGGCGCACTTCCTCGTCGGGCGATGAACTCGCGGCGCGTGGCGATTCTGGCGGTCGGCGATGAGCTGCTCGCCGGCGACGCGCTCGACACCAACTCGCAGTGGCTGGCGCGGCAGGTGCGCGCCCGCGGGCAGCGCGTGACGTCCTTTGCGGTGGTGGGTGATGACGCCGCGGACGTGGCGCGGGCCGTGCGGCAGGCGCAGGGGCAGGCCGAGGTGCTGCTCATCACCGGCGGGCTGGGGCCGACGGTTGATGATCTCACGCGCGACGGCGTGGCGGCCGCCTTGGACTTGCCGCTCGCCGAGCGTGCTGAACTGCTGAACGAACTCGAAGCGTGGTCGGTGCGCGTGGGCCGTCGGCTGAATGCCGGTTCGCGGCGTCAGGCTGAGCTGCCGCTGGGTGCACAGGCACTGGCGAACCCGCTGGGCACCGCGCCGGGCTTTTGCGTGAGCGTGCCGGGCGGCGGGCCCGCAGGCGCGGACTTCTGGCTGGCCTGCTTTCCGGGCGTGCCGAGTGAGATGCGGCCCATGGCCGAAGCGCTGCTTGAGCGCGTTTTGGCGTCGGCGCCGGCCTTTGTCTCGCGGCGTCTGCTGGTCTGCGGCCTCACTGAGGCCGCGCTCGGTGAGCGCCTGGCCGATCTCATGCACCACGCCTCCGGTCAGCGCGATGACGCGCGCCTGGGCATCACGGCGCACGGCGGCGTGCTGAGCGTGGTGTTGCGCGGGCAATCCTCCGAGGCGCTGGCGGCCATGGAGGCCACAGTGCGCGAGCGGGCCGGCGAGGCACTTTTCGGCTCGGGTGAGGAGACGCTGGCCGGCGTGGTCGTCGCGGCGCTGGCCGCGCGCGGCGCAACTCTCACCACGGCCGAGTCCTGCACCGGCGGACTCTTGGCGGGGGCCATCACCGCGGTGCCCGGCAGCTCCGCGGTCTTCCGCGAGGGCGTCGTGACCTATGCCAACGCAGCCAAGCAGGAGCGGCTCGGCGTGCCGGCAGCGCTTTTGGCGCAGCACGGCGCCGTGAGCGAGCCCGTGGCCTGCGCCATGGCGCGCGGGCAGCGCAGCCGCGCGCACGCCGACTTTGCGCTGGCCATCACCGGCATCGCCGGGCCCGGCGGCGCAGTGCCCGGCAAGCCGGTGGGCACGGTGGTCATTGCGCTCGACGATGCCGCGCTGGAGTCGCAGGGCGAGCCGCCGCAGGTGGTCACGCACGCCTGGCGCGGCAGCCGCGACGAGTTGCGCGGGCGCGCCGTCACCGTGGCACTGGATCTGCTGCGACGCCGGCTGCGTGCACCGTGAGCACGACCGGCGCTGCGCAGGGCCGGCGCTGCGGGCCGCCGGAGTCCTTGGCTATGATCGGCCGGCCATGAGCCTCGTCGACAACACTGCCGCTCGCCTCACACCGCTGCTCGCCGCGAGCCTGCTGCTGAGCGGTTGCGGTGCCGAGGAGGCGCCGCAGCGTCCGCCCAACGTCGTCATCTGGCTCGTCGACACACTGCGCCCGGATCACTTGGGCTGTTACGGCTATGCACGACCAACGTCGCCGAACATCGACGCTCTGGCCGCCTCCGGCGTGCTCTTCACCGACGCGCACGCCCACAGCAACTGGACCCAGCCTTCGGTGGCCTCGATCCTCAGCGGGCGCGACCCGCTGAGTTTCAGCGCGGAGTTCACGTCGCCGGTGCCCGAGGGGCTCGAACTGGCGGCCGAGGTTCTGGCGCGGCACGGCTACGCCACGGCCGGCTTCACCGTGACAGCCGCGACGGCCGCGCGCTACGGCTTCGCGCAGGGCTTCGCCACGTACGAAGAGCTTGACCTCCTCCTGGATCCCAAGCAGCGCAAGACGCGGAGCGCCGAACTCTACGGCGCGGACTCGCTCGTCGATGTGGCCGTGGACTGGATCGACCGCGGCTCCTTCGGAGCGGCTCCCTTTTTTCTCTTCCTCCATTCGGTGGATCCGCACGCGCCCTATGGCGACCGAGCGACGCCGAATAGTTTTGCGGCTCCATACGACGGCCCGGTGGATGGGTCGGTGGAGTTCCTCGTCGAGGCGCAGCGGACGGACTACGTGTACAGCGCGGCCGACCGGCAGTACATCCTGGACCGCTATGACGATGACGTGCGCTTCAATGACGAGCAGTTCGGGAGGTTGGTGGCCTCGCTGTCTGAGCGCGGGCTCTTGGAGCAGACGCTGCTGGTGGTCGTCTCGGATCATGGCGAAGAATTCTGGGAGCACGGTGGACCGCAGCCGGGCCACGGTCACCGGAACTTGCACCGCGAGTTGACTCAGATCCCGCTCATCCTGAGTTGGAAGGACCGGCTGCCGGCGGGCGTACGCGTGGATGGCCTGATGCGTGGCGTGGACATCCTGCCGACCTTGCTGGATCTGGCGGGATTGCCGGCGCTGGCGGAGAGTGACGGACACTCCGTGGCGGGAGTCCTGCGCGGGGGCGGCGGCGCGACGCGCAGACTGCGAGGCGACGCCGAAGACTTTCCCTTGTTTGCCGATCGCGCCAAGCCCAAGGATCCTCCGCTGGTGGCCCTGCGCACGGGAGCCTGGCTGCTGCAGCGCGATGGTGAGGGCGATGGGGCCGTGGAGCGGCTCAACGATCTAGCGGCCGACCCGACAGAGCAGCGCGACGTGGCGCAGCGCGAGGCGCAGCGCACGAACCTGTATCGGGAGCGCCTCTCGGCCTGGATGGCCCAGCGCGCACAGCACGCCCACGCACTGGGCGGACGCACAGAGATTCCGCTCGACGCCCGCACGCAAGAACAACTCGAGGCCCTCGGCTACGTCGGCGGCAAGCCTCGGAGATAATCCCCTTTCATTCCCCGGTGGTGTAACTGGCAACACGGCGGACTTTGGATCCGTCATTCCAGGTTCGATTCCTGGCCGGGGAACCACTGTCCCTCCCGAAAAGTCAGAACCGGTCGCCCAACTTGAGATCACGACCCTAATACCACGCTGAAGTGCTGGTGTGAAGTGGGGCGCGCAACCTGCAAGTTGGTTCCTCGGCGCAAGTAACGTCCGCAGGGACAGACCACTGCCTTCGAGCATGACGTAGCTAGCGAGCGCTTCGACTCAGGCCGCGCGTTTGTAGCGGTGGTGCAGCCCGCCGAGAACGGGCTCTGCGGTGACCTCGTGAGCCGGCTCAGCCTCGCGCACGCGATGATCCGGCGTGTCGCCGTCGAGTCCTTGATGCGGCCGGTCGGTATTGTAGTAGTGCTGGTACTCAAGCAACGTGCGCAGCAGATGTGTTTCGCCCATCGGGATGATGTGGTCGAGACATTCGCGCCGAATCGAGCCGATCACGCGCTCGACGTAGGGATTCTGCCAGGGGCTCTTGTGCGCCGTGCGCAGTTGCCGCAGTCCCATGGCCCTGATCTGGCGCTCGAACTCCTCGCCGTAGATGGCGTCGTTGTCGCGGAGCAGAAGGCGAGGCTCGGTGCCCTCACCCGGGAAGGCCTCGGTGACCTGCCGGGCGGTCCACTCGGCGGTGGGATGCGCCGTGACGCCGACATGGACAATCCGCCGGCGGTCGTGGCTCAGCACAACGAAGCCGTAGAGCCGCTTGAAGGTGAGCGTCGGCACGACGAAGAAGTCACAGGCTGCGGTGACCTTCATGTGGTTCCGGAGAAACGTCGCCCAGCGCTGTCCGCGCCCGGGATCACCCCGCCGTGGGACCATGTACTTCTCGACCGTGGACTGCGCCACGTGGTGGCCAAGCGTGCGGAGCTGCTCCGTGATCGTCGGCGCGCCCCAGAGCGGGTTCTCTTGAGACAGCCGCTTAATGAGGTAAACGAGGACCCAGCCAATCGAAGGCCGCCCGACCTTGTGCGGCTTCGACTTCCGCCTCCAGTAGGCCCGCCAGCCCTTGCGGTGCCAGCGGATCACAGTTTCCGGTTTCACGATGAGCAGGCAGTCGCGCCACTCCTTGAGCGCGCGGTGCATCACGATCCAGAAGATGCGATCGCTGTCCTCGATGCGCGGGCGCTTGACGCTGCGCTTCAGCACCGCGACCTGGTGCCGCAGCGCGGCGTTCTCGAGGAGCAGTCGCCGCCGGTCGAGGAGCAGGGCACGGAGCATCAGGAGCAGCGTGGTCAGGGAGGGCATGGCGCGGGAGGGTAGCCGCCTGCGGCGGTCAGCGCCCGATCGCCCGCAGCAGGTCATTCACCAGCGCGAGGCAAGAGGCCTCCACTTCGGCATCGTCTATGAGACCGCCGGCCGCACGCTGAGCCATAGCAACGCCGACGCCCTGCCGCCTACCGAACAACTCGCGAAGCCATGGCAGCGCCGGTTGCGCGGCATCCTGCGATCGAGGATCGGCGAGCAGCACGGCCAGCCGAGCGGCGAGGTCCTCGGTGGCCGCACCGCGTAGCAGCCGCAGAACATCCAGCGCATCCTTGTCGTTGAGCCGCGTCGAGCCGCGCCGATCTTGGATCTTGTGCAGCTTGGCGACGAGCAGCGCCCCCGGCCCGGCGACGCGCACAGAGAATGACCGTGAATCGTCATGCTCGAAGGCAGCAAGCGAGCGAACATCAGCATCCACGAGCGCGCCTTCGAGGCCGCGAACCCGGCGCGCGACGCGCGGATGGTGCCCGGGGAGGCGCGTCGACCGCCGGCCGGGTCCGGGGCTGACGGAGTCCGGCACCATGAGGTCGATGGCGACGGGCACATCGATGGATCCCAGCGTCCTGCGCTGCGTGATCCAGGCCCCGACGGCATCACCGTGCTGGGGGACGAACCCGGCGTCGCGCAGGGCCTGCTCGATGGGCGGCGTTTGCGCGAGGCGTTCAGGATCGATGACGAGGTCGCCGTCCGTAGTGAACGGCGCGACCGCAAGGTCGGCCTCGCCGACGTGCAGGTACACCGCCTGCGCGCCGACGAGCACGACCGCCTCACGGTGCGGCCCCAGGGCTTGCAGCGCGTCAAGCAGGACGCGACGGGCGAGGATATACAGCTCATCCACGCCAGAGCGCCTCGTGCTCGGCCATCCAGGTGATGAGCGCTTCGGCTTCGGAGGGGCCGCGGCCCGGACTGGAAAGCAGGTCAGCTGCCGCCTGACTGAGCGCGACGTACATCACTCCCTCCACGCGGCGCGCTCCTGCATAGACCGCCTGGTCGACCGGCTCGATGAGCACGACATTGGCGCCTGCTTCTGCCACGCGCAGGTCGAGGGCGGCGAGTGCCTCCTCAGGCTGATCCAGGTAGACCATGGCGAGCTTGGCAGGTGCGACGGGTGCGACAGTGGAGGCTGCCAGCGAGCCTGTCACGGCATAGCTTTCTCGGTAACGGCCGAGGCGGCGCAGCAGGTCCGGCAGGCCTCGTGCCGCAAGGCAGTGGGTGTTTCGACCGCGCGTGGCCAGCGACGATTCCTCGGCCCAGCGTCGCAGCAGACGCTGCCAATCCACACTGACGAGTTGGCCGCGGCCGCGCCGCTCCAGCAAGGCCTCGCGGTCCATCCAGGCCAGCAGTCGCGAAACGTAGCCGGGATTGGCTTGTGTCTGCGCGGCCAGTTTGCGCACGCCGGGCGGCTGGCTGGTCTCAAGCAGCGCGCGCACGATGCGTCCGGCCGTGGCGCCACGCAGTGTGCGCGCGACGTCCGGCGATCGAGCGGGATTCGCGTCGGCGCCCGTTGTCTCGATGAAGAGGCCCGGCCTCGAGACAACGAGGTACACGTTACCGGTCAGGTCGAGGTAGAACACGCCGGAGGCCCGCAGCCGGTCGCGCACTGCAGGGCTGAGGAAGGGGGCCAGAAGAACCTCGGTGCCCTGCTTCGCTACCCGCCGCGAGATCAGCTCGATGGCGGCCCTTGGTGTCAGTGCGGATTTCACCTCGAACCGCAGCCGAGCCGAGCGGCGCTCGGGGTCTACGAGGCGCAGTTCCGAGTCGGTCGTGGCCTTTCCAACTCCGGTTCCGGCCGGCTCGAGGCGCCAGCCTAGCGGCAGCCGCTCGCGCAGCAGCTTCAGCCCCTGGCGGAGGATTGTGTTGCCTGACATAGCAGTGTTGCTCGGCATGGGCAACAGTATGACTTGAGGCAACAGTGGCTGCAAGGAGTGGCTCGCCCACAGGAGGGCTGGCCGTCTTCGGCTGGGCTGAGGCCTACCGCTTGGGCTGGTCCCGGCGGCCCTTCTTGATGCGGTCACGGAGCCTGGACACCACGGCCTCGCCGTCTTTGAGCTTGCCTGCCTTGGCAGAAGTGAGCCCCTGCGCGATGTGTTGGCGCAATTCATGGACGCGCATGGAGCGCAGCCGGTCGCTTTCGTCCAGCAGCCGCAGCGCCTCGCGCACGACTTCGCTGGCGGAGGTGACGCGCCTGCGAGAACCTTCAAGTGATTTGAAGGATTGCGGAGTGACCGGGGCGGCTTGGTGAACCATCGGGGGTTGTCAGTATTGCGGAGACGGGTAAAGTGGGCCCGCTTCCCTAGACGAGTGCTCGATGGATCGCTCCCGAATTGATCGCAGGCAGTTCCTGCGCGGGGCCTCCTGCGCGCTGGTGCTGCCCTTCCTGCCGTCCATCGCTGGCGCAGTGGCCGGCGCGGCGGTCCCCGCGGGACGCAGCCGCCCGGCGCCAGCCAAGCGCCTCGTCTGCGTCGGGGCGCTGCTCGGTTTCCATCCCCCGTCCTTCTTCGCGAACGGAGCCTCGCCGCGGCTCATCCGTCCGCTCGACGAAGCCGGGCTGGGCGCTGATTTCACCACCATCTCAGGGCTCGATCACAAGGGGCCTCTGGGCAACGGCCACGAATTCGCGCACGCGCTGTTCACGGGGACGACCGGTGCCGGGATCTCGCTCGACCAGCACGTCGCGCCGTCGATCGGCAAGTCGACCCGCTACGAGTCGTTGCAGTTGTGTGCCGGTGAGTCGAAGGCACGGCCCTCGCTCTCGTTCACCACGAGAGGCGCGCCCATGCCGGCCATACTCGACCCCGCAGTGCTCTACGCCAGGATCTTCGGTGTCGGGGCTCGGTCCCTCGAGCAGCAGACGTACCTGATCGAGTCGGGCCGCAGCCTCCTCGACGGACTCGTGGCGGAAGCCAAGCTGTTGCGCGGGCGCATGGACAGCGCGGACGCCGACACCTTCGAGGAGTACCTCGCGTCGCTGCGCGACGTGGAGCGGGACCTGGCCCTGCAGCGCGAATGGATCGAGCGCCCGTTTCCGGCGCCTCCCGCCGAGTTCCCGGCGCCTGCGAATCCGCGTGTCGACGGGTCGATGCTGCTCGTCAACGAGGACCTGATGTGGGACCTCATGGCCCTCGCCCTGAAGAACGACTCGACGCGCGTGATCTCGTTCTCCATCCCCGTTACTGTGCGCGCGCTGCTGCTCGACGGGGCCCTGATGAGTGCCGGCTATCACACGCTCACGCACCACGGCAACGACCCCGACACCATTGAAGCGCTGTTGCGCATCGAAGATCGGCACATGCGCGGAGCGGCGCGCTTCTTGAAGGCGCTCAAGGACACACCCGACCCCGAGGGTGGCACGCTGCTCGACTCGACCGTCACGATCATCGGCAGCGCCATCGGCGACGCGGCCTCGCACGTCCGCACGAACTACCCGCTGTTGGTGGCCGGCGGCGGCTTCGCCCACCGGCGGCATCTCTCCTGCGAAGAGGCCGCGGGAGGCCACGAGATGGCGTGCGACCTCTACGTCTCCGCCCTGCAGCGCCTGGGCCTTGAGGACGATCGCTTCGGCACGAGTACGTCGAACCTGAACGAGCACCTGACGTGAGGGCCTGGCCCGCGACGGTGCTGCTCGCCGTCGGCCTCGTCGGTTCGCTCGCCCTCGCTCTCCCCGGTCCGACGATTCCGGCCCAGGACATGCCGGATGAAGGCACGGCCGCGTTCCGGCTCGAGTTCCTCGAGAGGAACTGCTTCTCGTGCCACGGTTCGGTGTCGCAGCGCGGCGAGTTCCGTCTCGACACGGCGCCGTACGATCTCGGCACGAGCACGGGGCGCGCCCTGTGGCAACGCGTGCTCGACCGCATCGATGACGAAGAGATGCCGCCGCCCGAGGCGCCGGTCCAGCCCAATCGCGCGGAACGCGACCGGATCGTGGCGCTGATCCGGGCCGACATGGACGCCGCCTACGCGCGGGCCCCTGTGGGAGGATCGCCGCTGCGACGCCTTGAGCGTGTCGAGCTGCTGAACAGCGTGCGAGACCTCTTCGGCATCCGCGGCATCGCGCTCCCCGCCTCGTACCCAGAAGACGTGACGGCCCTGGCTTCCGACGCCGCGCCCAGCGGCCTCGCGCTCTCGACCGCACACCTGCACGCCGGCATGGAACTGGCCACCGACGTGGCCGAACGCATGGTCTTCCTGCCCGCGCAGCACGTGACGTCCCCGGCGGACATCGCTGCCTTGAGCCAACTGCCGGCGATGTGGGTCAAGGACGGCGATCCGAGCGGCCTGTACTTCACCGGCGTCAACAATGCCGCGTGGTGCGGGGCCGCCTGGGACCGGGCCTTCATCGCGCCGGAGTCCGGCACGTACGCCGTCGAGGTCAGGGCCAGTGCCGAAGGGGACGTGGGCGCGGATGGCCAGCCGCTGCGCCTGGGGTTCTACGCCCTTGTTCCGGGGGACTACTACATGCCGGAGAGCGCCCCGCGCTTGGATCTCCTGCGGGTGGGTTCGCTCGACGTCCCGGCGTCGCGCGAACCCCAAGTCCTGACCTGCACGATCGAGCTCGAGAAGGGCGAGACCTTTCACGTCTATTGCGAGAACCGGCTTCCGGCGAACCAACCGCAGGGCGCCTTGAACCGCCTCGATGTCTCGCAGTTGTTCATGGCCGCCACCGCGGATAAGCGGCCGACCGTGCGCATCGAGCACATGACCACCAGCGGGCCCGTGGCGCCGCTCACGCGCCAAATCGCCTTCCTCGGCGGGCGCGCGCGCCCGGCTCCGGACGAGGCCTTTCTGCGCTCGGTGCTGCTGCCCCTCGCCGAGCGCGCCTTTCGCAGGCCGCTGAGCGCGGCCGAGGTGCTCGACATCATCGGGCCGGTGCTGCGTCACCTGGAAGAGGCCGGGTCGCCAGAGCTCGCGCTGCGCTTCGGCATCCGCCGCATCCTGCTCTCGCCGGCCTTTCACTTCCTCGACGCCCTGGACGACGGGCGCGACGGCCATGCGCTGGCGAGTCGCCTTTCGTACTTCCTGTGGAGCTCCATGCCGGACGCCGAGCTCCTCGGCCTTGCGAGCACGGGACGGATCACGGAGCCCGACGTCCTGCGCGACCAAGTGCTGCGCATGCTCGCCGACCCGAAGGGACAGCGCTTCGTGCAGGATTTCACGGGCGAGTGGCTCGGCAACCGCGAGCTGGCCTCGCTGATGGTGTGCGACGACCGTCACGTGTGGAACGAGCCGCTGCGTTTCGGCTACATCCGCTCGACGGAGATGTTCTTCGACGAGATGCTGCAGCGGAACCACAGCATCCGCACCTTTATCGACTCGGACTTCACCTACGCAAACCTTCCCATGCGCATGGTGTGGGGTTTTCCGGGCAAGTACCCCCCGATGTCCCGGATCGACAGCGATCAGGCGCAGAGTCATATCTGGCAGAAGCCCGAGCGACTCGACCTCAGGTCACTTCCCCGCGGCGTGCCGCCGAACGTGGTCCACCGCGGCGGGCTCCTCGGACTGCCCGGCGTGCTCACGCTGACGGGCGACGGCGTGGAGTCCTCGCCGATCCGGCGCGGCGTGTGGGTGCTCGAGAACCTGTACGGGACGCCTCCGCCTCCTCCGCCGGAAAACGTCAAGGCCCTCGTCACCGACACATCCGGCGCCACGACTGTCCGTGAGACCCTGGCGGCACATCAAGACTCGGCCTCGTGTGCGAGCTGCCACTCGCGCATCGATCCCGTGGGGCTGGCCCTGGAGAACTACGATGCCGCGGGCAACTGGCGTGCACGCTACAACCGCGGGCGTCCGGACTCCGGTGTCCCGGTCGCGCCGGAGCCAGTCGACGCCACCGGCGTCTTGCCCGACGGCGTGCGCCTCGCGGGCCCGCAGGACCTCAAGCAGCACCTGCTCGCGCACTCCGCGCTGTTCACGCGGTGCCTCGCGACGAAGCTCCTGGAATACGCCACCGGACGCCGACTGTCGGTGGGGGACGCGCGCGTCGTGGAGCAGATCGTGCGGGCCGAACCGCGCGACGGCTACGGGTTCCGGGACTTCCTCGTGACACTCGTGCAGAGCGAGGTGTTCAGGACGCAATGAGGCCTCTCTTGGCCTCGGATCGGTGAACCACTCAATGGGACGGAGGATGCCCGGCGTGAATGTCCAATCGGCGATGCGAGGCATGGCCGCGGTGCTGGTCTCCGTGACATTGGCATGCAGGGAGGCGCCCACTCCAGTAGCGCCTGAGGGTTTCACGTTTGGGTTCCTGTGCCAGACAAATACTCTCGTGTCCGCGTCGCGCGAGCAGATCAGTGCGGCTGTGGATTATTTCGAGTTGGGGTACGCCGTGGCATTCACTCCGTATCGCAATGCCAGCGATTTTCAAGCCGCTGGTGTCAGCAGTGATTCGTTATGCAGGCTGCTAGTGGAGTACAGCAATATCAGGGACATTCCTCAGTTGGTCCTGGTGTCGAAGGAGGGCGAGGTTGTTGGCAGGATGCCCACCGATGTCATTGTTAAAGATCAAGTTGTGGGGGGCGTTGTCCTTATTGAACGTGGTTAATCACGGAGTCAGGTCGAGGCAAATCAAGTGAGTGCAAGGCGAAGCATCGTCGGCCTGCTCGCGATGGGAGTTGGCGTCTTGTTGACGGGACATTTGTACTTCGGGCGGTTTAGCGTGCTGTTTCCACTCTGGCCTCGGGAGTTTGTTGCCTCCGAATGGAGGAGCGCGCCTATCGATCACTCTTTCCGGTCCATCCGATTGCGCATGGCGGGCGATCTCGTAAAGAGTGAGGCACTGAATGGCCTAGCGCGTGCTGAGGTGTTGGAGCTGCTCGGGCCGCCGAACCAGAGTCTCTATTCACAATTTGATCTTGCCTACTATCTTGGACCGGAGCTGTCGTTCTTCACCATGGATGCAGCGCTGCTGGTAGTTGACCTCGATGATGATCAGCGGGTTGTGTCGGCGCGCTTAGTGCAGACCTAGGTTGTGGCAGACTCTTCAACTCGCGCAATGCCGCCGCTCGCATCGAGCTGTTGGCCCAACCGGTGCGCTGAGTAACCCCTGAGTCACCCGTGCAACGCTGACAGACTGCGGGCCGTGCGTTCGCGATTTACCACCGCGAGTGCGGGAGGGTGTAGCGCGACCAACCGAATGAGCTGAGTCGGGGAGAGGGCGAGGCGCTCAGCGGCAGGCTTGACCTCCCAGCCCTCGGCGGCGATGAGGTTCAGCGCGTCGGCCAGGAGCACTGGGTAGTCCCGGTGCTCGGGGTTGCACTCGATGCGCCCGCCTCGAGTGCGCGCCTGCCAGAGCTGCGACGGAGTTGTTGGTTCGGCGCGAATCTCGGTCGCGAGGGCGAGGCGCAGGCGCCGAATGGCCACTGCCAGGTTCTCATGCTGGCTGCGCCGCTCACCCGCGCGGCCCTCGATTCCAGACTCAGTGTGCCGGATGACGACGCGCGATTCGGTGGAGTTGCGGTGCCGCCCGCCGGGCCCGGAGCCGCGCGTGCGCCGGACCTCGCAGAGCGCCAATAAGTCGTCGTCGGACAGCGCAGTGGGGTGTGACACGTTCGGTTGCCGATCATCCCATGGGCCGAGCCGTCTCGCGCGCCGCACGCGGGAAGGCTTGCGGGCAGCTTCCGTCGAAGGGGCTTTTCGGGAGCCCTGTAGAGTCATGAAGAGCCAAGACCTGGTTCGTGCGGCCTGTTTTCTGTCCACGCTCAGCCTGCTGGGCTTCGCGCCGGCGCAAACGGCTGAACCTGCGCCCGTTGAGCCAGTGCTCGAGCAGAGCGCCGCGGCCGCGGACCCGGCAGCCGACACGTCGCGCATCACCGATGTCGTGGTTTACCCCGAGCACGCCGAGATCACGCGGCAACTCAGCGTCGACGCGGTGGCCGGCAAGAACCGCGTGCGATTCACGAATCTCATCCCGTTGATCGACGCGAATGCACTCCGCGCCACAGTCTCTGAGGGCGCGCGCATCATCGGCACCGAACTCAGGACCGTGCACCTGGAGGCTTCGCTCTCCGCGGAAATCAACCAACTCGATGCGCGCATCCAGGAACTGGCCGACCTGCTGACGGTGGAGGCCGACACCAAGGCGCGCTTGAAGGAAGAGGCGGCGTTCTATGGCGGTGTGAAGGGCCGCCTGGCCACCGACATGGGCCGCGAACTCTCCGAAGTGCGACTCTCAGTGACTGACTGGGGTGCCGTGCTGAGCTTCGTTTCCGCGGGTTTGGAGCGCTGCGACGTCGAAGAACGGGCCGCTGACCTGCGCGAACGCCAGATCAAGAAGGAGCTGGAAAAGACCATCAAGGAGCGCAAGGACTACGCCGGACGCCAGCCCAAGGAGATGAAAGAGATCATCGTCTCCTTCGAGGCCGAAGAGGCCGGCCCGCGCGACATCTGGGTGCACTACATCATCGATGCGGCCGCGTGGCGCCCGAGTTACGACGTGCATCTGGACCGCGAGAGCCGCGAGATCCAGATCACGGGCTACGGCCAAGTGCTGCAGTGGACCGGTGAGGCTTGGAACGATGTGAAGCTGAGCTTGGCCATGTCGCGACCGGACACCGAGCTGACGCATCCCGAAGTCGTGCCGATGATCGCGAGCCTCGACTCGGAGACGATGCAGGCCTTGGCCAAGGAGGTCGCGGTGCTCAATGCCGTGCCGCAAGCCAATCTTGAGAAGTGGGCCGCCGGCCGCTTCAAGCGCCGCCAGGACCGTGAGACCTTCCGCCGCAACATCGAGCAGTTGTTGGGGCAGAGCAGTCAGGAGCTGGCGCGGCTGGGCCTGAGCACGGAACTCGTGCAAGGCGCCATGAACCGGCTCGTGAACCGCTTCTCTTCGGTGCGCTACGACGTGCCGCAGCGCGAGACGGTGCCCTTTGATTCCTCGCCGTCCAAGGTCGTCACCTTCAGCGCCCGTTTGCCGGCCAAGCTGCAGTACGTCGCGACTCCGGCCCTGGGCAACTCCGTGCTGCTTCAGGCCGAGGCCAGCAACTCGTCGGGCTACCCGGTGCTCGAGGGCAGCGTGGCGCTCTTCGTGGATGAGTCGTTCATCGGCTCGTCCACGCTCACGAGCGCCGCGCAGAACGAAGGCCTCGCCTTTGGCTTCGGTCCCGATGAAGGCCTGGTGGTCTCACGCAAGCTCACGGCGCGCAAGGTCGATGCCGCGTGGGCCTTCCGCCAGTCCCAGGTGGTCACCTACGAGTACGCCCTGGAGCTGGAGAACTTCAACGACCAGCCCGTGTCCGTGGAAGTGACCGACCAGATCCCGGTCTCGAAGAGCCCGGAGATCGTGGTGAAGTTCCTGGGCTCGAGTCGGAGCCCCACGCTGGACGCGGAGACGGGCCTACTGCGCTGGACTCTGGACGTCGGGCCCGGGCACCGGAGCCAGATCACCTTCTCCTTCTCGGTGGAATGCCCGGTCGGCACGGACGTGCACTGGCAGTAGCCGTCTTTATCAACTCCCCGCGCGATCTTTCCGATAGCGCCGGGCATGAAGATCCCCTCCAGCGTTCACACGGCCTGGTCAGCTCCTGTCCGGACTCTTGGGCTCATCATTGCGCTCCTGGCAACGACTGCCTGCAGCCTGACTCCCATCGAACAGGGCTGGCGTGCCTATCGCCGGGCCGACTATCCGGCGGCGCTGGCTGTATGGCAGCCGCTGGCCGGCGAGGGGCACGCCGATGCGCAGTACCTCGTGGGGTTGATGCATCAGCAGGGTCAGGGCCTCGCAGCCGATCCGCGGCGGGCGGCGACGTTCTACGCGCAAGCGGCGAGCCAGGGTCACGCCGCCGCACTGAACAACTTGGGGCTGCTCTATTTCGAAGGCGAGGGCGTGCGACGTTCCCACCTGCTCGCCGCGCGACTGTATGAACGCGCGGCCGAGCAGGGGCTGCCTTCGGCCATGAACAACCTGGCGGTCATGTACATGCACGGATCGGCGGTCGCGCAGGACCATGAGCGGGCCAAGGCGCTGCTGCGTCAGGCGGCGCTGCAGGGCGATGCCAAGGCACGCCAGACGCTCGAGCAGGTCTACAAGGAATCAGTGGATCCGGCGCCTGAGCGCGCTCTGCCCGAAGAAATCTTCGAGCACGCGGCGCGCCCCGGCACGCGGCGCTAACCAGCCGGTCTACGCGCCGCGCGGGGCGTCCCGGCGAGGCCGCGCATGGCAGACGTAGGTCGGGTCCCGGAAAGTGCCTGACGTGTCCTGCAAGGTATAGGTCTCGCGCTGTTCGATCGCGCCGAAGTCGCAGCAAGTGAGCATCTCGTCGAGAGCCCGCGGGCTGAGCTGCCACCAGTTGCACTGATTCCATTCGCCCACAAAGCGGGCCAGCGCTTCCTTGGTGTCGGGCAGGGTTGTGGAAATGGACACGATGAGCCGGCCCTCATCCATGCAGCAGTCGCGGAGGCGCTGCAGGCCCAGAATCGGATCGCGCACGTGCATGAGCATCGAGCCGCAGAAGACGACATCGAAGGTGCCCAGATCCTGAGCTGATAGCTCATAGATGGTCTTCCAGATGCGGCGCACGCGGCGGCTCCCGAGGGCCTGGCCCACGATCGTGAAGGCATCGCGCATGACTTCGCGGTCGATGTGCTGCCGCTCTTGTTCGGCCCGCTGAGCGAATTCTTTCCGATAGCGGGGTGTCCAGTCGTGGTCGGCCCAACTGGGCAGCTCCACGGCCACAACTTCGGCGGCCCCGCGGCGCTCGAACTCGTAAGAGAAGAAGCCCGAGCTCGCGCCGACGTCCAGCACGCGCAAGCCGTCGAGCCGCTCAGGAAAGTGGTAGTGCGGCAGATAGTCGGCCATGCGGAAGTGGCCGGGCGTTTCGAGGCCATCACCCAAGTCGATGCGGTGATACCAGCCGGGAATCTCGGCGATCTGTCGGCGGAGGGCCTCGGTCTGTTCGGTTGTGCGCAGCAGGCGGCCCTTGCTGAGTGGTGTGCGCCTTCAGAGTCCGCGGTGTCCGCTTGCCTCGCCAGCAAATTGCGTTGCTCGGACTACGTGTCATTTCTACAACGTCATGCTCAAAACTACACGTGCCGCCGCGTTCGCCGGTGTCCTCTCTCCTCCTTCGACGCTCACCCCCGGAATCTGACGCCGTGGCACATCGCTCAGGGTCCTGCTCTGTCCCCAGGGCGGTGGTTTCCGCTGTGATCAGCCGGTGCGCCGTGCTGGTCGCTTTGTTGGCTCCACTCGCGCCGGCGGCCATGCCCGTTCCCACGCCCGTTCAGGGCACCGGGGCCCTGCCCCTGCTCGTGGCTCCGGCCTCGTACCAGGGCGCGCTGCCCTTCTCGGCCGCCACGGTGAACTGCACCTTCAGCGTGCCGCTTGCGCAGGCGTGGCAGGTGCCGCTCGTGAACGGCCGGCCGGCATTGACCCTGCTGGGGGCCCAGCGCTGGTCGTTTCGGGCGCTCGACACCTGGCCGAACGGCGCTGTGAAGTGGGCCCTGGGAACGGCAGCCGTTCCGGCCGGCACGGGCGTGGCCCTGCCGACGCTGACCGTCGTTCTGGGCGTCGGACAGTCCGGCCAGGCGCAGCTCGCGAGCACAGTCGGAAATCGGATCTTCATTGATACGGGCGTGCTCAAGGCGGAGATCTCGAAGACAGCCTTCAACCTGCTCGACCGCGTCATCGTGGACGGCGTGCAGATCGTGGCGCCCGGCACCAGTCCGGGGATCTATGCCGCGGATGCGGGCGGGGCGCCGCTCAAGGTGGCCGCCACCACGGTGGTTTCGATCGAGGAGAATGGTCCTGCGGGCGCCGTGGTGCGCGCCGACGGCAAGCTCGTGGGCGGTGCGGTGAGTGTGGTGGACTTCACCTGCCGTCTGGCCTTCGTGCACGGCTCGCGCGATGTGCGCATCACGCTGACTGTGCGCAACGCGAACATCGAGCGTCCGCAGCACGTTGTGCTGGACAGCCTTGAACTGGCGATCCGGGCCCAGCCGGGCGGGCTGCTGAGCGGCAGCTTTGCCCTGCCGGAAGGTGCCATGGATCTCTTGCTGCCGACCGGTTCCTTGGCCTACGCCTACCAGGCCTACTCCAGTGCGCCGACGTCGGGCGCCACAGGCAGCGGTCCGGCCTATCTGCCGCACCTGCCCAAGACGGGGCCGGGCACTTTCGTGCACGAGGGCTACAGCATCGTGAAGAACGGCGTCACTCTGCATGCCGGCGACAAGACGGCCTGGCCGCGCAACCCCTTTGCGGCTTTGCGCGGCCTCGTGGGCGGTGTGACGGTGACCATTGAGCACATGCCCTGGCTCTGGCCGGCGGCGCTGGAACTCACCAGCCTCGGCGACGTCGTGGCCGGACTATTCACTCGCCACAACCCCGCGTCCTACACCTTCACGTGGCGCCAGCACGAGAGCCGGACGGCGGTCTATTCCTTTTTCTCCGGCCTGCCTCTGCTTCCGATCCCAAACCCAGCCGAGGTCTCGCGCCGCCTGGAGTCGCCGCTCATTGGCCGCTTGGCCGACTATCGGGCTTACAGCGCCACGGGCGCCGTGAAGTGGAGACTCGTGGACGTGGCCGAGCAGCAGGCTGTTTACGCCTTCCTCGGCCTGCCGCACGAGATCAGCCTTCCGAACGAACCGCTCAACGTCCTGCGGCATTTGCCGGCCGGGCTGGCGGGCGGCGGCAACAATCACGAGAGCATCGAGCGCCTGCTTCTGGGGGAGTTCTTGCGCACCGGCGCCGGCGGGCAATGGCATCTGGCGATGGATCAAGCGCTCTACAAGAGCGAGTGGCAAATCCTGCGCAGCGACAACTTCAGCCACGAGGCCGATCCCGGAGCCAACAACGAAGCTGTGCCGCATTCCACGGCCTTTGCCGGCGACGACGAACATCGCTACCGCGACGGCATCGCCCTGGCCTACTGGCTCACCGGAGATCAGCGCTTCAAGGATGCGCTGCTCGATGAAGTCGAGATCCTGCCCACGCGCCCGGTCTGGGCGCACGAGCGCAGCATGTACCAGATGATCCGCGCCCTCGTCGCGGTGTCTGAATTCGCGGACGCTCAGGCTGTCCTCGATCCGCACTTGCGTGAGCGCCTGGAGTATTTCTGCACGCCTACGCTCGACGTCCAGAGCGCCACGTCAGGCTGGGGCTGGGATGCGGCGCCGGGCACCGGCCTGCGCGGCTACTTCGCCAACTCATCGCAAAACGTGTCCGAGAAGGAGCCGGGCGAGTCCTTCGTGACGCGCGGCTTCATCACGGCCACGCTCGGTCCCACGGCGATGTACCAGGCGGCGCGGCACTTTGGGCTAACCGATCCGCACGGCGATCTCGCTGACCGCCGCCTCCTGGATCTAGCGAACTACACGCGCGAGGAACTCTTTCCCTGGTTCGCCAACCCCGGCGACCGGCACCTCACCTACAGCTATGGCATTCAGCAGCAGCACGTGAACAGTTGGGAGATCAGCGACTTCCATCCCATCCTCGTGGCGATGGTGGGGGCCTGGAGCCGCACTGGGAATCTGGGCTATCTGAAGAAGGGTGTCGAGCAGCTCCAGGCCTTCCACGCGCATGGGAACTTGGATGTGCTCGATGGCCGGCTGGAAGCTCAGCTCTTCTGCGCGACGGTGCTCGATCTGCTCGACGATCTGGGAATTGTGCTGCCTGCTCCTTGACACGTGCACCGGTTGGGCTTTGGATAGTGTCGAACGCCTCCCGAGGGCGCCTCCTCCCCCCGCCTTTTGGATGGACATTCCATGCTCCGCCCGCACTCTCTCCTCGCTTGCGCGATCCTGGCGGCGCTGACGAACGTGGTCTCTGCCCAAGATCACAACGTCACCAAGCTGTCGCGCACTGACGACTATGCCCAGTACAACGATGTGTGGGGCTACGTCGCGCCGGACGGACGAGAGTACGCGCTCCTCGGCGAGCACACCGGCACGGTCATCTACAACGTGACCGACCCCGTCGAACCGTACGAGGTGGCCTACATCCCCGGCCCGGCCTGCATCTGGCGCGACATGAAGAGCTACGGCCACTATGTCTACTCGGTCAATGACTGCCTCTCCGGTGTGCAGGTCATCGACATGATCAACCCGGAGCAGCCGGTGCTGGTCAATGAGTTTGGCTTCAGCTCCTTGCAGCATGCGCACAACATCTACATCGATGAGCAGACCGGCCGGCTCTATGCCTGCGGCACCAGCCAGGGCATGGCCATTTACAACTTGGCCGCCAACCCGGTGAACCCGCCGCTGCTCAAGACCTGGAACGGCCAGGGGCTGAGCGGCGTGAACGGCTATGTGCACGATGTCTATGTGCGCGATGGGCGTGCGCACCCGGCCATGATCTACGACGGGCTCTACGTGATTCTCAACGTGAGCAACCTGCCGAGCACGAGCATCATCTCAAGCGTTGAGACCGGTGAGGAGTTCACGCACTCCACGTGGACGACCGCTGACGGCTCGATCGCCGTGACCGCCGACGAGAAGTCCGGCTCGCGGAACTTGCAACTCTGGGATATCAGCAACGCCGGATCGCCGGAGCTGCTCTCCTCGCTGGCCCAAGGCAACAACAACACGCCGCACAACCCCTACATCTTGGGCGATGTGTGCCATGTCTCGTACTACGACGTGGGCTATGTGGCCTACGACATCAGCGACCCGGTCGATCCCGTGGAGATCGGGCGCTTTGACACGACCAAGGGCACCGATCCGCCCGCGCTTTTCTTTGGCGCCTGGGGCTGCTATCCCTTCGCGCCTTCGGGCGTGGTCTATGTCAGCGACATCAACAACGGGCTCTACCTGTTTCGCCTGAATCAGGATTTCCCGCAGGATCCCTCGGGGCTTCCCGCGGTGTGCGACACCTGGCCGACCAGCTTGGCGCCGGCCACGCAGCTCACCGACCGCGTGCTCGTCGAGGGCAGCAACTTCACCGGGGCCACGGCCGTGCACCTCGGCGCGCTCGCGCTCGGTCCGGCCGACTTCACCGTGCTCGACGATCAGGTCCTCACCTTTCAGCGGCCTGCGGTCCTTCCGGATGTTGGCTTGCTGGCCGTGACGGTGCAGGGCCCCGCCGGAACTTCTGATCCCTTCCAACTGCCGTTGCTGCGGCCCGGCGCACCCATCCTGGCTTCGGGTCCGAAGGCCGTTTCGGTGGGCGGGACGATCACGCACTCGCTGCAAAGCGATCCGGGCGACTTGCAGTTTCTGGCCTTCTCGGCTCTGCCGCAGGTGTCGCTCGCGCCAGGCAAGGCGGCCTTCGACATCGGCGCGGGCTTCACGAACTTCTGGATGCTCTCGCCCTTCGCGGCCGGGCCCAGCGGCGTGACGAATCTGCCGCCCTTCACCGTGCCGGCAGCGGCCGCCGGCCTCACGGCCTACTGGCAGTACGCCGTCATCGACCAGGCCGGAACGAAGCCGGCGCCGACCAGCAACGTGTCCATCCACGTCATCGGGCTGTGAGGCGGGCACTCTCGGCCTTCGCACTGCTCGTGTGCGCGCTCGGCTGCGGGGCGCCGCCGTTGGCCAGCAGCGTGTCGGTGGCGCGGACCGAGCTTGAGGGCTTCACGACCAATCGGGTTTTTCAGGTGCACTTGCAGCCTGTTCCCGACCCGCTCCCCTTCAATGCGCCCTTCGCGCTCATCGTGCGAGCACAGCGCACAGCAGCCCCGGATGTGGCGATTCCGGATCTGGAGCTTGAACTCAACGCCATCATGCCGGCGCACGGGCATGGCATGAATCGCACGCCGCGCATCACGCGACAGCCCGATGGCTCCTTCCTCGTGGAGGGCATGTTGTTTCACATGGAGGGGCGCTGGGATCTGGTGCTCATCCTGCGTGCGGGCAGCGACTTCGGGCAGGCCATTCTGCCGCTCTCGATGACATGAGGGGCTGGGTCGCGACGATCGGGCTCGCCCTGACGGCGGCTTGTTATCAGACGGGGCCTTCGCAGACTGCGCCCGGGCCGGATTCCGTGAGCCAACTCGCGCTGTCGGCCGAGGAGACTGGTTTCTCTGCCGACGAACTGCGGCGCATCCTGCGGCTCTCGCCGCTGCCGCCTCCGCCGCCGGACCCGACCAATGCTGTGGCGGACGATCCGCGCGCCGCACGCTTGGGGCAGGCACTCTTCTTCGACGGGCGCTTGTCGGCCGACGGCACGGTGAGCTGTGCCACCTGCCATGTGCCCTCGCGCGCCTTCGCGGACGGCCGCGACCTGGGGCGAGGCCTCGCCGAGCTCGACCGCCACACGCCGGCCCTCTGGAATCTAGCGGACAATCGCTGGTTTTTTTGGGACGGGCGAGCCGACACGCTCTGGTCGCAGGCCCTGCAGCCGCTGCGCGATCCGCGCGAGATGGGCGCCACTCGCGAGCAGATCCTCGACGTGCTGCGCGCCGACCAGCGACTGCGCGCTGACTACATCCATGTCTTCGGCGACCTGCCTGCCGCGTCGGCCTCCGAGGCGGCGCTCGACACGGCCTTCGTGAACGTCGGCAAGGCGCTCGCGGCCTATCAGCGGCGGCTCGTCTCGGATCGGGCGCCCTTCGATGTCTTCGTGGAGGGCCTGCGAGAGGGATCTCCCGACAAGCTGGCGGCCCTCTCCGAGAGTGCCCGGGCCGGCCTCAAACTCTTCGTCGGACGGGCCAACTGTCATTTGTGCCACAGCGGCCCCAACTTCACCGATCGCGAGTTTCACAGCACGCGTGTGCCGCCGCTGCGCCCCGAGCTGGCCAAGGATCCCGGGCGTCAGCGCGGCATCGACCGCCTGCTGACAGACCCTTTCAACTCCCGCTCCGCTTTCACCGATGACGGGGGCCGCCTTGCGCGGGAAACGCTCGACTTTTTGCAGCCGCGCGTCGAGAACTTGGGTCAGTTCAAGACGCCCTCGCTGCGCAACGTAGCGCTCACCGCGCCCTACATGCACCAGGGCCAGTTCGCCACGCTCCGGGACGTCCTGAACCACTATTCGCGCTTCGAGGTCGTGCACGATCCGTTGCGCAATCACTTCGAACTCATGCTCCAGCCGCTGCACCTGACCGAGCAGGAATTGGCTGATCTCCTGGCTTTTCTGGAGTCCCTGACCGACGCCGATCTCGACCCGGGCCTGCTGGGCCCGCCCGCGGACTGAGCCCTCAACTCACCCTCCGTGCCGGTCGAAGGTTGGAGGTGTCGAAGGGATCCGCCCAGTCGGCGGCTTCGCAAGTCTCCAGGAGTTTTACCCATGTCTAGCAACCCACGTCGCGGCCAGTCGGGCTTCACGTTGGTCGAGTTGCTGATCGTCGTGATCATCCTCGGCATTCTCGCCGCGGTCGTGATCCCGCAGTTCAACACCGCGGCCGCTGAGTCCAAGGAAGCTGCCCTCGCGAGCAACTTGGCCACCATTCGTCAGGCCATCGAACTCTACAAGGTGCAGCACAACGACGTCTTCCCGGATGCGAACATCGTGACCAAGCTCACGACGCAGACGGACGTGACCGGCGCGGCCGGCACGAAGTACGGTCCGTACATCCGCAACGCCTTCCCGGCCAACCCGATCAGCGGCAGCAACGCCGTCGTGACCGGCGCCACGATTGGTTCGGCCCCGGCCGACCAGACCGGCGGCTGGCGCTATGCGACCGGCACCGGCGAGTTCCGCGCCGACGTTTCGGGTTCTGGCCCGAGCGGCACGGCCTACTGGTCTCTCTGATTCTGTCGTGAGGCCGCCAGCCACGGGCTGACGACCTGTCTCCGGATTGTCAGGCCCGGCGGGGCGCTCGTCCCCGCCGGGCCTGTTTCATCTGGTACAAAGTCGGGCGATGAAGAACCGTCCGCTGAAGGAGCGCATGGGCTTCGCGCTCGCGGGATTGCGGGCCGCCATCGCCAGCGAATCCAGCGTGCGCACCGAACTGCTGGCGCTCGTGGGCTGGGTGGGTGTGCTGTGCTGGCTGCAGCCGGCCGCCATCTGGTGGGCGCTCTCCCTGGCGCTGCTCGCGCTCGTGCTCGCCGTGGAATTATTGAACTCGTCACTTGAAACATTGGCGGATCATTTGCATCCCGAACGGCATCCCGCCATCGGCCGTGCCAAGGATGTGGCGGCTGGGGCAGTTTTTGTCCTCGTCTTGGCGAGTTTGCTCGTGGGAATGCTCACGTTGTGGTCGGTGCTCGGGCCGGCGTGAACTGAAGATTGTTGAAGGGGGGCGAGGGGCACGGCGCTAAGATGCGCCTTTAACCGATCCCCTCGCAGTTGCGGGTTCCTTGCTCACGACATATCCGCCCGCACCCGCGCCCGCACCAGCCTCCAAGGGTTCTCGGCAACTCCCGCCGACTCCGCCGACCGAGCGTCCGCGGCCCCGTCCGCGCGCATCGCAGATTGCGGAGCCGTGGAAGCGTTCCTGGTTCTATCGGGCCCCAGGTGACACGCCGACGTTCGTCTACGTCGTGTTGATTCACGTGGCGGCCGTGGCCGGGCTCATCTGGGCTCCCTTGCCGTCCTGGCCGGTGGTCGGCGCGGCCCTCGCGCTGCTCGTGCTGGGCGGACTCGGCACGACCGTCTGCTACCACCGCGCACTGACGCATCACGGCCTGGTTTTGAACCCGGTCGTCGAACAGGTGCTCATCTTCTTTGCGGTCTTCAACGGCTCCGGCAAGCCGCTGACCTGGGTGGCCAATCACCGCCTGCACCACGCCACGAGCGACACGGACGAGGACATTTCCTCGCCCAAGGGCGGCGGCTTCTGGTGGGCGCACTTGCGCTGGCTCTGGCAGGCCGGGCAAGCCTCCTCTGACCGCTATTGCCGCGATCTCAATCGCCCGGCCTATCGCATCTGGAGCCGGCTGCAAGTGCCGGTGCTGGTCATCTCCGTTTTTGGCGGCCTGGCCTTGGGCTGGGCGGCGTGGCTTTGGCTCGGGCCGCTGCGGCTGGTCATGGCGCTGCACGCGCAATGCACCGTGAACAGCATCTGCCACCTTGGGCAGCCCACCGCCGCAGGCGGTAGCAGCCGCAACGTGTGGTGGCTGACGCCCTTCCTGCTCCTACAGGGCGAGAACTGGCACCGCAATCATCATGAGCAGCAAGATGATCCACGGCTGGGCCAGCGCTGGTACGAGATCGATCTCGGCTGGTGGGTCATCGCGGGGTTGCGTCGTGCGGGCCTAGCGACCGACGTGCGCCCCTCTCGCCGCGCGTCCTCGGCCACGCCCTCGTGATGGCCTTCGAGACGCTCAAGCTGCACCCCAGTCTGGTGCTGGGACTCAAGGAACTCGGTTTTGCGCGGCCGACGCCGGTGCAGACCGATGCAATCCCGCCGGCCCTGGAAGGCCGCGACGTGCTGGCCTCGGCCATGACCGGCAGCGGCAAAACGGCTGCCTTTCTGCTGCCGATCTTGCAGCGGCTGCTGGGCAAGCCCCGCGGCACGACGCGCGCGCTCATCCTCACGCCCACGCGCGAACTGGCCGCCCAGATCCTCGATGACCTCAACGACTTGGCCGTGCACACGCCGCTCACGGGCGCGGCAGTCTTCGGGGGCGTCGGCATGGCGCCGCAAGAGCATGCCTTCCGCAGCGGCGTCGATGTGCTGGTCGCCACGCCGGGCCGCTTGCTCGATCACTTCCGCATGCCCTACGCCAAGCTCTCGGGCCTGGAAGTGCTGGTCCTCGACGAGGCCGACCGCATGCTGGACATGGGCTTCCTCCCGGACATCCGGCGTGTGCTCAAGCACCTGCCGACGCGCCGGCAGACGCTCTTCTTCAGCGCCACCATGCCCGACCCGATCCTGCATCTCACGCGCGAGATGCTCAAGGATCCGGTGCGCATCAACTTGCAGCGCCAGGCCGCACCGGCTGTGGGCATCACGCAGGCCGTCTATCCCGTGACGGCCGGCTTGAAGGCCGACCTCTTCCTCGCCTTGCTGCGGCGCGGCGACATGAAGCAGGCGCTGGTCTTCACGCGCACCAAGCATCGCGCCGACAAGCTCCAGAAGCAGCTCGCCCGCGTGGGCGTGCTCTGCGAACGCATCCACGGCAATCGCTCACAGGGGCAGCGCACGGCCGCGCTCGAGGGCTTCAAACGCGGGCGCTACCGCGTGCTCGTGGCCACGGACATCGCGGCGCGCGGCATCGATGTCGAAGCGCTCGGGCACGTCGTGAACTTCGACGTCCCCAAGGCTCCCGAGGACTACATCCATCGCGTGGGGCGCACGGGCCGGGCGGAAGCCACGGGCGAGGCCTTCACCTTTGTCTCCTCCGAGGAGGAGGGTGACCTGCGCGACATCGAGAAGGTGCTGGGCCGGCGTCTGCCGCGCGTGCTGGTGCCCGACTTCGACTACGGTGCCAAGCCCGCCATGATGCCGCCCACGGCGCGCGACAGTCAGGGGCTGGCCGGCCGCGGTGGTCGGCACGGCAGCGGTGGTGGTGGTGGTGGTGGTGGTGGTGGCGGTCATGGCGGTCATGGCGGCGGCCATAAGGGCGGCGGGGGTGCCCGTGGGCGCCGCGACAAGGGCCGCAGCAGTGGCGGCTCTGCCGGCCGATCCGAATCCGCAGCCGGCGGGTCGCGGGCGGGCTCTGCCCGGCCGGCGCGCACCGGGATCTGGTCGAGTGGCCGCGGTGAGACGCGCCGGCGTCGCTAGGGCAAGCTCCCGACTTCCCTGGCTGGCGGCCCTGCTGGCGCTGGTTGTGCTCGCTTCGTTCTGGCCGGTGCTCGGCGCCGGCTTTCTGAACTTCGACGATGACGCCGCAGTACTGCACAACACGCATCGTCTGGGTTTTGCGCCCGAGCAGATCCGCTGGGCCTTCACGAGCTTTCATCTCGGCAACTGGCAGCCGCTCACCTGGCTCTCGCTGAGCCTCGATTACGCGCTCTACGGGCTGCAGCCGGCCGGCTTTCACGCCACCAATCTCGTGCTGCATTGTGCGAACGCCGTCCTGGTGCTGCTGCTCGCAAGAGCGCTGCTCGCTCTCGTTTGGCGGAGGCAGACTGGGCCTGTCACGGGCGACTCAGCGCTCGGTGCTGCGCGCCAGCCGACAAGCACCGACCTCGATCTGGCGGCCTGCCTAGCGGCGGTGGTGTTTGCAGTGCATCCGCTGCGCGTGGAATCCGTGGCGTGGATCACCGAGCGTCGTGACGTACTGGCCGGCCTCTTCTACCTGACGGCGCTGCTCCTGGCCGTGCGTCGCAGTGCGGCCCCGACCTGGCGAAACTTCTGGCCGTGCTTGCTTGCGCTGCTGCTTTCACTGCTGTGCAAGGCCTGGGCCGTCACACTGCCGGCGCTGCTGCTGTTGCTGGATGTCTACCCGCTCGGCCGCTTTGCGCGGCTGCGCCGCGAGCCTGACCCAGCGCGCGCCCGGCTCGCCCGGCGGCGCTTCTGGCTGGAGCAGGTCCTCTTGTTCGTGCCGGCCCTGGCCGCCGCCGTCCTGGCGGCCAAGGCGCAGATCGACTTCGGCGCGGCCCGCGCCTGGGAGGGTCACGGTCTGCTGGAGCGCGCCGCGCAGGCGGCCTACGGCCTGTGTTTCTACCCCTGGCGCACGCTCTGGCCGATGGATCTCTCGCCGCTCTACGCCCTCGGTCCGCGGCTCGATCCGCTGGAGCCGCGCTTCCTCGCTGCGGCGGGGGTGCTCCTCCTGGCCGTGCCGAGCCTGATTGCGCTGCGACGCCGCGCACCCTGGGCTCTCGCCGCGGCGCTGGCCTTCGCACTCACGGTCGCGCCTGTGCTCGGCTTCATGCAGAGCGGACCGCAGCTCGTGGCGGACCGCTACAGCTATCTCGCCTGTCTCAGCTTCGCCGTGCTCGCCGGTGGCGGCGGGCTGGCGCTGGCGCGCGGGCGCCTCCTGGCCGGGCTTGCGATCGCGCTGGCCGTGCTGCTGGGGAGCCTGACCTTTGCGCAGGCGCGACATTGGCGGGACTCGACGGCGCTCTGGAATCGCGTGCTGGCCGTGGACCCGGGCAGCGGCTTCGCGCGCCTCAATCTCGGACAGGCGCTCTTCGCCGAGAACTGTTTTCAGGAGGCGCTGCCGCACCTGTTGCGTGCGGCGGAGGATCCGCCGGCGGATCGGGCCGGCCGTGTGACCGTGCTGGCGGCGCTCGGCGCGGTGCAGGCCCGTCTCGGCGATCTGCGGTCGGCGCAGGGCCAATGGGAGCAGGTGCTGCGCCTAGACCCTTTCCACATTGAAACGCTCTTCAATCTGGGCGTGGCCGCTGAGCAGAACGGACAGGAGGCGGAGGCGGTGCAGTGGTTTCAGCGCGCCGTGCAGGCCTGCGCGGCGACGGAAGTTCCCTTGCATGTGCGCGCGACCTGCGCTGAGGCGCGGGCGGCGCTGGCCGGGCGCGGCCAGTGATGTCGGCGCCCGTCGTCGTGGCGGGGGCGTCGCTGGGAGCCGGCCTCAGGTCGGATTTACTTGCCTCCGCTGCCCGGCATCTGATTCCCTAGAGCACATGTCCGACCCCGCTGCACAGGCCGTGCCCCTGGTGGCCACCTTCCCTTTCGGCGCGCTCTTGCTCGCCATCGCCGCACTGCCGCTGGTGGCGCACCACTGGTGGGAGAACAACCGCAACAAGGCCATCGTGGCGCTGCTCTTTGGCCTGCCGGTGGGCGTGTGGGCCTACTTCACGCTGCCTGAGATCCTCTTCCACACGCTCATCGAGTACGTCTCCTTCATCCTGCTGCTCGGCTCGCTCTTCGTCATCAGCGGCGGCATCTTTCTGGACGGCGACTTACGCGCCACGCCGCGCGTGAATGCTTCGTTCCTCGCCATAGGCGCCTTGCTCGCCAATCTCATCGGCACGACCGGCGCCTCGATGGTGCTCATCCGGCCGCTCTTGCGCACGAACAGCGAACGCAAGCACGTAACGCACACGGTGATCTTCTTCATCTTCGTGGTCTGCAACACGGGCGGCTGCCTGACACCGCTCGGCGACCCGCCGCTTTTCGTGGGCTACCTCAAGGGCGTGCCCTTCACCTGGACGCTGCGCTTGTGGCCCGACTGGCTCCTGGTGAACTGCGTGCTCGTCGGGCTCTATTGGCTGATCGACTCCCGCATGGTGAAGCGCGAAACGTCCGCCGCGATGGCCGCCGACCGCACGCACTTCGAGCCGCTGCGCTTGCACGGTTGGCTCAATCTCGTGCTGCTCCTGGGCATCGTCGGCGCGGTGGCCTTTCTGCCGCTGGGCTGGCGCGAGGGGGCCATGCTGGGCCTGGCACTGCTCTCGCTCAAGTTCACAGCCCGAGAGATCCACGAGAAGAATGCTTTCGGGTGGGGCCCGATCGTGGAAGTGGCGGTGCTCTTCATTGGCATCTTCCTGGCCATGATCCCGGCCCTGGAGTACCTCCGGCAGCACGGCCCGGAACTGGGCGTGCAGTCGCCGAAGCAGTTCTTTTGGTTCACCGGAATGCTCTCGGGCTTCCTGGACAACACGCCCACCTACCTCACCTTCCTGTCGCTGGCCCAAGGCCTGGACTTGCCGCGCGAAGTGGCCGGCGTCAGCCACGAGGTGTTGGTCGGCATCTCCCTGGGCGCCGTCTACATGGGCGCGCTGACCTACATCGGGAACGGCCCGAACTTCATGGTGAAAGCCATCGCCGATGCCCGTGGCACGAAAATGCCGGGTTTCTTCGGGTACATGGCCTGGAGCCTCACGATCTTGCTGCCCATTTTCTGGCTGACGAGCACGCTCCTGCTCTGAGGGCTATCAGTCGGCCACACTTCGTCGCCTTCCCTTCCTCATCGGAGAACTGGCCATGATTTCGCGCGCGCTGACCCTGCTGATTTTTGGTCTGGGAGCCGGCGGCCTGGGGGCCTGCACGTCGCTCTCCGACTCGGTGATGTCCCCCTCCCACTCCGTGTCGGCGTCGCTCGAAGCGATTGCCAATGCGTTGGGCGGAGCCTCCAACTCGATCTCTCGCTCCTCCGGCAGCGGCGGTGCGTCGCACGCGCTGGATCTGTACACGCGTGACGTGAGCGCCTTCACCGTGGCCTGCGTCCAGCAGGGCACGAGCGAGGCCGACTTCCTGCGTGGACTGGGCCGCGTGGCCCGCGAGCACGGCTATGTGCGCTGGGAAGCTGAGCCGCAGACGGTCGTGGCTATCGGCCGTGGCCTGCGCTACGCGGTGGCGAAGGAGCACGAACTGAGCGCCCTGCGCGCGCACCTGGCAGAGCACGCTCCCGAAGCTTTGGATTTGCTGCTGGCCGGCTGGTCCGCGCCCGCCACGGGCGCCTGAGGGCGCGGCCGTGTTGCCTGCGCTGGTGCATGCGCTGAGGCGTGTGCTGCTGCATGCACTGTTGCTGTTGGCGGCCGGCCCGGCGGCCTTGCTGGCTGCACCACAGCTCACGCTCGTGCATGCCGACGCGAACGTCGGCGGAGCGAGCGCCGGGCACGCCGCTCTGCGCCTCGGCGACGTGGTCTATCACTACCAGCGTGGCGACGACGGATTGCTGCGGCTGGCACGCGAGCCGTGGACGGCCTTCGTGCTGCGCTACAACGACCTGGGCAATCGCAGCTTGCGGCTCGTGGAGATCGAGGCCGCGCCGGGCGCCGCCCAAGCGCTGGACGACCACTTCACTGTGGAGTACGGCGCACAACAGTCGGCCCTGGCGCACTGTGAGGCGCTGCGCCTCGACGTGGCCTGGCTCGCCGCCCTGAGTCAGTCGGACGGCCAGGTCCTGGCGGCCCATGATCAACGGGCGACGGAGCAAGGCCGGGCCTGGCCGAGCCTTGTGGGGGCCGGACTACTCCAGCCGCCCGCCGTCGAACTCGCCGAAGGGCAGGAGGCCCCACTCCTCTGGGCGAAGTCCCTGCGTGCTGAACTTGAGCAGCTCGCGGGGGCCGGCGCACTGCGCAAGCGACGCTTCGCCGCGGAGGCCCGCGTGCTGGACTGGTTTGCGGCGGCGCCTGCCGGTGATCTGTCGGCGCTGCGGGAAGCCCTCTGTGATCGACAGGCATTGCTGGCGCTCGAGCACGCCTGGGTTGTGCCGGAGGAGGCACTGCTCGTCGCGCCAGGCCCAACGACGCTGACGGCGGACGAGCGTTGCGCGCTGGAGACGCAGGCCGCCGATGCGCTGGCCGGTCTGCTGGAACTGCTGGATTCGCCGCGGCCCGACCGCGGTCTGGCGCTGCTCGTCACCACGGCCCGCTGGCAGGCCGCGCGCCGCTCGCTGAGCGAAGGTCGCCTGTTGGTCGTCGATCCCTGGCCCAGCGGGGCCGCTCGCCTCGCCGCCGAGGAACTTGCTGGAGCCGAGGCACGCCACGAACTCGCCCGCCGTGCAGCCGCTGTCGTCGAGGGCGTGCGCACTCAGCGTGGTGCTGTCATGCGGGGCGAGTGGGAGGTCGGTCTCCTGGAGGAGGCCGTGGCGCTGGCGGTGGAACTGCGCGCGGCCGCCGAAGGCCAGCCCGTTCGCCGGCCCGCGGGCAGGCTCTGGCCGCAACGCTCCGCGCGGCCTGCGCCCTGGGGCTTTCCGGCCGCCGGCGGCGACTGGTCCACTCGGCGAGCGGAAGTGCAGGCGGAACTCGCCGCGGCCGAGCAGCAGCTCCGCGAGGCGTGCCGCTACGACTTGCTCGCTCGCAACTGCATCACGCGTCTGGCCGAGGCGCTGACGGCAGCCTTCCCCGATCCGGAGTTGGCGCTAGGCGGGCCGATCCCCAGCGGGACCGGCCCGAGCGCGGTGCCCTGGGTCTTCTGCGAACTCGTCGAGCGCGACTGGCGCGTCCTGCGCAGCGAAACGTGGCCCGGCCGGCGGCGCCGCGAACTGACGCAGCTTCTGGACCGCGCGCCCTCGGCGCTGACCGAGGTGTGCGAGAGCCTCACGCTCACGTCCAGCCTCTACGAGCCGCTGGATCGCGACGGCCGCTTCCTCTGCTTCACCGATGGCGCGCTTTGGTGGCGGCCGCTGGGCGGCGCTCTGAACTTGGCCTACGGCCTGGGCTCAGCAGCCGGCGGCCTGCTGAGCTGGCCCTGGGACGGCGGCGCGGCGCTTTCCGCGGGAGCTTCCGGGGCGCTCTTCAGTCTGCCCGAACTGGCCGGCATTTGCCTACGCAAGGGCAGTTACGAAGTGCCGCTCGACGCACCCTGAGCGCAGGCCGTCCGCCGCTTAGAAGCGGAAGGTGAACTGCGCGTAGAGCGTGTGAATGTGGTTGTCGTTGCGGCGCAGCGAGTAGGTGCGCCCCGGATAGAAGGCTGAGAGTCCGAAGAGCAGATGCCCGTGCGGGGCCAGGCCCTCCGGCTTGGTCTCGTAGGTGAAGTCGATCTCGTCGCCCACATCGCGGCCAAAGGCGCCCGCGGCATTGGCGGCGAAGACCACGCCTGGCGCGCCACCGCCGGCGCCCGCGCCGTAGAGCGCGTCATGCGAGTCGGCGAGCTGGAAGTTGTGCACCGCCACGCGGAACACGTCGCCGTTGTTCACCAGCCAGCGGGCATTGGCCTGCAAGTCGATGATGTTCTGACGCCCGACGATGTCGATGTAGCCGAAATAGGCGTGGCCCAGCGGGAAGAGCTGATTGAAGGTGCCCATCTTGGAGTCGGCGGGGTTGTCGTCGCCGCTGGCATAGTCCAGTTCGACAGCGAAGCGCGGCTTGCCGGCCCACTCAGGCTGGTTGATGGCCGCCATGAGCGCGATCATCTGCGCGTTGATCTCGTCGCCTGAGCGCGTGCCGAACTGCTGTGCGGCCTCGACTTCGGTTTCGACGTTGCCGTCCTTCCAGGTGCGGCGGCCGCCCACGGTGAAGACGGTCCAGTCGCCAAGCGTGCCGGCACCGGAGGCGATGATCTCGTCGTTCTCGTCCAAGACCAAGGCGTACAAATCGCCCACGCCCTGCTCGAGCTTGCTCCAGGTGGCATAGACGCCGCCGAACCAGCGCGAGTTGTCACGGCTGTCCCAGCCGTGCGGCTCGACGATGACCGGGCGCGTGACGAACACGTCCACCGTGCGGTCAGTGCCCTTATTCCTCCACCAGGCGCCCTCGAAGGTGCGCCGCGTATTGCCCCACTCCAGCGGCGAGATGAGGCGCTGCGCGCCGTACTGCATCTCGCTGCGGCCGAACTTGAAGATGTCTGAGCCGCGGGTGAACTCCACGAAGGCATTCAGGAAGTCATGGCTGTTGCGGTCGATCGGCGCCGGCGCGCGCGAGTTGCCATGGAGCGTGGCGGAGATGGCTTCCAAGAAGATGCGGAAGCCGTCCTTGCTGCGGAAGTCGGTGAAGAGGCGCGTGCGCAGCAGGCTGTAGTCGTTGACGCGCGGCGCGAGCGGCCCTGGCGGCTTGTTGCTGTCGCGCTGATAGCGGAAGCGGATTTCGCCGCCAACCGTCATGAGCCAATCGGCCACGCCGTTCTCTTCGTCGCCGAGCGGGATGGCGCGCAGTTCTTCATCCCACCAGTGCGTGGTGTCCACGCCGGGCTTGGCCTGCGGATCCTCGAAACGCAGGTTGTGCCAGGCCCACGGCGCTGGCGGCGGCGTCTCGCCGCTGGCAGCGGGCGGGGGATTCTGCGCCGTGAGTCCCGTGCCGAGCAGCAGCAGCGCAGCCGCAGCGGACAGCACGCGACGAGCGGCGCGCGGAGTGGTGTGAAGGCCCGACAGCACGACAAGAGGTTGGGTGTTCATGGGGGCACACTCTCGAACACCGGAGCGCGTCTGTAAAGCACGGAACGTCTGTCGCTACCGTACGGGGCCTGTGTCAGGAGAGGCCGCGGGTTGGCAGAAGACGCAGTCCCTACGACCCGGCCCGGCGCCAGCGGCGCCGAGAGACCGGAGCGGGGTCGTGTTGGCGCGGCGAAGTCGTGATTCCTGCGCGTTGCCGAGTTCCTATGCGGCCCTTCGCCGGGCCCCGCTTGGTGGCTGCGAAACGTCCCCGCGCGCGGACGGGGCGGGCATTTCTTGCGGCAGGACCGCTATTCTCGTGCGCGCATGACGGCGTGGCGCACTCTGGCATTGGTCCTCTTCTTCGTGGGTCTCGTCGCACTCGAGATCTCGCACGGCCTTTACCGGCTCAACTCGAGCAGCGAGTTGCGGCGGCGCGAACTCATTGCGCAGGTGGAGCGCGGGCACGCCGAATTAGCGCGCCATCTGGAGAGCTTGCTCGCTGACGGGCGCCGCGAGGCGCAGTATCTCGCGCGCCTGCCGGCGCTCGCTGAGCTGCTCGCTGCCGACGAAGAGGTTGCTGCTTCTCGCGACACTCTGCAGACGCAACTCTTGCCCTTCGTCGAGACCTTCGGCGATGTCGAGCGGCTCGCTGTTCTGCTGCCCGATGGGCACGAGCGCTTTCGCGGCGAGCGTGGACCGCGCGGCGCCTCGGCTGCCGTGCCTGCGGCGCTCGGACACTTGTCGCCGGACGAAGGGGGCGCGCCGGCGCCGGGCGGAGAAGCCTTGCGCGACGGCGACGTGCTGACCGTGCTGCGGCGTCTGCCCGCCGCGCCCGGCGGCGTGGAGCGACTCGTGATCGATCACCTCTGTGCCATAGACCGTGCCGGAGTGCGGCGCGGCTATCTCGCCCTGCGTCTCTCGGCGGCACCGCTGCTCGAGGCCGTGCGTCGCTTCCGGCCCATCGAGGGCGTCACGGCGCATCTCGTCGATGCGCGTCAGGACCGAGCCTGGCTCGATACTCAGGCGGCCGATGCCGACGAAAGCGCGCCGCCCGCCGAATTGCGCCAGCTCCTGGCCGAAGGCCGTTTGCAGGCCGAGCGCGCGCTGTGGCTCGCCCTGCCTTTGGGACGAGAGCCCTTGCCGCTGGTCGTAGCGCGTACGCCCGAGGCCGCGCTCGATGGCGCGCTGGCCGCGGTGCGCGATGAGCAGCAGTTGGTCATCGTCTCGATGGTGGCCGTGACTCTCCTGCTGGCGGGAGCGGCCGCCATCGCGCTGCGTATGAACGCCCGCGCGCAACAGCAGAAGGAAACCGAGCGTGAGCTGGCCGACCTGACGCGCCAGCGAGAACTCGAGCAGCGCTTGCAGACCAGCGAGCGCCTGGGCGCCATCGGACTGCTCACGGCAGGTGTGGCGCACGAGATCAACAACCCGCTCGAAGGCATCGGGAATTATCTGAGCCTGCTCCAGAAGGAAGGCCTCGATGAGACCCAGCGGCGCCGCTATCTAGAGCGCGTCGGCCACGGTTTCCAGCGCATCCGCGACATCGTTCGCGAACTTCTGCACTTTTCGCGGCCGGCCACCGGCAGTGGCGAGGCCGATCTCGCGCAGGTTGTCGAGCGCAGCCTGGCCATGGCGGCCTACTCCGCGAGCTTCCAGGGTGTGGAAGTGCAGCGCTCCGGGCTTGAGGCGCCCTTGCCGGTGCGCGGCGATGCCGGCCGGCTCGAGCAGGTGCTGCTCAACCTGCTGCTCAACGCCGCCGACGCGATGCGGCGGGGTGCCAGTACCCCGGGTGCCGGCGCGCCGGGTGCCGCGCCGCCCGACGCGGTTCAGGCTGTGGGCGCGCCGCGCATCATCATCACGGCTCTGCGCTCCTCGGCCAGCGCCGGCACGGCGGGTACCTCGGGCGAGGTGCGCCTGGATGTCGAGGACGAGGGGCCCGGAATTGCCGCCGAGGATTTGCCGAGGCTCTTCGACCCCTTCTTCTCGCGCAGTGGCGGCACGGGCCTTGGACTTTCGGTGTCCTATGGCATCGTGTCGGCCCACGGCGGCACGCTGACGGCCAGCAATCGCGCCCAAGGCGGCGCTCGCTTCAGCCTGCGTCTGCCAGCCGCATGACGAACCGGAGCTTGCCAGGCATGAATGCCAAGTCCACAGTCCTGATCGTCGACGACGAGGCCTTCGTCCGCGAATCACTGCAGGATGTGCTGGCCGGCGAGGGTTTTCAGGTCGTTGCTGCTGGGGACGTGCCCGCGGCGCTGCGCGCTATCGACACTCAAGCGATTCAGGCTGTCGTCACGGACTTGCAGATGCCGGGCGGCGGCGGCCTCGCGCTGCTCTCCGCTCTGCGCGAGCGCTCACTGACCCTGCCCGTCATTGTGATCACCGGCGTCGGCACAATCAGCCACGCGGTGGAAGCCATGAAGGCCGGTGCCTGGGATTTTGTGCAGAAGCCGGTGGATGCTGGGCAGCTCGTCTTGCAGTTGCAGCGCGCGCTCTCGCACCAGCGCCTGTTGAGCGATGTGCGCTTTCTGCGGGCGGCCGCGCAGCCGAAGGCCAACGAGGCGGCGCTCGTCGGCGACAGCCCGGCCCTGTGCCGCGTGCGCGAACTCGTCGCTCAGGTGGCGCCCACCGACACGACCGTGCTGATCACCGGCGAGAGCGGCAGCGGCAAGGAACTCGTGGCGGGCATGATTCATCGCGCCAGCCGCCGGGCCGAACGCCACTTCGTGCGCGTGAACTGCGCCGCGATTCCCGAGGGGCTGTTCGACAGCGAGTTCTTCGGGCATCGCCGCGGCGCGCTGCCCGGCGCGACCGTGGATCGTGACGGGCGTCTGGCCGAGGCCGAGGGCGGCACGCTCGTGCTGGACGAAGTCGGAGCGCTGCGCACCGAGATGCAGGGCAAGCTGCTGCGGGCCCTCGAGAGCGGTGAGTACCAGGTGGCCGGCGAATCGCGCAGGCGCCGCGCCGATGTGCGAGTCATCGCCATCACCAACGAGCCGATCTCCGCGCGCGTCCGCGATGGCACTTTCCGCGCCGACCTCTACTACCGGCTCGCGGTCTTCCCGATCGATGTGCCCCCGCTGCGCCAGCACAAGGAAGACCTCGCCGCCATCAGCACCGACTGCCTGGAGCGGCTGTCCGAGTCGGGGTCCGGCCGCGGTCCGCTGAACGTGCCCGCCGCCGCGCTGGAGATCCTGCGCTCCTACGACTGGCCCGGCAATGTGCGTGAGTTGCGCAACGTGCTGGAGCGGGCCCGCATTCTGGCCGGCAAGCGTCCTCTCGATGCCGCTCTGCTGCGCTCGGTACTGGAGTCCTCGCTGCATTCGCCCAGCGCCACGGGCCAGGACCTGCACATGCGCACCCGGCTGGATGCCGCCGAGCGCGAGCTGCTGCTGGCCGCTCTGACCCGCGCGGAGGGGCGCAAGAAGGACGCCGCGGCGCTGCTGGGCATCGATCCGCGCAACCTGGGCTACTACCTGAAGAAGCACGACCTCAGCGGCGGTTAGCCTTGGGCGGCCATGCCCGCTGCTCGCCGCTACCTCGAGTTTCTGCCGGCGCTCTTCGCGCTCCTGCTGGCGTGGTCCTACGGCCCCGGCCTCGACGGGCCCTTTCTCTACGACGACCTGCACGCCATCGTCGAGAACGAGAACTTGAGCGAGCTGTCGGACCTGGGACGCGTCCTGCGCAGCGGCGAGCAGGAGACGCGGCCGGTCTACATGCTCTCTTTGGCGCTGAACCGCGCTGCGAGTGGGCTGGAGCCCCGAGGCTATCGCTTCGTGAACCTCGCACTGCACTTGGGCTGTGCGCTGCTGCTTATGTCGATCGTGCGCCGCGTCGTGGCGGCGCACGCGGCGGCGCACGGGGCGCCCTGGCTGGCGGGAGTGCCTGAACTCAGCGCGCTCATCTTTCTCCTGCATCCGCTCGCCACGGAAGGCGTGGCCTATGTGAACTCGCGCTCCGGATTGCTGGCGGCGTGTTTCGGGCTGGCCGGACTGCGCCTGATGCTGGCCGCGCTGGATTGCGAACCGTCTGCGCCCGCGAGTCGGCGGCGCGGGCTCATCGCCGCAGCGATCGTGACGACCGCGCTGGCCATGGGCAGCAAGGAGTCGGCGGTGGTCTTTCCGGTGCTGTTGGCGCTCGTGCTGGCCAGCCGCGGCGGCCGGCGGGCCGTGGGCACAGCCTTGCGACGACCCTGGGCGCTGCCGGCCCTGCTCGCCTGCACGCTGCTTGTGCCGCTGTGGTTTCTTCTGCTGCGCAGTCCGCATCGCGGCACCATCGGCGCCGAGGCCTTGCCGCTGCTCGACCACTTGCTTACGCAGCCGCGCATCTGGCTCGCCTCTCTGCGGCTCTTTCTCTGGCCTGACACGCTGAACCTCGATCGCGATCTGCCGCTCAGCCGTGCCTTCGATGCCGAAGTGGGCCTGAGCTTGCTGCTCTTGCTTGGGCTGCTCGCCGGTGCGCTCGCCGTGCGTCGCCGCGCGCCGACGGTCACGCTGGGAGCACTCTGGTTCTGTGTCGCCCTGGCGCCGACCAATTCGCTCGTGCCCTTCCGCGACTACTTTGCCGAGCGCCACCTGTACCTGCCCCTGGCGGGTCTGGCCCTGGTGGCGGCGAGTGCGGGGGCGGGCCTGGCCTGGTGGCTGCGCGGGCACCGTGTTGCGCGCATGGCCTGGCTGGCGCTCGGCCTAGCGCTGCTCCTGGGACTCGCCCTGCGCACGCAGGCCCGCGTGAAAGTCCTGGCCGATCCGCTCCGACTCTGGGAGGACACGGTGGCGCTCTCACCGCACAAGGCGCGCCCGCGCGTGAATCTCGGCATGTACTTGGCTCAGGCCGGCCGCAACGAGGAGGCCGGCGAGCAACTCCGGCTGGCCGTAGAGATTGATCCGCTGGATGGGCGGGCGCAGTTCAACTACGGTCTCTGGCTGCGCACACAGGGCCGCTTGGACGAAGCCGTGGCTGCCTTGCGTGTGGCGGCCGAGCACGCGCCGAGTGCGGCCGTGCAGAAGGCTTTGGAACGTACGCTGGCGCGGCGGCAGCGGCAGGGCGCCGCCGAGGAGCAACACTGATGGAACCCCTGCGTGTCGGCGCGAGTGTGGAACTCCGCATCGAGCGTCTGGTCACCGGCGGCGAAGGGCTGGCCCGGCATGGCGGCCGGCCGGTCTTCGTGCCGCTCACGGCGCCCGGCGACCGCCTCGTGGCGCGCATCACCGAAAGCCGCAAGGGCCATGCGCGCGGCGTCCTCGTCACGCTGCTCGAGGCCGGAACTGGCCGACGCGCGGCGCCGTGTCGGCACTTCGCCGACTGCGGCGGCTGCGATCTGCAGCATTTGGACGAAGCGACTCAGCTCGCGCTCAAGGTTGCCGCCACGCGCGAGACCCTGCGGCGGCTCGGCGGCGTGGAGTTGCCCGAACCGGAGATCGTCGAAGGCGCGCCGTGGGGCTATCGTCTGCGCGCGCAGCTCTTCGTGACGGAAGGCCGGCTGGCCTATCGCGCGCGCGGCAGCCATCGGCTCGTGCCCATCGAGAACTGCCCGATCCTCGATCCCGCGCTGCAGGCCTGCTGGCCCGCCCTGGCTCGCGACGCGCATGCTCAGGGCCTGCGGCGGGTGGCGATCACGGCCGGCACGGACGGCTGCAGCGCGACACCGCCCAGCGCCGCACTCCCGCTGGCCGCCGTGCGGCGGCGCGTGGGGGAGCACGAGTTTGCCTACGACGCCAAGGTCTTCTTTCAGGCGCACGGCGGTTTGCTCGAGGCGCTCGCCGAACGGGCCGTGGGTGGCTGGCGCGGCCAGTGCGCGCTGGACCTCTTTGCGGGGGTGGGCTTTTTCAGCCTGCCCCTGGCCCGCCGCTACCAGCGTGTGCTTGCCGTCGAGTCTCAGTCGGAGGCCATGCAGTTCCTGCGCCAGAACATCGCGCACAACGGCGCGGAGCAGGTTGAAGTGCTGGGCGCGGATCTTGAGGCGGCCGGGCAGCCGGAGGATCTCGCGGATTGGAGCGCGGTGGACCGCGTCTTGGTGGATCCGCCGCGCAGTGGGCTGCCCCCGGAGTTGCGGCGCGCGCTGCTGAGCGCAGGCGTGGCCCGGCTCAGTTACGTGTCCTGCGATCCGGCCACGCTGGCCCGCGATCTGCGCGAACTCACGGCGGTCTATGCCGTGGAAAGCTGGACGCTCCTAGACCTCTTTCCGCAGACCGGACATATCGAGGCCGTGGTCCAACTCGTGCCCCGGCGCTGAGGCACCGGCCCCGGCTGCCTGGCGCGGCTCAGCCCACGCGCTCGTACTGTCCGCGCGCCAGCCGCTTGAAGCGCTCGTCCTTGGCCAGCGCGTTGGCCACCATCATTTTGAAGTTCTTCGCATTGCTGCGGTAGCCGTTCTTAAGCACCATTTCTGCCGCCTCGGACGGCGTGATCGTGGCGTGCACTTCCACCGCCAAGGCGATGGCATCGGGCAGGCTCACTTCATTGCTGGCGCGCGGCGCGCGCGGACCGCCACTGCGGCGTGGAGCGCCTGAGCCGCCACTGCGGCCGGGTTGCCCGCCGCCGCTGCCGCCCAGGTTGCCGATCTCGTGGTCGATCTCGGCCAGCTCGGTGAGCAGCCGGTCGCGGCGGGCGGTCAGCCGGTCGAGTTCGCGGCTGCGGCGCTGCAACTCGTTGCGCAACTCGTCCATGGAGAGCGAGGCCAGCGAGCGTCCGCCGGGCGCCGGGGTGTCGGACAGTTCATCGGAAGGATCGTTGTGGTCGGTGTGCTTCATGGTCTGGGTGCTCGGCATCGGGCCATGGTCGCGGATTCGAGCGAAAAAAATCAAGCCTGCCAGGGCGCGCTAACGGCTCTCGCGCACCTCGATGCGCCGGAATTCCACGACGCTGCCCTCGTGGTGCTGCTGCAGGGCCACATGGCCTTGCGCGTGCCGTCGCTCGGTGTCGATGAAGTCGGTGATGACGACTCCGTTGACCGAGATCGTGAGGCGCGTGCCGGCGGGGCTCGGGGCGCCGCTGAGCGGATCGCGGTGGGCGCCCGCCGGAGACTCGCGACAATGCACGCGGTAGTCGAACCAGACGCCGGGCGGCACGAGCTGCACGCGCACGGGCGCCAGGGCGTAGAGGCTGCCGGTCTTTTGCGGGTCCTGGTAGTTGCTGTTGATCTGCGCCTCGTAGCCGGCCGGCCAGCCGTTGCCGAGCGCTGTGCGCACGTAGAGGCCGGAGTTGCCGTTGTCGCTGATGCGTAGTTCGGCACGCACCTCTAGATCTTGATAGTCGCCGCGCGGGCTGAAGAGGTGGCTGCGCGGGCCAGTGCCGGTGAGGATGCCGTCCACGATCTCCCAGCCGGGCTTGGATAGGTCATCGGACTGCTCGACCCAGCCCGTGAGGCTCTCGCCGTCGAAGATCGGAACGAAGCCGGATTCGTCGGTGGGCGGGGCGAGTGGTTTGACGCGAATCGAACGCAGCGCCATCGGCCGCGATCCGCCGCTGATGACGAGCGGCCCGAGCGCGATCTCGTCGCTGGAACCCTCGGCGAGGGGCAGCTCGCCCGCCGAAGGCGCGGCGAGGGCGACTTCCTCGTGCAGGAGAATGTCGTCGATGGTCACGCGGCGGAAGCGCGCCGGGCTGGTCTTGCGGCCCTGTGCGTCGAAGCGCGGCGCGACGAAGCTGAGGTCGAGTGAATGCCAGCGGCCCGGGCCCTGGTAGGCATCGAGTGCGGGCGGCTGGCCGAGGCGCTCGCCGCGCTGAGGCAGCAGTGCTCCACAGGCCTCGGCGCTGAGTTCGATGCCGTAGCGTCCCTGGACGAAGAGCGCCGCGCGCGCGCCTTCGGTCAGCAGGAACTCCACATGAATCTGCGCATCGCCGAAGTTGAGGCGTGAGGTGTAAGGGCCCGAGCCCAGTGGATCGGCGGCGGCCTGCTGAGCTGCAGCCCCGGCACTCTTCAGACTTTCGAGACCCTGCGTCTGAGCGAGCGTGGCGACGTTCACGAGTGCGTCGACGCCCTCTGTCACCTGGAGTTGGTCGGCGCCCTCCGGTGCGAGGTCGGCCGTGACCAGTGCCCAGCCGTGGCTCTGCCAAAGCTCCAGGGCATCGCCATAGGTGAGGCGCAGCCAGCCTTCCCAGTAGCTGTCGCGCTCGGGCGGCGGCGCGACGGCCTTGGCTACATGCTCTGTCGTCAGCGGCCCCTCGGGCAGTTGGTTGATCGTGTAAGCAAACTCGTCGTGCAAGAGCACAGACCCGTCCTCGGCGCTGAGGCGCGGGAGCTTCACGCGCGCCACCATGGCCGGCGTCAGCGCCGCGGTGTGCAGGGTGAGTGTGCGCCGATCAGGAGCCAGCGTGACGCTGAGCACTTCCACCGGCCGGTGCCGCCGCTCCGGCGAGCCGTATTCCCACCACCAGTCATAGTCGTACTGCACGATCTCGATCTCGTTCGGCGCGATCACCGCGGACTGCGCGAGCGGCTGCGTGAAGCTCAGCTCGAAGCCGCTCTGCAGCAAGTGCACACGGGCGACTTCCAGCGGCACTCGCTGCGTCCAGCGCAGCCGCGCCAGGCCGTCGTTGGGCGCCAAGCCGCCCCAGCCGCGGTTGGTGAAGCCCAGCAGCAAAGATCCATCGGGCGCGAACTGCGCGCGAAAGGCTGAGCCGACGTGTTGGCGGAAGGGCCACACCGCGCCCTGCAGGACGCCGCGCACTTCCTCGAGCTGCGCGCGGAGCACCATGCCGTTCGTTAGCTCGGCGATGAACATCTGGTCATTGAAGGGGCCGAAGCGGCCACCGGTCTGATCGGGCACGAGGTTGCCGGCGGAACGCGACCACTTGTAGGGCAGCCACAGCGCGGCCGGCGCGCGAGTGCGCTGCGGCGGCTCGGTATCGGAAGGCTCTGGTCCCTGGTTGCGGTCGGCCGAGTTCCAGGCCAGCGAGGCCGGATGTCCGTAGAACTTGCCCGGCTGAATGTGGAAGACGGGGCCGGCCGGCATCCAGTCGCCTTGATTGTCGGTGACGAGCAGTCGGCCCTGGCTGTCGAGTCCCAAGCCCGCCGGGCTGCGCAGGCCGCTGGCCAAGGGCGTGATGAGTCCGGTGCGCGGATCGGCCTGCAGCACCCAGCCTCGGTAGGGCACCGGCGATTTGCCGTGCCACCACTCCGGGCTGAAGAAGGAGACGTTGAGGCTCAGGTAGAGCTGGCCCTGCGCGCTGACCGGCAGGCCGAAGGCGAACTCGTGGTAGTTGCCGGAGAGTCCCCAATCCGTGCTGACGGTTTCGATGCGCTCACAACGGCTGTCGCCGTCCTCGTCATGGAGGCGCGAGAGTTCGCCGCGCTGCAAGACATGCAGGACCGGCTCGCCGCCCGGCTCCGTCGAGGGCAGGAGCGCCAAGCCCAGGCCCTCGTCGAGTCCTTCGGCAAAGAGGGTGTAAACCGCCTCGGCGGGATCGGCGGCCATGACATTCTCGATGAGCCAGACCTGTCCGCGGCGCGTGCTCACCGCGAGGCGGCCATCGGGCAGGAACACCATGCCACCGACTTCGAGCACCTCGCCTTCGGGAGGCACGAAGTAATCCACGCTGTAGTAGTCAGCTTCGCTGCTCTGCGCGGCTTCGCTCGTCTGGGCGGAGGCGCCCAGCGCGCAACTCAACAGTGCGAGCAGGCCGGCGGCGGCCCGCGAGCCGGCCGACGCAGGCTGGCCGGCTGATTCAACGTGGCGCTGGGCCGCGTGGCGCATCAGCGGGCACCCTGCCGGAACACGGCTTCAAGCTCCGGGTTCCAGGACGGCGCGAGCAGGATGGTGATCGAACCGCGCGCGCTAGGTGCCGACTTCGCTTCAGTCGGCACAAACCAAACTCCGGAAATGTCGCGTTGTGATTTGATCCAGCCACCGACCAGCGACCCGGCCGCGTCGGTGCTCAGGCTCAGGCCGGTGAGCTGTACGGTTCCATCGGGCCGCGGCTGAACGGACCACGCCGTCGGGCCCGCTGTGCCGGCTGGACCGGTTTCGGCCGTACGAAACACTTCCCAAGCCGCTGCATGCAGGACGTCGGTGACCAAGCCGACGGCGGTGTCCGCGCTGAACAGTTCAACTTGGAACTGCCGCGTGAAGCCGGAAGCCGTGCCGCGCGTCTCGGCACGCACGGATTCTTCAACCCGGGCAACTCGCTCGTGGACCCCGCTGCGCTCCCGAAACAACTCGTAGTGGAGGGCCGCGCTGTCGCCCTGGATGCGTGTGTCTGTCAGGCGTGCTCGCAAGACCTCGGTCTTCGTCGGGCCGACGGGCTCGCCCTGCTCCTGCGTCGAAGCTGAAACCAGTTGCGGCGCCCAGGTCGAGAGCCAGTGCTGTGTTGGGCTGCCGCTGGAATCGAGCCAAACGAGCCGGCCCAGCGGCTCGAGCGCCTGACCCCCGCGGCCGGTCCAGTCGGCCCGGCGCACGAAGTCGCCCTGACGCACACCGAGCAGCCGCAGGTCGTCTAGGCAATACTCGAAACTCAGGCCGTCCAGCGTGCCGAGCAGGAGGCCTCGCGGTCGCAGCGGAAGTCCCTCAGCGATCGGCGGCAAGATGCCGCGCGCGACCTGCGGCTGGTCGCGCACCACGAGAATGGCATCGTCGGGGTCCATGGCCGTCTCGGCGGGACCGAGGCTGCGCACGAACTCGGCCAATTCGCGGCGCTGCGTCTCACTGTAGGCGCTTTCGAAACCCGGCATCGGCGAACCGGGAATGCCCGTGCTGATCGTGCGAAAGAGCGCCTCGTTCGTGTTGCCGAAGGAGAATCCGCCGTCGCGAAAGCTGCGCGCCGGCCGGTCGAGCGTGACGCTGCCTTGCCCGCCGCCGTCAGCGCCGTGGCAGGTGGCGCAGGCCTGCAGGAAGAGAGCGCGCCCCGGCAACTCGGCGGCTGACGCCGGCTGGGAGTCGGCCAGCTGCTGGGCTGGTGTGGCGGGCACGAGCCCGGCTGCTAGCACCGCCGACACGACGAGGATGTTTTGCAGTCCACACAACCGGCGGCGCCTGACCCGAGCTTGCATGCGGCCGATCATGCCGTGCCGGGCGCAGCCGCGCAATTCGCGCTAGCCGACGCAATTGCGATACTCCCTCGCAGTTCCCCTGGCCCCTCGGCCTTCCGGAGGTTCTGACATGCCCAACGCCGTCATCGTCCTGGTCGTTTTGTTCGGGATCCTGCTGCTGCTCCTGCTCTGGGGTGTGGCGGTCTACAACCAGCTCGTCAAGCTCAAGAACCGCTTCGAGAATGCCTTCGCGCAGATCGACGTGCAGCTCAAGCGCCGGCACGACCTGATTCCCAATCTCGTCGAAGTGGCGCGCGGCTTCATGAAGCATGAGCGTGAGACGCTTGAGGGTGTGATTCGTGCGCGTAACGCGGCGGTGTCCGGGCTGGAGCGCGCGGCCAAGGATCCGGCCGACCCGGCTGCGATGACGGCGCTGATGGGGGCCGAGTCCGCGCTGACCGGCGCCGTGGGCCGGCTTTTCGCGTTGGCTGAGGCCTACCCCGATCTCAAGGCCAACCAGAACATGCTCGCTCTGCAGGAGGAACTCACGTCCACCGAGAACAAGATCACCTTCGCGCGGCAGGGCTACAACGACTCCGTCACCACGTACAACACGTACAAGCAGACTTTCCCGCCCGTGCTCATCGCCGGAATGTTCGGACACGGCCGCGATGCCACGCTGCTGGAGTTCGACCGGGCCGCGATTGCCGAGCCTCCCAAGGTGAGTTTCGCGGGCTGAGCGTCCAGGCTGACGGCCTCGCCGTGGGCTCGTGACCATGGACTTCTTCGAGCAACAGGATCTCGCGCGCCGCAAGACCGGCCGCCTGCTCGTGCTTTTCGCGCTGGCGGTGCTGGCCATCATCGCCACGACGTACTGCCTCGTGGCGGGAGTCATGCTCGCTTCGCAGAGTCCGAGCGCGGCCGGCGATTTGCTTGACTGGCCTTTGCTGTTGCTCGTTGGGCTGGGAACAGTGGCTGTTGTTGGCGGGGGCTCGGCCTACAAGCTGAAGGCGCTGGCCGCCGGCGGACCAGCCGTGGCTGAGCATCTGGGCGGGAAGCTGCTGCACGGCGGCAACACGGATGCGGCCGGACGGCGCCTGCTCAACATCGTCGACGAGATGGCCATTGCGTCGGGCGTGCCGGCGCCCCAGGTCTACCTGCTGCCCGATGAAGAAGGCGTGAATGCCTTCGCGGCGGGCCGCAGCGTCGATGACGCCGTGATCGGCGTCACTCGCGGCGCGGTGCGGCATTTGAGTCGCGATGAACTGCAAGGCGTCGTGGCTCACGAGTTCAGCCACATTCTCAATGGAGACATGCGGCTCAACTTGCGCCTCATGGCGCTGCTCCATGGCATTCTCGTGATCGGGCTCGCGGGCCAGATGCTTCTGCGCTCGCTGCGCTTCATGCGCCTTTCGCGCAACCGGCGTCAGGGTGGCGGAGGTGTCGCCGCCATCGTCGCACTGGGTGTGGGGCTGATGGTGGTCGGCTTCGCCGGCGTCTTCTTCGGGAATCTCATCAAGGCCGCTGTCAGCCGGCAACGCGAGTTCCTCGCCGACGCATCGGCCGTCCAGTTCACGCGTTTGCCCGAGGGAATCGCCGGAGCGCTCAAGCGCATCGGGGCCCTGAGTTTCGGCTCGCGGCTGAGGCATCCCAACGCACCCGAAGCGAGTCACATGTTCATTGCCGAGGCTCTGCCGCGCTTTAGCCGGCTCTTCGCGACGCACCCGCCGCTTGAGGAGCGCATTCGACGCCTCGATCCCGGCTGGGATGGAAGCTGGCCAGAGCTGGCGCCCGAGGTCGTAGCGCAACACTTGGCCAGGGCCGGCCCTGGGCGCAAAGCCTTCATCGCGCCCCAGGACGTGCCGCTGTCGGTGCTGGCGGGGAGCGCCCTCGAACAAGCGGGCCATCCAGCCCAGGCGCACGTGGATCGGGCGCGAGTACTCATTGCTTCGCTGCCGCCCCAACTGGCGCAGGCCCTCGCCACACCCTATGGAGCGCGCGCGGCCGTCCTGGCTCTGCTGCTCTCCTCACTTCCCGAACTGCGCCGGAAGCAGTTTGCGTTGCTGCAGATGAGGCCGGCCGGCACGCCGGAGGCCATGTTCGAGCAGGTCCTGCTCAAGGAGCTGCAGAACCTCGAGGCCAGTGTGGCCCGGCTCGATCTGGCCTTGCGGCTGCCGGTGATTGAACTCGCCCTGCCCGCGCTGCGGGCTCTCTCGCCGACACAGGCCGAGCGCTATCTGCAACTGGCCGGGCAGTTCATTGATATTGACCAAGACGTGAGCCTCTTCGAGTGGATGCTGCGCCGGCAATTGCGGCAGCACCTGCTCGGAGCCAGATCGGGACGGGCAGCGGGGCGCTCCCCGGTGCTGGTTGATTCGCTGGGCAGCGTGCGCGGCGCGGTGCGCACAGTGATGGCGGCGCTCGTCCACGCCGCAGGCGATACAGAGAACACGAGCGGGGCAGGTCGCGCAGCTTCGTTGCGAGCCGCGGAAGCCGCAGCAGAACAGCTCGGCCTGGGAGACCTCTCGCTGGTTGCGACCGGGGACTTTGCGGCCGCCGAACTCGACTTGGCCCTCGAGCGACTCGCGCTCCTCAAGCCCGGCCCCAAGGGCGAACTGCTCGCGGCCTGTGCGGCGTGTGTCTCGGCCGACCGGGTGGTCACGACGTCAGAGGCAGAGCTGCTGCGCACGCTCGCCGATGCGCTGGGCGTGCCGGTGCCGCCGGTGCTTCCGGGTCAGCGGCTGGCCCCTTCGCTATGATGGCCGGTGACGCGACAGCGGGTCGCAGTAGCCGGCAATTCCGAGGGTGGTCATGGCCAAGTGCAAATGGTGCGGTAAAGGCGGGCTCTTTCAGAAGGTGAGCCGCGAGGGGCTCTGTGAACCCTGCGTGCCGACGGTGGCCTCTGAAATCGAGCGGCAGAGCAACGTGATCTACGAAGCCATGCATGTCCACGAGCGTGCCGGCAGCGCCGCGGAAAAGGTCCTGCAGTGCGATGTCGTCATCGCCGCCGCCAAAGCTCTGGTTCCCTATGACGACAAGGGACTCCAGACCTGCAACCCGCCGCCTCGACTGGTCTTGCAGGAGTACCAAGGCTTCAGAGAACAGCATCTGCGCGCCTGACGCTCCGGCGTGCCGGGCTTGAGGGAGTCTCGGGGGAACGGCGAACTCACCGCTATACTGCCCCGGCCTTGGCCAACCCTGGCCGGCCTCGCCCTTGCTCTCGGGATGCACACACCATGGCTTCCACTGCGTCGCTTCTGCTCAGGCCCTTGGCTTCTGCCGCCGCCGTCTTGCTGGCTTTGCCCGCGCTGGCTGCGGCCCAGTCCACCTGGAACTTCGACATCACCACGACGGGGCAGGACGTCTCTTGGCTTTCGCCCACGTCCGTCGATCCGAGCGCCACGCTCTACTCGACCGAGTACGCCGTAACGCTGCTTGAGGTCAAGGTGACTTGGTTGGGCATCCCCTTTGGTCCCATCGACGCCACGGACCAGATTCCGCCTGAATTCGCGGCTGGAACCGGGGCCCTGCCCGGACCGGCTCCGATCGCTCTGCTGGATCAGCCGGTGGCCTTTCCTGAGCCTCCGGAACCGCAGGCTTTTGCCGCGACGCTGAGCATTGGGCTCGATGGCGCTGGATTTGGCTTCGCCTCAGCCACGAACGTCGTGCTGGGTACGCTGCAGGTGAATCTTGGATTCCCCTTCGGAACTCAGACGGTCCAGATCACCAGCATTCGCATGGCTGGCAGCCTGACCATTCATCCCACGTGGTTCGACCTTGGGCAGGGCCTGGCAGGCGCCGGTGGGACACCCAACCTGGTCGCCGACGGGACCCTGCAGGCAGGAAGCCTTGTGGAAATCAGCCTGGATTCAGCAGCGCCCAATGCAGCCTCCGTCTTGGTGGCCGGCTTCGGCTTGCTCGGCGCGCCCTTCAAGGGCGGCACGATGGTCCCCAACCCCGATCTGATGATTCCTGGGATCTTGACCACGGGTCTTGGGACGTTGGGGCTTTCCGCCACGTGGCCAGCGGGAGTCCCTTCGGGCTTCCCGATTTACTTGCAGTTCTGGATTCCGGATGCAGGCGGCCCCTTTGGCTTCGCCGCCAGCAACGGCTTACTGGGCGTCTCTCCCTGAAGAATCCCTCTCTGCGTGGCACACCGGAGTGATCGAGCTTCGGTGTGCCACGCGCTGCAGCTCGAGCGCAGGTCATGTCACCTAGCGAGACGTCGAGGCCTGGGGACTCGGCGGGCCGCCTGCCTACCGAAGAACCGGGGGTCACGCTCGTGCTGGGCGGCGGTGGCTTCAAGGGCATGGCCCATCTAGGCGTGCTGCGCGTGCTGCAGCAGCACGGCATTCGGATCGAGGCTGTGTACGGCACGAGCGTCGGCGCGCTGGTGGGCGCGACGTACTGCTGGCTCGGGGATGCCGAGCAAGCGCATGACCTGACGCTGCGTTTCCTCTCCTCCGAGGGCTTTCGGAATCACAGTATTTCAGGCTTCAAACGCCGCCCAGGCCGTATCCCCTTGGTTAGCCGCATGGTTTCGGGGCTACGCCGACAAGTCGCGCTTGAGCGCATCTTTCGTCGGAGCAGTGCCTTCGGTGGTTCGGCCTTGCGCTTCATCGTGCGCAGCCTGGTGCCCAAAATCGACATCCGTGAACTGCGACTGCCGCTCTCCATCGGAGCGCTCGATCTTGAGCACGGTGAGGTCATCCTCATGACCCGCGGTGACCTGTGCACAGCCGTCACCGCCAGTGGAGCCGTTCCCGGCTTCTTTCCCCCCGTGGAGTGGGAGGGCCGGCTGCTCTGCGACGCTGGCATCGTGAACAACCTGCCCGTGGCGCCAGCTCGGCGGTCCGGTGCGACACGTCTGCTGGCCGTCGACCTGTCGGATGGGCTTTCTCCGCTGCGCTCAACTGCCGTGGGCCTGGATCTGCTCCTTCGGGCCCAGGAGATTTCGACCCGGCTGGCCAATCGAACGTGGGGAGGCGGGGCCGACCTCGTCATCCGGCCGCAACTTGGTGGGAGACACTGGCTGGATACCAGCGATCTGGCCAGCGTCATCTCAGCCGGAGCCGATGCGGCTCGCCAAGCCCTGCCGGCCATCCGGGCCCTGGCCGCCCGGGCGAACGACTAAGACTCGCGCCGCTAAGACTCGCGCCGCGCGGGGACACGGAAACGAAGGAGTCCGCCTGGAAAAGGAAGAGCCCCCCTCACCCACGCGGGATGAGGGGGGCTCTTTGACCTTTAGGCCGATGAAGGCCGTGGGTCTACAGCCGAATCAGTTGAACAGATAGCACTCACGGCTGTAGGACGTGTCAGCCACGGACGGATCGAACGTGATGCCACCCGAGGGGGTGAGACCCGAGGTTCCGTACGTGATGTTGACAGCCAGACCGAAACCGCAGGGCGGGGCCGGGAAGAGCGTCGTGAACAGAGCGGTCGAGCCGCCTGCGATCGACGTCACACCGAACGCGCCCGGAGCGAAGCCTTCCGGATCCGGCCAGCCACTCGCGGCAACCGCCGTCGTGTGACCGAAGATCCCGAAGGCCAAGTTCGTCGCGGCCTGCATGAAGCCCGTCGCATGGATCGGCAACTTGATCTCACCGAAGAACTGCACGAGACCCGGGTCCACGTCGGGGTTAACCGCCGGGGCGAACGGGAACGTGAAGTTGTTCAGCTGCGGATAGTCAACCGCGAACCACGGCAGACGCTGGCAACCATCGCCATCACCGCCGTTGTCGAAGGTGACGATACCCATCGTCGGAGCGATTCCGGGTAGCGCGGGGTTGTTGGCCACGTCCTGATTGCCCTGACCAGTGAAGCTGATCGTGCGGCTACCAGCGCCGATGTCGAAGCCGAAGTTCGGGAACCCGCCGCCGACCATGTTCTCGGTCTGCGTGTAGTACGGGCCACCGTTCTCAGCACCGCTCGGAGCCAAAGCCATGATCGTCTGGGGCTCAGTCGTCGCCCACAGATGGTTTGCTTCGAAGGTGGGGAAGAACACCAGCAGGGCCGTCGCACCACCGTCAAGACCCACCGAGTTGGACTGCCACAGGTTCAGCTCATCAGCCGAGAACGTGTAGTACTGGTCCCCGTCCGGCGAGTTCGCCGTCCAAGACCAGACGCCGTCGATGTTCGGGAAGTAGTTGACGGTGCTCGGAGTCCACTGGAACTGAACGCCCCAGCAGTTGATCGCCGAGCCATCCGGTGGGTTCACGACAGCGTTGGCGCCCGCGACAAGAGTCACGATGCCGCCCGCGCCACCCAGCAAGCCCATCTCAGGCAGGATGAAGAGCTGGGAAGTCGGGATGCCGATCAGGGTGCCAACCGAGCCGAGCTGCGACAGCACGAAGCTGGCAGACGAGGCCGGGCCGGTGCCGTACGGATTGAACGAGGGGACCAGGCCGCCCGGGCACACCGGCGCGGTAAAGACCGCCGGGGCGTTGCCGTTGAGACCATCCATCTCGAAGAACAGGACGGGCCAGTCGAGGTCCGTCACGCCAGGCTGAAGGCAGGCGATCTTCCGGAACCGGTTGTTCCGGTACTCGAACTGCGGGCCGAAGCCGGAGTCAACGAGGTGGGATCCGCGCATGTCTTCACCGGGAGTGAAGGTTCCGATGCCGTCCTGAGCCGTCTGAGTGGGGCCAGCGCCGAGGCCGCCGGAGAAGAACTCCGTGCCGTTCACGGTGACGTGGTAGTTGCTTCCGTTCTGGGCGTTCACGCTGACAAGCGTGAGCCCCGTGGCCAACGCGCCGAGCGTCATGCCACGAAGGATTCTCGTAGAAAACATCATTTGCTTAAGACTCCTCAAGCGGGGGAGGGAATGGGAGAGACGAAGGAACACAGGATGGGTGGAGAGCAGAAGCTGGCGATCGTCGTCCGGGAGGAAGAGACCGACAGTCAAGCCGGTTGCGAGGGCTGATCAACTCCGGGTGGGTATCAATGGTGCTAAGGGTCAGACCGCGCAAGCGATGGCAGGGTTCGGGGGCGCCATCACGAGAACGGGCCGAGGATACCTGTGTGCCAGAAAACTGTCAACCACTCTGAGATCTCCGATCAAACACCACCCATGAAGGCCCCTGCTCGAGTCGCAGACCCTTCGGCAGGCGTGCCTCAAGTGATCCGAACTGCCTCGAACGGGCTTGAACCTATCGGCGATTTTTGCAACGCTCCCGCGCTTTTTTAGCCCTCGCCGGGCTTCGGCGCCGGATCCGCTGCGAACGAACATGCCCACCAGGCCCCAGGTCGTGATCCTCGCTGCCGGGGTAGGGCGGCGCTTGGGGGGGTCTACCCCCAAGGTCTTAAGTTCTCTTTGGGGGCGAACGTCCCTCGAATGGGTGGCTCGGGCCAGCCTGGTCCTGGAGCCGGTTCGGATCGTTGTCGTCACCGGGCCTGAAAGAAGGGCTCTTGAGGCAGCTCTGGCGAGTTTCGCCGGCGAAATAGGGACTGAACGGCTGCGGTTCGCGACGCAGGCCAGCCCCAGGGGGACTGGCGATGCCACGCTGGCCGCCCGGTCGGCCCTAAGTGATACAGATGGGCCGATCTTGATTTTGAATGGGGACTGCCCGCTCATCACCAGCGAGGAACTGCTTCGGTTCTCCGAGGGACACGCCCAGTCTGGAGCCGCAGTTTCCGTGCTGACCGCCCGACGCAATGAACCGGGAGACTACGGCCGGATCGTGCGAGGCCCTGCTGGCGAAGTCTTGGCAATCGTCGAGGCGAAGGACGCCGATTCGGCAACGCGAGGAATCAACGAGGTGAACACGGGCGTCTGGGCCGTCGAGTTCGGCGCCTTGACGGACCTCGAAACCGTGGGTTCCGCAAATGCTCAGCAAGAGGTCTACCTGACTGACCTCGTGGCGGCGGCCCGCCGCCGTGGCCGGCGTGTGGAAGCCGTTCTCGCGCGACGCCCCGACGAAACGGATGGCTTCAACACGCCCCAGGAACTCGCCGCTGTGCGAGCGGTGCTGAGGCAGCGCCTGCTGAACCAGCACTTAGCGGCTGGAGTGGAGATCGTCGACCCTGCGACGACCTACATCGATGCCGGCGTCACGATCGCTCCCGGGGCCCGCATCTTGCCGTGCACCGTGATCGAGGGCGACTCGGTCATCGCGGCCGGCTGTGAAGTGGGTCCCTTTGCCCACCTGCGCGCGGGAACCGTGCTGGAGCAGGGCGCGGAAGTCGGGAACTTCACTGAAACCAAGAAGGCTCGACTGGGCGCCGGCAGCAAGGCCAAGCACCTCAGCTACCTGGGCGATGTCACGATTGGCGCTCAGGCGAACATCGGTGCGGGGACGATCACTGCCAACTATGATGGCAAGGCCAAGCACGCGACGAGCGTGGGTGCGCGGGCCTTCATCGGGAGCGGCACGGTGCTGGTTGCGCCGGTGACGGTGGAAGCTGCCGCAACCACGGGCGCGGGTGCTGTTGTCACGAGGCATTCCGTCGTGCGCTCGGGCGAAACCTGGGTCGGCGTTCCGGCACGCCCCTTGCCGACCTCTCGAAAGGACACATGAACTACAACGGTCTCACACTCCTCGCCGGCACGGCGCATCCGCATCTCTCGACGGCCATCGCCCAGATGATCGGGTCGCCCCTGTGTCAGGCCGAGGTCGGCCGATTCCCGGACGGTGAGATCGACATCAAGATCAGTGAGGACATTCGCGGCCGCGATGTCTTCATCCTGCAGCCGACCTGTCCGCCGGTGAACGAAAACATCATGGAACTGCTCACGCTGGTCGACTGCTGCAAGCGCAGTTCGGTGGGGCGAATCACCGCGGTGCTGCCGTACTTCGGCTACGCACGCAAGGACCGCAAGGATGAGGGCCGCGTGCCGATCACGGCCAAACTCGTGGCCAACTGTCTGACGGTGGCCGGTGTCGATCGGGTGCTCACCATGGACTTGCACGCGCCGCAGATTCAGGGCTTCTTTGATGTGCCCGTGGATCACCTCTATGCCAAGCCGGTCATCACCGAGTACTTCCGCGCGATGGATCCCCGTGAGACGGTGGTCGTGGCCCCCGATGCCGGCGGCATCAAGATGGCCCGGGCTTACGCCAACACCTTGCAGATGACTTTCGCGATCGTGGACAAGCGCCGCATGGGTCCCGAACAGACGATCAGCGAGCACCTCATCGGCGAAGTCGAGGGCCGCGACGTGATCGTCATCGACGATCTCATCTCCACGGGCGGCACGATCACAGACGCCGCTCGGATGGTGAAGAAGCACGGCGCCAAGAAGGTCTATCTGGCCGCCACGCACGGGCTCTTCTGCGGTTCGGCGCTTGAGCGCCTCTCCAAGGCCGATGTCGAGCAGGTGGTCGTGACCGACACGGTCCGGCCGCTGTCCGACTACCCCAAGCGGATCGTGGTGCTCTCGGTCGCCCCCCTGCTGGCCGAGGCGATTCGGCGCATACACAGCGGCAAATCCGTGAGTTCGCTGTTCGTGACTTGATGTCCCTCCCACTGCACATGTTATGAATGGCCGGAATTCCCTCCTAAGGAGGGCTCGGCAGAGTCCGAGCCGCGCACGATCCCATGGCTAAACCCAGCACCCTGACCACCAAGACTCGCAGCGGCATCGGCTCGCGCCATGCCCGGCGGGACCGCGACGCGGGTCTCGTGCCCGTGAACATTTACGGACACGGCGAGACGAACCAGAACTTGGCCATCGGCGAGCACGAGCTGGGCCTCGCGCTGCACACCGCGGCCCAGGTCTTCACGCTCTCGATCCAAGGCGCCGAGCAGCCCTGCCTCGTGCGCGCCGTGCAATACGACACCTTCGGCCAGCGCGTGCTGCACGTCGATTTCACCCGCGTGAGCCTGACGGAAGAGGTTGAGGTCGAAGTGCAGCTCGAGTTCATCGGCCACCCCAAGGGCGTCACCGCGGGCGGACTGCTCGCCATTCACCACCCGGCCCTCTGGGTGCGCTGCTTGGCCAACGCCATTCCCGACTCCATCGCCGTCGAAATCGGCGCACTGGAGCTGCATCAGGCCCTGCACGCCGGCGAGATCAAGCTGCCGGCCGGTGTCAGCCTCGATACACACAAGATGCACGCGACGGATCAGATCGTGGGCGTCATTGCTCCCAAGGTGGAAGAGCCTGCGGAGCCGGCAGCCGATGCTGCTGCGGTTCCGGCCGAGGGAGCTGCGCCCGCCGAAGGAGCTGCTGCGGCTGCTGGAGCTGCAGGCAAGCCTGCTGCGGGCGCCAAACCTGCGGCTGGCGGAAAGCCGGCCGAAGGCGGCGACGAGAAGAAGGGCGGCAAGGGCAAGGACTGAGCCATGTCCGAGGCGGGTGCGCGCCTCGTTCTTGGACTCGGCAACCCAGGCCGCGAGTACGACGGCACTCGCCACAACGTCGGTTTCGAGGTGACCGACCGGCTGGCGCAGCGGCTCGCCCTCAGCTTTCGTCGCAGTGGCCGTGCGCTGCTCGCGCAGGTGCCCGGCGCGGTGCCGCCGCGCGTGCTCGCCAAGCCGCAGACCTTCATGAATCTCTCGGGGCGCGCCGCGCGCGAACTCGTGGAAGAGTTCGGCGCGTCCACGCAAGTGCTCGTGCTCTGCGACGATTACCACCTGCCGCTGGGCCGACTGCGCTGCCGCGCCTCGGGCAGCGCCGGCGGACAGAAGGGGCTGGCATCCGTGATCGCGGCCTTTCCAGAGCGCGAGATTCCGCGGCTCCGGCTGGGAATCGGCGCACCCGCCGCGGGACGGCCGACCGAAGACTACGTCCTCGCCCGCTTCACCCGGAGCGAGCAGGCCGAGGCGACGGCCATGCTCGACAGAGCTGCGGAATACGTGCAGGGCTGGCTAGAGAATGGCGAGTTGCCGCTGCTCATTCAGCGGGCCAACGCACTCTGAGCGCCGGCGCGTCCCAGGCCCCTCAGCGAGGCTCGGCGGCTTGCGCCCTCTGAGCTCGGTCGATACGATCACCGGCTTCCCTCTGGCCAGTGAGCATGGGACTTATCCCAGCGCGACATTGGCCCGCTCAAGACCGGAGACGGAACGCGTGAAGCACTACGAAGGCATGTTCATTCTGCACAACGGCGAGCCCGCCGAGGGCGAAGTCGCCGTGGCCCCCGAAGACGTGGTTCGCGCGCTCGTGGAGAAGTCGGCTGGGCAGGTGGCCCACTCCCTGGTTTGGGCCAACCGCAAGCTGGCGTACACGATCGCCGGCCGCCAAACCGCGACCTACGTGCTGGCCTATTTTTCGGGCGAGCAGGAGACCTGCAACAAGCTGAATCGCGAAGTGGCGATTTCCGACCGCTGCCTGCGGCACGCCGCCTTCGCCATTCACGAGCTCCCCGCCGCCGAGGCGTTGCCCGGCCCGCTCACTGAGCCGACGACACGCCTCGCGCGCCGCGCTGATGATGGCAGCGAAGGCGACTTGGCCGCGGTCGCGGAGGCCGCGCTGGCGGAAGATGGAATGCCGAGCGAGGAGAAAGAGAAGAAGCTTCACGAGAGCCTGGACTACAAGAACGTGTATGTCCTGCGCCGCCTGATCACCTCGCAGGGCAAGCTCTATTCGCGCGTGCGGAGCAATCTGCACGCCAAGCACCAGCGCCAGTTGCGCCAAGCGGTCTTGCGCGCCCGCGTCCTTGCCTTGCTGCCCTTCGTAGCCCGCTGAACAGGAGCTGACACAATATGGAACTCATCCTGCTCGAATCGGTCGAGGGACTCGGACGGCCTGGTGATCAGGTGCGTGTGAAGGCTGGCTACGGCCGCAACTTCCTCCTGCCGGCCGGAAAGGCCGTGCCGCTGAGCGCTAACGCCCTGCGTGGCCTGGAAAAGCTCAAGGCCAAGGCAGAGGCCGAGGAGCGGCAGATGCTCTCCACCATGGAGGATTTGAGCCGCAAGATCGCAGGCGCCAAGATCGAGATCTCGGCGCGCTCCACCGAAGAGGGCCATCTTTTCGGTTCGGTCACCGACAAGGACGTGTTCCACGCGCTCACCGCGGCCGGCTGGCAGTTGCCGTCCCGGGCCGTGCGCCTGCCCAGCCACATCAAGGAGGCCGGCAGCTCGGTGGTCACGCTGCACCTCCATGGAACCATCACGGCCGACGTGACCGTGGAGGTCGTGCCGCTGGACGCCGAGGGCAATCGCCTCGAGGTGCGCGCGGCCGAACCCCAGGCCGAGACGCCAGCGGACGACGCGACGGGCAACGCCGATGAGGGCGACGAGTCCTGAGGGAAAGCGCGCGCCGGCCCGGCGGGCGTTCGGTCGGCTCGTCGCTGGCTGTCGTCTGGACGAATTGCTCCTCCGAGTCCTAGACTGACGGAAACGCGCTGCCTGTGGTTGGGGAGCGCCCTTCCCGAGACGCGCCGCACTGCGGCTGGAGGGGTCTGTTGATTTCCCAGAACGATGGCTCGAGTCGCCTGCCTCCCCAGAACCTGGAGGCTGAGCAATGCGTGCTGGGCTCGATGCTGCTCGATCGCGAGATCATCGGCGAAGTCCTGCTGCTGCTGGCGGAAGACGACTTCTACATGCCGGCCAATGCGGAAGTCTTCCGCACGCTCATTTCGCTGTACGACCGCAACGCGCCCGTCGACCTGGTGCTGGTGACCAACGAGCTGCGCTCCCAGGGCCGTCTCGACTCGGTCGGCGGCGTGGCCGCACTGGCCGGTCTGATGGAGACTGTGCCGAACTCTGCACACGCGCTGGCCTATGCGCGGCTCGTGCGCGACAGCGGCGAGCGGCGCCGGCTGGTCGATGCGGCGCAGCGCATCCTGCGGGACGCTTACGACGGAACGCATCGCCCGGTTTCGGAACTGCTGGACCAGGCCGAGCAGACCGTCTTCGCCATCTCGCACGCCAACGCCGAAGACACCACCGAGTCGATGGCCACGCTCATCAAGCGCGCCCTGGTCAAGATCGACGCGGTGCAAGAGGGCGACACCGAGGCCACGCGCGGCCTCAAAACGCACTACGGCCAGCTCGACCGCATGCTCAACGGCCTGGCCCCCGGCGGCCTGTACGTCATCGCCGGGCGCCCTTCCATGGGCAAGACCAGTTTCGCGCTGAACATTCTGGACCACGTCTGCGTGCGCGACGGCGTTCCGGCGCTGCTCTTCACGCTGGAAGTCGGTAAGGAGCAGATCGCGGAGAACCTGCTCTGCTCCAACGCGCGCGTCGATGCCCAGCGCCTGCTGCGCGGCGAACTGTCCAACGAGGACTACGCGAAAGTGCCCGAGGCCGCCGGCCGCCTCGTCAACGCGCCGCTCTACATCGACGACACGCCTGGGCTCACGGTGGGCCGCCTGCGAGCCAAGGCGCGCCGCATGAAGGCCCGCCACAACATCGGCCTCATCGTGGTGGACTACCTGCAGTTGCTGGCGCTCGGTGAGAACGCCGAGAGCCGCCAGATCGAAATCTCGCGCTTGTCGGCGGCCCTCAAGCAGACCGCGCGCGAGCTGGCCGTGCCCGTCATCACGCTCTCGCAGTTGAATCGCTCGGTGGAGCAGCGCGCCGACAAGCGCCCGCTCATGGGCGATCTGCGCGAATCGGGCTCCATCGAGCAGGACGCCGACGCCGTCTTGCTGCTCTTTCGCGAGGAGTACTACAACAAGGAGAAGCTCGACGCGCGGGGCAAGGCCGAAGTCATCCTGGCCAAGAACCGCAACGGACCCACCGGTTCCATCGATCTCTTCTTCTTCCCGAGCATGATGCGCTTCGAAAATCCCACCTTCATCCCCGAGCAAGGTCCCGGCCCGCCGGCCTCGCCCGCGGCTGTGAATTGGTAGGTCGAGGCATCGTGATGGAGCGCGCCGCCCAGCTTGCGCTCCTCGTGCTCGTAGAGTGCCTTGTGGTCGCGCTGCTGGCGGGCAGTGCCGGGGCTCAGGACGGCCAGCCCATCGTCGAGGTGCAGCTCGCCGGGGAGGTGGGCGTGGACTACGACCTGCTGCGCGCCAATCTGCGGACGCGCCCCGGCGCTCCCTTCGGCCAGGGCCTGCTCGATGAAGATGTGCGCTGGCTGGCCGATACGCACGGCATCCTGGCAGAAATCAGCGTGGAGCCGGGGCCGATCGTGCGCTTTCTGCTCTCACGCATCCGGCGTTACGAACAGGTGGGTGTGGAGGGCAACACGGCCCACGACGAGGCGGAACTGCTGGGCGTCGCCAATCTGCGGGCCGATGGCGAGGCCACGCCCGACGAACTCGCGGCCGGCCGCGATCTCATCCGCGACCACTACCTGCGCCTGGGCTGGGCCTTCGTGCAAGTGGGCGTGCGTTCCACCGTGGACGACGCGGGCCGCCGTATCGCCTTGATCCGCGTCTACGAAGGCCCGCGCGTCGAGACGCTCGATGTGCGCATCGAAGGCCTCACCGCACTGCGGGCCGAGGATGCCCTGGCCGTCATGCGCTCGCCGCGCGGCTTCTGGTCTTGGCTGGTGGGCAAGGATTTCGTGCGCGCCGAAGTCGACGGCGACGTCGTGCTGCTCGAGAATTTCGTGCGCGGCGAGGGCTTCCTCGACGGACGCGTGGCCCTCAAGGCACTGGAGTGGAGCGAGGACCGCAGCGAGGTGGCCATCACGATGCTGGTGGAGGAAGGGCCGCGCTACTACGTGCGCTCACTGAGTCTGCAGGGGCAGTCGGCCATCACCGAGGAGCTGTTGCGCGCGGCCTGCGTCCTGCAGGAGGGTTCGCCCTGGCGCCGGCCCGACATCGTGCGCAGCTTGCGCGCCATGCAAACGCTCTACGGCCGCGAGGGCTATCTCGAAGCGGAGATCGTGCCGCAGGAGCTGTTCGACGAGGTCGACCCGCTGGTCGATGTCGTCTTCGAGGTGCGCGAGGGGCCGCAGAAGCGTGTGCGCGACGTCATCGTGCGCGGCCACGCGGGCACACGGGACGATGTCATCCGGCGCTCGCTCACGCTGGCGCCCGGCGACATCGCCAATCAGGAGGAACTGCGCTGGAGCGAGGACGAACTCCTGGCGCTGGACTACTTCAGTGACTTCAGCGGCGCCCCGCGCGTGCGCGTGGACACGCAGCCTGCTCCCGATCCCAGCCAGGTGGACGTGGTCGTGGACGTGGACGACGCGCAGAGCGGGCTCTTCACCTTCATCGTCGGGGCCGGCAGCGACAGTGGCCTCTTCGGCGGGGCCAGCGTGAACAAGAAGAACTTCGACCTGACCCGCACGCCCTCGAATTGGACGAACGCCTTTCAGGAGTTTTTCGGCTCCGGCGAGGCCTTTCATGGCGGCGGGCAGCGCCTCTTCTTCGAAGTCATGCCGGGTACCGAGACCACCGACATCGACATCCGCTTCGAAGATCCCTGGCTCGACAGCGCCGACACCGAGCCGTGGGGGCTCACGGTCGAACTCTACGACCGCCGCCGCATCTTCGAGCACTACGACCGCGACAGCTTCGGTACCGGCGTCAGCTTTGCGCGGCGCCTCTCGCGCCAGTCGAGCGTGTCGTGGGGCCTGCGGCTGGAGGACATCGACATCGGCAGCGTGGACGCGGCGCAGGTGCCGACGATCGCACTCTCGACCGGCACCACGCGCAGCCAGGCGCTGGAACTGGGCTACGGCTACCAGAACCTCGACTCCAACTACGAGCCGACACGCGGCTTCTCCGGCAGCCTGCGCCTCGAGAGCGCGGGCAATGGCCTGGGCGGCGACACCGACCTGCTGCGCCTCACCGCCGCCGGCGAGTGGTTTGTGCCGGTGGCCGAGGACGACGACGGCCGGCCCATCGTGCTGCATCCGCGCGTGGCCTTCGGCCGGGTCGAGCCCACCGGCGGCGCCAAGACCCTGCCCTTTTTCGAAAACTTCTTCGTGGGCGGCAACAGCGGCCCCTTCGGATTGCGCGGCTTCGACTTCCAGGGCGTCGGCCCGCATGAGAGCGGCGATGCGATCGGCGGCCTGCTCGCCACGGTGGCCTCCGTCGAAGCGCTCTTTCCCCTGCTCACGCGCTACAACCCCTTCCGCGATGAAGAGGACACCCTGCTCAAGGGCGTGCTCTTCTTGGACATCGGCAATCTCGTGCCGAATGGCAGCCTCGGTGACGTGGGGCAGGATCTGCGCTACGGCGCAGGCGCCGGTCTGCGGATGCGGCTGCCGGCGCTGGGCGGCATCACCCTGGCGCTGGATGTGGCTCTGGTCACCGGCGATGAGCCGGGCGACGAGACGCGTTCGGTCAGCTTCGAGTTCGCGCGCCGCTTCTGACGCGTGCGGCGGGGCTTCCCTCGGGCCACTTCGCCACGGATGATGGGCCCCGTGCGTCGCAGAGCCGACGCCTTCGCATGAAACTGCAGCGCACCGTCGCCGAAGTCGCCGCCCTGACGGGAGGGCGCATCGAAGGCTCCGCGGAGACGCGGCTGGAAGCCTTGCGCCCGCTCGACGAGGCCGGGCCCGCCGACCTCGCGGCCGTCTTTCGGCGTGGCGCGGAGGCGGAAGTGGCCCGCAGCCGGGCCGGCTGTCTGCTGGTACCCGAGCACTTGGCGCTCCCTCGCGAGGCGCGGCGTTGCCTGATACGAGTCAAGGATGCCGAGGCGGCGCTCGATCGCCTCGTCGAGGCCTGCGCACCGGCCGAGCCGGGTCCCCTGCGTGGCCGTCACGCGACCGCAGTCGTAGAGGCCGGAGCCGAGGTCGCTGCCGATGCCTCACTCGGCCCCTTTGTCTGGGTGGGTGCCGGGGCCCGCATTGGCGCGCGCAGCCAGCTCTGGGCAGGCGCCTCAGTCGGCCCGGGCGCGCACGTGGGCGCCGACTGCACGCTCATGCCGCATGTCGTGCTCGGCGCGCACTGCCAGCTCGGTGATCGCGTCCTCATCCATGCCGGCTCTGTGCTTGGCGCGGATGGCTTCGGTTTTCGCCAGGATGCCGCCGGCCGCCACCTCAAGGTTCCGCAGCGCGGCAGCGTCCGGATTGGCGATGACGTCGAGATCGGTGCGCTCTGCACGATCGACCGGGCGCGCTTTGCGGAAACGGTCGTGGGCCGGGGCACCAAGCTCGATGACCACGTGCACATCGCCCACAACTGCCGGCTGGGCGAGCACTGCGCGCTGGCCGGCCGGGCAGCGCTGGCCGGCAGCGTCACGCTGGGCGACCGCGTGCTAGTGGGCGGAGGGGTGGGCATCGCCAGCGGGCTGCGCCTCGGCGACGGCGCGCGCGTCGGCGCGATGAGCCTTGTGACCAAGGATGTTCCGGCCGGGAGTTTCGTGGTCGGGTCGCCGGCGCGCGAGCGGCAACTCTGGGCTCGCGAAGTGCTCAGTCTGCGCCGCCTGCCCGCCACGCTGGCAAAGCTTCGCCAGATGGGCCACGAGAAGCACAATGCCCCGTAAGGAACGCACGCTCGCGCGCGCTTGCGAACTGCGCGGCATCGGCCTGCACGAGGGTCTGCCCGTGCTCGCGCGGCTGCTGCCCGCGCCGGAAGGCAGCGGCATTCGTTTCCGCCGCGTCGACCTGCCTGGATCTCCGGAAGTCGCGGCCAGCCTGAGCCAGGTGGTGGATGGCGAGCGGCGTACGCGGCTCAAGGACGCCGAGGCCGAAGTGCACACCGTCGAGCACCTGCTCGCCGCGCTCTACGGCCTACAGACCGACAATCTGCTCATCGAACTCAACGGCCCGGAACTCCCGGGGCTCGACGGCAGCGCCCTGCCCTGGGTGGAGGAACTCCTGCGCGCCGGAGTGGTTGAGCAGCGCGCCACACGGCGTGAATTGCGTATCCGTGCACCCGTCTCCGTGGAAGTTGGCGGGGCCACGTTGGCGGCGCTGCCGAGCGAGCGCGATGGCTTGGAACTCTCTTACACGCTGGACTACCGCGCTCAGGGCTTGGCTCCGCAGTACGTGGAGGCCTGCTTCCCGGGCACGGATCTGCGCCGCGACTTGGCCCCGGCGCGCACCTTTGTCTTCGCTGCGGAAGCGGCCGCGCTGCGCGCGGCCGGCCTGGGGCGCGGCGCCTCCGCCCAGAACACGGTCATTCTCGGTATGGACGGGAGGCCCAGCGAGGGCGCGCTGCGCTTCGCTGACGAGCCGGCTCTGCACAAGCTGCTCGATCTGCTCGGCGACCTGTCCCTGCTCGGCGGCGATTTGCACGGGCGCGTCGTGGCGATCAAGTCCGGCCATCGGGCACACCACGAACTGAGCCGCCGGCTGCTGGCCGGCTGGCAAGAGGCGGCCGAGCCGGCCCTCGACATACGCCAGATCGCCGCTGCCCTGCCGCACCGCTATCCCTTCCTGCTCGTGGACCGGGTCTTGTCGCTGGAGGGGGCCAAGCGGGCGGTGGGCCTGAAGAACGTGACGGCGAACGAGCCCTTCTTCATGGGACACTTCCCCGGCGCTCCGGTCATGCCGGGCGTGCTGATCCTCGAGGCTCTGGCGCAGCTCGCGGGCACGTTGCTCCTCCGCACCATGGACACGACGGGCAAGCTGCCGATGCTCTGGGCTATCGAGAAGGCGAAACTCCGGCGCACGGTTGTGCCGGGTGATCAGTTGCTGCTGGAGGTTGACGTGATCAAGGCGCGGGCATCGACGGCCAAGGTGCAGGGCGTGGCGCGCGTCGGCGGGCAAGTGGCCGCCGAAGCCGTCATGACCTTCACGCTCTCGGAGGCCTCATGACCAAGATTCACGCGAGCGCGGTGGTGGATCCGCGTGCCGAGCTCGACCCCAGCGTGGAAGTGGGGCCCTTCACGGTCATCGAGGCCGGCGTGCGCGTCGGGGCCGGCACGCGCATCGGCCCGCATTGCTACCTGGCCACGGGCACGCAACTGGGCGAGCGCAACGTGCTGACCGCCTTCGTGAGTCTCGGCACCGGCCCGCAGGACACCAAGTTCCACTCCGTGGAAAGCAAGCTGGAGATCGGCGACGACAACCAGATTCGCGAGTACGTCTCGATGAATCGCGGGACGCCGAAGGAGCAGCTGCTCACCAAGGTGGGCAGCCGCAACATGCTCATGGCCGGCTGCCATGTCGGGCACGACTGCCTGCTCGGCAACAACATCATCATGACCAACTGCGTGCTGCTGGCCGGGCACGTGCATGTGGGCGACAACGCGGTGCTCTCGGGTTTCGTCGGCGTGCTGCAGTTCACGACCATCGGCCGCATGGCCTATGTGGGCGCGTCGTCGCGGGTCGTGCAGGACGTGCCGCCCTTCGTGAAGGTGGCCGGTGACCCCGCCGAAGTGCGTATGGTCAACGAGGTCGGGCTGGCCCGCGCCGGCGTGAGCCAGGCCGACATCGACGAGATCAAGCACGTCTACCGCTCGATCTTTCGCCTGGGGCGCTCGGTCGTAGAGGAGGCCCACAACCTAATCAACGACAACTCGCCGCTCGTGCGCGAGCTGGCCGAGTCGCTGCTGAAGAAAGAAGCCGGCCGCTTTGGCCGCTTCCGCGAGAGCTTGCGTGGTCATAAGTAGCCAGCCTCTCGGCACCGCCGTGGTCGGCGTCGGCCATCTCGGCCGCCACCACGCGCGGCTGATGAAGGAAGTACCGGGTGCGCGCCTGCTGGGCGTCGTCGATGCGCGCCTCGAGCAGGCGCAGCAAGTCGCGCGCGATCTGGGCGTGCAGGCCTGGGCCTCGCTCGATGAACTGCCCGAGAGCGTGCAGGCCGTTTCCGTGGCCGTGACCACGAGCGCGCATCACGCCGTGGTGTGCCCGCTGCTGCGGCGCGGCATGCACGTGCTGGTCGAGAAGCCCATGGCCGTCACGCTGGCCGAGGCGCGCGAGATGGCGGCCCTAGCTGCCGAACGCCGCCTCGTGCTGCAAGTGGGCCATGTCGAGCGCTTCAATCCGGCCCTGGCCGTACTGCGCGACCTCAAGGTGCAGCCGCGCTTCATCGAGGCGCATCGCCTGGCGCCCTTCACCTTCCGCGCGCTCGACGTCTCAGTGGTGATGGACCTCATGATCCACGACATCGACATCGTCATGGAGTTGGCGGGTTCGCCGCTCGTCGATGTGCAGGCAGTGGGCTCCGGCGTGCTGGGCCGGCACGTGGATCTGGCCAATGCGCGCCTCCGGTTCGAGAACGGCTGCGTGGCCAATGTGACCGCCAGCCGCGTCTCTTTCGAGCCGCGTCGGCGCACGCGCGTCTTTGGCGAGGCGCTCTTCGTGAGCATGGACTTCGCCACGCGGCGCGCCTTTGTTGTGCGCCCGGCCCCCGGCTTCCGGCTGGGCACGCTCTCTCCGGAGTCGGCTGCGGAGTTTCCGCCCAAGGCCAGCTTCAAGGAGTTCATCGCGCAGGGTCTGCTCGATGCACGCGAGATCGACATGGACGAGGCCAACCCGCTGCTCAGCGAACTGACCGCCTTCATTGCCGCCGCGCGCGGCTCGACAAATGCCCCGGTGGGCGGCGTGCCCGCCTCTGACGGCATCCGGGCCATGGAAGTCGCGCTGCGCATTGCTGATCAGATCGCGGCGCATCGCTGGAGCTGAGCGCCGTGCTGCATGAGCTCGTGGCGGCCGCGGCGGAGCAGCACCGCCAGTCGCCCGCGCTGCGCGATGATCGGCGCACGCTGAGTTTCGCGGCCCTGCAAGCCGAAGTGGCGCGGGCAGCCTCGGCTCTGGCCTTGCGCGGTGTGCAGCCCGGCGACCGCGTGGCCCTGCTGCTGCACAATCGCTGCGAAGTCGTGGTGGCCGTGCTGGCCGCGAGCGCTCTGCGCGCTTTGGCCGTGCCGCTCAACTGGCGTCTGCGGCCCCGCGAACTGCAGGCCGTCTTGGCCGATGTGGAACCGACGGCGCTCGTCGCCGAGCCGGCCTTGCTCGCGGGCCTGGCCCCGGGACCAGGGTGCCGGGCGCGACTCCTCTGCACGGACGCAGCGGGCGTCCCGGCGAGTGCTGCGCTCCGTGAACTCGCCAGCGACTGGGAGCCATGGGACCTGGCTCTGGCAGCAGGGTCCGCTGCGGCCCTGCCAACGGGTCTTCGAGCCAAGCCTGGCGAGGACGATGTCGTCTTGCTCATGTCCACCAGCGGGACCACCGGCCTGCCCAAGTGCGCTCAGCTCAGCCAGCGCAACCTCGTCCGCTTCTTGGAAAGTTGGCGGCGCGAGACGAGCCTGGCCGGAGCGCCGGACTTCGTGCAGATCGGTACGCCGCTCTTCCATGTGGGCGGGCTGGTCATGACACTCTGCGCGCTCTCGGCCGGAGCGGGTGTGCGCTTGCAGGCCGAGTTCGATCCGCAGCGCGCCTTGGCTGTGCTCGTCGAGGAGCGTTGCACGCACGCACTCTTCGTGCCGGCGATGCTGCGCTGGATGCTCCTCGATCCCTCCGCGCACACGCGGCGCTTCCCGGACCTGCGTCTGATCGTCTACGGCGCCGCACCGATTCCCGTGCCGCAGCTCGAGGAGGCGCTGTCCGTCTTCGGCTGCGATTTCCTGCAGGGTTACGGCCTCACGGAGAGCACCGGCGCGCTCACCGTGCTGCGTCCGGCCGATCACCGACTGCCGGCGCAAGGCGGCTCCGCAGCGCGGCTCGCCTCGGCGGGCCAGCCACTGGACTGCTGCGAAGTGCAAGTTGTGGATCGTGCCGGCCAGCCCGTCCCGGTGGGGGTGAGCGGTGAAGTCGTGGCGCGCGGGGACAATCTCTGCCAGGGCTATTGGCGCCGCCCGCAGGAGACGCAAGCGGCCTGGGCCGGCGGCTGGTTTCACACAGGTGATCTCGCCACGCGCGATGCCGAGGGCTATCTCACGCTCGTTGACCGGCTCAAGGATCTCATCGTCGTGGGCGGGGAGAACGTGGCGCCGCGCGAAGTCGAGGAAGCGCTGCGCAGCCATCCGCGCGTCAAGGACATCGCCGTGCTGGGCATTCCCCACGGCGTCTGGGGTGAGGAAGTTCTGGCGCTGGTGGTGCCGGACTCAGCGCTGGCTGTCGCCGGCGAGAACGAAGCCCGGCAGCTCATCGCACACGCGCGCGCTCTGCTGGCCAACTACAAATGCCCCACGCGCATCGAGTGGCGCGAAGCGCTGCCGCGCGGGCCCACTGGCAAGCTGGACAAGCGGGCTCTGCGCGAGCCCTATTGGGCCGGACGGGAGCGGCGCCTGTGACACTGCGGCTCAGCCCGAGTTTGAACGTGAGCATCGCCGCGACGGGGGCGGCGACACCCGTCTCGCTGGCAGAGTTACGCGGGGGGGGCTGGGCGCCGTTCGCGGGTTGTGAGCTGGACACAGCCGCGGCCTGCCAAGCCGTCTTCGGCGAGGCGTGGCGTGAGGCGCTGGTGGCGCGCGGCTGGAGCGTCACACACGTGGAGCAGGTCTGGGGCGTGCGACGCCGGAGCTGGCTCGCAGCGCCGGGTGCCGCGCTGGCCGCTGGTGCGCCCGATGTGGGCGCGCTGGGCGTGGCCGCCGCACGGCAGACCCTGGCGCGGGCCGCACTGCGCCCTGAGCAACTCGACGCACTCATTGTGGCCACGTCCACGCCGGCGCGCGCCACGGCCTCGTTGGCCGGCAGCGTCGGAAGAGAACTCGGCGTGCGCGGCGCCTGTCTCGATGTGCGCGCGGGCGGCGCGGGCGGGCTGATGGCCTGGGTCACGGCTCTGGGTCTGCTGAGGCAGGGTGCTCGCCACGCGCTCGTCGTCGCGGCGGAGGCGCCGTCGCTCTGGCTGGACGCCTCGGCAGCAGCGCTGGCGCTGCTCTACGGCGACGGAGCCGGCGCGCTGCTTCTGCAACGGCAGGGAGTTGAGGGCGGAGCGTCGCAGGCGTCGGGCTCCGGCGGTCTGCTCGGCGGTGTGCTGCTGAACCGGCCCTACGGCGGCCGCGCCATGACCGTGCCCGATTCATTGCCGCCTCATCCCGAGAGGCGGAGCGCGCGTGCCTTCCGCATGGAGCTGCCGGACGCCGACTATCTGGCCTCACTGCGTGCGGCTCGCCACGAGTTGCTGACGAGTCTGCGCGCGGACCATGTCGCCGAAGTGGCCGCGGCGACGGCCTTTCTGCCTGGTGCGGTCACACTCGGCCATGTGGCGGAGGATGGCGCCTCGCTCGGGCTTCCCGCTGAACTGGCGCACACGATGCTGGCCACGCACGGTTGCCTGGGCACGGCCGCACCGCTCGTCGCTTTGGACAGCCTCGCGGCTCAGCCCTCGGCGCGGCGCGAGCAAACGCTCGTGCTCTCGGCCGTGGGCGGCGGCATCTCCGGCGCAGCCCTGCTCTGGCGCGGCATTTTGCCGGCTGTGTGAACGCCCGCGGGCACCTTCGCCCTCAGTCGTAGAACTGTTCGAACCAAGTGCGGTAGGCGCGAATCGGACCATCGGCGGAAGAGAGCGGCGGGTCTTTGCGCCAGAGCTTGTGCTCCCAGATCACCAGGTCCTGGTCCACCTCGAGCAGCACGCTGTCGGCGAAGGCGCGGCCCAGCGCTGAATCCCCCTGACCCAAGAAGGACAAGTGGAAGGCGACGCGCTCGTGATCCAAGGGCGTGGCCGTGGTGAGCACCGTCGCGGGCACGATGCCGGTGAAGCGCAGCACCCAGAGCCCCGGTCCATAGGCTTCGGCGCTGAGCGTGGTGGCGACCGGACCGCCCAGGCTGTCCAGCGCGAGGCGGGAGGCGATGCGCGCGCGCAGACCTTCGGCGTGAAACTCCGTTTGCGGCAGGCTGGGCGTCTTGTGCAGCCCCGGGAAGTGCGCCGCGTCGACGAGATTCTCCAGCACCTCCTCGATGTGGCTGGGCACACTCCAGGTGCGTTCGACAAGCCGCTGCCAAGCTGGATCAATGCACTCAGGCACAGGCGGTGGCGCGGGGTCGGCGGGCCGCTCGCGCGGTCCATGAAAGGCCAGCAGCGAGCCGTGCCATTCGATGACTGGCCAGACGCGGAGTGGGGAATGAGCGGGGGGCTGCTCTGCGCCGGGAACGCTGCGGCAGCGGCCATCGGGCCCGTGGCGCCAGCCATGAAAGGGGCACTTCAGCGCCGTGCCATGCACCTGGCCGCCGTGTCCGAGGTGCGCACCCTGGTGGCTGCAGTGCGCCTCGAGCAGATGCGCGTGGCCCTGCTCGTCGCGCCAGAGCACGAGCGGCTCGCCGAAGCACTGCAGCGGAAGCACTCCGCGCGGCGGCAATTCGGCCGAAGCTGCGATGCGAAACCAGCCGCGCGGAAACGTGCTGAAGGGATGCTTGGACATGCGGCTCTCGGGAAGCTACTCGGTTGTGCGCCGGGGACGAGGCAGTTGAGCGGTGGTTGGATGGGCGGACGGGACCTCCAGCAAGGCGGCGCCGCCGGTGAATCCTGCACCGACTGAGACGAGCAGTAGGCGCTGGCCGGCGCTGAGAGAGCCGCTGCGCACCAACTCATCCAGAGCAATGGGCAGTCCGGCTGCCACGGTGTTGCCGCAGTGCTCGACGATCATCGGCGCCCGTTCGCGGGGGACGCCCAGCGCCTCGGCCGTGGCCTCGACAATGCGTCGATTGGCCTGGTGCGAGATGAGCCAATCGATACTGGCTGGTCCCAGTTCGTTGCGCTGCAGAAGTGTCCGAGCCAAGCCGGCCTGGAGGCTGACCGCCTCCTGAAAGGCACCGCGCGCATCGGCGATGCGCGTGCCGTGCAGCCCGGCCGCGACAGTGGCCGCACTGGCAGGCTGCCGCGAGCCGCCGGCCGGCACGTGAATCGAACGCGCCTGCGCGCCGTCAGCCCACAGCAGCGAGTCGATGAGCCGCAGGCCCGGACCGCCCTGGCAGAGCACGGCTGCGCCCGCGCCGTCGCCGAAAATCGAGCAGGTCAGCCGGTCGGAAAGGTCCAGAAAGCGGCTCTTGCAGTCGGCGCCGAGCACGAGCACCGGGGCCAGGCCCGTGGCCACCAAGCGCGCGCCTGCATCCAGCGCGTAGAGAAAACCCGCGCACGCCGCGAGGACATCGTGCGCGGGGCAGCGGGCAGCGAGCGCGTGCTGGACGAGGCAGGCTGTGGCGGGCGTGGGAAAATCGCCGGAAGACGTGCCGAGGACGATGTGGCGCAGGTCGGCGCCCGTCAGACCGGCTGCCTGCAGTGCCGCGCGTGCCGCCTGCGTGGCGAGATCGCTCGTGGCGAGTTCGGGCGGAGCCCAGTGGCGCTGAATCACGCCGATGTGCGCGCGAATCCAGGCGTCCGTTGTGTCGAGGCCAAGCCGCGCGATGAGCGCGGAGTTGTCGAGCGGCGGACCGGGAAGAAACCGGCCCGTTCCCGCGAGCATGATCCCGGCATCGGCGAGCCGCATGGCGCCATCCTATCCGGCGCGACCCGAGCGCTTGTCGCGGGGCGCTTGTGACAGAATGTCAGCCAGAATGCATGCCCCGAGCCGCTTGCCGTCAAGCATGCGCGCCCAGGTGCTGCGCGAGCAGCGCTGCGGAGCGCCGCTGCAAGCCTTCCAGGAGGAGCGCCTGCCCCTGCCCGCGCTGGGGCCGGGCGAAGTGCTCGTCGCGGTCATTGCCGCCGGCGTGAATCCCAACGGCGTCTTCGCCGCACTCGGGCGGCCGCTCAATGTCATCGCCGGGCATCGTGTGAACTACGGCGTGGACTTTCATGTGGCCGGCTCAGATGCCGCCGGCCGCGTGGCGGCCGTGGGCCCGGGCGTGAGCCGCGTGCGCGTAGGCGACGAAGTCGTGGTGCATGGCGGGGTCTGGGATCCTGCCTGCCCGCATGTGGTCAGCGGCGCCGATCCGGCACTCTCGCCGAGCTTTCGCGCCTGGGGTTACCAGACACCCTTCGGGAGTTTCGCTGAGTTTGCTGTCGTGCAGGAACATCAGTGCCTGCCCAAGCCGCAGCATCTGAACTGGGCGGAGGCCGGCGCCTTTCTCGTCTGCGCAGCGACGGCCTATCGCATGCTCTGCGGCTGGCCGCCGCACGCCGTCGGGCGGGGAGATCTCGTGCTGGTCTGGGGCGGCGCGGGCGGGCTGGGCTGCCAGGCTATTCAGATCGCGCGATCCTGCGGGGCCGATGTTGTGGCCGTCGTCTCCACACGCGAAAGGGCGGCTTTCTGCGAACAACTCGGCGCCTTAGGCTGCATCGAGCGGGAGCGCTTCACGCACTGGGGGCCCTGGCCGGCCAGCGCCGACGCCGACGCTCAACGACGCTGGCGCGAGCAGGCCGAGTCCTTTCGTCAAGACGTGCGACGCCTTGCGGGCGGGCGCGACCCGCGCCTCGTCCTGGAACATCCGGGCGAGCAAACCCTGCCGACGTCCATGTTCGTGTGCGCGCCGGGCGGCATGGTGGTGACCTGCGCCGGCAGCTCGGGTTTTCTGGGCAGCTTCGACTTGCGTACGACCTGGGTGCGCAGCAAGCGCTTGCAGGGCAGTCACGGCATGAATGACCAGGATGCGCAGGCCGTGCTCGAGCTCGTGCGTGAGGGCCGGCTCGCGCCCTGCGTATCGCGCGTGCTGCCCTTCGAGCAAGTGGGCCTGGCCCATCAGTGGCTCTATGAGAATCGCCAGCCGCCCGGCAATCTCGTCGTGAGTGTCGGGCCTGAGTGTCTTGTGAGTCCAGACTGTCTGGTGCACCCGGAGGCGCGATGAAAGTCGTCGCCGGCCTGCTGAACCTGAGCTGCGGCCTGTTCGGTTTCGCCCTGGGTGCGACCGCAGTCGGCGAGTTTGTGCCCTGGCCCTCGGATCTGGGCTTGCGCGCCAAGCTGGAGTATGTGCAGGCTCACCGCGACGAGTACGACACGCTCATCTTCGGCACGAGCTTCACGCATCACGGGCTCTTGCCGCAGGTCCTGGATGCCGAATTCGGCCGGCTCGGATTGCCGCAGCACTCGCTGAATCTGGCTGTGGCCGGGATGAACTTCTACGAGCTCGACCATCTGCTGCGCACAGTTCTCGAGCACCCGCCGGCCGGCCTGCGCCGCATTTTCGTGGAGACGGTGTCCTGGCGCGAACCGCCCGACCACTGGATTGAGGGCGAGTTTCAGGCGCGCGCGGTGAACTGGCACACGCCGGCGCGGACCCGCGATGTGCTGCGCGTTGTCCCTGGCTGGCCGCGTGAGCCGGCTTCGTGGACGCGAGCCTGGATTCATCTGCGACTCATGCTGCAGCGGCTCGTCAACCATGCGCAGGGGCCGGCGCTCGTCGCGGCACTGCTCGGGCGCGACGAGCCCTACGACTATCTGCGGCCGGAGGACCTCGCCGTGCGGCAGGGCTTTCGCCGGCTCGACGTGAACGACGGTGAGGAGTTCGCCGAGCGGCGCCGGCGCTTCGGCCGCGGGCTCGCTGACTATCAGCAGCGCATCGCCGGCATCGACTCAGAGAACTTGGCCGCGCCGGGCCAGCCGCCCGACCGGCGGGCGGTCGCGGCGCAGCGCGACGTTCTCTTGGCCACCGGAGCGCAGGTCGTGTGGTTCGTACCGCCCGCCGACAGTGCTGCCGCCGAGATCCACGCGCTGCGGACCGACGGCATTCTGCCGGAGCTGCTCAGCTTCAACTCACCGGGGCGCTTTCCCGAGCTGTACAGCGCCGAGCATCGCTTCGATCGCGGGCATCTCAACGAACGAGGAGGCCGGGTCTTCAGCCTGCTCTTTGCCGAGCAGGCCGCTCCATTGCTCAAGGAGGTCTCGGCGCTCGAGAACTCCTCGGAGACCGGGCGTTGACCGCGCTCACGCTCGCTGAGATTCAGACTCTGCTCGAAGCCGCAACGCGCGCCGTGCCCGGCAGTCTGCGCCCCGAGACGGCGCTGGCCGGACTGCCCGGCTGGGACTCGCTGGGCCTCGTGCAGTTTCTGGCCGACGTGGCCGACCGCAGCGGCGTCCGGCTGGAAGTCGCTGAGCTGCGAGGTGCGGCCACGGTTGCGGCCCTAGCTGAACTCATTGCGCGCCGTGCAGCGGGCAGCCCGCCCGCGCGTGATCAGAACTGGAAGTAGAGAAAGGGCGCGGCCTCGGCCGCCATGAAGGGCGGGACCAGTGCTGCGCTGAGCCCGTAGCCCAAGGCGAAGACTGGTCCGGGCAGCCGGGCGATCCAGGGCTGCAGCACTTTCCGGCTGGCGAGGACGTGGGTCAGTGTCAGTGCCAGAGCGAGGAGCCAGAAGCTGCCGGGGGCCTCGCCTGGGGCACCGGCCTGCTGGCCGAGCAGCGTGCGCAGATGCAGAAGCGCGAGTTCGACGGAGGGCGCCCGAAAGAAGACGGCCGCCGTCGTGACCGTGGCGAAGGTCAGCGGCACGCCAAGCGTGTGGACGACTCGCGTGAAGCGCGGCCAGCGCGCCGCGCGCAGTGTCCACTCGCGATGCGCGATGAGCAGCAGGCCCAGCAGTCCGCCCCAGGCCACGAAGTGCCAGGCTGCGCCGTGCCACAGTCCGACGAGCAGCATGGTGAGCAGGACTTTCAGATAGATGCGGGCGGCTGAGCCGCGCCCCGAGAGCGAGAGCGGCAGCAGGACGTAGTCGCGGAACCAGCTTGAGAGGCTGATGTGCCAGCGCGACCAGAACTCGGAGATGTTGCGCGCCAAGTAGGGGAAGTCGAAGTTGAGCGGCAGGCGATAGCCGAGCAGGCCGGCCGTCCCGAGGGCCATGTCGCTGTAGCCGGAGAAATCGCAATAGAACTGCACTGCGTAGGCGAACCACGCGATCCAAGCTGCACTCGGACCGAAGCTCTCCGGCTGGGCCCAGTAGGCATCCACCACGGTGGCGAGGCGGTCGGCGATGCAGGCCTTCTTGATGAAGCCGACCAGGAAGAGCACGAGCGCGCCGCGCACATCGACGGCGGCCCAGCGCACCGGCGCTTTGAGTTGCGGCAGGAACTCGCGGGCGCGCACGATGGGGCCGGCCACGAGCTGCGGGAAGAAGGCCACGAAGAGGGCGAAGTCGCGCAGGCTGTTTTCGGCGGGAGCGCGGCGCGCGTAGACGTCCAGCGTGTAGCTCAGTGTCTGGAAGGTGTAGAAGCTGATGCCCAGCGGCAGGACCAGATCAAGTGTGGCCGGTTCCACCGTGACGCCCAGGCGGGCCAGCGCGATCGCGCCGGACTCCACGAAGAAATCCCAATACTTGAAGGCGCCGAGCAGTCCGAGATTGCCGGCCAAGCTGAGCCAGAGCCAGGCGCGCCGCTGCGCCGGCCGCTGCTCACGTTCAAGGCTTCGCCCCACGACGTAGTCCAGTGCCGTGCTGAAGAGCAGCAGCCCGAGGAAACGCCAGTCCCAGAAGGCGTAGAAGGCCCAACTGGCCAAGAGCAGAAGGCTCTTGCGGGCGCCCGCGCCGCGCAGTCCCCAGTGGACGATGAGCACCAGCACGAGGAAGGGAAGGAAGACGGGATCCGTGAAGATCATGCGCCCGGCCCGAGGAGTCGACAGTCTAGCGACGACAGCCGCTGGCTCCAGTTGGAGGCGATCGCCGTTCTCGCCGACGCCTCGCCCTTGCGAAGCGGATGGCCGCCCGACATCCTGCCTGCACTGCGCCAGGACTTTGGATCCCCGGCGCCCGTGGATCTGCTGATGCCCTTCCCGACCATCCCCGACGATCGCAACCTCGAAGCCGAAGTGCGCTCGCGCTGGGAGCAGCACGGCATCTTGGCGCGGTCGCTCGCGCACCGCGAGGACTCAGCGCAGCGCTTCGTGTTCTATGAGGGCCCGCCGACCGCCAATGGCAAGCCGGCGCTGCATCACGTCTTCTCGCGCACGATCAAGGATGTCGTGACGCGCCACCGGCTCATGGGCGGCGCGCGTGTGCCGCGCAAGGCCGGCTGGGACACGCAGGGCCTGCCGGTCGAGATCGAAGTGCAGAAGGCGCTCGGCATCACGACCCGCGAGCAGATCGAGTCGCTGGTCAAGGGGCCGGACGGCCGCCCCGACGCGCGCGCCAGCATCGTCGAGTTCAACCGGCTCTGCCGCGAGTCAGTGTTTAAGTACCTCGACGACTGGCAGCGGCTCTCGCTGCGCATGGCCTACTGGCTCGACTACGAGCACCCGTATGTCACCTGCGAGCCGGCCTACATCGAATCCTGCTGGGCTCTACTGGCGCGCTTTCATGAGGCGGGCCTGCTCAAGAAGGACTTCAAGGTGCTGCCCTACTGCCCGCGCTGCCAAACCGGGCTTTCCAATCACGAAGTCGCGCAGGGCTACGAGGACGTCCAGGACCCCAGCGCCTTTGTGCGCTTCCGTGTGACGAAGGAGGACTGGCAGGCGCAGTTGCGCGCGAAGAAGGGCGCCGCGGCGCCGTCCGATCCGACCTGGGATCTCGATGCGCCGCTCTCGCTGCTCGTCTGGACCACAACGCCGTGGACTCTTTTCTCGAATGTCGCCGTTGCAGCCAGTTCAAGCACGGCAACCCAGTACGGCCTTTTCCCCCACGAAGGCGAACTCCTGCTCATGCTCCGCAATCGGGCAGCGGTGGTGCTCGGGCCGAAGGCGGAGTCTCGTTGGAATGCACCCGCGTTGTTCCTCGACGGCCTGCGCTACCAGCGCCCCTTCGAGGTCGTGCCACTGCCGGACGGCCAGCATGCGCTCACGGTGCGGCTGGCCGATTTCGTGACCGAGGGCGAGGGCACCGGCTTCGTGCACATTGCGCCGGCCTTCGGCGCCGACGACTTTTCCTTGCGTCAACGCGACGGCCTGCCGCTGCTGCGACCGGTCGACGACCAGGGTCGCTTCACGGCCGAGGTCGGCGCGCCCTGCGCTGGCCGCTTCGTCAAGGAGTGCGACAAGGACATTCTCAAGCTGCTCAAGGAGCGCGGCCTGCTCTTCAAGCAGCAGACCGTGGACCACGCCTATCCGCACTGCTGGCGTTGCCGTTCGCCGCTGCTCTACATGGCGCGGCCGAGCTGGTACCTGCGCACCTCGGTCTTCAAGGATCGGCTGATCGCGAACAACCAGGCGATCGACTGGCATCCGCCGGAGATCGGCACCGGCCGCTTTGGCGAATGGCTTGAGAACAACATCGACTGGGCCATCAGCCGCGAGCGCTTCTGGGGCACGCCGCTCAACATCTGGGTCTGCGACGCTTGCGGCCGCCAGGCCGCACCCGCCTCCCGCGCTCGACTGGGCGAACTGCGCGGTGCGCCTCTGCCCGCGGAATTCGACCCGCACCGGCCGTTCATCGATGACGTCACGTTTCCTTGCTCGTCCTGGTCGCCGCCGGCCGCCTCCGACGCGACCGGCGCAACCAGCGCCGCCGCAAACCGCTGCCGCGGGACGATGCGGCGCACGCCCGAAGTCATCGACTGCTGGTTCGACAGCGGCGCAATGCCCTTCGCACAGGCCGGCTGGCCGCATGGCCCGCAGATGGACGCGCGCACCGGCCTGCCGCGTGACTTCCCCGCGGACTTCATTTCCGAGGGACTGGATCAGACACGCGGCTGGTTCTACACGCTGCACGCCATCGCGAGCTTCATCGCCGGGCAGCCGGCCTATCGCGCCTGCCTGGTCAACAATCTGCTGCTCGATGCCGCGGGCAAGAAGATGAGTAAGTCGCGCGGCAATGTCGTCGAGCCCTGGGCGCTCTTCGAGGAATTTGGCGCCGATGCCGTGCGCTGGTTCTTCCTGGCCTCTGGGCAAGTGTGGACGCCTAAGCGCTTCGATCCTCAGGCACTGGCCGACAGTTGGCGCCGCACATCGGGCACATTGCGCAACTGCTACACCTTCCTTGCCATGTATGCGCAGCTCGAGGGCTGGGAGGCCACTGCGGCGGCGCCGCCGCTCGCCGCGCGCACGTCGCTCGATCGCTGGCTGGTCTCACGTTTGCAGTCGCTCACGGTTGCAGTTGATGACGCCTTGACTCATTTCGATCTCACCGCAGCGTGCCAGTTGCTGGAACGCTTCATCGATGCCGAGCTGTCCAACTGGTACGTGCGGCGCAGCCGCGCCCGCTTCTGGAAGTCGCAGGATGCCGCGGATCAGCGCGCCGCCTTCGCCACGCTGCGCGAGGCCCTCGAGCGGGTGGCTCTGCTCATGGCGCCCATCACGCCGCACCTCTCCGAGTGGCTGTGGCAGGCCGTCACTGGCCACGGGCCTCAGCAGTCGGTGCACTTGCAGGATTGGCCGATCCCAGGGAGCCAGGGGGCCGAATTGCAGGCGCGCTGCCAGGCCATGGAAGCTCTCAAAGACACGCGCCTCGAGGGCGGCATGGAACTCGTACTGGCCGCCGTGGAACTGGGCCGTGCGGTGCGCACGACACACAAGCTCCGCACGCGCCAGCCGCTCGCCGTAGCCACGATCAAGGCCACTCGCAGCCTAGACGACGAGCTCTATCTGCGTGACCCGGAGTTCCGCAGACTCATCGCCGAGGAACTCAACGTCAAGGCGATCGAGGTCCTGGGCCCCGGCGAGCCGGCGGTCTTCCGCAGTCTCACGGCCAAGCCTGATCTCAAGCGGTTGGGCCCTAAGCTGGGTCCGCGCCTCAAGGCCGTGTCCGCGGCCCTGGCCACTTTGGACGAGCCGACACTGGAAGCTTGGGAATCGGCCAGATCTACCGACGAACTCACGCTGATCGTGGGGGGCGCCCCGCAGACTCTGCTGCGCGAGGATGTGCTGCTCTCACAACAGGGCCGGCCGGGCTACGCAGTGGCCAGCGATGGCCGACTCGTCCTGGCCCTCAACACCGAACTCAGCGCCGAACTCCGCGCCGAAGGCTTGCAGCGCGAGATCATCAGCCGCGTGCAAAACGCTCGCAAGACGGCCGGCCTGGCAGTGGCCGACCGCATCGTGCTGCGCTTGGCCGGCGACGCCGCGCTGCTGGCCGTGGCGCGCGACGAAACCTGGGCGCGCGGCATTCGCGAAGAAGTGCTGGCCACGCGCCTGGAGTGCCTAGGCTCAGCGAGTGAACTCGACGCTCCGCAGAGCTTCGACGTGGATGGCGCCGCGCTGCACCTCTCGGTGGCGAGAGACGCTACGCGCTGACGGCGTCGCCGGCGGGTGGCGCACCCTTGCCCAGGCCCTGCGCCGCCGATGCACTGCGCGCCATGACCCGATTGCCGCCTGCACCCTTGGCGGCGAGCAGCGCGGCGTCGGCCTCGCGCACGACGGCCTCGAGCGAGAGCCCGCGCTCGGGATCCCAGTCGGAGACACCCACCGAGATCGAGAGCTTCAGGCGCGCGCCGTTCTGCTCCAGGGCCAGGTCCGCGAGCGCGGCCCGCACGCGCTCGGCAATGCTGGTGGCCGTGGGCAGGCGCGTGCCCGGCAGGAGGACGGCAAACTCATCGCCGCCCACGCGCGCCGCGCTGTCGAAGTCGCGCAGAGAGTTGCGCAGGAGCTGACCGAAGGCGGCTAGAGCGCGATCGCCGGCCTCGTGGCCATGCGTGTCGTTGAGCGACTTGAAGCGGTCGAAGTCGATGACCAGCACGGCCACAGAGAGTCCCTGCCGGCGCGCGCGCGAAGCTTCCACGCGGCAGCGCTCCACAAAGGCGCGGTCGTTGAGCAGGCCCGTCTTAAAGTCGGTCGTGGCTTGGCGCGCCAGCAGGGCGTGCTCGGTTTTCTCGCGGAGTTGGGCCCGGCGCCGGTCCACCGCGAAGAGCACTCGGCGCCCCAGCGCTTCGGCCGAGGTCTCCGTCGGCAGGAAGTCGTCGATGGCCGGCCAGCGCGGACGCAGGGCTTCGGGCTGATCGGTGAGCAGCAGCAGGGCGATGCCGGCCGCGCCGGTGGTGCGCGCGACCAGACTCGACAGTTCGGGCCCATTCACGGCCGACTGTCGGGCCGGGGCCAGCACGACGGCCGCCGGCGGTTGGCGCTGGAGCGACACCCAGGTTTCAGCCATGTTTCTGGTGACTTCCACGGCGAAGCCCGCCGCCTGGAGGCCAGCCGGGAGCGGGTCGCCGACACCGGCCCGGTGCAGGGCCAGCAGAATCCGCGGGGCGGTCGGCGTGGGCATGAGGAGCCGTCCGGTGGGGGCGCGAGCGCCAGGAGCAGCCGCCTCGGGAGGCTACGCGACGGGGGTGGAATCGTCCATCCCGGAGGCGATGCAGTTGTGGCCCCGCGCCCGGCTTTGCTAAGGTCTGCGGCCCTTGTCCCTTGGGAACGCAATACCGGGGGCAGGGTTCGCGAATCGTCTCGGAGGTGTGTGCTTTGGCCGGAGCTGCCGGATCGACCATGAAGGACCTGTTGGACGCGGGCGTGCATTTCGGCTCGCTCACGCACACCTGGAATCCGCGGATGAAGCCCTTCATCCACGGCAAGCGGAATCGCATCCACATCATCAACCTCGTGCACACCGTGCGCGGTCTGGCCGCCGCCAGTCACTTCCTCCGGGAAGTCGCGGGCACGGGCCGGCAGGTGGTCTACGTCGGCACCAAGCGCCAGATGCAGGCCCTCGTCGTGCAGGAGGCTGGGCGCGCGGGCATGCCTTGGGTCTCCGAGCGCTGGCTGGGCGGCACGCTCACCAACTTCAAGACTGTGCGCTCGCGGCTCGGCCGTCTTGAGCAGATCGAGGGCCAGGAGGCCAGCGGTCAGTTCGCGGCGATGAGCAAGAAGGCTCAGTCGCAAGTGGGCCGTGAGCTGCGCCGCATCCGCAAGAACCTCTCGGGTCTGCGCACCCTGAATCGCATTCCGGGTGCGTTGCTGGTCATCGATCCGCGTCGCGAGCACATCGCCGTGGCCGAGGCCCAGCGCATGGGCGTGCCGGTGGTCGGCATTCTGGACACCGATTGCGATCCGGCGCTGGTGGATATCTCGATCCCGGCCAACGACGACTCCATCCGCTCGGTTTCGCTCTTGCTCGGCAAGATCACCGATGCCATCGGCGAAGGTGCGGAGCGCTTCCGCGCTTCGGGCCGCGCTCCTGAGGATGCCCTGGGCGTGCGCGCCACAGAGTCCGCGGTGGGTGCGGGTGAGGCCAGCTACGAGACGGCGCGCGAGATGCTCGCCAGTTCCGGTCTGTCGGAGCGCGTTGGCGCTGCGGCAGTCGGCACGGAGAGCGGCGCGGAGCCGGACCCCTCGGCAGCCTCTGCAGGCGGAGTCTGATTTGACGGCCATCTCCGCAACTCTGGTGCGCGACCTGCGCGACCGCTCGGGCGCTCCGATGATGGACTGCAAGCAGGCGCTCGATGCGACCGGCGGCGACATGCAGGCCGCCTCGGAGTGGCTGCGCAAGAAGGGCATCGCCTCGGCCGTGAAGAAGGCCGGGCGGGCCGCCAACGAGGGCCTCGTGCATGCCTATGTGCATCACAACGGCCGCGTCGGCGTGCTGCTCGAGGTCAACTGCGAGACCGACTTCGTGGCCAAGACCGACGCCTTCAAAGACTTCTGCAAGGATGTAGCCCTGCACGTGGCCTCCATGAACCCGCGCTATCTTTCGCGCGATCAGGTGCCGGCCGAGTCCGTCGCCAAGGAGCGCGAGATTCTGGCCGCCCAGGTCGACGCCAAGAAGCCCAAGGAGATCCAGGACAAGATCCTGGAAGGCCGCATCGACAAGTTCTACGCCGACGTCTGCCTCATGGAGCAGGCCTTCGTGAAGGATGGCACCAAGACCATCGAGCAGTTGCGCGCAGAAACCGTCGGCAAGATCGGCGAGAACCTCGTCGTGCGCCGCTTCGCGCGCTACGAGATCGGCGGCGAGTAGTCGCGTGGGCTACGGCTCCGTCCTGCTCAAGCTGAGCGGGGAGGCCCTGGGCGGGCCGCGTGGCGGGCGTGCTCTGGACAAGGGCGCGATCGACCTCATCGCTCAGCAGATTGCCGCAGTTTCGGCTTCGGGCGTGCGGCTGGCCGTCGTGGTGGGCGGCGGGAACATCCTGCGCGGCACGGATGTGGCTGACACGATCACGGTCCGCGCCACCGCCGACCAGATGGGCATGCTGGCCACCATGATCAATGGCCTGGCGCTCATGGACGGCTTGGAGCGCAACGGCTGCGCGGCTCGGCTCATGTCAGCCGTGGCGGCGCATCAGATCTGCGAACCCTTCATCCGGCGGCGCGCCATCCGCCATCAGGAGAAGGGCCGCGTGGTCGTGCTGGCCGGCGGCACCGGCAATCCTTTCTTCACCACCGACACCACGGCCGCGCTGCGCGCCTCGGAACTGGGCTGCGACGTCATGCTCAAGGCCACGCGCGTGGACGGTGTCTACGACAGCGATCCCGAGAAGAACCCCGCCGCCCGCCGCCTGCCGAAACTGACCTATGCCGAGGTCATCGAGCGGCGCCTGAAGGTCATGGACCTCACGGCGATCACCATGTGCATGGACAACCACCTGCCAATCCGCGTCTTCGACGTGCGGACGCCGGGCAACCTCAAACGCGCGGTCGCCGGCGAGGACATCGGCACCCTAGTGCACGCCGAGTCCTGAGCGGGCTGGTTCCGCGCCTCCGCGCGCGGACAATCGCCGCTGCGCCTGGTTCCGTTGCACCTGCCACTGGAGATTGCCCTATGTCCGATTCCCCGATGATCCGCGAGACGCGCGAGAAGATGAAGAAGGGTGTGGACTTCTTCCAGGACGGGTTGCGCGGCCTGCGCACCGGCCGGCCGACGCCGGCGCTGATTGAAAACATTCGCGTGGATGCCTACGGCAGTCCGATGCCGCTCAATCAGCTCGCCGCGATCTCCGTGCCCGATGCACGCACGCTCGTGGTCAAGCCCTTCGACCCCTCGCTGTGCGCCTCGATCGAGAAGGCCATCCTGCGTTCCGATATCGGCATCACGCCTTCGAGCGACGGCAAGGTCGTGCGCTTGCCGGTGCCCATGATGAGCCAGGAGCAGCGCGACAAACTGACGCATCGCGTCAAGGATTTGGCTGAGCACGCGCGCGTCACCGTGCGCAACATCCGGCGCGACCAGAACAAGGCCGCCGAGACGGCGCTCAAGGCAGGCACCATGACCGAAGACGATGAGCGCGCCGCCAAGGACGGCATCCAAAAGCTGACCAAGGACATGGAGGCCGAGATCGACAAGATCGTCGAGGCCCGCATCAAGGAGATCCAGGCCACTTAAGCGCGGCCACCTGAACGCGCAGCAAGATCCGCGGGGGCGTAACTCAGTTGGTAGAGTAGCGGCCTTTTAAGCCGCGAGTCCTGGGTTCGAACCCCAGCGCCCCCACCAACTCCGCGCGCGGTGCGCGACCCCGCCGCGATGCGTGCGGCGTGCGCTGCGTCTCTAGGGTTCGCAGAGCGTCATCTTGAGGCCGGTGGAGAGCCGCGTCGGATAGGGGAGCGGCTGCGCGAAGGCGAAGGCCTGCAGCCAGACGCTCGCGCCCACCAGGCTGGGATCGGCCGGCAGTGTGGCCCCCAGTTCGAACTCTCCGGCGGCGTCGTAGGACACGCCGATGAGCAGGAGGCTGGCCGGATCGAGGAGCAGCGTGCCGCCCGCGAGCGGCAGCTGCGCCTCGCCCAGGGAGAGCGCCAGATAACCGAGCGATCCCGGCGCGGCCCCGGTCGCGTGGAGTTCCACGGGGAAGCCTGGAATGGGCGGCGTCTCGGAGTGCAGGTCGAGCGTGTTGCTGCCCTGGGCCTCGCCGTAGGCCTGGAAACCGCAGCCGGGTGCGAGCTTGGGCGTGTAGACGCGCAGCTCTCCCACGCTGATGAACTTGCTGCCGCCGGCCGGCGGGCCCACGATGCGCACGGCGTGGCCGGCGACCGGAGCGAAGTCGAGCGTGAAAGTCTCGTAGTGCACGCCGTCAAGGCCGTCATAGGCAGGGCTGCTCGTGAGGCCCGTGACGGGCGCCCAGGTCGCGCCATGCCCCGCACCCGTCCGCACCTGCACGCCCAGGCTCAGGAAGGCACCGCTGTCCAAATTGTTGCGGCCTTCCTGGAAGACCACCCGCGAGAAGGTGCGCGGTGAACCAAACTCGTAACCGATCCAGTCCTCGTTGCCTTGCGCGCCGTTGTGGAAGGTGTCGAACTGCGCGTGGTAACTCTGCGTGCCGACGGCCGGCTGCGTGCCGTTGCGGATCGTCTCGGGGTCGGGATTGCCGCCGCCCTGCGGCACGGGCGGCGAGAGGCTGAACAGCTTGGCGATGATCGTGCCGTCGTCGGTGAGATCGTCGTGCGCAGACTCGGCCAGGGCCTCGATGCCGAAGGCGCGCAACTCGCCGACCGATACGAAGCTGGCCGTGCCGCCAGGATTGCCGCGCAGCCGGATCGCGTCGCCGTGCACCGGCTCGAAGAGCAGCTCGTAGCTCTGGTAATTCTGTCCGTCGAAGAAGGACTGCGCGGCCAACGCGAAGGGATAGGCGGGTGTCATCGAAACGAGCGGCACCTGGTTCCAGAGTCCGGCCTGGCGAACTTCGACGCGCAGGTCTTCCCACCAGCCGCCGTCCACGAAGTGCTTGCCCTCTTGGAAGACGAGGCGGACGAAGCGGAACTCCGGGCCGGGCGGCGTGGCCAGCGCATAGCCGATCCAGTCGTCAGTGCCTTGCTGGCCGCCGTGGTAGGTGTCGTACTGCTGCAGGCTGTTGCCGCTGCCCACAGCCGGAGAGATGGCATCGCGCACGACTTCGATGTCCTGATTGCCGCCGCCGGTGGGATTGGGCGGCGACAGCTCTTGCATCCGTGCGATGGGCAGCGCGGTGCCGGCCACATCACGCTGATTGGCCTGCGGATAAATCCAAACGTGGGCGCTGTCGGTGAGGCCGCCCGCGTCGGTCACGGTGAGCTGCACACGGTAATAGAGCAGCTCGGCATCCTCGGGGCTGAGGGAGATGGGAAAGGCGGCGCTCGCGCCGCTCACCTGAAAACTGCCCGGATGGCTGTGCGTGGAGTGATAGAGGTCGATGTTCCAGGCGAAGCTCAGCGGCAGGCCTTCGGGATCGCTGCCGCCGCCCTGCAGCTGAATCGTGGTGGGGCTCTGAAAGGTCTGTGCCATGGCCGGTGAGAGGATGGCGGCGGTGGGCGGCCCATTGCCGACGGCCACCAGCACCTCATCGATCGAAAGCAGGCCGAAGGGATCCTCGACGCTCAGCCGGGCGGTGTAGAGCCCGTCCTGCGCATAGACATGCACGGGGTTCGGGCTCGTGCCGAGCGGCGAACCGTCGCCGAAGTCCCAGGAGTAGCTCAGCGCGTCGCCATCGGGATCGCTGCTGCCGCTGCCGGTGAAGCTGACCACGAGCGGCGCCGGGCCGAGCACCGGGTTGGCGGTGGCCACGGCGAGCGGCGTGAGATTCGCACCGTAGCGGATGTGCACAATGCCGCTCGTCGTCAAGCTGACGGCGTAGAGATCGCCGCTGAGCGGGTGCGCCTCAAGGTCCACCACGGCGCCGACGCTCGTGGCGAAGTCGTGCAGCGACTGCACTCCGAAGGCGCCATCCAACTGCGCGCAGCGAATCCAACCCTGGCCGTAATCGGCGAAGAAGAGACGCCCCAGATACTCAGGCGGGTACTCACGGCCGGTGTAGAGCGGCCCGCCGATGGCGCAGTTGCCCCGAAAGCCGGCTTGCGGCTGGCCGTTGACTCCAAAGTGAATGCCCGGCGGGAAGAGTTGGGCGTTGCTGCTGTGGTGCCACGCGGCGCGCGGGGGCGTGAGCGTGCCCGTCACGGGCGAGAAGCAGTCCACCTTGTCGGGATCAGCGGGGTTGTAGTTCTGGTAGTTGCCCTGCGTCGGCACGCCCTCGAAGCAGGGCCAGCCGAAGTTCGCGCCGCCCTGCGCGGCGATGTTGAGTTCCTCCCAGACGTTCCAGCCCACATCTCCGACCGCGATAACGCCGGGCTGGCCAAGCGTGGGATTGGTGCTGCCCGTGCCGGCCAGGATCTGCATGCGGAAGGGGTTGCGCAGGCCCAGCGCCCAGACGCGCGAGCGCAGGCTGGCTGCGTTGCCGTCGTAAAAGGGATTGCTGGGATAGCCGAGGCCGGTCTGTGGATCGAGGCGCAAGACTTTGCCGGCTAGGCTGCGCAGGTCCTGGCTGCGGAAGGCTCCGGCGTCCTGCACCTTGGGCGTGGGGCCTTTCTTGAGCGTGGTGGGGTGCGTGAAGGTGTCGAAGCCGGCGTTATCGGAGCCGCCGTTGTCCTGAAAGTCGTAATGGGCTCCGTCGCCGGTGGCGAGCAGCAGCGAGCCATCAGTGCCGAAGCGCAGCGAGCCATTGCTGTGGCTGTTGTGCAGACTGGCGATGCCGTCCGGCACGCTGCCGTCGGCGAGCTGATTGCCAAGCAACACCTGGCGGCTGGAGAGGTCGGCCACCACGCTGCTGCCGGACGTGATCGCGCGGTAACGCGTGAGCCGCGAGAACGAGTACTGCTGGTTCTGATTGAAGCCGTTGTCGTTGGGCGGTACGGGCGAGACAGTGTAGAGCAGATAAACCCAGGAGCTGCTGCCGCCATCGGCCACCCAGCCGGGGTGTAGCGCGAGCGCGAGCAGGCCGCGGTCCCAGTCGTTGTTCACTTCGGCCACCAGGTCCAGAAAGACCGCCGGCTGCTGCACGCCGGCATCGCTCAGTACGCGCACGGTGCCTGGCTTCTCGATGAGAAAGATGCGCCCGTCGGGAGCGAAGGTGATGCCGACCGGCACGTTGAAAGTGCCCGGCAACGAGACCGCCTCGAAGTGCCCGGGCAGGTTCCAGGACTGAGCGGCGGCGACGCCGGAACAGAGCGCCGCGCAAAACAGCGCGAGCACGGGACGAAGGAGCCGGGGGCGGCTCAGTCGTGGCGGGGTGCGGGTCGAAGCCAAGGACGCGGTCTGCGGGCTGTGCATCGCGGGAGTCTACGCGAGCTTCCCGAATCGCGTCGCTCAGTCGGCGCCCAGGCGCGCCTGCACTTGGTTCAGCACCGCCTCGGGCAGTTTGGCGGCCTCCAGGGCCGGGAAATCCAGGCGCGAGTCGGTCAGCGGGCCCTGCGCCAGATCCAGAGCCGACAGCAGTGAGATGAAGGCCACGGGACCCAGTTCGCTGAGCGGGCCCAGCCGGGCCAGCGCGTTCTCGGCGAGGCCGCCGATCCGGCCGCTCGGGTCGAGCGGCGCCAGACGTAGCAGGAGTTCCAGGGTGAGGCTGGAGCCAGAAGCCACGGCCCCGTCCTGGATCTCGCGCCCGCGCCCCGGGAGCAAAGCGTCCTCTCCGTCCGTGTCGTAGAAGCTGCCGTCCTCGTGAGCGAAGCGGACGATGAGCTGCCGCGTCACGGCGGCGGCCTCCACGAGCAGGGCCGGTTCGTTCAAAGCCGCGGCGGCGTCGAGCAAGCCCAGGCCCAGAGCTGCATGATCGAAGAGCGTGGCCTTGCCCACAGCGGCCCCGTCGATCCAAAGATGCGGCAGGCTCTGCGGCTGGAAACCCGGCGCTGTGCGCAGCGCCGCGACGAGGTTGCGCGCCGCTGCGAGGAACTCCTCGTTGCCGAGCAGTCCGCCAGCACGGCACAGCGCCGAGAGCAGCAGACCGTTGCTGCCCAGTTTGCACTGGTCGTCTCGTGCCGGCCGCGGGCGCTGCGCGCGAGTTGCACGCAGCGTCGACAGCATCTGGGCCTGCCAGTTCAGGAAGGAAGTGCGCTCCAGCGAGCCAGGCGGCGCAAAGCTGTCGAGGATCGCGCGCGGCTGCAAGACCAGCCGGCCATCGGTCAGGTCGAGGGCTTCCTCCGTCGAGGCGTAGATCGCACCGAAGCGCACGGCATCGGCCGCGCCCAGCGCCGTTTGGATCTCGTCGCGGGTCCAAGTGTAGAAGCGCCCCTCCTGGCCCGGGCCCTGCGGGTCTTCCGGCGTGCGGCTGTCGGCATCGAGCGCGCAGGCATAGAGGCCGGCGTCCGTGCGCAGTTCGCGCTGCAGGAAGTCGAAGATCGCGCGAGCCTCGTCGCCCCAGCGCTCGACGCCGGCGAGCTGCCCGGCCTCGGCGTAGGTCAGGAGCAGCAGCGCGTTGTCATCGAGCATCTTCTCGAAATGCGGCAGGCGCCACTCGGCATCCACGGTGTAGCGGTGAAAGCCGCCGCCGATGTGGTCGCGTAGGCCGCCGGTGGCCATGGCGTCCAGCGAGACGCCCACGCTCGGCAACACGTCAGCTCCCTGACGGACATGCCGGCGCAACAGAAAGCGCAGCGCCAGCGACGGCGGAAACTTGGGCGCGCCATGCGTGCCGCCCTGCTCAGTGTCCAGCGAGGCAAAGATCGAGGTCGTGGCCTCGCCCAGCAGACGCTCGGGATCGAGGGCCGTGGCCGGCGGCAAGTGATCGCTGCTCAGCACGCGGCCGACCTGGCTGGCCGTACTGAGCACGGCCTCCCGATCCGAAGTCCAGGCTGTCAGGATGCGGTCGAGCACATCGGGGAACGCCAATTGGCCTTCTTCGGCACGGGGCGGGAAGTAGGTGCCGCCCGCAAAGGGCTCGCCGTCCGGCGTCAGGAAAAGGTTCGCTGGCCAGCCGCCCGTGCCGGTGAGCAGGTGCAGTGCCCGCAAGTAGCGCGCGTCGATGTCCGGGCGCTCCTCGCGGTCGACCTTGATGGCGATAAAGCTCTCGTTGAGCAGCCGTGCGCATTCGGGGTCCTGAAAGGTCGTGCGCTCCATGACATGGCACCAGTGGCAGGTGCTGTAGCCGATCGAGAGCAAAACCGGCCGATCGAGTTCGCGCGCCCGAGCGAAGGCCTGCTCACCCCACGGATACCAGGCCACGGGGTTGTCGGCATGAGCACGCAGATAGGGGCTGGTGCTCTCCGCCAGGCGCCAAGCGGCTGGCCGAGACGGCTCGGGCGGTGAGACGGGATCCGAGCAGCTCGAGAGGGCCAGCAGGGCGGCGGCGCAGAGCGACACCAAGCGACTTGCTGGCCTTCCGGCGGAGTCATGGTCGCTATAGTCGCCAAGGGTGCGTTGCGCACTGAGCATCTCTCCATCGTAGGGAAACGCCGCGGTGCGCGTCTTCGCCCTCTCCGATCCCCACCTGTCGCTCGGAACCGCGAACAAGCTCATGGACCGCTTCGGTCCGCAGTGGGTGGGGCACACCGCGCGCATGGCTGCCGCCTGGGACGAACTCGTGGTCCCTGGCGACCTCGTGCTGGTGCCGGGTGACATCAGTTGGGCCCGGGACTTGCCTGGCGCTGCGCCCGACTTGGCCTGGCTGCACGCGCGCCCGGGCCGCAAACTCATCGTGAAGGGGAATCACGAGCACTGGTGGCCCGACTCGCGCAAGAAGCTGGAAGCCGCGTTGCCGCCATCCCTCACGGCCCTGGACGCGAGCGCTGTGCGCGTGGGGCCGGTCGCGGTGTGCGGCACCCGACTTTGGGATGCCCCTGGGATCAGCTACCACGACCTGATCCTCTGGCAGGGTGAGGCCATCTCCGCCGAACTCGACGCGACGCAGGCCGCTGCGGCGCTCAAGGTCTACCAGCGCGAACTCGGGCGCCTCGACAGGGCCCTGGCGGCGCTGGATGCTGTCGCCGGCGCGGGTGCGGCCGCAGCGGGCACGGCCCAACGGCCGGCCGCGCTGCGCATCGTCATGGTGCATTATCCGCCGGTGGGGCCGCGGCCTGAGGGCACTGATCCGGCCAGTGAACTGCCTGCCCATGAACTCACCGAGCGCTTCGAACGCGCCGGAGTGCAGCACGTCATTTTCGGGCACCTGCATTCCCTCGATCTCTTGCGCCGAGCACGCGTCGGCGGTTTGCGCCGTGGTGTGCGCTACCAGCTCACGGCCTGCGACTTCATCGACTTTCGCCCGGTGCTCGTGGCCGAGGTCTGAGCGGGCGCGAAAGGGCTGCGTGAAAGGCCGAGGGTGGATTCCTTATCATCCCGCCGCCGCCCCTGGCGGTGCGACCCCTCGGGGCGCGTGGCCCCATCGTCTAGCCTGGTCTAGGACGCCAGGTTTTCATCCTGGTAACACGGGTTCAAATCCCGTTGGGGTCACCATTCAGTCCTCGTTACCCCGCCCTGAGCGCCGGCTCGGCCCGCTGGACGCTCGCGGGTCGAATGAGGCGCCGAGTTCACTCTGATCGGGAAATCGAACCGGCACCGGGGCGCTTCGGGCGCCGAACGGAAACGCTCTGTGGATAGGATTCCGCCATCGTGCTAGCGATCGACTCGATTTCATTTCTGTCTCCAGCCCCATGAGGTTTCTCGTGTCCAAACGCGCCCCCCAGAAGCTGTTCGCGGCTGCAAGCAGCCCAGTCCTTGCGTGCTCCGCGCGCCGTCTTCGTCGCGCCAGCCTGGCCTGGAGCATGGCTCTCGTGGCAGGACTGAGTGCCTGCACGGCGGCAACGCACAGCACGGCAGCACCGCCCGGCAGGGCAGGTGGTGAGTCCGCCGCGTCCTCTGCCGGCAAGTGTCCGGTGCTGGGAGTGCTTGGTGCCGAAGAGGTCACGGACGCGAGCTACCGGCACACGGCGGCGGGCGCGATGTCGAACGGCGACTGGTGGCCGAATCAGCTCAACCTGAAGATCCTCCACCAAAACTCGCCCGCTGCGAATCCGATGGGCGCCGATTTTCACTACGCCGAGGAGTTCAAGACGCTCGACCTGGAGGCCCTGCGCAAGGACATCCAGACCATGCTCACGACGTCACAGGACTGGTGGCCGGCTGACTTCGGGCATTACGGACCGCTGATGATCCGCCTGGCCTGGCACAGCGCCGGCACGTACCGCGTCGCCGATGGCCGTGGCGGCTCGGCCGACGGCACGATCCGCTTCGCGCCGCTCAACAGTTGGCCCGACAATGCCAACCTCGACAAGGCGCGCCGTCTGCTGTGGCCGATCAAGCAGAAGTACGGCGCCAAGATCTCTTGGGCCGACCTGCTGATCCTGACCGGCAACGTGGCGCTGGAGTCGATGGGCTTTCAGACCTTTGGATTCGCCGGCGGACGCGAAGACGTTTGGGAGCCGCAGGGCGACATTTTTTGGGGCCCTGAGAGCGAGTGGCTCGGCGACAAGCGCTTCGCCGAAGGCCGTACGCTCCAGAACCCGCTCGCCGCCTCGCAGATGGGCCTGATCTATGTCAACCCGGAAGGGCCCAACGGTGTGCCCGATCCGCTCCTCGCGGCCCGAGACATTCGGACGACCTTCGGCCGCATGGCCATGAACGACGAGGAGACCGTGGCCCTGATCGCCGGCGGGCACACGCTCGGCAAGGTGCACGGGGCGGCGGATCCGCGCCAGCACGTCGGAGCCGAACCGGAAGGTGCCGGCGTCGAAGAGCAGGGTCTGGGCTGGAAGAATTCGTACGGCACCGGCAAGGGTGCGCACACGATCACCAGCGGCCTTGAGGGCGCCTGGACGACGACGCCGGCGGACTGGTCGCAAGGCTACTTCCGCAACTTGTTCGGCTTCGAGTGGGAGCTGACGAGGAGCCCGGCGGGCGCGCAGCAGTGGAAGCCCAAGGGCGATGCCGGGCGCAACGTTCCGGATGCCCACGACCCGTCGAAGCTGCATCAGCCGATGATGCTCACCACGGACCTCGCGCTCATCACGGATCCGGAATACAGGAAGATCTCCGAGCGCTTCCACGCGAACCCGCTCGAGTTCAACGCCGCCTTCGCACGCGCCTGGTACAAGCTCACGCACCGCGACCTGGGGCCGCGCGCGCGCTTCCTTGGCCCGCTGGTCCCCGAGCAGCAGCTCTGGCAGGACCCGCTGCCGGCCGTTGACCATCCGCTCGTCGGCGAGCAGGACATTGCTCAACTCAAGAACAAGATCATGGCGTCGGGCCTCTCCATTTCGCAGCTCGTTTCGACGGCGTGGGCCTCGGCGTCCACCTATCGCGGCTCGGACATGCGCGGCGGCGCCAACGGCGCGCGCGTGCGCCTCGCGCCGCAGCGGGGCTGGGCAGTGAATGAGCCCGCTGAACTGGGCAAGACCCTCGCTGTCCTCGAGCGGCTGCGCCAGGAGTTCAATGACGCGCAGGCCGGCGGCAAGCGCATCTCGCTGGCCGACACGATCGTGCTGGCCGGTTGCGCGGGCGTCGAGGCCGCGGCCAAGCGCGCGGGTCATGAACTGAGCGTGCCTTTCGCGCCCGGTCGCACCGATGCGACGCAGGAGCAAACCGACGTCGAGGCCTTCGCGGTGCTTGAGCCGACGGCGGATGGCTTTCGCAACTATCTGCGCAGCGGCTCCGACCGGCCTGCGCCGGAGTTGCTGGTCGATCGTGCGCAGCTTCTGACGCTGAGCGCTCCCGAGCTGACCGTGCTGGTAGGCGGCCTGCGCGTGCTCAATGCGAACTTCGGCGACTCGCAACAGGGTGTGTTCACGCAGCGCCCCGGGACGCTGACCAATGACTTCTTCGTCAACCTGCTCGACATGGGCACGGTCTGGGAGCGGGCGGCCGGCGAGACCGACAGCTATGTCGGCCGCGATCGCCAGAGCGGTCAGCCCAAGTGGACGGCCACATCGGTGGACCTAGTCTTCGGCTCGAATTCGCAGTTGCGCGCCATCGCCGAGGTCTATGCCTCCGACGACGGCCAGCACAAGTTCGTCACGGACTTCGTCAAGGCCTGGTCCAAGGTCATGAACCTCGATCGCTTCGACCTGGCGAGGTCGCACTGACCCGGATCTTCTCGTGCGCACTCCCGGATCGGTTCTCCACTCGGCATACTTGGGGGCTGCTGCGTTGTCACGCCGCGGCCAACTCGTCTCTCGGGGAGTGCCAGGACCATGTCCGATGATCGTCCGCTGCCCTCCCCGGACGCCGCCGCGAATCCAACGCGGCGCGACTTTCTGACGCAGGCTGGCCAATCCCTGGTGGCGGTGACTGCGCTCGGTGGGTTGGCGGGCTGCAAAGCGGCGGCATCAGGCGTGGCCCTGCCCACTAGGCGCGCGCGGCTTGTCGTCTCCACCTGGAACTTTGGGCAGGCCGCCAATGCTGCGGCCTGGGACGTTCTCTCGCGCGGCGCCGAGCATCCTTTAGATGCCTGCGAGGCGGGAGTGAGAGTCTCGGAGGCTGATCCCGCTGTCTCGAGCGTGGGCTACGGCGGACTGCCCAATGCCGCGGGCGAAGTGGAACTCGACGCGGCCGTGATGCGCGGCGACACACTGGCCTGTGGCGGTGTCGCCGCGCTGCGGCGCATCTTGCATCCCGTCTCGGTGGCGCGCCGCGTGATGGAACGCACGGCCCATGTGCTCATGGTGGGTGAGGGCGCGCTGGCCTTCGCGCGGGCGCAGGGCTTTGCGGAGCAGGATTTGCTGACGCCCGAATCTCGCGCGGCCTACGAGCGCTTTCGCGCCGCGCAGCCGGTCGGCGGGGACGCCGGCACAGACGCCTTCGAGGAGGCGCGCCGCGCGACGCTGCAGGGCGCGCCCCGCGAAGATCACGACACGATCGGGCTCATCGCACTGGATAACGGGCGCCTCGCCACCGCCGTGACGACCAGCGGCCTGGCCTTCAAGCTGCCGGGCCGCGTGGGGGATTCGCCCATCATCGGCGCCGGCAGCTACTGCGACGACCTCGTGGGCGCGGCGGTCTCCACCGGCGTCGGCGAGGAAGTCATCCGCACCGGCGGCTGCGTCTCGATCGTGGAGGCGATGCGGCGCGGCCTGTCTCCGCGTGAGGCCGCGGCAGAAGTCCTGGCTCGGGTCCGGCGCGCGCAGGCGGCCCTGCAGCGCCAGGGTGACGTGGCCTTTCTCGTGGTGCGGCGCGACGGCGAAGTCTGGGGCGGCTCACTGCTGCGCGGCTTCCAGTACGCCTTCACCGATGCGGCCGGCACGGCGCTGATCGATGGTGAGGTGCTCTCCTGAAGGGCGCCGCCGAAGAGCCGCGCAGTGCAGCGCTGCTGCCGGGTGCGTATTGCCGCATCAGCGAGGCCGAGTGGTTTCATTTTCTGGAGCAGCGCGAGCCACTCCACCAGTGGGGGCCGGCCTTCCTCTGGGAGGAAATCCCTGCCGGGCCTTTGCTGCGACTCTACGCCCGGGACGATTCGGGCGGCGGGCGGCACCTGTGTCTGCGGCTGGACACCGAGGGCAGCGCGCAGGCGCGCCAGGGTGTCGAGGCCGTGGAGGCCTTGGCCCGGGCCGCCGCTGACGTCAACGCGCGGCACCAGCGCCAGCAGAGCCTGAGTCTGGCGGATCTCGCCGAACAGGAGCAGGCCAGCGCCGCTTTCACTCAGGCTGCGGCCGATCTCTACCGACGGCTGCTGGGAGCCGTGCCGCGTTCCTGAGGGGCCGCCCTGCTGGCGACGGACGCGGAATCAGCGCGCCACGGCAGCGGTGTCGGCTTGGCGAGCTGCAGTGCTGACCGTGGCAGGAACTGCGTTGGGTGTGTGCCGGGATGGCTTGAGGCGCGGCCCGGGCAGCGGCGGCAACTCCGTCATCGGCAGGGTCATCCGGCCGGTGAGCAGGTGCTTGAAGCGCAGGCCTGCGTAGCGCACCACGAGCCGGGGAATGCGCGTCCAGCTCACGTCGTAGCCCTGGTATGGCTTGGGCCAGCGGTCGGGATTCCAAGCCAAGGTGAAGCCGTACCAGGCCCGTGCGAGCCGGAACCAGCCCACGGCGTGCGGCACGCGCCAGAGCCCGGTGCGCTTGAGAAAGCGTGCCACCACCGGGTGGAAGTAATTGCGGATCTCGATGCGCGCCGCATAGGGCTTGGCAAAGTCGTTGTGGTAGCGGCGCACCGTGCTGATGCAGCCCTCCTCGGCCACCTTGGCGATCATGTCGGCGTCTTCCTGGCTGATCGTGCCGGCGTTGACGGCCTGCTGCAGAACCTCGACGCCGCCCCAGAGGTCGAGCCAGTAGATCGAGACGACATCGGCCGGATGTTCGTCATAGAAGCGCTCGAGGTACTTGCAGTCCTCCTCGGTTTCACCAGGCAGGCCGAAGATCTGATCTACGAAGAGGCCGATGCCGGCCTGGTGGATGAGATCGATGGCGCGTGCGATCTGGGCCTCGCTATTGGGCCGGCCGATGAGTTTGCGGATCTCAGGATTGAGCGACTGCACGCCCATCTGAATCTGCTGGCAGCCCATCTTCTTCAGGTACTTGATCGTGCGCTCGTTGACGTTGTTCGGGATCACGAAGCACTTGAAGGGGATGCGCTCGGCGTCGGTCATGCGCTCGGACATCTCGCGCAGCCATTCCTCGTCGCAGCAGATGTCGTCATCGTTCACGCGCATGAGCCGCGGATTGCAGCGCGCCTTGATGTCGCGCAGTTCCGCCAGGGCGTGCTCGACGCTCTGGCTGCGCACGAAATCCTTGGTGAACATCCAATCCTTGCGGTCGCCGAAGTACTCGCGCCGGTAATAGTTGTTGCTGCAGAAGGTGCAGCCCCAGGGACAGCCGCGGCGCCACATCACGAAGTGGCCCACCGTGAAGGGCTCGCCCATGGCATGGAAGAGTTCCTTGTCGGGCCGTCCCAAGAGGTCCAGGTCGGACTCGTAGGGCCGCAGCGGATTGCTGTGGAAGCCCTGTTCATCGATCCAGGCCAGATTCGGGATGCCGACTTCCACGCGCTGGCGATCCACCCGCCGCGAACCCCAGCCCGCCATCCAGCTCTCCCGGTCGGCGCCGTCTTCGGAAACCGGCTGGCCGGCGGAGTCGACGAGCGCTGCTTGCAGGCTATCGACCAGGTCCACCATGCTGAACTCGGCCTCGCCCCGCACGATCCAGTCCACGAGCTTGGTTTCGAGCACCGGCTGGCTCGTGGCCGTGGCGTGGTAGCCGCCTGCCACGATCTCCACGTACGGCCAGCGCTGCTTGATCTGGCGCGCATAGTTCAGCGCCCAGTCAGTGTTCGCCGTGAGCATGGAGAAGCCCACCACGTCCGGCCGGAACTCCTCAATGCGCCGCAGCACCTGCTTCTCGAAGGAGAAGCTGCGCCTCAGGAGTGAACTGTTGTACTCGTGGCGGAAGAAGTCGAAGAGTTTGGGATCGAAGACCAGCCCGGTCGTGTGGCCGGCGCGCCGCAGGGCGGCTGACAGGTACTGGATGCCCAGGCTCTCGACTTCGTTGTACAGGAAGAGCACGCGCATGGTTGGAAGCGCCCGATCGGGAGGGGGCGGAACGAAGGGCGCCGAGTCTACCACGCCCTCCGCTGCCGCTCCGAGCCCGCGCACCGCCGGCCGCCCGTTGACAAAGCTCCCGTTTGGTGGTGACCTTCCCGTTCTGGCCGGCGCCACCGAACCCGTGCGCCGGCGGCAACATCTCCTGGAGAAGTCTGTGGCTGCGAGTTGGGAATGCTCCGAATGCACTGAAGAGAACGATCTCGATCCTGATGCCGAGGAGGGGCAGATCCTCGAGTGTTCGGAGTGCGGCACCGAATTCGAGATCGTGCGCACAGAGCCGCTCGCGCTGCAGCCTCTGGCCGTCGGCGGTGACGACGACGACGATCTGGACGAGTGAGGCCGCTTAGGCCGGCTTGCGCGCCACGATCACGAGTGAGTGCCCTGTCGGCGCGCTGAGTTTGGTCAGCAGGCGCGCCTCGCTCGCAAAGATGGCGGTGAGCGCGTCGTGCACGAAGCCCGGCACCGGGATGCCGACGTTGCTGCCGGCCTGGTGGTCATCGGGCTTGATCAGCGCCTGCTGCAGTTTGAGCAGCAGGACGATGGGCAGGATGAGCGGGAACAGCAGAAAGTTGATGTAGCTGCCCTGGAGAATTTCGAGGCCGGCCGCCTGGGCCTTGCCTTGGAGTTCGCCCAGCGTGTAGCGGCGCACGTGGTGCGTGATGCGGTCCTGCTGCGCGTAGAGAAACTGGTAGGCCGGCCCTGAGGCGATGAGGATGCCGCCCGGCTTGAGCATGCGGTGAATCTCCCGCAGCGTGCCGACATCGTCCGGAATGTGCTCGAGGGCATCGAAGGCGGTGATGCAGTCCAGAGTGCCGTCAGCGAAGCAGCCGTCCGGGCCATTGCAGGCCACGAGCCGCGGAAAGTGGCGGTCGGCGCAGTGGCGCAGCCCATTGAGGGTCACGTCTGTGCCGATGACCCGCCCATAGGCCTGCAGCGGCTGCAGCATGCCGCCCACGCCGCAACCCAAGTCCATGAGCAGCCGCTGACCGTTCGCCTGCCGGCCGACGAAGCGGTCCAGCAGCGAGACAAAGATCGCCCGGCGCCCCCGAAACCACCAATGCGTCTGTTCGAGTTCGAGGAACTCCTGGTAGACGGCATCTTCCATGCAGGCGCGGCCCGGGGCGAGGAGCGCGGATTCTAGGGGGACCGTCGCCGGGCCGGAAGATAAGTTTGGCGGCTCGTGAGCCCTGAGACTGCAGTTCCGAAGAGTTCGGCCGCCGCTGGTCAGGTGCCCGGCCCAACGGCGAGCCCGCCGCTCTGGCCCGCTGCCCTGGCCTTGCTCCTGGTCGTGGCGCTGCTCTTGGCGGAGGGCTGGCTCCCCGGCCAAGTGCTGGTGCCGCTGGCGCCGGATGATTTCCCGGAGTGGCGCGTGGGGCAGAGTGTGCCCGAGCAGGACGCACATCCAAATCCCAACTGGTGCCTCTCTGATGTGATCCACTTGCTGCTGCCAGGGCTGGCCGTGAATGCGGCGGCGGCTGAGCGCGGCGAACTGCCGCTCTGGGACGACAGCCAGGCGCTCGGCGTGCCGCACCTGCACCAGATTCACTACGGCGTGCTCTATCCGCCGGCGTGGCTGCCCGTGGCCCTGGGTTTCCGCGGTTTGCATCTCATGGCGCTGCTGCACTTGGCCGCCGCCGGCCTCGGCATGCTGCTCTATCTCACCGCGCTGGGTCGCACTCGCTGTGCAGCCCTTGCGGGTGCGCTGGCCTTCGCGCTCTCGGCCTGGGTCACAGCGCGCTTGCAGGCCTTTCCTGCGGTCGGCGCGCTCGTGTGGCTGCCCTGGCTGCTTTGGGGACTGCAGCGCGCCAGTCAGATTGATGGGCGCACACTGCATCGCGTCGTCGCCAGCTTGGCTCTCGCGCTCTCGTTGCTGGCCGGCTTCCCGCAGGTGGCGGTCTGGGTGGCGAGCCTGGCGCTGCTGATGGAACTGGTGCGTGCGGGCGTGGCACTTGCACAGCACCGTCCCTGGCGCAGCACTCTGCTGGCTGCGCTCGCGGCGCTGGCGCTGGGCGTGGGCCTGGCGCTGCCGCAGTTATTGCCAACCTGGGACACGCTCTCCAAGGACTCGCTGCGCACTGAGGCCACGCTGGAGTCAATCGTCGGGCAGCGAGTGGAGCCCGCGCTGCTTTGGCACTTGCTCGTGCCCGAACGCTACGCCTCGACCGGACTCACCGGGGCACATCCGCTGGCGCTTGCCGATCTCGAGCAGGCGCAAAATCCGGCGGCGCTGAATCGTGCCGAGACCTCGCTGGGCATTGGTGCGCTGGGCTTGCTCCTGGCCTGCTTGGCCTTGATCTTCGGCCGCACGTGGGTCATCAGAACGTACGCCGTGCTGGCCGTCGTCACGCTCGCGGTGCTCACTGTGCCGGCACTGCTCGAGTTCGCGGCGCAAGTCTGTCCCTTTTTGCGTACCGGCAATCCCAAGCGGCTCCTGGCTGTATTCAGCTTCGCACTGGCCGTCCTCGCAGCCGGCGGCCTCGACCTGGTGCGCGGGCATCGGCTGCGAGTCACCGTGACGGCCTGGGCGCTGGCCGTGCTTTTTGGGGCACTGGCCCTGGTGAGCCGGCTCTCCATTCCCTCGGTCGAGCGGCCCGCGGACATCGAGTACTGGGCTGCTGACCTGGCTGCCCACCTCGATCAGCCGGGAGTCGACGGGCCGGCGCTGCTGGGCCTCGTGCCGGCCGAGAATTTTCGCGTGGCTGCGCTGACGGCGGCGGACAGCAGCCTGCTCGCCCTCGCCGTGGCGGGCTTTGCGATCCTCATGTTCCGGCCCCGGCGCCGGGCGACCGTCGCCGGTTGGGCCACGCGGGCGCGGCGCTCGCCCGAGTTGCTGGTGGGTGTTCTGGCACTCGAACTCTTGGTCTCGGCCTGGCCCATGCTGCGCACGGCTCCCGTCGAGGCGGTCACGCCGAATCCGGACCGCATCGGCTCGCTCAATGCGCCGGCGCTGGCCGGACTTGTGCATGCGGCCGCCCCGGCCCACGGTTTCCCTCCTCGGATGCTGCGCTTCGGCAACGATCCGCCCTGGCTGCGTCCGAACCTGCCTGGGCTTTTCGGGCTGGCCGACGTGCAGGCTTACGCGCCGATGGTGCCGCGCCGTTACGCAGAACTGCTCGCCGTGGCGGATCCGGCCGTGCTGCTCTCGGGCTCCAGTCTGGGCGGCCTGCAAGCCACCGCGGCTCTGACTTCGCCCGTGCTCGACTTGCTGGGCGTCGATGTCCTCGTGACCGACCGCGCCGAGTTGTCGGCACCGGGCTGGCAGGAGCACGGCCGGTTGGGAACCGTGCGCGTGCTGTCGAACGCGGAGGCCATGCCGCGCGCCACTGTTGTTTTCGACGCGGAGCTGCAGGTCGAAGACGCCGCCCGCTTGAGCCGCCTGGGAGCGGGGGACTTCGATCCGCGTCGCGTGGTGCTGTTGGAAGACGAGCGCGCCACGGCCACCGTCGCGAGTTGGCCGCAGGGGGCGCCAGAGGCTTCACGCAAAGTTTCGATGCAGCGTCTGGCTCCTGGCCGGCTGCGACTGCAAGTCGAGGCGGGCGCTCCCGGCGTGCTGCTCATCTCCGAGGGCTATCACGAAGGCTGGCGCGCCACCGTCGCGGGGCAGGCCAGCGAGGTGCTGCGGGCCAACCACGCCTTGCTGGCGGTGCTCCTGACGAGCCCGGAAGCGTCGACCGTGACTCTGGACTTCGATCCGCCCTTGGTCCGAGCCTCGCTCTGGGCCGGCGGCGGGTCAGCGCTGCTCCTGCTGGCCTGGCTGTTGCCCTGGCGCAGACTGTCGGGCCGATGATGCGCTTCCGTGGAATCTCGTGGCTGCTCGGGCTGGCAGCGCTCAGCGTCGCCTGTGGGGACGCTGCGCCACCTCCGGCCGTGCTGCGCTTGTGGAAGGACCTGCCTGCCACCGTGGTGCCGGCGGCCGAGTTGCCGCCTGATGCGGGCCCCGGTTCAGGCAAGTCTCGCCCAGGTGGGCTCGTGGTGCGCGAGACGCTGCTCCTGTCCAGCCGCTTTGATGGGCAGGAGTCCGGACTGGCAGCGCCCGTCCGCTGGCACTCCGTGCAGGGCGCGCTGACCGACGAACGCCTTTCGCTCCTGCCCCTGGAGCCTCAGAGCGAGGGGCTGCGGCTGGTGCGAGGCCAAGTGCAGGGCGTGCTGGCCCTGCTCGAGGCGCGGCCTGGCGAGTCACTGTCGCTGCGCGTGACTTTGCGCAGCGACGACGCGCGACCGGTGAGCCCTCAAGCCTGGGCCAGTCTCGTCGAGTTGCGAGAGCCGCTCGATCCCGCCCAGGGACTGCCGATTGCCGACGCCCGCCGCATGCTCGATCGCAAGCTGCGCGCTTCGCACTCGCTGGAGGGCGAAGCGACGAAAGCACCGCGCGTGCTGCGCACGGACTTTGTCGTGGATCGCGAGGCGCGCCAGCTCGCGCTCTACGTGCTGCCGCCGCTCGGCGCCGAACAGCAGGCGGTGCGCATCCTGAGCGTGGAGCTGTGGCGCGTGCCCATCGGGTCGCATGTGGCGGCAGGCGGCGAAGTGCCGCAGCTCACTCGAATGCCTGATGGCCACGTGCGCGTCGATCTGGATCGCGATGAGCGGCAGGGGCTGCTCGCACTGCCTGGCAGTGAACGTCGCTGGACGTTGCCGAGCGATGAGCGTCCGCGCCGGCTAGACCTCGCCGTGGGGGTCCGGCCGCGCTCGGCGCAGTTGAACGGCGCTATGACTCTGCGAGTGCGCTGGAACGACCAGTTGCTCCACGAGCTCCGCGTGACGGCGCCGAGCCGTGCCGAGGATCCCGCTTGGCAGGACTTGCGCCTAAATTTGCCGGCCTCCAAGCCGGGCGAGCCGGCCGTGCTCTCTATCGCCGCTCTCGGCGAGGGGCCGGATCCGCCACTAGTGATTCTCGGTCACCCGACTCTGCGCGCAGGCACCGCGGCTCAGCCGGATGCGCGGCCCAATGTCGTGCTGATCAGTCTCGACACGCTGCGTCCGGATCGGCTCGGCTCCTACGGCGGGCCCGCGGGGCTGGCGCCGCAGCTCGATGCTCTGGCTGCAGCCGGCCTGCGTTTCGCCCAGGCCTACTCGACCAGCAGTTACACGCTGCCCAGTCATGCCTCGCTCTTCACGGGCCAGTTTCCCGCCCTGCACGGCGCCGTGAACATCGACGACCGCATCGACGACAAGCATTCGCCGCTGCTCACCAAGGTCCTCGCTGACGCCGGCTATGTGACCGCGGCCTTCACCGGCGGCGGCTACGTGGCGCCGGACTATGGCTTTGGCGCCGGCTTTGATCGCTACTCCAGCAATGATCCCGTCTGGGCGCTCGACGGACTGCGCGGCCAGCAGCTCATCGAAACGGTGAGCCGGCAGTTTGCGCCGGTGCGTCAGCCGCTGCTGCAGCGCTACGCCACGCCGGCCGTGGAGTCATGGCTGGCTCGCCAGGATGACGGCCGGCCCTTCTTCCTCTTCCTGCACACCTACATCGTGCATAACTATGCACCGGACCTGGCGGCGCTGGCCCGGCACGGCCTGCTCGGTCCCAAGGGAGAGGAAGCGCCCTTCGATCATCGCGGACGCACGGCTTTCAATGAGGGCCAAGACCTGCCCGTGGCGGACATCGTGGCGCAGTACTTGCCCTACTACGACGCCACGATCTCGATGGCCGACGATTTCGTGGGGCGTGTGCTGGCCGCGCTAGAGTCCGCAGGGCTGAGCGAGCGCACGATCGTGATCATCACGAGCGACCATGGCGAGGAGTTCGGTGAGCACGGCTTTTTTGGGCACGGCGAAACGCTCTACGATGCCAACACGCGCATACCGCTCATCGTGCGCCTGCCGGCCGAGGTGGCGCAGCGGCATGGACTGGCCCAGCCGGCTGTGCATGAGGGGCCGATCAGTCTGGTGGATGTGGCGCCCTTCACGCTGCGCTTGGTCGGCCTGGAAGTCCCCGCGCGCATGTCGGTGACGCGGCCGCTGGGTCCCGACCGCTCCATGCCGCCGAGCCGCTCACGTGTCTTCATGGAGCTCGATACGCGCATCTCGGCCGAGCGGTCGACCTGGCTCACGGCGCTTCGCGACGGGTCGCAGAAGCTCCACATCCTGCTCGAGGGACAGGGCCGTGGCCTGAAGCCCGGTGACGCGCGCCTCTACGATCTGGCCGGCGACGCGGCTGAGCTACGCGACCTGTCAGCTCACTCCCTGCTGGATGTAGCGCGGCTGCGCTCGGTCATCGACGCGTTCCACGAAGTCGCGGGCGCGATCCGTCCCCGAGACGGGCATCTGGCTCCCGACCTGGACAGCCTCTCGCGCGAACGGCTTGAGGAACTCCAGGCGATCGGCTACCTGCCGGGCATCGTGCTCCCCGAGCGCTGAGATCGCTCAGTTCGCTGCGCCGGCTCAGCTCGCCGCGCCTGCCGCGAGATGGAGCCGGTAGAGCTTCCAATACAGGCCGCGCCGCGCCATGAGCTCGGTGTGCGTGCCCTGCTCATGCAGGCGCCCCTTGTGCATGACCAGGATGCGGTCGGCATTCACAATGGTGGAGAGTCGGTGGGCAATGACCAGGCAGGTGCGACCCTGCATGAGCTTCAGCGTGGCGCGCTCAATGAGCGCTTCGGTCTCGCTGTCTACCGAGGAGGTGGCCTCGTCCAGCACCAGGATTTCTGGGTTGGCAGCCAGGGCTCGCGCAAATGCCACGAGCTGACGCTGCCCCGAAGAGAGGTTGGCGCCGCGTTCCTGGAGGCGCGTCTCATAGCCCTGCGGGAGGCGCTCGATGAAACCCTGAGCGTGCACTGCCTCGGCCATGGCCACGATGCGTGCCTGCGACATGGTCGCGTCGCCCATGCGAATGTTGGCGGCGATCGTGTCGCTGAAGAGAAAGCCATCCTGCTGCACGGCCGTGATCTTGCGGCGCAGTTCGTGGTGGGGGATCGAGGTGACCTCGCGCCCAGCGACGAGGATGTGCCCCTGGTGAGTCTCGTAGAAGCGGCAGAGCAGGCTCACCAGCGTGGTCTTGCCGGCGCCGGTGTGGCCGACCACGGCCACGCGTTCGCCGCGTGCCACCTGGAAGGAGACCTCGTGCAGCACTGGCGGGCCGCCGCCATAGGCAAAAGAGACCTGCCGAAACTCGATGGCGGGGGCGGTGGTCGGCGCCGAGCGGGCGGCGCCGGAGTCGACGAGCGCGCCGGCACTCGCGGCGAGTTGAGCTATCGGCGGCGCCGTCTCGGGGCGAGTGTCGAGGATGCCGAAGATGCGCTCGGCTGCGGCCATCGCGGCTTGCAGCACGTTGTAGCGCTCGGCCAGTTCGCGGATCGGTTCGAAGACGAAGTCCAGGTACATCCAAAATTGCACGAAGACGCCGACGGTGAGTCGGTCGTGCGCGATGAGCCAGGCGCCCCAGGCCAGACAGCCCATCTTGACGGCCTGTGAGAGCGTGTCGACGGTGGGGAAGAACAGCGAAAAGTGCCGTACCGTGACCATATTGTCGCGGTAGTACTGCGAGTTGAGCTGGTCGAAGCGGCGGGAAGAGGCCGCCTCGCGGCGGAAGAGGCGCACGACAGCCAGGCCGGCCAGGCGCTCCTGCAGAAAGGCGTTGAGTCGTGAGAGCGAGGCGCGCGTGGCGCGGTAGGCCACACGCGCATTAAGCCGGAAACGGAAGGAGACCAGCATCATGGCCGGCAACATGAGCAGCGCCACGAGCGCGAGCGTGGGCGAGAGGAAGAACAGCACCACGAGAATTGCGGCGATGGTGAGCACGTCGTAGGCCAGGGTGGCCACGCCGGTCGTGAAGAGTTCCGAGAGCGCATCGACATCGCTCGTGCTGCGCGTCACGGTCCAGCCGACGGCGTGCCGGTCGTACCAGCCCACCGGCAGCCGCAGCAGGTGTCCGAACAGCTCGTTGCGCACCTCGAAGACGATGCGCTGGCCGGTGCGGTTCATCAGCCACTCGCGCAGCAGCAGCAGCGCGGCACCGACCACCGAGACGAGCAGGAAGATCAGGCCCCAGGTCGTGACCTGCACGAGCAAGGCTTCGCCTTCGGGGCCCAGGAAGCCGGGCTGGCCCGCGGTGCCCTCCGCGTGCAGTCGCGTGGCGGCCGTAACGGGGCCGTCGATGACGATCTGCACGATCCAGGGTCCCACGAGCTTGATGGCCAAGCTGGCCATGAGCAGGCCGATGGAAGTGAGCAGGGCCCCGCGGTGGGGCCGCGCGAACTGCAGCAAGCGGCGCAGGAGCCGGCGGTCATAGACCCGGCCGACCTCCTGCTCCTCGTCGTGATGGTCCTTGCGGGTGTCGCTCACAGCGCCTCGATTTCCGCTTCGAGCTTCTGGCGCTGGTAGAGGTCGGCATAGAGGCCGTTGCGCGCCACGAGTTCGTCGTGCGTACCCTCTTCAGCCACGCGGCCGTCATCCAGGACGAGGATCCGGTCCGCCAAGGAGAGCGAAGCCACGCGATGGCTCACGATGAGGGCGGTTCGGCCGTGCAGGGTTTCGCGCAAGCCGCGCAGGATCTCCTGCTCGGTGACGCTGTCGACTGCCGAGAGGCAGTCGTCGAGGATGAGCACCGGCGGATCGGCGGCGAGCGTGCGCGCGATGGCCGTGCGCTGACGCTGACCGCCGGACAGCGTCACCCCACGCTCCCCGAGCAGCTGGTCGTAGCCTTGTGGGAAGCCCTCGATGTCGTCGGCCACGCGGGCCGTGGCGGCCATGGCGCGCACGGTGTCCAGGTCCAGATCGTCGTGCGCGAAGGCGATATTGCTGCGGATGCTCTCGCTGAAGAGGAAGGCATCCTGCGGCACGACCCCCATGGCTCGGCGCAGGAAAGAGAGCGGCAAGGAGCGCACATCGCGGCCGTCGAGAAAGACCGTGCCGGCGGGCGGTTCAAGCTGGCGCGAGACGAGCTGCACGAGCGTGCTCTTGCCGCTGCCGGTGCGGCCGGTGATGCCCAGCGTCGTGCCGGCCGGCACCCGAAAGCTCACCTGGCGCAGTGCGGGCTGGCCTTCCCACGACCAGTTCAGGCCGCGGACTTCCAGGGCTCCGGCCGAGATGGCTGGCGGCGGCGGCCCGGGCAAGTCGGACACCGAGGGCTGCAGCGCAAAGAGCTCATTCAGGCGCACGGCGCCGGCCCGCGCGCGGTGATACATGCCCAGCATCCAGCCGATCGCGATGAGCGGCCAGAGCGCCCAGTTGAGCATCATCGTGAAGAGGACGAAATCACCGAGCGTGAGCCGGCCCTCCACGAGGTGCCAGCCGCCCAGAAGCAGGATCGCTAGGAGTCCCAAATCCTTGACGATGGTGATCGTGGCGCCGGTCATGCCTCGGATCGTGGCCAGGCGCACGTTGGCTTGGAGGAAGGCGGCGCCCATGCGCTGGAAGACCGAAGCCGAGAAGGCTTCGCTAGCGAAGGCCTTGACGACGCGGATGCCGGAGAAGCTCTCTTGCGACACGACCGAGAGGTCTGCCAGGCGCTCCTGCGAGATGTGGCTCCAATGCTGGGTGGGGCGCGCCGCAAACTTCACGGCCAGCGCCAGCCCGGCAAAGGGTATGAGCAGAGCGGCGGTGAGCGTGGGGTCAATGACCGCCATGGCCACCAGGGCCGTCGGCAGCACGATCAGCGCTTGCGCGTTGTACATGACGGCCGGGCCGAGGAGCATGCGCACGGCCTCAATGTCGGAGACCGAGCGGGACATCACGTCGCCGGTGCGGACGCCGCGCAGGTCATGCGGCGTGAGCGTCGTGAGATGGTTGAAGAGGTCCTGCCGGTAGAGGCGCTCGAACTGACGCGAGGCGCCCGTGACATACCAGCGCATGCCGTACTTGAAGACACCCTTGATCAGCGCCAGGGCCAGCACGGCCAGCGCCACAATGACGACTTCCTCCCACCACCAGGTCTTGAGCTCGGCGTCGCTGAGTCCGTCGGGGCGGAAGGCCACAATGCGGTCAATAACGTCGCGGACCCACAGCAGCGTCAGCAGTTCGAGCGCCGTGGCGGGTACGATGCAGAGCAGCCCCTTGACGAAGTCCCCGCGCACTTCGGGGAAGTAGCCCAGGGCCTGGGCGAAGACCGAACGGCCGCGCGGCGGGGGGCGGCGGCGAGGAGGCGCATGGCCCCCGAGAGGGCCCGCGGAACTGGGCTCAGACACGCTCGTGCGGCCCTGAGCGCGCGCGGCGCACCGGACCGGGCGATGCGGCGCGCAGGCGCCGCGGAGCGTCAGCGGTTACGCCGGCCAGACCACGCGTCGTACCGTCCTCGGCCTGCTCGAGGATGCGCCGTTTGCTGCTGGGCAGCAGGCCCATGTCGCGCTTGATGGCAAAGCAGAGCGAGGGCGGCACGCCACAGACATGGCAGACCTTGCCGACGCAGTACTCGGTGGTCATTTCGGCGCGCGCGCGTTCGCGCTCGGCCCACAAGTAGTCGCGGCTCGGTCCGACGTCGAGGTGATCCCAGGGCAGCGCTTCATCGCGCGCGCGCTCACGCAGCGCATAGGCGTCGGGGTCGATGCCGGTTGCGGCGAAGGCGTCGAGCCAGTGCTGGAGTTGGAAGTGCTCGCTCCAGGCATCGAAACGCGCACCGCGCCGATGCGCTTCAATGAGTGCCGGCGCCAGGCGCCGATCGCCGCGCGCCAGGATGCCCTCCAGGTAGCTCTGGTCGGCGTCGTGGAACTTCAGCTTGACGCGCCGGTTCCGGTTCAGTCCGCGCATCCAAGACTGTTTGGCGGCAATGGTTGTGCGATCCATCATGCCGTCCCACTGAAAGGGCACGAAGGCCTTGGGCACGAAAGTGGAAACAGTGACGTTGACCTGCGCGGGGCCTTGTCCCGTGACGCGCTGCCGCAACTTGGAGAGTTCATCGGCGCACTCCACGATCGCGCGCAGGTCCTCCTCGTGTTCGCCGGGAATGCCGATCATGTAGTAGAGCTTGATCTGCGCCCAGCCTTCCTTGTAGGCGGCAGCAGCGCTGGCGAGTACGTCCTCGTTGCGGATGTCCTTGTTGATGATGCGGCGCAGGCGGTCGGTGGCGACTTCGGGAGCGAAGGTCATGCCCGACTTGCGTACGCCGGCAGTGAGGGCCGGCAGGCGGGCGAGTTCGCCGGTCACGCGCAGGCTGGGCAGGCTGATCGAGACGCCCCGCGGCGAGAAGCGCTCGGCCATCGCGCGCAGGAGTTCCTCAATCCAGGGGTAGTCCCCCGAAGACAGCGAAGTGAGTGTGATGGAGTCGTAGCCCGTGGCACGCCAGGTCTCTTCCGCCGCCTCCAGCAATTGCTCCACGGTGCGGTAGCGCATGGGCCGGGTGATCATGCCGGCTTGGCAAAAGCGGCAGCCGCGCGTGCAGCCTCGCATGATCTCCAGCGAGATGCGGTCCTGCACGGAACGGGCGTGCGGCACGACCGGGTGCGTGGCCATGGGCGTGGACGAGAAGTCGAAGACGGCCGCCCCCTTGACCACCCGCGGAACATCGGGGAAGCGCGGCGTGAGGCCGCGGAAGGGGCCGTCGCCCGGGTCGAAGGCTGCATCGTAGAGCGACGGCACGTAGGCAAAGGGGAAGCTGGCTGCCAGCTCGTGCAGGAGCTGCTCGCGAGTTCGCCCCGCGCGGCGCCGCTCCGCCACGAAACGCAGCAGCGGCACGATGATCTCTTCACCGTCGCCGGGCAGGAAAACATCGATAAACGCGGCGAGCGTCTCGGGTGAGTGCGCACCGTGCCCGCCAGCGACCACGACCGGGTGGGAAGCGTTGCGTTCCGCAGCGAGCAGGGGCAGCCCGGCCAGGTCCAGCGTTTCGAGGACATTCGAATAGGTCAGCTCGGTCTGCAGCGTGAAGCCGAGGACATCAAAGCCGGAGACAGGCAAGTGGCTCTCGAGCGTGAACAGCGGCGTGCGGGCGGTGCGCAGGGCGTCCGCCATGTCAGGCCAGGGTGTGAAGCAGCGCTCCGCCGCGAGATCCGGCTGGCTGTTCACGATCTGGTAGAGGATCTGCAAACCGTTGTGGCTGCTGCCGACCTCATAGGTGTCTGGGTAGCACAGTGCGATGCGCCCGGTCATCGCCCGGGCGTCTTTGCGCACGAGGTTGAACTCGCCGCCCAAGTACTGGACAGGGTTCTGAACCCGCTCGGCCAGGGCGAGGACGTCTGGAAGCAGGCTGCGGAAAGGATCAGCGGCCATCGGGAGGTGCATCGTCGTCGAAGGCGGCCGCATCGTCGCCGGACGATAGCACGGGGCCAGTGGGCAGCGGCGAGAGGTGCGTGAAGCGCCTGCGGCTCGGATGCAAGCCGTCATTGCCAAGCAGCAGGGTTGACGCAAGCGGCATGTAGAAGGCCTCGAACTCCTCGCGACTGACGCCGCCGTCGTCGGGCAGAGCCGCCATGGCGAGGGCCAGATCCGAGCCGATCTCGGCGGGGTTGCGCCTGTCGCCGGGAACCTCGCGCATGCGATTGCCGCTTTCGTTGATTGCGAAGCGCGCTTCCCAGGGCAACAGCGCGCGGCGCGCGAGGACTCCGCAGACTTCCGGGCAGACCGGGGCATCCCGCTCCCAGTCCAGGCTCAGTGCGAACACGCGCAACTCAGGGCGATTCAGCGCCAGTTCGGCTGACAGCGGCGCCAACTCAGCGGCACTCGCCGCCACGAGCAGGGCCTGCTCGCCGGAGGCAGACTCGAGATCCGGGACACAGCGGCGTTCGGCCCGCTGGGCCAGACCGTGCGCCAAGGGGGCTGCGAGTTCAGAGGCCGGCACGGTGACGTCGAAGGGCAGGCCCAGCCTGTCGAGGAGGTCCAGCAGGCGCTGTGCCAAGAAAGCGACCATGTCCAGCCGCAAGTCGAGCACGTCGAAGCGCCCCCTGCGTGAGCCATCCTCGAACCAGCCGCCGGCGGTCTTGAGGAGCACACCCGCGTGCTGAATGAAGTGCCACTCGCGCAGCCCGATCGCCTCCAGTGAGGGCCAGCGCAAGCTGCGGCCGACTTGCGCGTGCAGGGCGTCGAGGCGCTCGCGCTGGCTGTCGTCGGGGATGAGTTGTTCCGCCTCGCTGAGCCAAGCGGCGGCGCGCTCACGCTGATGGGCGTAGAAGGCCGCCTCGGACTGGGTCAGCAGCACCTCGAGACGCTCGGTTTCGGAGAGTTGGTCGTCGTGCTCAAGGGGCGCGAGGGCCCTCAAGGCGCCGCGGAAATCGGCCGCCTGAAGCCGGGCGTAGGCCAGTTCGCGGCGGACGTTGGCGGGGTCTCCGCCTAGGCTCAGACTGCGCTCGAGCAGCGCCGCAGCGGTGACAGGCCGGTCCTGGTCCACAAGGCGATAGCCTAGGTCGTAGAGCGCGAGGGCGTCGCGGGGGTGGCTGGCCACCGCGTCGAACAGCCGGGCATCCTCCGGAGCGCCCAGGAGCCGGCAGATGCGGGCGGCGGCATCGAGAGCGCCGGCGTGGGCTGGGTCCAGGGCCAGGGTCTGGAGCAGCGTGTCGAGGGCCGTCCGAACCTGGCCGCGCCGCACCTGGTCGACGGAGGCATCGAAAAGTTCCTTGGCTCCGGCAGGCATGGTGCGAGATTCTATCGAACAGGGGCCGGCGACGCCCGGTGCCCAGGCGAGATCACGCTATGCGACGCATTGCAGTCATCAATCAAAAGGGCGGCGTGGGGAAGACCACCACGACGGTCAATCTCGGGGCTGCCCTCGCGCGGCTCGGCCGCCGTGTGCTGGTTTGCGACCTTGACCCGCAGAGCAATCTCACGGTCCACTTCGATCTGGATCCGGCCTCGGAGCTGCCCTCGCTGTACGACTTGCTGCATGGCAAGGCGGCCTTTCTGGACATCGTGCGGCCGACCCGGCAGCCCGGCCTGGACGTGGCACCTGCCAGCATCGATTTGGCTGGAGTCGAGCTGGAACTGGTCAACACGGTTGGGCGGGAGACCATCCTGCGCGACGCGCTTCAGGCGGTTGTGACCACTGATCCGCAGCGCTGGGACTACGTGCTCGTGGACTGTCCGCCGAGTCTCGGGCTGCTCTCGCTGAACGCCTTGGTCGCCTGCGATGAAGTCTTGGTGCCGATTCAAGCCGAGTTCTTTGCACTGCAGGGGCTGGGCAAGCTGCTCGAGATCGTGGAACTCGTTCGCCGCCGGCTGAATCCGGCCTTGCGCATTTCCGCCATGGTGAGTTGCCGGCACGACCCGAGCACGAAGCTCGGGCGCCAGGTGCTCGACGACATCTCCAAGCACTTCAGCAATGTCCTGCTGCAGACGGTGATTCGGCGCAACGTGAAGTTGGCCGAGGCCCCCAGCCACGGTAAGACCATTTTCGAGTACGACCCGGAGTGTCGTGGCGCGCTCGACTATCTCGCCCTGGCTCAAGAGTTGGATGCTCGATTGGCTCACGGCAACCCTCCTAGTATGCGACCCGCGATCGGCGTTGCCCGAACCGCGTCGCAGGAGGCCGTTGAACTTGGCGCAGCACACGTCGCGGCGCTGAAGTCCGCCCCTGAGAAACCGGCTCCCGTGGCTGGTTCGCCGACGCCCGGCGCGGTCAAGCGGGTTACCAAGCGCTCGGGCGCTGCGACGAAGTCAACGCGCGCGCCGTTAACGGCTCCGTCCATCGCCCCAGGCAAAAAGGCCGCCTCCGATCAATGATCATTGCACGCCTCACCGGACGCTTACTGAGTTCAGACTCCAGCCTGCCGCTCTTGCTCCTGCGCTTGGTCCTGCTGCCGCTGGCCGCGGTCTACCAAGTGGCCACGGCCGCGCGCAATGCGCTGTACGACTCGGGGTTACTGGCGCCGAAGTCCGTTGGCGTGCCGGTGATTTCGGTGGGCAACCTCACCGTGGGCGGCACTGGGAAGACGCCGTTGATCATCGCCCTAGCGCACCGAGCGCGTGAACGTGGGCGGGCCGTGATGATTGTGTCCCGCGGTTACGGCGGCGTCGCGGATGAGAGCGGCCGCTCAGACGAAGTGGCGTTGCTGGCGCAGCGTTGTGCGCCGGTGCAGGTGCTTGCCGGCCCTGACAAACTCAACAGCGCCCGACAGGCCGTTCAGCAGGGCGCGGAGCTCATTCTGGTTGACGACGGCATGCAGCATCGCCGGCTGCACCGAGATGTGGAAATCGTCATGGTCGATGCGCGCGCGCCGTTTGGCAACGGGATGTTGATTCCGGTTGGTCCGTTGCGCGAGTCAGCAGCCGGCATTGCTCGGGCCCAGATTGTGATTCTTACGCATGGCGAGTTGCTCAGCTCCGACGAGCGAGGTGCGGCAGAAGCAGCTGTGCGTGGCCACCGACTCGGGATTGAGCTGTATTGGGGCCGACATGTGCCGCGCGGCGTCCGGCCAGTGACGGGTGGGCCGCTGCAGCCAGCCGAGGCACTCGAGGGCACCGGTGTTCACCTCTTCTGCGGCATCGGATCGCCCGCCGGGTTTCGGGCCACCGTGGAGGCACTTGGTGCCGTAGTGCAGGGCGTCACAGCTTTCAGAGACCATCATGAGTTTCGTGCCGAAGACTTGGCTGCCGTTCGCGCAGGAGCTCGCGAGGCTCTGTTGCTCTGCACAGAGAAGGATGCCCTCAAAGTGGCGCGTATCCCGGGCAATGAGGATATCCAGTGCCTCGTGATCGACTTCGAACTGGAGTCTGATTGGCCGCACTTGCCCGGACTCGATGCACCTTGGAGTGGGGCTCGCAAGGCAAGTGCCGCGCAGGCGGGTGAACACCATCACTGAGAAGCAGGCGGGACGCTCCCGATTGGCCTGCCGACGCGTGTGAGAGCCGACAGCGCTAGTCGTCCGCACCTGTGGTGGTTGCTCATCGTGGCCGCGCTCGGGTGGGCCGCGCTGGGGATGGCCGCTACCTTCGACGGCCCATTCGATCAAGGTTGGCTTGGGCACAACGGCGCGCGTTATGCGCAGATCGCTCGCAATTACAACCGCATTGGATTGCTGGCCGATCGAGGCGCTCCGCGCCTCGATGCCGGAGTTCCCGACGAGGAACATCCTGACGTTTACGCACATCATCCGCCCGCCTTGGCGATGACCATCGCTCTGATGAGTCGCCTCGTGGGAGAGGGCGAAATGGCGGCCCGCCTTGTTCCGAGCCTGGCGACGCTGCTCATGCTGGTTGTCTTAGCAGTCATTGTTCGTCGAGAGGCGGGGTTAGAGGTCGCTGCGTTGACAGTGCTGGCCACTGTTGCGCAACCCATGGTTTCAGTCTACGGGGCCCACGTCGATGTGCAGGGCGCACCCGTGCTCTGTGCTTCGATGTTCGTGCTGCTTGCCTATCAGCGGTACTTGGCAGGGGGCGGCATGCTCCCCGTGCTGATCAGTGCAGTCGTTGCATCAGCCTTCGATTGGTATGGGCTTTATGCTCCGGTGGCTTGCGCGCTACACCTCTTTGTCGTCGATCGTCGCCGTCGGCGAGTCGCCGTCGGATTGGCGGGCTTTGCCATTGCCATGTTCTCGGCGTGGCTGGTGTGGTTACTCACACTCCCTGGAATGTCGTTCGTTCGGCTTGAGCGGGCCGCAGGGATCCGCGGAGTGACGGTACTCCTTGGGCAGGTTGATCGCCTGCCTCAAGCGCTGGCCGAGTGGTATGCGTCCACCGAAGCACTCATGCCAGGATGGCTGTGGCTGCTTTCAGTCGCAGTGCTGGTCCTGTGCGGCGTCGTAGGCCAATCCGAAGCCAGAGCTTCGAGACTCCAATTCGAACAGCCAGCCGAGAGCCGGACCCTTGGTCGGCGCGGACTGCTAGCCCTGCTGCTACTGCCCCCCCTCGTGCATGGAGTCCTGTTTCCAGCGGGGCTGCTCGTGCACAGTTACTGGCTATTTGCATTGCCTCCGGCACTCGGACTGGCTGTTGGACTGCTGGCGAGCCGGCTGCGACCTGCACTCGCGACCGTGGCCGTTGCCGTGCTGTTGTGGCCGGGCTATCAATCGGCTCAAGTCCTCTTGTCGCAGCGAGATGATCTTTACGTCCGTGTTGGGCGTGAGATCGCAAGGCGAGCCGATCCTGGGGATGTGGTGCTGACGAACTTCGACTGCAACCCGCTGATCGATTCAGCTGCGGATCCTATGGCCGACCAGTACCTGCTCTTTCGACCCGCAGTGACTTATTACTCGGACCGAGTTGTGCGAGGTCGCATTGGTTCGAGCGCCGCGCTTGAGGATGCGCTGCGCCGACGGCCGGATTCGCGCTGGTTCCTAGAGACTCCCTGGCCAACTCCCATGAGTTCGGAACTCTCTACGGCTCTCTCACACTTAGCCAGTGCGCCTCCAGAAGGCGTGCCCGGCCAGCCGCTTGTTCGCTGGCACCGCCTCGCGCCTTAAATGTCCGTAAACAGAACTCTGCAATCAGACGTTGTTTCCGGCGCCAGGGCACTGGGGCAGCCCAGGCAAATCCTAGTGAGCGGACCGGAGTGGGCTCGTCATTCGCAGGCGCCGTTGATATCGTCAGCGGATTCCCCACGCCCCTCGGCTCGCGAAGTGAGCGTTCCCAGCCGTTGCTGAGGATGCAAGCCTTGCGACTGGCTGACGGATGGCGGGGAGGGTGTAGCGGCCAAGCCACGAGGCTGGAACTAGGAGATCGTCGTCATGCAGGCTGTTCAGACTATTAAGAGCATCTATCTAGAGCAGGCCTGGTCGGAGAAGCTATCCCCGGCCATTTATGGAATTCGCTTGGCGATGCAGTCCTTCACGAACCGATCGAGGCCAAGACTTGCGTCGATGCAGTGCCTGGCGGAGAGCGATGACCGGCTCGGGCTGCAAAGCCAAGCTGTGGCCTGGCCGATGAACGGGAGTCGGCCTTGATTCTGCGAAACGTTGCCATCATCGCACACGTTGACCACGGCAAGACCACGTTGGTGGATGCCATGCTGCGCGATGCGGGCGTATTCCGCGTGGGTGCGCAGCAGGTTGATTGCGTGCTCGATAGCAACCCATTGGAGCGAGAGCGCGGCATCACTGTTCTGGCCAAGAACGTTGCGGTTCACCGCGGCGACTTGAAGGTCAACATCATTGACACTCCCGGTCACGCTGACTTCGGCGGCGAAGTGGAGCGCGTACTCCGCATGGCAGACGGGGCGCTCTTGCTGGTCGATGCTTTCGATGGTCCCATGCCACAGACTCGCTACGTCCTGGGTAAGGCCTTGAAGGCGAATCTCAGGGTTGTCGTCATCGTCAATAAGTGCGACCGGAAAGAAGCCCGCCCTCATCAAGTCCTTGACGAAGTGTTTGAACTGTTCATGGACCTTGGTGCGACTGACGAGCAATTAGACTTTCCCGTCCTCTACGCATCAGGACGGGAGGGCTGGGTGCGCCGCGAGCCTGGCGATACCGAACTCGACACTGCGTTGTTGTTCGACACCATAAGAGACCGAATTGAATCGCCGGTCTTGGACCCAACTGCCCCCGTCAGGCTTCAGGTCACGACGCTGGATCACAACGACTTCGTGGGCAGGATTGCGATCGGTCGCATTGAGCGAGGCACGCTGCGTGATCAGATGATGCTCACGGCCTGTGGCGGTGACGCGGCAGCTCGTACGGGGAGAGTTACCGGGCTGTTCGTCTTTGACGATTTAGGTCGAACCCCCGCGAAGGAGGTAGCTGCCGGGGATCTCGTAGCGGTCCAAGGATTCCCAGACATTGAGATTGGCGAGACCCTTTGTGATCCAGCAGCGATTGAACCGCTGTTTCGCCACCCAATCGATGAGCCCACTATTGCGATGGACTTTCTTGTGAACGACTCCCCGTTTGCCGGCCGCGAAGGGCGCTTCGTGACTGGCCGACAACTCGGAGAGCGACTTGACCGGGAGTTACGGAGCAACGTCGCGCTGCGGGTCGAAACACTGGGGGGAGAGTCTGCGTTTCGTGTTTCAGGACGCGGAGTGCTTCATCTCGGAATCTTGCTGGAGACTATGAGGCGAGAGGGTTACGAGGTCGCCGTCTCACGACCATGTGTTATTGATCGGTGGGATGGAGAGATTCGTCTCGAGCCTGTGGAGGAGCTGCAGGTTGACGTGCCATCGGACGTCGCTGGTCGAGTCATTGAGGCTGTCTGCGGCCGCAAGGGCGACTTGGAGCACATGGATACGGATGGGTCTATGAGTCGCCTGCGATTTGCGATTCCGGCTCGCGGCCTGATTGGATTGCGAACTAAAGTGATGAACTTGACGAGCGGCCAAGCGGTCTTGCACCACATCCTCAGGGGCTACGAACCTTTTCGAGGCCAAGTCGGTCGCCGTGCAAATGGTGTCATGTCGAGCACAGAGACGGGCGTCGTTTCGGCTTACGCCCTTGATGGCCTGCAAGACCGTGGTGGCTTCTTTGTGCGACCAGCAGAGCGAGTCTATGAGGGGCAGATTGTCGGGGAGCACTGCAAGTCCGCAGACATCGCTGTCAATGTGTGTCGCGAAAAGAAGTTGTCGAACATGCGGACAACTTCTGCGGACCGAAAGCTCACAGTCGCACCCCCTCGTGACTTTTCGCTGGAAGATGCGCTTGAGTACATCGAAGAGGACGAGCTAGTCGAACTGACGCCGACTTCGATACGCCTCAGAAAGAAGATGCTCTCCGCACTCGACCGCAAGCGCTTTGACCGCTCGACCGTTGGGGTGGGTGAGTAGGTAGACGGCCATTGGGGTTACCGTCTCAGTGGCGATCCGTTAGCGATCCCCGGTCACGCTCTTGCTCAAGCTAGTCTTCGTCTTCCTCCACGCCTCGCGCTTCTCAAGCAGATCGGGCTCGGTGGCAAGCAAGCGCTTCTCAAGTTTTCGATTGAGTTGGAATCCACGCTCGAATAGCACGAATGGCATATGAGGCTTGATGCAGGAACTGCAAGTGAACTTCTTGTCCATCTCTTCGCGCGGAATACGGAAGTTGGCCATGCGCCGAAGGTAGCGATAGGTGTCTCCGTTCCAGAAGCGCTCAAATTCGTCGCGAGTCTGGCCCGTGAAATGTGGAAGAGACCGATCGGTGAAGTGACCGAGATCGTGACTGGGCTGGGTAGTTCCATCGCAACAGGGAAGCACACCGCCATCCCAGTTGAAAAAGATTGAGCGATAGAGCCATGAGCAACTGTTTACCTCAGCCTTTGGCGGCTTGGCGGCGACTCGTTCTCCCCTCGCAACCGCTTGGTCTTCAGCCCGAATGTGAACTCCGGGGCTCGCGTTGACTACACCCTCACCGGTATTTGAATTAGCAACCTCGTCATCTCGGCGAGGACGCCATTCCTCTTTGTGCTCTGGGGGGATGTTCGGATTAATGAACCGGATTGCGTTTACGCCGATGTCCTTCGCCATCTGCCGCGCCTTAGGCATCTCGTGCTGGTTGTGACGGAACCTCAGAAACTGCCAATCAACGAAGGGAAGCCTTCGCCCGAGCCGGCGCTTGGCGTCACAGATTGCCTTCATATTTTCGATAGTGCGCCAGAAGTCGCCGCCGACATTGTACTTGTCGTAAGTCTCGGGGCTGGCCCCGTGACAGCTAACGATCAAATGTTCCAACCCCGACTCAACGAGTCGCTCAGCATTGTCCTTGTTGAATACCGACAGGTTGGCACTGATCGTCACCCCGATGTTCCGATCAGCCGCGTACCGAATCATTTCGTAAATGTCCGGGTAGAGGACTGGCTCGCCCGAACCGTAGAGGTTCAGGCGCATAGCAGTGGGAGCCATCACATCGATGATTCGCTTGAAGCAGTCGAGGTGCATCTTCCCGAATCCACGCCCGTCGGCGTCGATCTTGCTTCTGTCACGGTCCAGGCAGAAAGGACACCTCTGATTGCAGATGTTGGTTGACTCGATCTTGAGAACGTACGGAAAGCCAGAGACGGTGTCCTTGCCCATGAAGCGTGCCCACTCGACTCGAGCAAAATTTCCGGCCCGCTTGAGCGTGATGTGCCGCGTTAGCGAGTAGGCATACCGACTCAGAATCTTGAGATTCGTAAGCGACGGACCGGTGGTGGCCAAGACGAAGTTAAACACTTTCATGGGGTCGCACTCTATCCGCGGTTGGAATCACCGGCAACATCTGGGTTAGACACGGATGGCCTTTTGATCGAATCCTGTCGGACCCAGGCTGGCACATGGGGTCAGGAAGAGGCACGAATCGAGCCCCCGTTTGGGCAGCCGTGTCACGGTCAGTCGAATGGGAGCGCCGACTCTAGAAGCCCAAATCGAGTAGCTCGTCTACCGTCGAGGACCGGGCCATGTAATTGTCGCCGGACGCAAGTCGAGACAGAGCTGGGCGCCGATCGCTATCGAAGAGCTGACCGATGGCAACGACTGCATAGGTCGTAGCAATGCCCGATGTGCCATTCTTCTCGATGAGAGATAGCAACGGGCCGGCGGCGTTGCTGTCACCCATGAAGGCGATCCCTAGCGCTGCGTAGCTCGCAACGAATGGGCTCCTAGTGGTTCGGATGAGTTCGATCAGAGTCGGGATAGCCTGACCATCGCCCAGGATTCCTAGACTCATTGCAGCCTGCTGAAGCATGAGGGAGTCGTCTGAGGTGGCAAGAACGCGACGAAGCTCACTTGCAGCCGACGGGTGGCCAGTGAAGCCTAGCGCGCACGCTGCCGCTCCTGCGACTTCGACGTTGCGATGCTCTAGGTAACGCGTAATCTCGCCTAAGCTGGCCTCGCTTCGTGACAATCCCAGCCCGATCAGGATTGCGGCGATGGTCTCAGGATTGCTTTCGTTCGGAAGCGACCGCATCAGGGCTTCAGGGGCACTGCTGCCGGCTGAACCGCGCTCTGCCATACCTAATGCCAGCGCAAGCCATGGGCGCATCGCGTCATCAGCCTGTTCGAACGCAGTAATCAGGGACTCGCTTGCACTGGAACCGCCAATCCTCCCTAAAGCGATCGCAGCGAACTGCCGGCTAGGAGCGTCGTCGTCGTGGTTCACCATCCGGGCAAGTCGACTAATCTCGCGCACTGCGGTGGGGTGAGCAACGTACCCGAGTGCTGTCGCGGCGGCACGCCTCGGCTCTATCTCCATGTCTAACAGTGAGACAAGCGCCGGCGTGACCGACGGATCGCCGATTCGCCCCAACGCGGAGGTGGCGGCGGAGCGAACGAACTGCGGCAAAGAGCGGTCGAAAGCAATCTCAACGAGTATGCGATTGCTGTCGGGCGAACCAAGTAGACCAGCTGAGTCTGCGACCAGAGCAAGCAACTCTGCTTCAAGGTCCTCCCGGTCGTCCAACATTCGAGTCAAGAGCGCACCAGCTGACGAATGGCTCCGGAGCGATGCCGAAAGCAATGCGGTTCCGCGGGTTTCCGTCGATATGGACCCCTGACTGCTTACGAGTGAGCGACCCTTGCGGCTATCGTCGGCAATGTTCATCAAGAGCCATGAACTCGAGCCGGACGTTAGCAACCCCAGCGCAAGCAGGCTCGCACGTCTTACTTCCAAGTCGCTGTCAAGTAGCAGCGTGGTTGCCAGATCGAGGCTGGACTCGTCGTTCAGTTTTCCGAGCGAGACGATCGCCGCTGCTCGAACTGAAGCATCTGCTGAGAGGGTCAGCGACTTCAAGGCAGGTGTAACCCGATCTCGAAGCATCGCTCGGACCGTTGCGAGTCGAATCTCCCTTTGGTTTGGCGACTCGCTCGCAGAGCCCTGTTGAGCGACTATTGGATCCTCGATGCGCCGCAGGCGAATGAACTCAAATTTATTGGTTTCCCACCAACCCTGCCAACTCCCCGTTGCGGCGAGAGCCGTGCTCGATCCGGAATGGCTCAAGCCGCGAGCAGAGCCTCCGACGGCCGATCCAGGACCAGAGCCTCCGACTGTCGCGCCACTACGACGAGAGTCAGGATTTCCGGATCCGCCGGAAGAGCCGCTTGGTGTCGGTGGCCCGTCTTGTGGTGGAGGCGGAGGATTAGTGCCTGGAGGGGCGCCATCGACCGGTGGCTTGTACTGACCGCCACCGGAACCCGCAGGCTTGAAGACTGTTGGGGTGATTGTCTTTGGGTGCTGAGAGGCTGGCGTTGGTCCGATGTCCTGGCTTATGGCTTGCGGCGGCAGGAAAAGCAGGGCTGCCATAATGACAGCCTTGCGCAAGGCAGCTGGTTCCGTCGCTGCGCGTGGAACCGCGCAACCTTCCAGCGGCCTAACTAAACGCGAAATCAATGGATTGCCCCGAGCAAGTGAAGGCGGAAAACCTCCGAACTTGGATAGCGACGATCCTATCGACTCACATCTGGCACGTCTTCTGGATTTCGTCCGAAGACGTACCTCATGCGCACTGCCTGGGCCTGCCCTCCGGCGAATCCGAGCGCTTTAGAGTCGATCTACAGGATGCACCGATGTGCGGCAGTCGCTCGGGGCAAAGTCGCCTAGCTGTGCCGTTGTTCAAGTCACCTCCTGCCGTGGACGACACGGTTGCTGCCTGAATCTACACGGCTGTGATTCTCAGAGCAGCCGGGCAACAGGCACAAAAGCATTCGAGGTGATCCCGATGAATATCTATCCAATCCCAACCACCTCCCCCTTGGAGGTCAGGTGCGACCGATCTGCTTTCCGTTCGGCCGGCGCGGCTGCGACAAGCGGCGCTGCTCATCCTCAAGGCCGTCGTTCGGAGCGTGGCGCGACATTTGTCGAGCTCATGCTGGCTGTCCTGATCGTCAGTGCCACGGTTGTAGGCTCAACGGATTCGTTGAGGGGGTCAACGGAGGTCTACCACTACTTCGCTGACGGCGGTCACGAAGCCCTGATGCTTGCACAGGAGGTCCACGAAGCGGCTCTTCTGCTCCCGTGGAGTGATCCGGGTGAGTCGGATCCGAAGTTCGGGCCGTCGGTTGAAGTACTTGACGATCTCCACGAAGTGACATTCTCACCTCCACGCTCTGCTGACTATGACGTTGTGGCCAGTCACCTCGGCTGGAGCCAAGTTGTTGAGGTACGAAAAGTCGACCTCAACAATCCGATGGAGGTTGTCGATCCCGAGACATTTCCAGGGGAGGTTCTCACTGAACTCCGGGTCACCGTGCTGAACGGTGACGTGGAAGCGGGGGTGTTCAGCTGGTGGATGTCCGAGCCATCCCACGATGCCTAAGTCCTCATCTTGTTCCAGTCCTCCGACCGAAGAGATCTCACAATGATTACCGCAAGAAAACCCACGCTCAGGCAGGTCGCTCGCTCATCTGAGGGTGGCTGGGTGCTCGCTGCCTCTCTCGTGCTGTCGACGCTTGTGGCGGCGGTGACGGTGACCTACGCACGACACGCCGTACTCGCCAAAAAGAGCCTTGAGTTCGCAAAGGGGGCGAGTGAGGTCGAAGAAGCCAGTCGATCGGGACTTCAGAGAGTTCGCGAACGAATGAGAAATGGTGACTCCCCAGGCACGATTCCCGAAGGCACGCATGACGAAGCTACGACTCCGAATGGAGAAGTCGTGCGCGGCGAGCGTCAGGTTGTTTCGCACGATCGACGCGAGATCAGAGTCCGAGCGAACAACCCAGCGGCCGGCGACGACGATGAAGCGCGTATTCGAGCCCGCGCCGTCGTTGTCCCGGGCAATAGCGACGAAAACGATCGCACTCGATTGAACTGTGAGAATGGCACGCTCATTGCGGGGCATTTAACGGTTGTAAGTGGCGACGTCACCTATCAAGGAGTCGAGCTTGCTGGCCTGATGCTCTTAGAGGAGGGCGCTCACCTGACGCTGGACAACTGCGTATTGCGCGGCGCAATACTTACCCGCGCAGGACTCTGCGACTCGAACGCCCCGCTCATCGGATCGAGTCGGCCTCGCGTCTCTGTCTATGGGGGTCTCAGGCTTCTAGCTGGGACGGAACTCCCAGACGTTGCGATCGCCGGACCCGACCTTCGCTTTGAGGCAGATGAAAACTCCCGAGTCGAGATCCGGGGCTTCGCCGTGGCCGATGAGCTCAAGCTCAAGGGCCGAGGGTGTGTCCGCGGAATGACGGTGTCTACAGCGCCAGAGGAAGTCGATGCAAAAGTCCGTCGTCCCGGACACGGTCGAGGATCTCAGACCTGGCCAGAGAGCGTGGTCGCCGGTGCAGAGCGAATGACGCGACTTGCGTTTCCCGGGGAGTCTGTTCCCGAATCAACGCTTGACGCAATGTCGTCCTGCCAGGGGAACTGACAGTCATGTCACGAAGTCCGGGCTACACCGTCGTTGAACTGCTGGTGGTCATTCTGATTCTGGCGCTGTTGGCTGCCATCGTGCTGCCGACAGCAACGGTGGGGGCTGACCGAAAGCTGGACACCGTTCAGCTGGAGATACAGGACGCTTTAGATCACGCGCAGTCACTCGCCTATCACCAAGGCGTACCTTTTGGTGTGGTGTTCAACGCCTCGGCCAATTGGTTCGCTGTCGTGAACCAAGCCGGGGTCCCTATTGACGACCCCCTGAGTCACGGCGATTACGTCATTCGGCTCGACGAGCCCGGCCAGCCGAAGGATGTCCATCTCGAATTCGCAATATTTGGCTCTCGTCCGGTGGCTGCTTTTAACGAAAAGGGAGTCCTCGAGATTGGCGGTCAGGTCCGCCTTCGAACGGGAGCTGATGAGCGGCTGCTCGTCTGTGACACAGCCACGCATCAGCTAGTTGCCGTACCCCTAGATTCCTGACAGACGCGAGAAGGAGGCCGCCGTGAAGCGCAGCAAGGTCAGTCCCATTGGGCTCGTCGTCGCCGACAACGCGGTTCGCGCTGCGCAGCGGCTCGATGGGCGCGTGCTCTGTGCCTCCTTGCCGGTTGAGGACGGGATCAAGAAGACGATTCGCCAGGTACTGGCCACTGCTCCCTTTGTCGGCCGGGAAGTGGTTGTTGGACTTGAGGGCGGAGCCGTACTCGTTGAATCCTTGGTCGTGCCCCCGGGCACTGCTAAGGATCTGCGCAAAGTGTGCGCAGACCGACTCAAGGGTGACCCTCTCTTCAGCTCAGAGAAGGCGCTGCTCGGCATCACCGTCGAATCGATCACGGGCAGTGACGGTGCCGTTTCATCCTCGCTGGCCATCATGGCGGCGATGAATCGCGATCGGCTGGGAGAACTGATGCAGGCCTGCCGTGAGCTTCAGCTCAACGTGCTGGGTGTTGAGACGGCCGCGCTGGCCAGTTGGCGTGCTTGGACGGACACTGGAGTTCAGGTGCGACTCCACCGATCTGGCGGTCACGACTCGGTCTTGGCTGGCGTCGATGACAAGCTCCTCTTCTGCCGGATTGTTGAGACGCTCGAGGATCCTACCGAGTTGCGGGCCACGATCGGCCGCGCGGCATCGCTTCTGGGTTGCGAGGGCTTCCAGCGTCTCGTTGCAGTTGGCGTGCCCGATGAAGCGATCGAGTCTCTTTCAACGGCGATCGGAGTGCAGATTGCCAAGCCGCCATATGCCGTGACTGATGCGGCCGCGACGGGCCTGGCTACGGCGGGTTTTGTGCACGCGGACTTTACGCCGCCCGAAGAGCGCGTTCTGCGCGAGAAGCGGCGACTTCGCAAAGTTGCGACCGGTATGGCTGGCATCTGCGGAGCGCTGGTGCTGACCGCAGGAATCATCGGGACCCGCCATGCCGAGGGCCTTGAGGATCGTCGCACGGCCCTGGAGCAGCGGCTGGCCGTTCTTGAGGCCGACCGTCAGCAGCTGGAAGTCATTCAATCCCAGTTGGCCCGCGAGGAGGCTAACGAGGGAGTCATCCAGCAGGCGATGCCGGGTCATAGACTCTCCACGCTCTTTGCCCTCATTGCTGCGCGCGCTTCCGATTCCATCTCGTTCGAGACCGTCAAGATCGATGACATCGAGAATCCGGAAGCCCGAGGTGCCACAGCGGCGGTAGGCGTTGCTCCCCGACTGCTCGAACTACGCCTTAACGGACTGGGAATGACCGGCATCGCGGTTCGTCGATTCGCAGACGCCCTGCTCGTTAGCGGCGCTTTTCTTGACGTTCGCGTCGAAGCAAGCGAGCGGGTGCTGCTTGGCGTGGGCATGGAAGGTGAGCGGTTCAGAATCTACGCCAAGGCGGAGACCCACTAATGAAGATCTCGGCACGAGTCGCTCTAGTGGCCGTTGGCCTCCTGCTCGCATCGAGTGGAGTGCTCTACCCGATTCACGGCTCCATTCTGGAGGCCAAGACACAAGTCCAGGGCCTCGATGCTGAGATCGAGCGAGATGCGGCCGTGCATCACGAACTCATGGCTGCGCACGCTCAGATGCTGGCCGTCCGTCAGCGTGTTTCCGAGCGTGCTTCGAACCTCTGCCCCAATACTCCCGAGGGGGAACATGAGTTTGAGACGGCCTTGCTTCAGACGGTGCAGTCGGCCGGCCTGAACAGCTATCGCATGGACCGTCGCTCGGAGACGCGAGAAGGCACCCATCCTTCGCTCACGATTGAGCTCGTGGTTGACGGTGATGCGTTCGCCCTGCAGCGCTTTCTCCTGGCCACGGAGCGGCTGCCCTGGGTCACTCGGATTCTGAGCATCGCCGTCGAGCCGGGAAACGACGTTCGGCGAATGACTCTACAAGTCGCGGTCATGCTGGAGCCCAAGTCGTGAAGACTCCCGACAAAAACCCCAAGACGAACTCAGGGCGCCAGCGGAAGCAGCAGCTGCTGCTCGGCGGACTCGTGCTCCTGCTCGCCGGTGTGCTGAGCCAGCAAATGGGAGGCGACGAGGACGCCCCGCTCGAAGTGGCCGCACTTGCAGACACTGCGACACCCGCCGCCACCAGCGAGCCCGAGGGTCTAACCGCTCTAGGAGAAGCCGTTCCATCGATCGTCGTGCGCGACAATCCCGTGCTCAGCAAGCCCCTGCCGGCCGACGAGGAAGAACTCACCCGCAGTCCGTTCACGAGTTTCTGGGCCACAACCAATGCTTCCACGGGTGTTGTCATGGACCTGCAGGCGCCGGCAGTGCAGCTGAATCTCACCCTGCCGTCCGACGTGCGCCCCGTCGCAATCATCGACGGTCGCGTTTGCTTGCTTGGCGATGACATCCATGGGTGGGAACTGACGGAAGTGCGAGCACGCGCTGTGGTCCTGCGCTCACCCACCAACAGCCTGACCGTTGTGGAGATGCCCTTGCTCGGCATTTCCCGCCCGCTCCCCGGTGCCATCACCGGGCGCTGACGCCGGCAGAGAGAGCCTCAAGAATCCGATCGGCCTAAGCCGATAGGTCGCCCGTTCGTCCTTTTGTGGATTGCACCCGATGCTTCGACACCTCACGCTGCTCGTCTCCTTGCTCCTGGCCATCCAACCGATTGTGAACGGCCAGGCCGGCGCAGCGGCGAGCCAAGACGGACCTGAATTGGTCACGCTCAACGTCCAGAACGTGCCCTTGGGTGCCGTACTCGAGAGCCTCTCGGTGCGCAACAAGGTCAACATCGTCTCGGGTGTCGATACCCAGGTTCCGGTGAGTGCGAACTTCTACGACGCCACTCTGGATCAGGCGCTGGACTGGATCCTGACTCCGCTGGGCTTCGCTTGGTCCTTTGACGGAGACGTCTACACCGTCATGCCCCAGGCTGCCTATGACGCGATCGCCCAGCCTCTCGTGCACCACATCTTTCGTCCGAACTACATGAGCGTCGTCGAACTCGAACGGTTCCTGACCCAGTTTCTCTCGCCGCTCGGCCGGATTGTCCTCTCGGAGGCGCCTGCCGCAGGAATCCCATCAGGTGGGGACGAGGCGGGTGGGCTTGCCTCAACCATGCCGGAGACTCTCATCGCAATCGACACGCAAGAGTCGATTGATCGGATGCTGGATCTGGCGCTGCAACTCGATCGGCGTCCGCGCCAGGTGCTGGTTGAGGCCACCATCATCGAGGTCGTGCTAGATGAGACCAATCGCTTTGGCGTGGACTTCACGCTGCTCGGTGGGAGCGGACTCGCCGAGTTCGAGAGCCTGCTCGCGACCGGTTCGGCCTACTCGGCGAGCACACTCGCCGTCCCCGGTCAGCCGCTCGGCGTTCCGCCGGTTGGTTCGAGCACCTCCGGCGCGCCCTTCCTGCAGCCGGAGAACACCCTGTCGATCGGCCAGAACGGCTTCACCGATGGCCCCGGCAGCGATGGACTCCGCCTGGGCTTCGTGGGCGACAAGCTAGCGGCTTTCATCGAGGCCCTGCAGAGCACGGTCGATACGAACGTCCTGGCCAATACGAAAGTGCTGGCCCTGAACAAGATGCGCGGCGAGCTCATCATCGGCGGTCGGCTCGGCTACTTCGGTGGCACGACCGTCAGTGACGGCATCAGCCAGCAGACCGTTGAGTTCCTCGAGGTCGGCACACAGCTCCGTTTCCGGCCCTACATCGGCAACGACGGCTTTGTACGGCTCGAGATTCACCCTCAGCGCAGCGGTGGCGTCGTCGACCCGGTAACGGGCCTGCCCAGCGAGACAACCTCCGAGGTCACGACGAATGTCATGGTGCGCGACGGACAGACGGTTGCGATCGGCGGCCTGATCGAATCCAAGGACGTCACCACGATCAAGCGCATCCCGATTCTGGGAACTCTGCCCTGGATCGGCTGGCTCTTCAGCTCTGAGAAGTCAGAGGTCAAGCGCACGGAGATCATCGTGCTGCTCACCCCTCGCATTCTTGAGGATGGCGCGGCTCCTGGTGATGGCGCCAAGGATCTTGCCGACGCTAATGCGGGCCGCGAGGTCTTCCGGGCGAACTACGGCTATCTCGCCCGTGTCGAACACGCGCGCCGCGTTGCAGCTGAGGCGCGCGCCGAACTGGACGAGGGCGACCTCGACGCGGCGCGGCGCCTGTGCGACCGCGCTCTGCTGCTGGACCCGCTCGGCGACGGCATTCTCGAGTTGTCCTCTGAGATTGACGCCCGCGCTGCCGAGTGGCAGGCCGGAGAGGTCGAAGTGGCCCTGCTGACGGCAGATCGATGAGGAGCACTGCGCGGACATGATTCAGAGGGTGGAAGTAGGAAGAGATCTCTCACACGGCGCCATCGGTGATCTGGGCGCCACGCTTTCCGAGCAGATCGGGCGTGGCGTCACCAGCCTGCACTTGAACACGGCGCGTGTCATGAGCTTTGACAGTCAGGCGCTCGAGTCGCTCGTGGAGTTCAACGAGTTGGCCCGCGCGCGCGGCCTCTCCTTCGTGATCGTGGATCCATCCGAACCCTTCGCGGTGGCCTTGAGCATCACGGGCTTGGAGAGCCGTTTCGAGATCCGTCGCGGTGAGCCGGAAGCGGCCGCTGCGAAGAGCGGGGCCGGCTAATGGGTATCGTCGGCATCGACCATCGCGCTCTGCCCGACACGCTGCGCCGCGCCAAGCTCGTTCCGGAAGAAGATCTCGAGCGCGGACTGCGGGCCGCACCGCTCTCACCGACGGAGCGCCTCGACGAGCGACTCGTGCGCCTAGGCATCGTCGATGATGAGGTGCTGCTGAAGGCCCTTGCGCATCAAAGCGGCCTGCCCTTCGTGAAACTGATCCCCGGCCTGGGCGATCCGGCCCTTTCGACGCTGCTCGACAAGGACTGGTCGCGCAGCCATGGCGTCCTGCCGCTCTATCGCGTGCACGGCGAACTGACCGTCGCCGTCACTGATCCGACGGACGTCTTCACGCGGGATGCCCTGCGCCGTCTGACGGGCCTGAAAGTGCGCACGGTCGTGGCCCACCCCGAGGAGATTGCGCGCGGCCTCAGCCAGACGAAGTCGGGCGGCCCTGGCTTCTCCGTGGACGACATCATCGAGGACGTGGGTGAGCAGGACATCCAGGTCGTTGAAGAGGCGATCGACGAGATTGACAACATTGAGGAGGTCGCCGGCCTCTCGCCGGTCGTGCGCCTGGTGAACTTCATCATCGCCAAGGCGATTCGCGAAGGCGCCTCGGACATCCACGTCGAGCCGGGCGAGGACATTCTGCGGGTGCGCTACCGCATTGACGGCATGCTGCGCGAGTCGCTGCGTCCGCCGGCGCGAATGACGCCCGCCATTGTCTCGCGCGTGAAGATCATGAGCAGCATGGATATCGCGGAGCGCCGCGTCCCTCAGGACGGCCGCATGCAGGTCATGCTCGATGGGCGCAGCATCGACCTGCGCGTCTCGACGCTGCCGACATACCACGGCGAGAAGGTCGTCATCCGAATTCTCGACCGTGGCGCCATGATGGGCGATCTGACCTGCCTGGGCCTGACCGCGCGCATCCTGGAAGGCCTCAACGACCTCGTCAATCGCCCCAACGGCGTGATGCTCGTCACGGGTCCGACCGGCTCCGGCAAGACGACCACGCTGTATGGCTGCTTGGCGAGCATCAACTCGATCGACACCAACATCTGCACGGTCGAAAATCCCACGGAATACAACCTGCCCATGGTCAACCAGGTGCAGGTCAACGAACGTGCCGGCCTCACCTTCGCCACGGCCCTGCGGTCACTGCTGCGCCAGGACCCCGACGTGATGATGATCGGTGAGATTCGCGACCGCGAGACCGCGCAGATCGCCATCGAAGCCGCTCTGACCGGTCACCTTGTGTTCAGCACCTTGCACACCAATGACGCGATCTCGGCGATTCCGCGTCTCGTCAACATGGGCATCGAGAGCTACTTGCTGGCGGCCGCCATGAACGGCGTCCTGGCCCAGCGCCTGGTGCGGCGCATCTGCAGCCACTGCAAGGTGACCGTGGCCCCCGACGCGCGCGTCGAGGCCATGTTCGCGGCACGCGGCATTCCGCTCACTGCGCTGTCACGCGGCGAGGGCTGCAAGAGCTGCGGCCAGACGGGCTTCTCCGGCCGGGCCGGCATCTACGAACTGTTCATCATCGACGACAAGCTGCGCGACATCATCACCAGCGACTCGTCACTCTCGCCCCTCAAGAAGGAAGCCAAGGCGCAGGGTCACCTCGACCTCGCCTACGACGGCCTCTGTAAGGTGGCCGCCGGAGTGACGACCGTTGAGGAAGTGACACGCGTGGCGGAGACCCAAGCATGAGCTTCACCTTCGACAACGTGCAGCCCGAGGAGACAGCGGCAGCCGCTGAGCCGAATTTCATCGAGCGGGCCAAGGCGCAGTGGGACGAGACCTACAAGCGCATGCAAGTGCCGCCCGAGCGAGTGCTCGACATCGTCACTCAGATGGCCATCATGTTCGACACCGGCCTGAACCTGTCCTCCGCGCTCGAAGTCCTCGAGAAGCAGGCCGGCTCGCCGCAGTTGGTGGGCTTCGTCGGCGCTATCCGCAAGAGCGTCGAGGAAGGCAAGCCGCTCTCCGTGGCGATGGGGCAGCACTCCTGGGCTTTCTCCCCGGCGGCCCTGGCTCTGGTGCGCGCCGGCGAAATGACCGGCGACCTCGGCAAGATGCTGAACAAGGTGGCGAACTTCATGGAGCGCGACATCAACACGCGCAAGAAGGTCAAAAGCGCCATGGCCTATCCGGCCTTCATGGCGATTCTGGCCGTGTGCGTGGTGATCTTCCTGCTGGTCAACGTGTTCCCCAAGTTCGCGGTTCTGTTCGAAAAAGATCCCAGCCGTCTGCCCGGCCCGACGCGCTTCTTCCTCGCACTCTCCAACTTCCTGACCACGCATGGAGCTTGGCTGCTGCCGGTGAGCCTCGTGGCCCTGGCCGGACTGGTCGTCGCCATCCGCAGCAAGAAGGGCCGCGAGATCTGCGATCCGATCGTCCTGCGGCTGCCGGCCTTCGGCAACCTGATCAAGGCGGTCGGTATCTCACGGTCCTTCCACGTGCTGGGCGTGATGCTCAATGCCGGACTCAACGTGCTCGAAGCACTCCAGCTGGCGTCGCAGGTCTCAACGAACATCGAGTACCAGAAGCTCTGGGATCGCTCGCGTCGGGATGTTGAGAACGGCGGCGACATTTCCGCCAGTCTCATGGATAGTCCCCTGATTCCGGCGCCCGAGACAGCCATGATCTCGCTGGGCGAGCGCTCCGGCACGCTGCCGATCGTGCTCGAGAAGATCACCTACCACCACGAAAAGAAGGTCGAGGTGGCGATCAAGGCCTTCGTGAGCGTGATCGAACCCGCCATGACCATCATCATGGGCGCGGTCGTGGCGCTCATCGTGGCCAGTCTGATCATGCCGATGTTCGCGCTCTCGTCGGTCATGCACTGACCGCCGGTCCGTGCAGCCGAGGGTGCGGAGATCGACCTAGCGGTTGCTGCGCACCCAGTCGCAGGCGTTAGCGAAGATCGGTGCACCGGGCCCGAGGTCGGGCGGGCCGCCCACTGAGCGCGTCCACTCGGGATGATGGTGCCCGAAGAGCGCGCGCTCCGGATGCGGCATCAGGCCCAGCACGCGCCCCGTGCGATCCGTGAGGCCGGCGATAGCGTCTTCGCTGCCGTTAGGGTTGTCGGGGTAGCGGGAGGTGCTCTGGCCCGAGGCATCGGCATAGCGCAGCACGACACGCCCGTCTGTGCTCAGCGCACGCCGGACCGCGGGGTCGCGCGTCACGATCTTGCCCTCGCCGTGGGCGAGCGGGAGTTCGAGTCGGGTGAGGCCGGCCAGGAAGACACAGCGGCCGCTCGTCACGCTGAGACGCACCCAGCGGTCCTCGTACTTGTGGCTGTCGTTGTCTGCCAGGCTGACTTCCTGTTCTCCCAAGACATCGGCTAGGCCCGGCAATAGCCCCAGTCGCACGAGCGCTTGGAAACCATTGCAGATTCCCAGCACCAGTCCGCCGTCCTTCAGGAAGGCGCGCAGTGCGTCGCCGGCCCGGCTGCGGAGTTCACAGGCCAGCACGGCTCCAGCGCCGGCATCGTCGCCGTAGGCGAAGCCGCCGGGCAAAGCGAAGACCTGATGGCGCTTGAGCTGATCCGGATCCTCCAGCAGTCGATTGACGTGGAGTACGTGACAGCTGGCGCCGAAGCGCTCGAAGGCATGCGCCGTCTCGTGCTCGCAGTTCGTGCCGGCCGCGCGCAGCACCAAGACAGAAGGTGCCGTGCGCATCAGGAACGGCCTCCCGCGGGACTTGCGCTGGCCCTGGGCCCCGCGCCGGCGCTGCGATGCTGGCCATCCAAATCGAGCGGGGCCAAGAAGGCCTCGCGCAGGGCATCCAAGGGCTCGTTCAGCAGACTGACCGCTCCCTCGCGAATCTCCAGCGTCGATGCGGCGGTCGTGCGTCCGACGAGAGCATGCGGCAAACCGGCCAGCAGTTGCTGCCATTCGGCCCGGTGCTCGGGCCGGATCTCGACCAGGAAGCGCGAGGCCGACTCGGCGAAGAGCTTGCGCCCGGAGTCCAGGCGACCCCGTGCAGGCATCGCCTCCAGGTCGAGTGACAGTCCGATCCGCCCGGCGAAGGCCATCTCCGCTGCGGCCACGGCGAGGCCGCCTTCCGACAGATCGTGGCAGGAGGCCACGATGCCACGGCGAATGGCCGCGTGCATGGCTGCGAGGAGCCGCGGAGCGAGCGCGAGATCCACTGGCGGCACTTCGAGTCCCGTGGCGCCTTGCCAGGCTGCCAACTGGCTGCCGCCCAGTTCGCCGCCCGTAACGCCCACGAGATAGACCTCGTTGCCAGCGCTCTTGAGATCCATGGTGCAGGCCTGCGCCACGTCCGGCACGATGGCCAGGGCCGAGATGAGCAGCGTCGGCGGGATCGAGAGTGTGCGCGCGCCTTCGCGGTACTCGTTGTTCAGGCTGTCTTTGCCCGAGATGAAGGGCGTGCGGTAAGCCATCGCACCGTCGTAGCAAGCCCGGCAGGCCTCGACGAGATCGCCCAGGTTTTCGGGCCGCTCACAATTGCCCCACGAGAAGTTGTCCAGGATCGAGGCCTGATCCGGATCGCCACCGACCGCGACGACATTGCGCAGCGCCTCGTCGATGACATGCAGCGCCATGCGGTAAGGATCGAGCGTGCCGAGCGACGGGTTGATTCCGCAGCCCACAGCAAAGCCCCGGCGACTGCCCAGCACCGGTGCGACAACGGCTGCATCCGACGGCCCGTCACGACCGGGGCCGGTGAGTGGCTTGACCACGGAACCAGCCTGCACCTCGTGGTCGTACTGCCGGATGATCCATTCCTTGCTGGCCACGGTGGGCAGCGACAGAATTGCGCGCAGCGCTTCCCCGGCGCGAGCGGTGGGGAGGTCGGCAGGGTCGCGGCCGGCGGGCTCGCGTCGCTGGGCCTGCCGCACGCGGCGCGGCAGGCCGCTGTGCAAAAACTCCATCGAGAGGTCCATCACGCGCTGCTCGTGGCTCTCGGCCGTGAGGCGGCCGCTGTCGTTGAAGCGTCCGATGACGGTGGCCTCGACGTCCTCGCTGGCAAAGACCTCGAGCAGTTCTCGCTCCTGCTCCGGCGGAACCGCGAAGACCATGCGCTCCTGCGCTTCGGAGATCCAGACTTCGCGATAAGTGAGGCCGTGGTATTTCAACGGCACGCGGTCGAGCTGCACATGGGCGCCGCACTCGGCGCCCAGTTCGCCCACCGCTGAAGACAGGCCGCCGGCGCCGCAGTCGGTGACGCTCCGAAAGAGGCCGCGGTCGCGCGCGATGAGCAGCGCATCCATGACCCGCTTCTCCTCGATCGCGTTGCCGATTTGCACGGCGCCCGAACTCACCGTCTCGCTTTCCTCGTGCAATTCCTGGCTGCTGAACGTGGCACCGTGAATGCCGTCGCGCCCGGTGCGTCCGCCAGCCACCACCACGAGGTCGCCGGGCAGCACTTCCTTCTTCAGGCGGTCGCGCGGCAAGAGGCCGATGCTGCCGCAATAAACCAGCGGGTTGCCCACGAAGCCGTCGGCGAAGCAAACCGCGCCATTGACCGTGGGGATGCCCATGCGATTGCCGTAGTCGCGCACGCCCGCCACGACGCCCTTGAGCACACGCAGCGGATGGAGTGCGCCGCGCGGCAGCCGGTCGTGTGGGAAAGTGGGCGGGCCAACGCAAAAGACATCCGTGGAAGCGACGGGGCGGCTGCCGAGGCCGGTGCCCAGTGTGTCGCGCAGCACGCCGCCCAATCCCGTGCCGGCTCCGCCGTAGGGTTCGATAGCGGACGGATGGTTGTGCGTTTCGACCTTGAAGGTCAGGCAATTGAATTCATCGAAGTCCACGACGCCTGCGTTGTCCACGAAGACCGAGCGGCAAAACTCGCGCTTCAGTTCGCGCGTGGCCCGCGCGATTGTCGACTGCAGCAGCCCGTCGATGACCTGGCCCTCGTACTCGACGAGTCCGGTCATGGTCTTGTGCTTGCAGTGCTCTGACCAAGTCTGCGCAATGGTTTCGAGTTCGATGTCGGTCGGCTCACGCCCTTCGGTGCGGAAGTGCGCTTGCACGGCGGCCATCTCATGCGCATCCAGAGCGAGGCAGCCCTCGGCGCTGAGCGTGGCGAGCTGGGCCGGGTTGGCGTCGCGCAGCGGCACAGTGATCAGGCGAAAGGCGGCCGGCGCGAGAGGCTCCACCGGCCCAATGCCCTGCACCGGATCGAGGCGCAGCTCCTCAATGGCCGGATTGGCGAGCAGCGCCAAGCCCAACTGCCGCAGACTCTGCGCAGCGCCGGCGCCCGGCAGGACGAAGGCCTGCCAACTGCGCACATCGCGGACGCGCAGGCCAAGCCTGCCGGCCGCACGGACCACACTCTGCGCGCTGGGATCCATCACGCCCGGCAGGCGCACGACTTCCAGGCGCGCCGTGCCCGGCTCGCGCGGATCGTCCTCGGGCCGCCGCAGACGCAGCGCGTTCATGACCGGATCGACCAGAAGTTGCTCGGCGAGACGGCGCACTTCGGTCTCGCCGCCCTCAATGCGCAGCGAGTAGCCGCGGCGCGTCGACAGCCCCTCGCCGAGCGGCAGGCCGAGTTCGCGAGCCTGCGCGGCCAAGCGCGCTGCGGTCACATCGACGCGCCCCGGACGGAGTCCGATCTCCAGGCAGAAGGCCGACTCGGTGGCCGGTGGCTGAGATTTGCGACCAGGTTGGGACTGCGCTGCGTGCACGTCTCACTCGACGCCAAGGGAGCGGACATCGTAACCACGCGAGGGCCGCGGAGGAATCGCCGGGACTGCCGGCTATTCCGTCCACAGGCTCGGCGGGTATCCTCGCGGCCCATGTCGCGTGCACGCGCCAAGGAAGATCGGCTCAAGAACGCGCTGAGTTTCGAACGACCGGTCCGAGAGCTGGACTTGGCCATCGAGGACCTGCTCGCCAAGCTCAGCCCGGCCGGGCAGTCTCCGCCTGCCGACCACCCTGAACTTGTCCGCCTCCAGGCCCAGCGCGATGAGCTGCTGGGCGCGCTCCAGGCGAACCTCACGGTCTGGCAGCGCATTCAGCTTTCGCGCCACGTCGACCGGCCGGTGAGCAGCGACTACCTGGAACTCATGCTCAGCGACTCGCTCGAGCTGCATGGTGATCGGCTCTACGGCGACGACAAGGCCATCTTCGCCGGCTTCGCCACGCTCGAGGGCCGCCGGCTGATGCTCGTGGCGCACCGCAAGGGCCGCAGCACGCAGGAGCGCATCGAATGCAACTGGGGCTGCGCCCATCCGGAGGGCTATCGCAAGGCGCTGCGTTGCATGCAGCTTGCCGAGCGCCTCGGACTGCCCATCCTGACGCTCATCAACACCCCCGGCGCCTACCCGGGTATCGGGGCCGAGGAACGCGGGCAGGCCAGCGCGATCGCCTGGAATATCTTTGAGATGTTCCGCCTCAAGGTGCCCGTTGTCAGCGTGGTCATCGGCGAGGGCGGCAGCGGCGGCGCCTTGGGCATCGGCGTCTGCGACCGCCTGCTCATCCTGGAAAACGCCTACTACTCGGTCATTTCACCGGAGGGCTGCGCTTCGATCTTGTGGAAGGACGGTGCGCGCGCGGAAGAGGCGGCCCACTCGCTGAAGCTGGGTAGTGATTCGCTGCTGAGCCTCGGCGTGGCCGATGAAGTCATTGCGGAGCCGCCGGGGGGAGCCCACCGGGACAAGGTGGCCATGGCCGCGCGCCTCAAGGAGGCCCTCATGCGGCACTTCCATGAACTCTCCAGCCTGCCCCCTCAGGAACTCCTGGCAAGGCGCCACGCCAAATACCGGGCGGTCGGAAAGGTTGTACGGGGCGGACCCCCCGTCGCGGCCCCGGCTCCCCTCCGCTAAAGGGGGGAAAGGGCTACCATCAAACTGGCCCTGCGGGCCGTAGGAGCGCCCATGTCGCTTCCGGCCCCCCGCCATTCCTACTTCAGCCACAGGCCCCCTGTGAACCTGCCCGTCCGCGACGACCATGAACTCATCCGTTCCTGCTTGCAGGGCAACCAAGAAGCCTTTGCGAGCTTGGTCCGCCGCCACGAGCAATCCGCCTTCTGGGCGGCTTACAAGATCTTGGGAGATGCCGAAGCCTCCCGCGATGCGGCGCAAGAGGCTTTCGTGCGCGTCTGGCGGGCCCTGGACCGCTTCGATTTCTCGATGTCCTTTCCCACCTGGCTCTACCGCATCACGGTGAACCTGGCCATCGATCACCTGCGCCGCAACAAGCGGCATCGTGGCGCGGACATCGACATCCTGGCGGAGACGCTGGCGGATGTGAGTGCCGAGCAGGCCCCCGATCATCGCCAGGATCGGTCGGAGCGCGTGCTCCTCGTGCGCCAAGTCCTCGAGACGCTGGACGAAAAGTACCGCACCGTCATCACCCTCCGCGATCTGGAGGGTCTGTCGAGCAAGCAGATCGCCGATATCACCGGCATCGCCCACGCCACCGTGCGCTGGAGGCTGCATGTGGCGCGCAAGCAGTTCCGCGATGCGTGGCAGCGCCTGGAAAGCCGGAGCGAGCGGCTTCGCAACAGCCTGAAATCACCCGTGAGCCTCGAGCAGTAATTCGGACCCGAGACACCTTATGCCTCTCTTCAAGCATGACACCTGCCGCCGCGTCCGCGCCCTGCTGCCCCTGCACGCCGGCTCCGATCTGACTCCGCAGCAGGCCCGGCTCGTGGACGAGCATCTGCACCAGTGCCTCTCTTGCTTTCGAGAGCACCGCGACTTCGTAGGCATGCGCGAGAGGCTCGGCATTCTGGCCGAGGAGAAGCTGCCCGAGGGTGCGCTCGATGGCTTTGCCGAAGAGGTCATGGCCCGCATCAGCTTGGGCGAGAGCGGGCCACGCGCGCCGGCCCCCGGGCGCCTTCGTCGCCTTAGCTTGCCTCCTGCACCGCTGCTGCGGCGCGTCGCTGCGGCCGCCGCTCTGCTGCTGGCGCTGGGACTCGGCTGGCGGGAGTGGGGCGGATCGGGCGAAGTTCGGCCGAAAGACCTCGCAGGTGACATGCCGCCCATCGCCGACAGCACGGAACGCAGTTCAACGGAACGTAGCTCACCACGTGAGCCGCCCTCCGACCGCGCGCTGGCAGGCCAACTCGTCGGTGCCGGCAATGCCCGTGAGGCACTGCGCGACCAGCGCTCAGGCGTCATGAGCTCGGGCGTGCTGGACCTGCCGCTCGGCGTCGATCAGCGCTTTCTGCTGGAGGCGCGTGGCGCGGGCTTCGGGCCCTTTGAGCCCGGGACTGGTCTGCTCATTCCTGAGCCAGATCGCGAGCTTCGCCTGCGCGACCCCAGCGGTTCGCGCTAAGCGCGGAGACTCAGCCCGCCTGAGCGCGCCGCCGCAACTGGCCGCAGGCCACGCCGACGTCGCGCCCGCGGGGGCGACGAATCGTGCAAGCGATGCCGGCCTGCTTCAGCGTGCGAGCCAGGGCCTCGAGTTGCGCCTGATCCGGGGCGCGGTAGTCCATGCCATCCACAGGATTCCAGGGGATGAGATTGACCGCGGCGGAGTGCCCAGCCAGCAGCTCAGCGAAGCGCCGCGCATCCTCGGGGCGGTCGTTGATTCCAGCGAGCACCACGACTTCGACCGTGAGGCGCCGACCCGTCGCTGCGAAGCGCTGACCAGCCGCTGCGAGCGTGGCCGCCAAGTCGGAAGCGCCCAGTCCGGGCATGAGCTCGACGCGGGCTGCATCGGTGGGCATGTGCATCGACAGCGCCAAGTTGAACGCGATCGGCAATTCCGCCAGCCGCCTGATCGCCTCGGGGTGGCCCACGGTCGAGACGGTGATGCGTCGCGCACCAATGCCCAGACCGTCGGGGTGATTCATGACCTCGATGGCCGCCAGCACGGCCTTGAGGTTGTGAGTGGGCTCGCCGGAGCCCATGAAGACGTAGTTGGTGAGCGGTTCGCTCGGGCGCAGTTCGCGCGCCAGAAGCACCTGCTCCACAATCTCTCCGACGGAGAGGTTGCGCACCACGCCGCCTAGCCCGCTGGCGCAGAAGCGGCAGCCCACCGCGCAGCCCACCTGGCTTGAGATACAGAGCGTGCGCCGGGCACCCTCGGGGATCGAAACCGATTCGATGAGTTGCCCATCGTCGAGGCGCAGGAGCAGGCCGAGCGTTCCGTCGCGGCTCTCGTGAACACGGTCGAGTTCGCAGCGCCGCACGCGCCAGCGCTCCGCGAGGGCCTGGCGCAGCGGAGCCGGGAGATCGGTCATGGCCTGCAGGTCGCGGGCACCGCGCTGCAGCACCCAGCGCCGCACCATGCCCGGCGTGTGGCGGCGCGCGCCCGGCAGTTCAGCCAGCACTTCGTAGCCCGCCAGCCCCAGGTCGGTCAGCGCCGGCAGATGTTGCTGCATCAGGCCGACTCGCGCTGCGCGTCCGGCGCCGCCGGCTCGACGATCAGCGGAGCAAGGCCTGCCACAAACTCGGCAGTGACGGTGTAGCGCAGGCCGGCGCCCCGCTCGGGCAAGTGGAAGACCGTGTCGAGCATGAGCCCTTCCAGGATCGAGCGCGCCGCGCGCACGCCGGTCTTGAGCGACAGCGCCTTCTCGGCGATGGCGCGCAGCGCTTGCGGGCGGAACTCCAAGAAGCAACCGTCTAGCTCGAACAGCGCCTGGTACTGGCGCACGAGCGCGTTGCGCGGCTCGGTGAGCGTGCGCATGAGTTCGTCGACGCCCAGCGAGGCCAGCGGCGCCACGACGGGCAAGCGTCCGACGAACTCCGGGATCAGGCCGTACTCGACCAGATCTTCATTGCTCACCTGGGCGATGAGGGCGTCGGCCTCGGCCTGGAGGGCTCGCCGGCCAGTTCCCTGAGGCTCGTCCTTGCCTGGCCCGCGGAAGCCGATCGAGCCGCGGCCCACACGGCGCGCGACGATTTCCTCGATGCCGGTGAAGGTTCCGCCGGCAATGAAGAGAATGTCGCGCGTGTCCACCTGGATGTACTGCTGCTCGGGGTGCTTGCGACCGCCCTGCGGCGGCACATTGGCCACCGTGCCTTCGAGCAGCTTGAGCAGCGCCTGCTGGACGCCTTCGCCCGATACGTCGCGCGTGATCGAGACGTTGCCGGTCGTGCGCCGGATCTTGTCGATCTCGTCGATGAAGATGATGCCCTGCTGCGCGCGCTCGACGTTGTAGCCGGCTGACTGCACGACCTTGAGAATGATGTTCTCGACGTCCTCGCCGACATAGCCGGCTTCGGTAAGCGTCGTCGCGTCGGCGATGGCGAAGGGCACGTCGAGAATGCGCGCCAGCGTGCGCGCCAAAAGCGTCTTGCCCGAACCGGTGGGACCAACGAGCAGGATGTTGCTCTTGTCGATTTCGACGCCGCGCTCACCGCGCCCGGCGCCGCGCCGCGCCAAGAGCCGGCGGTAGTGGCTGTACACCGCGACCGACAGCACCTTCTTGGCCTGGTGCTGCCCGACGACGTACTCGTCGAGCTGGCGCAGGATAGCTGCCGGCGGCGGCAGCCTAGCCGCATCCAACTCTGGCACGGTGCCGGCTCCGGCGGTTGTGGCTTGAGCCGCTCCGCTCGCAGCCCCCTTGGGATTTCGCTCGACGAGGATCGAGTTACAGAGATCCACGCACTCGTTGCAGATGTAGACCCCGGGCGGTCCGGCGATCAGGCTCTGGACCTGGCGCCGCGTCTTGTCGCAGAAGGTGCAACGCTCGTCGGAGGGGCGACCTTCAGCGGTCTTCATGACTCGATCCTCAAGCCGGGGCAGGGCCCGCCTTCGCGACATTCTCCGTCGGATGGATGATTTCGTCCACGATGCCGTAGTCGAGGGCCTGCTGGCCGTCCATATAGCGGTCGCGGTCGGTGTCCTTCTCGATCTTCTTGAGCGGCTGGCCGGTGTGCTTGGCAATGATCAGGCTGATGGCCTGCTTGAGCTTGAGAATTTCGTCGGCCTGGATGCGAATGTCGGCCGCTGTGCCGCCGGCTCCGCCCCAAGGCTGGTGAATCATCACGCGGCTGTGGGGCAGGATGTGCCGCTTGCCCTTGGTGCCGGCCATGAGCAACAGCGCGCCCATGCTGGCCGCCTGGCCGATGCAAAACGTGGCCACCTTGCACTGCACATGCTGCATGGCGTCGTAGATGGCCAGCCCCGCCGTGACGCTGCCACCCGGCGAGTTGATGTACATGTTGATGTCCTGCGAGCGGTTCTCCGTCTCGAGGAACAAAAGCTGAGCCACGACGGCGTTCGCCACGTGGTCGTCGATGGCGGTGCCGATGAAGACGATGCGGTCTTCGAGCAGCCGGCTGTAGATGTCGTAGGCCCGCTCGCCACGGCCCGTCTTCTCAATGACGTACGGAATGGGGTAGTAGGCCTGCGGTGCGGCGGCTGTGCGGCGAGCGCGGGGGGCGGGGCTCATGACGGGGATCCTCCGGGTACGACGGGCGCAGGGGGCGTGGATTCGGTGACGACGGCGCGCTCACGCAGCCAAGCGCGCGTCTTCTGTTCAGTGAGCTGAGCGGCGACATCGGCCAGCCAGCCTTCGCGGCGCGAAGCCGCGATGAGTTCGTCGGCGTTGCCGCCCTCGTTCTCGGCCGCCCGGCGCACTTGCTCCTCGGCCTCGGCAGCCGTCGCGCCCAGGGATTGCTCACGCGCGATGCGCGCGAAGAGAAAGGAGAGGTGCAGGCTGCGGCGCGTCGCACTGGCGATGTCCTGGCGGCGGCGCTCGGCCTCCGTATGGCCCTGCTCCGAACTCATCTGCTGCTGCTCGACCAGCTTGTGCGCAAACTCATGCACACGCCGCTCGGTGGCCTTTTGCAGCAGCCGTTCGGGCAACTCAAGTGGGTGCTGCTGCAGCAAGACGTCCTCGATGGCGCGGTCGATCTGCTGGTCGCGGAAGCTGGCCCGCTGCTGGGCCAGTTGCTCGCGCAGGCGTCCGCGCAGGCCTTGCTCATCCGCGACGCCGGCCCGGCTCAGCAGCTCCGGATCGATGGCGGCGGGCGCGACGAAGATGCGGTGACTGGTGATGCTGGCACGCACTGCGGCGCGCCGGCCGGCATGGCTGGCGGGCTCAAAGTGAGCCGGCAGCTCGAGTTCGAACTCGACCGTGTCGCCTGGCTTGTGCTCGAGGAAGGCGGCGCCGGCACCGGGAGCGTGCGCCCCGTCGATGAGGTCGTGCGCCGGCAGCACAGCGCAGTTCTCGCGCGGCGCCAGCGCTTCGCCGTCCACCACGTAGACGAGCGTCGCGCCCAGAACCGATTCACGGCCCACGGCCGTGCCGGCGGGGGCCTCTTCCAACTTTCCGCCCTGACGGCGCAGGCGTTCGAACTCGGATTCGACCATGGCCTCGTCCACGGCCGGAACGACCACGCTCACTGGCAGCGAGTCGAGCGGCTGGAGGGCGATCTCCGGAGCCACTTCGACCGAGAGCGCGAAAGTGAACGGTCCCTGGCCGTCATCGGTGAGCACGTCCAGGTCCAGTTCCGGATCGCCGACCGGGGTCAGCTTGTGCTCGCCGACCGCCTCATGAAAGGCGCGTGAGATGACGGCCTGGCGTGCCTCATTGCGCAGGCGTTCGCCATGCTGGCGACGCACCAGGTCCTTGGGGGCCTTGCCGGGGCGAAAGCCCTTGAAGGCGGCGCGCTGTGCAAGCTGAGAGAGGCGCTGCTCGACCTCGCCGTCCAGCTCCTGGCGGTCGATGGAGAAGCGCAGCGTGCGACGACAGGGACCGTCGACGGTGATCGCGCAGGACATGTCTTGGATTCCAGTGCCGGAGGAACCGCGTATCGTCCATCGCTGACGCCAAGGGATCAAGGGGAGCCCCGCAGCAGCACGCCGCGCGATGCGCGTCTGGCGGTCGCCACCCTGGCATCTCTAGAATCGCGGCGATGGACGCTCCGGATGATCGCGTAGCGAAACTGGAGCGCTTCCGCGCCGCCGGCCTGGATCCCTATCCGGCGGGCATGACGCTGACCGGGCGCCGCCCGATCTCCGCCTGGCTGCTTGAGGCGGATCCGGATTGCGAGCCACGTGTGCAGGTCACGGTCGCCGGCCGCATCACGGCACACCGCGACCACGGCAATAGCCTCTTTCTCGATCTGCGCGACGACGGCGGCAAGATTCAGGTCTTCCTGCAGCGCAAGGTGCTCGGCGAAGAGACTTACGCGCTCCTCCAACAGGCGCTGGACCTGGGCGATCACCTGGCCGTGCAGGGCGAACTGGGGCGCACGCGCCTGGGCGAAGTCACGATTTTCGTGAGCCGGGCCGAACTCCTGACCAAGAGCCTGGCGGCTGCGCCCAAGGAGTGGTTTGGGCTGGCCGACGTCGAGACCCGTTATCGGCAGCGCTATGTCGACCTCTTGGCCAACCCGGAGAGCGGCGCTCGCTTTCGCGCTCGTTCGGGGCTGGTCAGCGCCCTGCGCAGCTTTCTGCAGGGGCGCGGCTTTCTCGAAGTCGAAACGCCCCTGCTGCACGCCATCGCCGGCGGTGCGGCGGCGCGCCCCTTCGTCACGCACCACAACACGCTCGACCTCGACCTCTACCTGCGCATTGCCCCGGAACTGCACCTCAAGCGCCTGCTGGTCGGGGGCTTCGAGCGGGTCTTCGAGATCGGCCGCAACTTCCGCAACGAGGGCCTGTCGCCTCGTCACAATCCCGAGTTCACCATGCTCGAGGCCTACTGGGCCTATGCCCGAGCCGCCGACTGGATGAACGAACTCGAACGGCTCCTGCCCGAACTCGTGGCGCAGCATGCGGTGGGGGCCGCAGCGGGCTGCGTGCAGCGCGGCAGCGAGCGAATTGATTTCACACCGCCCTGGCCTCGGCGTCCGTATGCCGAGCTCATCCTCGAGCACACCGGCGCGGATCTCTTCGACGAGCAGTCCTTGCGCGCTGCCTGCGTGCAACGCGGCCTGCCCGTCCAGGGGCGCGGCGCCGCTGCGCTAGCGGACGAACTCTTCGGCGCCTGCGTCGAAGGGACCCTGCGCAACCCCACCTTCGTCACGGAGTTTCCCATCGCCATGAGCCCGCTGGCCAAGGTCTCGCCCGAGGACCCGCGCGTGGCGGAACGATTCGAGTTGTTCGTGGCCGGCATGGAACTGGCCAACGCCTTCAGTGAGCTGAACGATCCGCGCGAGCAACTCGCACGCTTCGAAGCACAAGTGGCCAGCCGCGACCCCGAGCTGCCCTCCGAGGTGGATCACGACTACGTCACGGCCCTGAGCTACGGCATGCCGCCGGCGGCCGGCATCGGCATTGGCGTGGATCGTTTGGCCATGCTGCTCACCGGCGCCGAATCGATCCGCGACGTGATCCTCTTCCCGCTGCTCCGGCCGACCGGCAAGGCCTGAGGGTGTACGTCCTCTTTCTGGCGCTGCGCTATCTGCTCGCCCGGGCGGTGAGCTATCTCGCCATCGCAGCCATCGCTGTGGGCGTGGGCGCGCTCATCGTGGTCGTGTCGGTGATGAACGGCTTTCTGGCCGAATCCATGCGTTTCGTGCGCGGCACGACGGCCGACATCATCGTTATGCCGGCGCAGAGCACCGAGGGCGGCTTGCCGGCCTCGCGCACCGATTACGAGAGGCTGGTGGCCTCGCAGCCGGGCGTGCGGGGCGTGTGTTCACGCCTGGTCCGGCCCGCCATCGTGAAAGTGCACGGCGCCAACAACCTCACCATCAACAGCACGCAGTTCGCCTCGCTGAATCAGGTTGTGGTCCTGGGCGTCGACCCGGCCTCGGAGTTGGCCACAACGGCCTTCGCGGCGCATCTAGCCGACGTGGAAGATCCGCTCAGCCGCGTCGATGATCCGGCGCAGCCCTTCATGCTGCCGCGCAGCCGCATCGCGGACCGGACCCTGCGCAACGCGGACCTGCCGCACGTGCTGGTCGGCGAGGAGAGACTGCGGCAGCTTGGGCTGAGCAAGGGGCAGGCGCTCTCACTGGTCACCTTGCCCGACGGCCAGGATCTCGAGCGCGAGACGCTGCGCTCGGCCACCGAAACCTTCATCATCGCGGGAGCCTTCCGCACCAAGCACCACGGTTTCGACATGGGCCATCTGCTCGTGGAGCGCGAGGCCTTTGGCGACTGGGCCGCCACGCGCACCGAAGTTTCGGAGATGGCTGTCTCCGCGGTCTCGGCCCAGACGACCACGGAACTCAACACGCTGCGCGACACGATCCAGTCTGCGCTGGACTCGGCACGCCTGCCCGCCATCGTTGAAACCTGGCGCGACCGTCACCAGATCTACTTGGGCGCCGTGGAAAACGAGCGCAACATTCTCGGCTTCGTGCTGGCGCTCTTCGTGCTGCTGACCTGCACGATCAGCTTCTCGATGCTCACGATGATGGTGCAGGAGAAGATCCGCGACATCGGCATTCTTTCGGCGATGGGCGCTCCGGCCTCCGGCGTAGGCGGTGTCTTTGCGGCTTGCGGCGCGCTCATTGCCACGACGGGCGGCCTGTTCGGCTGGGCCGCGGGCACGCTCGTGGCGCGCAACGTCAACGGCGTCAAAGACTGGATCGAGAACACCTTCGGGATCCAGATTTTCCGCAAGGACGTCTACGCCTTCAGCGAGATCCCCACGGTGGTGAACTTTGAGCTGAACGCGGCGATCGTGGGGGCCTCGATCTTCTTCGGCATCGTGATCTGCCTGGTGCCGGCCCTGCGCGCCGCGCGCATGGACCCGGTGGAGGCGCTGCGCCATGAGTGAGCCCGTTGCCGCGCTCAGTTCGGCGCTCGTGCTTGAAGGCACGGACCTCCAGCGCCGCTTCCGCATGGGGCACGAGCAGATCGACGTGCTGCGCGGGGTCAAGCTGGAACTGCGCGCGGGCGAGTCCGTGGCCATCATGGGCCGCTCGGGCGCCGGCAAGAGCACGCTGCTCCACTTGCTGGGGCTGCTCGATCGTCCCGACTCGGGCAGCCTGCGGCTCGACGGCGCCGAGACGGCCAGCCTCTCGCGCGCGGCGCGCGCGCGCGTGCGCAACCGCAACATCGGCTTCGTGTTCCAGTTCTATCACTTGATGCCCGAACTCACGGCGCTCGAGAACGCGCTCGTGCCGGCGATGATCGCGCACGGCCCGCTGCGCTGGCTCACCGAGCGCCGCGCGGCGCGCGCGGCGGCCACCTCGCTGCTCGGCGAACTGGGCTTGGCCGAGCGCCTCGGTCACCGGCCGGGCCGGCTCTCGGGCGGTGAACGCCAGCGTGTCGCCATTGCGCGCGCGCTCATCCTGCGGCCGCGCCTGCTCATCTGCGACGAACCCACCGGCAATCTCGATGAACGCACCAGCGAGGTCATCGCCGGGCAGCTCTTCGACCTGGCCGCCCGCCATGGGCACACCTTGATCCTGGCCACCCACGATCAGGAGTTGGCGGGGCGGGCCAACCGCCGCCTGCTGCTCCACGACGGCTGCCTTGAGGCCTTCTAAACAGGCCTAGCGGGGCCGGGCTAGGGCCGGCGACGAGGCCGGCAAAGGGCACCGTGGACCTCAAGTCGTGCTGCCCAGAGGGCGATGTTTCTCCTGGATGTCCACTTACGACGCGCTTTCGATGCCGCCCCGCTGGCGACCCTGGACCCTGCTTGGCCTTGGGCTAGCCACGGTGGGCCTCTTTGCGTCCATGGGTCTGCTCATGCCGGCCACAACGACCGCCGGCGAGGACGATCTGCGCGCCACGATCCTCAATGACCTGGACCGGCTCGAGCACGCCGTTTCTGAGTTCACAGTGGACACCGGGGCTTTTCCCGCGCCGGTCTTTGACCTGGGCGAGGGCTACGACGGCGGCCTCTCCGACCGGAGCTTCGTGCCTTTCGAGGCTGCCCAGCGCTGGCGGGGGCCTTATCTGCGGCGCTCGCTGCAGTCGCCCACGCGCAGCAGCTACTGGGGCCTCGCCGAGCCGCGCCGCCTGCTCGATGAGGACGGCGACTCTGAAGCCGACGAACTCTGGGCGCGCCTGCATCGCGGCCATGGCGAGATCGATGACGCCACCGCCTCTTGGATTGACCAAGTGCTCGATGACGGCAATCTGACGTCGGGCCGCATGCGCGCTACCGACGGCTTCCTCTGGTTCAAGCTGCTGGAACGCTGAGGCGCCTGCTAGAGTCGCTCGCGTGAGCGCTCGCCGCCTGTCCGCCCTGCTGCTGCTGTCGAGCGCCGCGCTCTGGCCCGGCTGCGTCACCGAGCAGGTGGCCTTCAAGCCGCGCATCGTGCAGGCGGATGCCCAGGGTTTTGTGCGCACCTGGTGGAACGATGAGCGCATCAAAGAAGAGGGCGAGTATCGCGCTGGCCTGCGGCACGGACCGGGCCGGGCCTGGTATGTCGACGGCACACTGGCCGTGGAAGGCGAGTTCGTGGACGGAACGCCCGTCCGGCTCAAGGCCTGGTCGCCGGCCGGCGTGCTGGTCACCGTGATCGAGCCTGACCCCGACGGCGTGCACAGCCTCATCGAGGAGTTCGATGCGGCCGGCACGCGGCGTCGCCGAGCGCAGGCGATCGGCGCCACTCGCGATGGCCTCGAGCAGTCGTGGGATGCGGCCGGCACGATTGTCGGCGAAGGCCACTATGCGCAGGGACAGCCCGACGGCCGCTGGCGCGCCTGGGATGCCTACGGCCGGCTCACCGAGGAGACCTGGCTCTGGCTCGATGCCGGGCAGCCGGTCGGGCGCCTCGAGACGGCCTTTCACCCCGAGGGATGGCCCAGTTCGCAGACGCTCACGATCACCAGCGCGGGGATTGCGGCCGGCTGGACGAGCCTCTGGTACCAGAGCGGCCGTCAGGCCGGCCTCGTCGAGCGCGTGGAGGGTGTGCGCCAAGGGCGCGACATCAGTTGGGATGAGACCGGGCGCCGCCGCGCAGAGGGCCGCCGGCTGGCCGACTTGCGCCAGGGCGCCTGGGTCTACTGGAACGCCGACGGCAGCGTGCAGCGCGTCGTGGCCTACCAGGCCGACCAAGCCGTGGGCGGGCCGCCTCTCGACCTGACCCAGCCCTAAGAGAAGAATGCCCGGCATGGCGGTCGCGCGAGAAGTCCTAGACGTCGATGTGCTCTTCGTGGGCGGCGGGCCGGCCGGGCTCGCCGGCGCCCTGCATCTCAAGCGCCTCATCGATGAGCACAACGCCAGAGTCGGCCAGTCCGGCGGGCGCCGCCTGGACGAGCCCATGATCGCCGTGATCGAGAAGGCCGACGCGATCGGCGCGCACACGCTCTCGGGCGCCGTCGTGGATCCGCGCGGCCTCGATGAACTCATCCCCGACTGGCGTGAGCAAGGGGCGCCGCTTGTGCCCGTCACGCGCGACGAGATGTACTTCCTCACGCAGGGGCGCGCCGTGCCGCTGCCGCACCCGCCCTGGATGAGCAATCGCGGCTTCGTGACGGGCTCGCTCAATAGCGTGGTCCGCTGGCTGGGCGAGCGCGCCGAAGCCGCCGGCCTCAACCTCTTCCCGGGTTTCCCCGCGGCGGAACTCCTCATCGAGGATGGCCGCGTCTGCGGCGTCGTGACCATCGACAAGGGCGTCTCGGCCAAGGGCGAGCGGCGCAGCAACTTTGAGGCGGGCACAGAGCTGCGCGCCAAGGTCACCGTGCTCTGCGACGGCAGCCGCGGCCATCTCACCAAGCGGCTCGTCAAGCGCTTCGGCATTGCGGGCCGCAATCCGCAGGTCTACGAGACCGGAGTGAAGGAGACCTGGGAGGTCCCGGGTGCAGAGAGCCAAGTGGGCCGCGTGATCCACACAGCGGGCTGGCCGCTGCCGCGCACGCTCTTCGGCGGCACCTTTATCTACTACACGGGCGGCAAACTCCTGACGCTGGGCCTGGTGGCCGATCTCGACTCCGAAGACGCGCAGCTCGATCTCCACGAGGAGTTCCAGCGCTTCAAGACACACCCCTTCGTGCGCAAGCTGCTGCAGGGCGGCACGCGCGTGCATTACGGCGCCAAGAGCCTGCCGGCCGGCGGCTATTGGTCCATGCCGCGCCCGTGGGTCGACGGCTGCCTGCTGGCCGGCGACTCGCTGGGCACGCTCAATGCCGCGCGGCTCAAGGGCGTGCACCTGGCCATGAAGTCCGGCATGCTCGCCGCCGAGACGGCGCTGCGGGCACTGGTCGCCGAGGACAGCAGCGGCGCTGTGCTCTCTGGCTATGAGCAGGCCTTGCGCGCGAGCTGGCTCGGCGAGGAGCTGTACCGCTTCCGCAACTTCCATCAGGCCATGAGCCACGGTGTGGGGCCAGCGGCCATCTTCCACGTAGGCCTGCAGCTCATCACGGGCGGGCGCGGTGTGCGCGACTGTTACCCGGCGGTGGAGGGGCACACGCGCATGCGCAAGTTGGCCTCGTACCGACGCCGCTCACGCGAGCCCTTCAAGCCGGATGGCGTGCTCACCTTCGACAAACTGACCAACGTGTTCTTCTCCGGCACGCAGCACGACGAGGACCAGCCCGCGCATCTCCTGGTGCACGCCGCGCCGGATCACTGCGCGGTGAAGTGCCGCGAGGAGTACGGCAATCCCTGCCAGCACTTCTGTCCGGCGGCGGTTTACGAGATGGTGCCCGACGCGGCCTTCGGTGCGGACGGCCGCTCGCTGCGCATCAACTTCAGCAACTGCGTGCACTGCAAGACCTGCGACATCATGGACCCGTACCAGGTCATCGAGTGGGTCACGCCGCAGGGCGGGGGCCCGGCCTACCAAAACCTCTGAGGCGCACCGGAACGTGCGAGCCGCGGGCCCAAAATGAGCCGACCCCCGCCGAGGCCTGCAGAGGCCAGCGGCGGGGGCCGGTTGATCGGAAAGACTCTTCGCTCAGAGGCTGAAGTAGGTCACGCCGTCGGCGGTCTTGCCGTCGAAGTTGGCGCGGATCTCGCCAGTCTTCTTGCTGTAGATCCAGCCCTCGGTGCCGCTCGGCTTGGCCGGCATGGTGTCCACGACCTTGACCGTGTTCGTGTCCGTGAGCGGGTTGGTGGGCAGCACGCCGTTGCGGATGTACGGGCCGTAGCCGTCCTTGTCCGCCGCGACGACCTTGCCGGCCTTGTCCGTCTTCTGCAGCAACTGCTCGCCAAACTCCTTGGCATCCTTCTGGCCGGGGAAGGTGTCGTGCTGCGACCAGTAGCTGTCAATCGCAGTGCGCAGGACCGACAGGCTCGAGACCATCGCGGCGCTCTTGCCTTCCTGCTTGTTGCTCAGGAACTGGGGAATGGCAACCGCGGCGAGCATGCCCAGGATCGCGATGACGATCATCATTTCGACGAGCGTGAAACCAGCGGAACGGCGCAGGGACATCTTCAAGGCTTTCTCCTCAGGAACGGGAATCGAAGGGGCGGGGCCGACCGGCGGTCCATCCGCCGCGCTGCTCCCGAAAGGGATGCCCGTTGGATCGGCTGCCTGGGGTTCCCCGCTTTAGCCGATCTCCCGTAGCCAGGAAGGGCCGGGAGCGCGCTGATCAGAGGTCGAAGTAGTTCGAACCGCTGGGGGCCACGCCGGCCGTGTTCGCGCGAATCTCGCCGGTGTCCTTGCTGTAGATCCAGGCCTCACTGCCGGAAGCCGACCCGGGCATGGTGGTGACCACCAGGCCATCGCTGGTCTGGCTCATCGGATTCGTCGGGAAGGCCGTGCGCAGATAGGGGCCGTACTTGGTGCCGGCTGTGCCGTCGGCATTGGTACCGCCCGTGAGCTGCGTCACGAACTCAGACCAACCGCCCTGGCCCGGATAGGTCTCGTTGTGCTGTACGCGGTACAGGCTGATGGCCTGGCGCAGCGTGGCGAGGTCGGCGCGCAGCGACGATTCCTTGGCCTCCGTCGCTGCGTTCTTGAACTGCGGGATCACAACGGCCGCGAGGATGCCCAGAATGATCACCACAATGAGGAGCTCGACGAGCGTGAAGCCGGACGTCGTGCTGCAACTGCGAGCCTTGGTCATGTGGATCCTGGGGGGCGCGTCGTGATGCGCGCAGATGTATGGGAAACCAGTCTTCGGCGATTTCATCGGCTGGCTTGAGTGAATCGGAAGAGTGGTTCCCCACCCGAGCCGTGGCCGCGCTCAGGGTGCCGTTTCGCCAGCCACCACACCCAGCCAGGGGTCATCAAAGGTGACTTGGCTCAGCACCGAGGCCGAGCGCTGCTGCAGCGGGCGGTTGTTGGGGTAGATCGTGATCGTGACTTGGCTGATGGCCTCTTCCTGCACGGTGGAGGTCAGCTCGAAGGGGCCCTTGAGCTTGAAGGGCACCTTGAGCGCCTGGGTCACCCAGCTCGCACCGGAGCTGGCCTGCAGCGAGACCTCGTCATCCGCCACGGTGGGCACATGCGGGCCGGCCGCCACGACAAAGCTGCTGCTGCCCTGGGCCTTGAGCACCAGCGTGTAGCCGACGCCCGGGTCAAGCGCTGCCGAGAGCGCCAGCGGCACGTCCACGCTCGGGACCACGTAACCGCCGCCGACCGCAGCCACGGCCTGAGGAAGGGCCGAACCTGGCACTGAGAGGGAGGCCAGGGCATTGCCGTAGGGGCGGCCCTTGCCCGGCGCCCAGGCCTCATGCAGTGAGACCTGGAACTGGTGCGACGGGCCACCGGAGACCCAGGCCACCGGCAGCTCCAGCACGGACAGTTGCACCGCGAGGACCTCTTCCTCGTCGTCACTGCCGCTGATGTCCTTGGGCGCGACCGGCGCCACGAAGCTCAGTGCGAGACTGTCGTCCGAATCGACCAAGACAGACAGCGGCGTCACGCCATTAAGGCTCTTGGCATGCCAGACGCCGTCGATGTCGCTCACGTCGCCCTCACGCTTGCGCGTCGACTTGGCTACGTCGAAGACGACGTCCTGAATATCTTCGAGTACGACGCCCTCGTCTCCATTGGGCCGGATGATCTTCAGCGTCGAATCTTCGAAGACGTACTCAGTGACATCCCCGTCCGGCTCGGCAATCTGGAGCCGGTTGAAGGCGGGCTTTTCCACGTGCCAGCCTTCGCGAATGTCGCGGGTCAGGCGGCGCAGCACGGGGTCAATGTCACTGTTCACTCCGGCCTTGTCCTCGAGGTAATCGAGGTTGGAGGTGAGGCCGAAGGTGCTCACGGCCAGCGAGGTGAGCAGCATCGCTCCGAGCACGCTCACCAGCAGAACTTCGGCGAGCGTGAAGCCCGACAGGCGCCGGGGCAGGGAGTGCGGAGGCCGGGAAAGGGGGCGGTGTGTGTTCGTCATGGGAGTCGCATCGAGGGGTGTACACACCGCTTCGGCGACAGAGGGGGGTGACTTGATCCGCCACCTCCAGTACGGGCCCGCGCACTCTGCGCGTCGGCGCCGGCGCCGGACTACGGAACAGTGATCCGTCCCGTGACGCCATCGAGCTGCAGCATGCGCACGGCGTTCTTGCAGCGCAATTCCACGGTGCCGCTCGCCGCCGGGCGCCCCTGGGCGTCGTAGATCGCTGCGACGCCATTCTTGCCGAAGGCCGCGGCGTACAGGTCCAGGCCCTTGGGCTGGTCGGGCAGCAGGAAGTCCACCAGGTAGTTCGCCTTGGTGAGCGGATGCTGGGCGAACTGCCCGTCGGCGCGAATGATCGCGAGCCGTTCAGTGGCCAGGTCGAAGACCAGGGCGTGCGGCGCTCGCTCGGCGTGCGCCAGGGCGCGCGCGTTGGCAAACGCGTCCCGTACCTGGATCTCGAAGATGTCGAGTCGGGCCTCGTAGCCGCTGCCCACGGCCGGTATCGCGATGGACGCCATGAGTGCGAGCAGCACCATGACCACGATGAGTTCGAGAAAAGTGAAACCGGAAACGGAGGGAGCCCGGCAGGGGGGAAGCCCCCTGCCGAGCCCGTATCCGGAGTTCGGCTCGTGTCCGATCTGCGCGAGAGTCACAGAGTCGATCAGAGCGACCAGTAGGTCTTGGCGCTCGGACCGGAACCCGAGACATCGGCGCGGAACTCGCCGGTGCCGGTCGCATAGCGCCAGCCGCCGGTCTGGTCAGCCGGGGCCGAACCAATCGTGGCGCCGGTCACAACCGCGTTGCTGCCGCTGATCGGATTGGCCGGGAAGGCATTGCGAATGTACGGACCGTACTTCGTACCGGCTGCGCCGGCCACGTCCGTTTGCGTCGTGAGCTTGGTCACGATGTTCGCATCAGGGAAGGTGTCATTGTGCTGCACCTTGTAGAGTTCGATGGCCTGACGAATGGTGGCCAAGTTGCTGGCGAGAGCAGCTTCCTTGGACTCAGCGGCCGCGGTGTTGAACTGCGGGATCACGACCGCGGCAAGGATGCCGAGGATGATCACGACGATCAGCAACTCGACCAGCGTGAAACCTGACTGGCTACGACGAGATGGGGACGACATGGGCTTGAGTCTCCGGATGAAGAGGCGAGGCCGCCGACATGGCGATCCCCAAGTGACAAGAAGGGTTTCGGTAATGCAGCCGCGACACTTGAGAGCACTTCAG